>NZ_JBEPTK010000003.1 GCF_040549485.1 Constrictibacter sp. MBR-5
CCAGGATACGCATGACGAACCGTTACGCCGATCGCTCGACGCAGCGCCGCCCGCGCATCCCTTCCATTCTATCAACTTTTTCAACAGCAAAGCCGGCGGTCTGTGCCGGCCAGGCAACCCACCGGGCTGCGAGGAAGCGGCTTATATGGCGGATGCATGACGGCTGTCAAACACGATCTTCACCGGCACGTCATTTTTTTCAAAACCCATGCCCCTCATAGGGCCGACGCGGCGGCGGAGCGGCCGCCATCGCGCGCGAAGCTTCTTATGCAGAGACAGGAAAACCCGCTAACGCGCCGATTTACGGGTGGAAAAGGCTGCAGCTATTCGGCTAAAACCGACCGGGGCTGATCGTCATGGGAATGGGGAGCGGCCGCAGCCTCCCAGTCGGACGTGCCTTGCGGCGGCGTCTCGATAGCGGCAGGAGCGGGCGCTGACGGATCGGCATCGAGGCGAGGACAAGAAACATCCGGGACGATCGGGCGGGTTCATGGGGCGCAGAAGCGGCTGGCGTAGGCGATATCGAAATCTTCCTCTCTCGGCGCGGATTCCGATCGCCGCCACGATGATCCCGCTGGCGTTCGCCGCCGGGTGCATCGGCGGGTTCCTCCGTCTCCGGCCGGTGGCGGTCGGCGCGGTCGGAACGGCGGCCGTCACGATCGGCTTCGTCGGCGCGCTTGCCGCGCTGGCCCCGCTGAGCGGGACAAACGGGCCGGAGCGCGCGCACGCGCAGAACGTCGACGATGTCCTGCTGGCCGCGGCACCGCTCCCGCCGACGTCGGCGATGATCGTCGACATCCCCGACCGCCCGTCGCGGCCCCCCCTCGAACCCGGCGCGCTGCAGCCGGCCGAGCGGACCGTGCATGTCGGCCGCGGCGACACGCTGCTCAAGCTGCTGATGGACCAGGGCTTCGACCGCAACGACGCGCATGAGGCGATCGACGCCCTGCGGCCGGTCTACGATCCCCGCCGCCTGCGCATCGGTCAGGCCATCACCCTCACCTATGTGCCGCAGCCAGCCGTGGATCAGCCGGGCGAAGCCGCGCAGCGCAGCCTCGTCGGCCTGCGGCTCTCCAAGAGCTACGACCGCGAGGCGGTCGTCGGCCGGGTGGTCGAGGGTGGCTTCGAGGCGTTCGAAAGCGAGAAGCAGCTCGATCTGCAGGTGGCGCGGGCCAGCGGCAGCATCCGCAACAGCCTGTTCGAGGACGGCGCGTCCGAGGGCGTGCCGGCGCGGGTCATGGTCGATTACATACGCCTGTTCAGCTACGACGTGGACTTCCAGCGCGACATCCATGCGGGCGACCGCTTCGACCTGCTGTTCGAGCGCTATCAGGACAGCGAGGGGGCGATCGCCCACGACGGCCAAGTGCGCTATGCCGCGCTGACCGTCGCCGGCAAGACCTATCGCTTCTACCGCTTCGAGACTCAGGACGGCGAGGTCGACTATTACTCCGAGAACGGCGAGAGCGTCAGGAAGGCGCTGCTCCGCACGCCGATCGACGGAGCCCGCCTGTCCTCGGGCTTCGGCATGCGCCGCCACCCGATCCTGGGCTATTCCAAGATGCACCGCGGCATCGACTTCGCCGCGCCGACGGGCACGCCGATCATGGCCGCCGGCAACGGCACCGTACGCTTCGCCGGCCGCCGCGGCGGCTACGGCAAGTATGTGAGCATCCGCCACAACGCGGAATACGACACGGCCTATGCCCACATGAGCCGGATCGCCCCGGACGTCACACCCGGCAAGCGGGTGAAGCAGGGCGACATCATCGGCTATGTCGGGACTACCGGCCGGTCGACCGGCCCGCACCTGCACTACGAGGTGATGGTCAACAACCAGCAGATCAACCCGATGAGCATCAAGCTGCCGAGCGGCACGAAGCTCGCCGGCAAGGACCTCGCGCGCTTCCGGGCGGTACGCCGCGCCATCGAGGAGCGGCTGGACCGGATGCCCTCCAGCACGCTGATCGCCCAGGCCCCTGCCGACTGACCCGGAGCAACACTGACCCGGAGCGACACGGCTGTCCGGACAGAGTCCGGACAGCGCTGGAAACCCGCCTCGCCCTTGATATGATCCGCCCCGACGCTCGGCGGCGCCAGGTGATGGCGCGGCCCGGCGAACTGCGTCCACAAGCATCAACGCACACGATCCGGAGGAACAGATGACAACCCGTACCGGCCTCGCGCGGCCCGTCGCCGTCGCAAGCCTCGTCGCGGGCGCCCTCGCCCTGGGTGCCGGCGCCGCGGCAGCGGCCGAAGCCAAACTGCCCAGGACCATGGTGTGGACCGCCTACGACCTGGGCTCCAGCGGCTATGCCGAAGCCTCGGGCATCGCCAACGCCCTGATGAAGAAGTACGACATGCGGGTGCGCATCGTGCCCTCCGGAACGTCGATCGGCCGCCTGCTGCCGGTGACGACCGGCAAGGCCGGCTACGGCTACCTCGCCAACGAGACCTATTTCGCCGCCGAAGGCAGCTACGATTTCGCCACCCAGCAGTGGGGACCGCAGGACCTGCGCATCGTGCTCGGCCGCCTCGCGGGCAACGGCCTCGCCTGCGCCGGGGATGCCGGGATCGACACGCTGGCCGACCTGAAGGGCAAGCGCATCGGCTATGTGAAGGGCAACCCGTCGGTCAACGTGAAGACCGACGCGTCGCTGGCCTTCGCGGGACTGACGCAGAACGACGTGCAGCCCGTGTGGTTCGGCAGCTACGGCGCGCTGAAGACGGCGATCATCGCCAACCAGCTGGACTGCTTCAGCAGCGTCACGACCTCGGCCAACACGCGCGAGATGGAAGCCAGCCCGCGCGGCATCGCATGGCCGGAGTTCCCGCCGGAGGACAAGGCCGGCTGGGAGCGCATCAGCGCCGTCGCCGACTTCTTCCAGCCGCTCAAGGAGACGGCGGGTGCGGGCATCTCCAAGGAGAAGCCGAAGAACCTGATCGGTTATCGCTACCCGATGATCGTCACCTACGCCCGCCAGTCCGACGACGAGGTCTACGCCCTGATCAAGGGCATCGACGAAGTCTTCGAAGACTTCGCCGGCACCACCGGTAGCGCCCAGAACTGGGCCCTGAACATCGCCGGCAAGCCGCCGGCGGACGCCCCCTGGCACGACGGCGCCATCCGCTACCTGAAGGAGAAGGGCGTGTGGGATGCCGAGGCGCAGGCCTGGCAGGAGCAGCGCCTGGAGCGGCTGAAGAAGGTCATGTCCGCCTGGGACGCCGCGACCGAGAAGTTCAACACCTGGCGCGGCGAGGAGCAGAAGAAGGGCAACAAGGTCGATCCCGACGACGCCTGGCCCAAGTTCTGGAACGACTACCGCATCGAGCAGGGCCTCGGCCCGGCACTCTGACCGGCGCCCCTCCGGGGCATCGGACGAAACTGCGGAAGGGCCGGCCGATGCCGGCCCTTTTCGTTTGCGCGCAAGGCGGCGTCGACCGCGTGATCGCGCTACTCCGGCACGCGTGTGCAGGCTATCCTCTCGCCACTGGAGAAACCGGCTGTACCGGTTCGCAGGACGACATCAACGGGAGGATGGACGAGATGAGAACGACAAAGGGAGCCGGCCGGCTTCTCGCCGGCGTGGCGGCGGGCGCCGTCATGGCGGCAACCGCCGCCGCAGCCGCAGCCGCAGACGCGAAGCTGCCGGGCACCATGGTGTGGACCGCCTACGACCTGGGCTCCAGCGGCTATGCCGAAGCCTCCGGCATCGCCAACGCCCTGATGAAGAAACACGACACGCGGGTCCGGATCGTGCCCTCGGGCACCTCGATCGGACGGCTGCTGCCGGTGACGACCAGCAAGGCGAGCTACGGCTACCTCGCCAACGAAGCCTTTTTCGCGACCGAGGGCACCTACGATTTCGCGGTCCCGCAATGGGGCCCGCAGGATCTGCGCATCGTGCTCGGCCGGCTCGCCGGCGGCGGCATGTCCTGCGCCGGAGACCTGGGCATCAAGACGCCTGCCGACATGAAGGGAAAGCGCATCGGCTATGTGAAGGGCAACCCGTCGGTCAACGTGAAGACCGACGCTTATCTGGCCTTCGGCGGGCTCACGCAGGCCGATGTCGTGCCGGTCTGGTTCGGCAGCTACAACGCCCTGAAGACGGCCGTCATCTCCAACCAGCTCGACTGCTTCGGCAGCGTCACCACCTCGGCGAACGCGCGCGAGATAGAGGCGAGCCCGCGCGGCCTCGCCTGGCCGGAGTTCGCGCCCGAGAACAAGGAGGGGTGGGCCAAGATCTCCAAGGTGGCCGATTTCTTCCAGCCCTACCGGGAGACGGCCGGCGCCGGCATCTCCAAGGAGAAGCCGAAGGATATCGTCGGCTACCGCTACCCGATGATCGTCACCTACGCCCGCCAGTCCGACGACGAGGTCTACGCCCTGATCAAGGGCATCGACGAAGTCTTCGAAGACTTCGCCGGCACCACCGGCAGCGCCCAGAACTGGGCCCTGAACATCGCCGGCAAGCCGCCGGCGGACGCCCCCTGGCACGACGGCGCCATCCGCTACCTGAAGGAGAAGGGCGTGTGGGATGCCGAGGCGCAGGCCTGGCAGGAGAAGCGCCTGGAGCGGCTGGCAACGGTCATGGCGGCCTGGGACGAGGCCACGGACAAATACACGACGTGGCGTGCGGACGAGGAGAAGAAGGGCAACAAGGTGAACCCCGAGGAGTCCTGGCTGAAGTTCTGGAACGACTACCGCATGGAGAAGGGCCTGGGCCCCGCATCCTGATCGGGCATCCTGATCGGGCCTGCCGATCCGGGCAGCCGCTTCCGGCAGTCCGGATCGGCGGCGGCACGGCGGGAGCCGCGACGCTTTTCCCGCCGCGCCGTACGCACCACATGCGCCACCCGACGTTTGGTCTGGAGGGCGGACCGGTTACTGTGCGCCCTTGCCGATGCAGTACGGAGCGCCCCTTGTCTCGATTCCCCTCGATATCCTGCCGGCCGGCCGCCATCGGCCTCGCCGCCCTCGTCTCTCTCGTGCTGCCCCTGACCGGCCCCGCGACGGCCCAGGAGAAGCGGTCGAACGATCCCGTGGTCGCGACCGTCGGCAAGGAGGAGATCCACCGCTCCGAGGTGGACGCCACCATCAAGCTGTACGGCGCCGAACTGTCCAAGCTGTCGCCCGGCGAACAGGCGACGGTCGCCCTGGACCGGCTGATCGATGCCAAGCTGGTCATGAACGAGGCGAAAGACCGCAAGCTCGACGAGGATCCCGTAGTCAAGCGTCAGCTGGAAGAGGCGCAGCGCCGCATCCTGCAGCAGGCGCTGCTCGGCAAGGTCATCGCCGCGGCCACCACGGAGAAGGCCGTCAAGGAGCGGTATGCCCAGGACTTCGCCAAGGGCAAGGGAATGAAGCAGGTGAAGGCCCGCCACATCCTGACCTACACCCAGGGCGAAGCCGAAGCGGCGATCAAGGCACTGGAGGGCGGCGCCGACTTCAGCAAGCTCGCCGACGAGCGCTCGGTCGACAACAGCAGCAAGGGCGGCGAGCTCGGCTGGTTCTCGCGCAGCGACATGGTGCCGGCCTTCGGCAAGGCCGCTTTCGACCTCGAGAAGGGCAAGTACACCAAGGTGCCGGTCGAGAGCCAGTTCGGCTGGCACGTCATCGTCGTGGACGACATCCGCACGCAACCGGCACCGCCCTTCGAGAAGGTCAAGGACGAGTTGGAACAGCGGCTGGCCCAGGAGGCGGTCGTCGGCATGATCACCGACCTGCGCCGCAAGGCGAAGATCGAAAAGGTCCACTGATCCCGGCGGGTACCCGCCCCCCGGAGGCTGAAGCGCCCAGGCTGAGGCGCTGAGGCTGGAAGCGCTGAGGCTCAGGCAGCCGCCCAGTCGCGGTGCCGCCAGATCGTCAGGCGGAAGATCACCGCGCCGGCGAGGCTGAGCCCGCCGACGCCGATCGCCATCGGAATCGCCGTACCGTCGTAGAAGAGGCCGACGACGAAGGTGGCGCACGCCGCCGTCGTCATCTGCACGAATCCGAGCAGCGCCGAGGCCGCACCGGCCATCTCGCGGTACGGCCCGACCGCCCCCGCCATGGAATTGTGGATGATGATGCCCATGGCATAGGCGTAGACCATCATCGGCCCCAGGATGGTCGGCACGGTCACGATCCCGCAGAAGATAAACCCCGCCAGGGTGAGCCCGGCGGCAGCGCCCAGCGCGGTGCCGTAGGCCAGCATCCGGTCGATGCCGACGCGCTGGGTGATGCGGCCGGTGACGTAGGAACTGACCGTCCAGGCCGCCGCGGTCGCCAGGAAGAACGAGCCGAACGTCTCCGGCGACAGGTGCAGGACGCCCAGGAAGACGTGCGGCGACGCCGTCATGTAGGAGTAGACGCCGGCGAACATGCAGCCCAGCGTCGCGGCGTAGCCGACGAAGACGCGCTGGCGCAGCAGGTCGCCGTAGTTGCGCAGCATGCGCGCCGGGCCGAGCGCGTAGCGATCGCTGCGCCGGTTGGATTCGTGCAGCAGGAGCAGCGTTCCGACCAGCAGCAGCACGCTCAGCACGACCATCAGCCAGAAGGAGGCGCGCCAGCCGAGATGCGTCTCGATGATGCCGCCGAGCCAGGGCCCGAAGGCGGGCACGATGCCCATCGCCGCGCCGATATAGGCCAGCACGCGCGCCGCCTGCTCGCGGCCGTAGAGGTCCACCACCACGGCGCGCGCCAGGACCGGCGCACCGCAGGCGCCGATCGCCTGCACGAGCCGGGCGGCGACCAGGAGCTCGACCGTCGGGGCCAGGGAACAGCCGATCCCGCCGACCAGGTAGACGACGAGCGCACCGACCAGCAGCGGCCGGCGGCCGAAGCGGTCCGAGAGGGGACCGTAGAGCAGCTGGCCGGCGGCGAAGGCGAAGAAGAAGCTGGTCACCGTCAGCTGGACCATCGCCACCGTGGTGCCGAGGTCGGCCACCATCGAGGGCAGCGAGGGCAGGTACAGGTTGATCGTCACGGGCGGCACCGCCGTGAGGGCGGCGAGGAGCGCCGTCACGACGACGGGTGAGCGGGGGCGCATGCTGGGTCCGATACGGCGGGAGCGGCCTTGTAGCTGCCGGTCGATGACCGAAGCAAGGCGCGGACCATGCGCCGGACGCGACCCTGCCCCGCGCGGCGGCGCACGCCGGAACGGGCGCTGCCGGGTTGTGCCTCTCAGCGCACCGCGAGCAGGGCCGCCGCCAGTTCGGCGAAGCCGGCGCCGCCGGCCGCCGCCGTCACCCATTGCGGTTCCGCCGCCAGCCGGCCCGCGAAAGCGCGCACGTTGGCGACGCCGACGGCATTGTCGAAGAAGCCGAACATCGGCGCGTCGTTGGGCGAGTCGCCGGCGAAGACCAGCGTCGCGCGTGCGGCGTCGATGTCGATGCCGCGGGTCTGGGCGAGGAAAAGCCGGCTGGTGCTCAGCTTGTCCCAGTCGCCGAACCAGCCGTTGACGTGGATCGAGCTCACCTTGGCGACGGCGCCGGCGGCCTCGAACATGGCGACGATCTCGGCGACCGCAGTCTCCGGCAGCGGCGCCACGTCTTCGCGGAAGTCGATGGCGAGGTCCGCCTCGCGGTAGAGCTGGTCGGAGGCGATAGCCGACCCGGGCACCGCCGCCAGGATCCGTTCGCCGAGCGCGGCCAGGCGTGCCCGGTCGGCGGCGCGAACGCCGGCGTCACGGGCGAACCAGCGCTCCATCCGTCGCGCGGCATGGTCGTAGCGGAACCAGAAGGCGCCATTCTCGCCGACCACGCCGTCGACCGGCCACATCCGCGCGATGTGATCGCACCACCCGGCCGGCCGGCCGGTGATCGCCGCCACGAACAGGCCGGCCTCCTGCAGCGCCGCCAGCGCGGCGTAGGCGTCCGCGGTCAGGCGGCCGTCGGTCGTCAGCGTATCGTCGATGTCGGTGAGCACCCCCACCACGCCCCGCCGCGCCGCCGCCGGAAACTCGGCCAATGGCCGCATGCGCATCCCCACGTCTCCACAAATCCGGCGCCCCGGCCGGTCCGGATGCATCATACCAGGCCAACACGCTTGCACCCCGCCCCCGCCCCCCCTATTTTGCGCCCCGCGCCGATGTAGCTCAGCGGTAGAGCAACTGATTCGTAATCAGTAGGTCCCCGGTTCAAATCCGGGCATCGGCACCATTCAAAGCAGATGTTCAGATCGTCCTCGCTGCCAGCGCCGCGTTTCGCCAAGCGCCGGGAGTGAAGCGGGCGGCGTTGACCGTCGGCGCACATCGCACGTTCGCGATGTATTTGCAGCGCGCTGCACGTCGTAGCGATAAGCCCGATGACGGCTGCCCATACCACGACCATAGAGACTGCCGGAGAGCGCCAGTCCGGTCGCCACAATGCCGTCGGAACCGCGCCCGAAGAGCAGGATGGCGCAACCGATCCCGATGAGATCGGCCAGGAACAGCGCCCCGAATCGAATCACCCAGCGGGTGCGCAAATCGGCACCTAGTTTGACGGTTGGTTCCCCCAGGCTCGCCTACATCTGTTGATACAGCGTAAAGCGGAAGCCCCTGCCCGCTCGCTCGTCGCGTCGGCAGATCGCCGCTCGCAGCGGGTGTAACTGGGGTGCGCCAAGTTGGGCCCCAGCGAACATCGAAAAGACGCCGGGGCGGAAAGGGCAGCTGACCCATTGAAATCGCGTGGTAGCGGGAGAGGGATTTGAACCCCCGACCAAGGGATTATGATTCCCCTGCTCTACCGCTGAGCTATCCCGCCGACGCGATGGGTCCGGCGAGCCGCCGGAGCGCGGGCGTATATGCGGGTTGGGCCGCCGGCTGTCAAGCGGCGGAGGAGCCTGCCCGTCTCGCTGCGGCGGGACGGTCGATCCAGCCGCCGCCAAGTACCCGGTCGCCGTCGTAGAAGACGCAGGCTTGGCCGGGCGCCACGCCGAAAAGCGGCTCGACCGGCCGGATGCGGGCACGCGCGGGGCCGTCGGTGGCGATGTCGGCGGCGGCCGGGGCGGCGGCCGACCGCGTCTTGATCTCGACCCGCCGCGGCCCGTCGCCCAGTGGCGCATCACCCAGCCAGTTCACCTCGGATACCGTGAAGTCGCCGCAGGCGAGCGCCGCCCGGGGGCCGACCACGACGCGCCGCGCCTCGGCCTCCAGCCGCACCACATAGAGCGGCGCCTGCTCGTCCCCGCGCGCACCCAGGTCGAGGCCACGGCGCTGCCCCACGGTATAGTGGATCACGCCGCGATGGCGCCCCAGCACGGTCCCGTCCAGCGCGACGATGTCGCCGGGCTCGGCCGCACCGGGGCGCAGCTTCTCCACGACCGCCGCATAGCGGCCCTGCGGCACGAAACAGATGTCCTGGCTGTCCGGCTTCTCGGCTACGGGCAGGTCGAACGCCTGGGCCAGCCGGCGCACCTCCGGCTTCTCCATGCCGCCCAGCGGGAAGCGCAGGAAGTCGAGCTGCTCGCGGGTGGTGGCGAACAGGAAGTAGCTCTGGTCGCGGTCGGGATCGACGGCGCGCAACAGTTGCGCCCCCGTCGGCCCCGGCATCCGCCGGACGTAATGCCCGGTGACGAGCGCCGCCGCGCCGAGGTCGCGCGCGGTGGCCAGCAGGTCGCGGAACTTGACGCGCTGGTTGCAGCGCACGCACGGGATCGGCGTCGCGCCGGCAAGGTAGGTGTCGGCGAAGTCGTCCATCACGTCGGCGCGGAACCGATCCTCATAGTCCAGCACGTAGTGCGGAAAGCCGATACGCTCCGCCACGCGGCGCGCGTCGTGGATGTCCTGGCCGGCGCAGCACGACCCCGGCCGGGCCGCCGTCGCGGCGCCGTGATCGTAGAGCTGCAGCGTCACGCCGACGACATCGTAGCCCTCGCGCGCCAGCATGGCGGCCGCGACGGAACTGTCGACGCCGCCCGACATGGCGACGACGACCCGCGTCACTGCGGGCGGGAGGGCGATCCCGAGAGAGTTCGTGGCGGCGGATACGATCATGCCCCCGAATATAGAAGGGCGCCGACGGGCCGCAATCGCGGCACCACGGTCCGCACCGCCTCCTGCGGGAAGGATGCGGACGGCGGAGACTGCGGCCTTGCGGCGACGACGCGGTCCCCCGATATTGGCGCCGCTCCCTCTCTCCTGGTCGAGGGCCGCCTTGATCCCGACGGACGCGACAGCTCCGGAATCGGCCGACGCCGCAGCCACCGCGCCGCGACGGGTGGTGCTCGTGACCGGCATGTCCGGCGCGGGCAAGACGACAGCGCTGAAGGCGCTGGAGGATGCCGGATTTGAGGCGATCGACAACCTGCCGCTGCGGCTCCTGCGCAGCCTGATGACCGCGGGGGACGAAGTCTCCCGCGCGCTGGCGATCGGCGTCGACGTACGCACCCGCGATTTCGGCACCGAGCAGATGCTGGCCGAGATCGACCGCATCATGGACGAGCTCGGGCTGCCGGTCTTCATCGTCTTCCTCGACAGCGACGACGCCGTCATCGAGCGCCGCTATACGGAAACCCGCCGGCGCCACCCGCTCGCAGAGGATCGGGCACCGATTGACGGCATCCGCCACGAGCGCCGCCTGCTGGCGCCGCTGCGCGAGCGCGCCGACCTGCTCCTCGACACCACCGACCTCAACGTGCACGACCTGCGACGCGTGCTTCAGGGGAATTTCCGCCTGGATCGCGGCGCCGGCATGCACGTTTTCGTGACATCTTTCTCTTACCGCCGCGGTCTGCCGCGCGAGGCGGACCTTGTCTTCGACGTCCGGTTCCTCCGGAATCCGCATTACGAGGCGGAACTCCACGACCGGACCGGACAGGACGCCGACGTCGCCGCCTTCGTCGCCGCAGACGCGGGATTCGCGCCCTTCCTGGACAATCTGCTCGGCCTGCTCGACGTGCTGCTGCCGCGCTACGAGAGCGAGGGAAAGACGTATCTGACGATCGCCTTCGGCTGTACCGGCGGGAAGCACCGCTCGGTCTATCTCGCCGAGCGGGTCGGCGCGTGGATCCGCGCGCGCGGCATCAGCGCCCGCGTGGCGCATCGCGACATCGCGCGCCAGGACCCGCAGCCCCCGGGCCCGCAGCCCCCGAGCCCACAGAACGAACCGAGGGACTCCGTATGATCGGAATGGTTCTCGTCACCCATGGCCGGCTGGCCGACGAGATGCTGGCGGCCGCCGTGCACGTGACGGGTCCTCAGGAGCAGGCGCGCACCGTCTGCATCGGGCCGGACGACGACAACGAGGCCTGCCGTCGCCAGATCGTCGAGGCGATCGCCGCGGTCGACGACGGCGACGGTGTCGTCCTGCTGACGGACATGTTCGGCGGCACGCCGTCGAACCTCGCCATCTCCGTCCTCGACAAGGGGCGCGTCGAGGTCATCGCCGGCGTCAACCTGCCGATGCTCGTCAAGCTGGCCAGCGTCCGCCGTCAGTCGTCGCTGGAACAGGCGGTGGACTGTGCGGAGGAGGCGGGGCGGAAGTACATTAAGGTGGCGTCGCGGCATCTGGTCGACCCGAAGAAGTGACGATGCCGGAAACGCGGATCGTGACGATCGTCAACCAGCGCGGCCTGCACGCGCGCGCCGCCGGGAGGTTCGTGAAGCTGGCCGGAGGCTACGAGGCGAACGTCACGGTGAGCAGCCAGGGGGAGACCGTTTCGGGCCTGTCCATCATGGGATTGCTCATGCTCGGCGCGGCGCGCGGCGCGCGGATCGAGATCGCGGCGGACGGCCCGGAGGCGGCCGCCGCAGTCGATGCGCTGGCCGGCCTTGTAGAGACGGGCTTCGGCGAGGACGTCGGCCCTCCGCCCCCCCGGCCTTGAGAAATCCGGTCTCTGCTGGTATATGTCCCCGCGCCCGTTCGGGGCACGAGATCATACAAGCAATTCGGCACCTATTTTCTGCGCCGTCAGGAGCATTCGATGAGCACTGCCCACGATTACAAGGTCAAGGACATTTCGCTCGCCAAGTGGGGGCGCAGCGAGATCAACATCGCCGAGACCGAGATGCCCGGCCTCGTGGCCTTGCGTGAGGAATACGGCGCATCCAAGCCGCTGAAGGGTGCCCGGATCACCGGCTGCCTGCACATGACCATCCAGACCGCGGTTCTGATCGAGACGCTGACGGCGCTCGGGGCGGAGGTCCGTTGGAGCTCGTGCAACATCTTCTCGACCCAGGATCAGGCGGCCGCGGCGATCGCCGAGACGGGCGTCCCGGTGTTCGCCTGGAAGGGCGAGACCGAGGAAGAATACTGGTGGTGCGTCGAGCAGACGATCAAGGGCCCGGACGGCTGGACCCCGAACATGCTCCTCGACGACGGCGGCGACCTGACGCAGCTGATGCACGAGAAGTATTCCGAGATCATGAAGGACGTGCGCGGCGTCTCCGAGGAGACGACGACGGGCGTCCACCGCCTTTACGAGATGGCCAAGAAGGGCAAGCTGCTCGTCCCCGCCATCAACGTGAACGACTCGGTCACCAAGTCGAAGTTCGACAATCTCTACGGCTGCCGTGAGAGCCTGGTCGACGGGATCAAGCGCGCGACCGACGTGATGATGGCCGGCAAGCAGGCCGTCGTGGCTGGCTACGGCGACGTCGGCAAGGGTTCCGCACAGAGCCTGCGCAGCCAGGGCGCCCGCGTCATGGTGACCGAAGTCGACCCGATCTGCGCGCTACAGGCGGCGATGGAAGGCTTCGAGGTCGTGACGATGGAAGAGGCCGCACCGCGCGCCGACATCTTCGTCACCGCGACCGGCAACGTCGACATCATCACGATGGACCACATGCGGGCCATGAAGGACCGCGCCATCGTCTGCAACATCGGCCACTTCGACAACGAGATCCAGGTCGAAGGCCTGCGCAACATGAAGTGGCACAACGTCAAGCCGCAGGTCGACGAGATCGAGTTCCCGGACGGCAAGCGTATCCTGCTGCTCGCCGAGGGCCGCCTGGTGAACCTGGGCTGCGGCACCGGCCACCCGAGCTTCGTGATGAGCGCCAGCTTCACCAACCAGGTGCTGGCCCAGATCGAGCTGTGGCACAACGCCGGCAAGTACGAGAAGAAGGTGTACGTGCTGCCCAAGCATCTCGACGAGAAGGTCGCGGCGCTGCATCTCGGCAGGCTCGGTGCCAAGCTGACGAAGCTGTCGCCGAAGCAGGCAGAATATATCGGCGTGGCTGACACGGGCCCCTACAAGCCCGAGCCCTACCGCTACTGACGACCTCCCCGTCCGGCGCGCCGCAGCGGCGCGAAACCGTTGTGCGCCGGACGGGGCGCGCCTAAAGTTCGGCAGATGATGTCCTGGGGGGTCTTGCGGCACCTGCCGAAGCGCAGCGGGTTCGCGTCATGGCGGTAACGATCCTCGCCCTGACGGTGGCCGTGCTGTCGCTCGCCCTGGCGGCGCACCACCGGATCCGCTGCCGCCGCGCCGAACGAAGCTACGACGCTCTGGTCGGCCGGCTCGACCGGCACGAGGCCGCCCTCGCCCAGGCCCCGCTGGCCTACGTGTCCTGGGATCGCAGCGGCGACGACGAGTATCACAGCACCGGCCTGCCGCTCCTCCTCGGCCTCCACCCGACCGCCGCCGTCTCCTGGGAGATGCTGCGCGACAGGCTCATGCCGACCGACGGCGTGATGCTCGAGGATGCGGTCGCCGTACTGCTTCAGTCCGGCGAGAGCTTCTCCACCGTCGTGCGGACCAGCGACGCCAGTCGGGCGATCGCCGTGTCTGGCATGCGCGTGGACGCGGCGCGCCGGATGGACGTCCTCTGGCTGGCCGACGCGACCGTCGCCGCGGCCCCCATGGCGCAGCTGGCCGGTGACGCCGCGGCGCTCCGCGCCGAGCGCGACAGGTTCCTCGCATTGTTCGATGCGCTGCCGATGCCGATCTGGCAGCGTGCACGCGACATGTCGCTGGCCTTCTGCAATCGCGCCTACGCGCTCGCGGTCGACGCGCCGGCGCCCGCCGCCGCGCTGATCGACGGCAGGGAGATCGCGGCAGGGCTCGTGGACCCGTCCGGCCGCGCCCTGGCCGAACGTGCCGTGCGCACGGGCACCGCCCAGTCGGAGAGCCACCATCTGGTCGTCGCCGGATCGCGCCGTTTCTTCGAGTTCTGCGAGTTCCCGCTCGGCGGCGGCGGATTCGTCGGCGGCTACGCCCAGGATTTCACCGCGATGGAGAGCGTGCAGGCCGACTTGAACCTGCACATCGACGCCCATGCGGAGGTGCTGGAACAGCTCCGCTCCGGCATCGCGATGTTCGGCCCCGACGGCCATCTGAAGTTCTTCAACCGCGGCTATGCCGCACTTTGGCGCCTCGACACGGAATGGCTGGCCGAAGGCCCGCCGCTCGGCGAGATCCTGGAAGCCTTGCGCGAGCGTCGCCGCCTGCCCGAGGTCGTCGACTTCCGCGCCTATAAGCAGGCGCGACTCGCGATGTTCCAGGAGGTGATCGAGCCGCACGAGGAGTATCTCTATCTCCCCGACGACACGACCGTGCGCGAGATCGTGGCGCCGCATCCGCTCGGCGGACTCATGTTCCTCTACGAGGACGTGACCGACAGGCTGGCACTCGAAACCTCTTACAACACGCTGACGGCCGTACAGCGCGAGACCCTGAACGAACTGCGCGAAGGGGTTGCCGTCTACGGCACCGACGGGCGCATCAAGCTGTGCAACCCGGCCTTCCTGCGGCACTGGAACCTGGCGGAGAGCTTCGTCGGCAGCGAGCCGCACATCGCCGACGTCGTCGAGCGGAACAAGCCGCTGCTGCGCCACGAAGGGTCGTGGAACACGTTCAAGCAGTCGATGGTGGATCGCGTGATGCAGCGCGTCACCGGGGCCGGCCGTCTGCCGCTCACGGACGGGCGGGTCGTCGACTTCAACACGGTGCCGCTGCCGGACGGCAGCGTCCTGTACAGCGAGACCGACGTCACCGACAGCTACAACATCGAACGTGCGCTGGTGGAACGGAATGAGGCGCTGCAGGAGGCCGACCGCCTCAAGACCGAGTTCCTGGCCAACGTGTCCTACGAACTGCGCACGCCGCTCAACACGATCATCGGCTTCACCGAGATCCTGTCGAACGCCTATTTCGGCGACCTCAACCTGCGCCAGACCGAGTACACGAAGGGCATCCTCGAGGCTTCGCAGCGGCTGCTGGCCCTGATCAACGACATTCTCGACCTCGCGATGGTCGAGGCCGGCCAGCTCACGCTGGAGCCCGAGCAGATCGACGTTCCGGCCCTGCTGGAGAGCGTTCTCGGCCTCGCCCGGGAACGCGCCCGGAACCAGAACCTGGAGATCGCCGCGGAGACCGCACCCGATGCGGGCTCGATCGTCGCCGACGGGCGGCGCCTGCGGCAGGTCCTCTTCAACCTGGTCAGCAACGCCGTCAAGTTCACCCCGCCCGGCGGCCACGTGACGCTGCGCGCCCGCCGGGTGGACGGGCAACTGGCGATCGAGGTGTCGGACGACGGCATAGGCATCGTGAAGGAAGACCTGAACCGCGTCTTCGACGCCTTCGAGCGCGGCCGCGCCGGCGCGGAACCGCCACTGGGCGAGCAGCGCACCGCGGGCGCCGGTCTCGGCCTGACCCTGGTCAAGAAGTTCATCGAAATGCATGGCGGCCGCATCGAACTGCGGTCCACGCTGGGCGAGGGTACGACCGTCACCTGCTGGCTCCCCGCCGACCGCACCGACCTGATCGAGGCGCCGCGCGAACCGGCGCTGCAGCAGGCGCCCCCGATTCGCCGCCTGCTGCCCTGAGAGGCCACGCCCCGGGGAGACGGCATCCGGTCGTGGAGGCCGGCGATGGCACTGCTCTTGCTTGCCTCGGCGGGCGAGACTACAGCGGAGTCAGGTGCGCATGGACGTCGGCGTCTTCATCCCGATCGGCAACAACGGGTGGCTCATCTCGACCACCTCGCCCCAGTACAAGCCGTCGTTCGACCTCAACAAGGCGGTCGTCCAGGAGGCCGAGGGCTACGGCTTTGACTTCGCGCTCTCGATGATCAAACTGCGCGGCTTCGGCGGGCCGTCCCAGTTCTGGGACTACAATCTGGAATCCTTCACGCTGATGGCCGGCCTGGCCGCCGTCACGTCCCGGATAAAGCTCTTCGCGTCGGTCGCCGTCCTCACCATGCCGCCGCCGTTCGCGGCGCGCATGGCCGTCACCATCGACTCCATCTCGCACGGCCGCTTCGGGCTCAACATGGTCTCGGGTTGGCAGAAGGCCGAGTACGAGCAGATGGGCATCTGGCCCGGCGAAACCTATTTCGAGCGCCGCTACAAGTTCTGCGCCGAGTATGTCGCGATCATGCGCGAGCTCTGGGCGACCGGCCGCTCGGACTTTAAGGGCGAGTTCTTCAAGATGGACGACTGCCGCCTGCTGCCGCAGCCGACGGCGCCCATCGAGATCATCGCCGCCGCACAGAGCGGCCGCGGCATGGCCTTCGCAGCGGAGTATTGCGACTATAACTTCTGTGCGGCCTCCGGGATCAACGAACCGACGCGCTTCGCCCCCGTCGCCGGACGACTGGTCGAGGAGACGAAGCGGACCGGACGCAAGGTCGGCGCCCTCGTCCTGCTCATGGTCATCGCGGACGAGACGGACGAGGCCGCCTGGGCGAAATGGGAGCACTACAAGGCGGGTTCCGATCTCGAAGCTCTCGGCTGGCGCGACGTCCAGGCGAACGCCGATCCGAACCAGGACCCCAACGCCACCAAGAACGCGCTGCTGAACCTCGCCGAGAAGGACCGGCCGCCGCCGACCCGCCAGGGCGTCCTGATCGGCTCCTACGCCAACGTCGCCGCGATGCTCGACAAAGTCGCCGAGGTGCCGGGCGTCCAGGGCGTGATGCTGACCTTCGACGACTTCCTGATCGGCATGGATCAGTTCGGCCAGCGCATCCAACCGCTGATGAAGAGCCGCAGCCACGCCGTCGCCGCCTGAGGCGGAGCCGGCCATGGACCTGTCCGATCTCACCGCGCGTCAGATGTACGAGGCGCTGAAAGCGGCGCCACCCCGGCGCCGCTTCGGCTTCGGCGACCGGATCGCCCTGGTGAACGTCGATCTTCAATGCGCCTATACGGCGGTCGATACGTTCGCCACCGCTTACGAGACCGACCCTCGGCAACTGGAGCACGTCGCGGCGCTCGCCGCAGCGGTCCGCGCCATCGGCCTCCCGGTCGTCTGGACCTACGTCGCCTACGCGCCCGGCGGCGGCGACTGCGGCGTGTGGGGGACGCGGAACGACGCCCCGGACTCGTTGCAGAACATCCGCGAGGGTTCGCCGCGTGCCGCACTGGACCCGCGACTGACGATCGATCCCGCGGACACCGTGATGCGCAAGCGCATGCCGTCGGCCTTTTTCGAGACGCACCTGGCCTCGCTGCTGGTCTGGCACCGCATCGATACCGTGATCGTCACCGGCGGCTCGACCTCCGGCTGCGTCCGGGCGACCGTCGTCGACGGCCTGTCGCACGGCTACCGCATGATCGTGCCCGAGGAATGCGTCGCCGACCGTCACGAGAGCCCGCACTTCGCCGCCCTTTACGACATGGCCGTGAAGTATGCCGACGTCCTGCCCGTCGGCGACGTGCTCGCGCGGTTGCAGAAAGGGCCCGGAATGTCCTGACACATTCCGTTCTGCGAAATCGCCATCTGTACGTCGCGACCCGCTCGCGCTAAGAGTGCACGAAGCAAACGAAACGCCAGCGGGCGATGGACAGAAAGAATCGGATCTACAAGATCGCCTCGATTCCGGGCGACGGAATCGGGACCGAGGTGGTCGAGGCGGGCCTGACGGTGCTGGCCGCGCTGGAGCGGCAGGAGCCGTTCGGCTTTGAGGTGACCCGGTTCGACTGGGGCTCCGAATATTATCTGCGCCACGGCGTGATGATGCCGGAGGACGGTCGCGACCAGATCCGCGGCATGGACGCGATCCTGTTCGGCTCCGCCGGCGATCCGCGCGTCCCCGACCACATCACCCTCTGGGGCCTGCGCCTCGCCATCTGCCAGCGCTTCGACCAGTACGCCAACGTGCGGCCGTCGCGCCTGCTGCCGGGCATCCGGGGCCCGCTTCGCGACTGTGCGCCCGAAGACCTCGACTGGGTCATCGTCCGCGAGAACAGCGAGGGCGAGTATGCCGGCGTCGGCGGGCGGGTCCATACCGGCCTGCCGCTCGAGGTCGGCCTCGACGTGTCCGTGATGACGAGAGCCGGCGTCGAGCGAGTCATGCGCTTCGCCTACGAACTGGCCCGGTCGCGCCCGCGCAAGCTGCTGACGATCGTGACGAAGTCGAACGCGCAGCGCCACGCGATGGTGATGTGGGACGAGATCGCGGCCGAGGTCGGACGCGATTTCCCGGACGTCGCCACCGACAAGATGCTGGTCGACGCCATGACCCAGCGCATGGTGCTGAAACCGCAGTCCATCGACACCGTCGTCGCCTCCAATCTGCACGCGGACATCCTCAGCGATCTGGCCGCCGCCCTGACCGGCAGCCTGGGCATCGCCGCCACGGGGAACATCAACCCCGAGCGCACCTATCCGTCGATGTTCGAGCCGATCCACGGCTCGGCGTTCGACATCATGGGCAAGGGCATCGCCAACCCGATCGGCACCTTCTGGTCGGCCGCGATGATGCTCGACCATCTGGGCGAGGCCGACGCCGGCCGGCGCCTGATGCGGGCGATCGAACGGGTGACCGGTGCCGGAGACGTGCTGCCGCGCGATCTCGGCGGCAATGCCGATACGCGGGCGGTCACCGAGGCCGTCTGCCAAGCGCTCGAAGACGGTGGCGCCTGAAGCCGGAGTGACCGCGCGGGCAAGAGACCGATCGCGCGGCTGAACCGGCACGACCTCTCAGCTCAATCAATCCTGAATCCGGAGGACTCAATGAAGATCCTGAGGACGCTCGCCGTGCTCGCAGGCACGGCAGTGGCGGCGGTGTCCCTCGCCGCCCCCGCCTCGGCCCAGAAGGCCGGCTGGCCCGACAGCATGGTGCTCGGCACCGCAGCCGTCGGCGGCACCTACTTCATCTACGGCCAGGGCTGGGCCAATCTCGTCAACGAGACTGTCGGGACGAAGATCAGCACCCAGCAGACGCAGGGCCCCAACCAGAACATGATTCTGGCGGACCGCAACGACGTCCAGCTTGGCATGGTGACGATGGGCGTCGCCTACGAGGGTTGGACCGGCGAAGGCGACTGGACGCAGGGCAAGAAGTTCAACAACGTCCGCGCCATCTTCCCGATGTACGACACGCCGTTCCACATCATCACGATGGCGAACAGCGGCATCAAGACGTTCAAGGACCTCGACGGCAAGCGCGTCGGCGTCGGTCCGCGGGCGGGCACATCGGGCACCTACTGGCCGCGCTACTTCAAGGACTTCGGCCTGAAGGTCACGGTCCGCAACGGTGCCGGCAGCGATATGGCCTCGCAGCTGGCCGACGGCCTGATCGACGCCTTCGGCTTCGGTGCCGGCCTGCCGATCTCGGCGTTCAGCGAGCTGGAAGCCCAGCATGAGGTGCGCTACATCGGCTTCACCGACGAAGAGCGCCAGAAGCTGCTCGACAACCACCCGTCGCTCGCACCGACGACGATCCCGGCGAACACGTACCGCCAGCTGAAGGAAGACCAGAAGACGGTCGGCGTCTTCAACTTCGCCATCGCCCACAAGGACCTGCCGGACGACCTGGTCTACGAGATCGTCAAGGCGGTCATGGACAACCACGAGCGTATGGTTCAGATCCACGCGTCCTCCGCCGAGACCGTCCCGGCCAACGCCACGAAGAACAGCTTCCTGACCTGGCATCCGGGCGCGGTGCGCTACTTCCAGGAGAAGGGCATCAAGCTCGCCGACAAGGCGATGCCGAAGTCCTGATCGGCCCTGTTCCCGACTGGCCGCCCGGTGTCACCGACGCCGGGCGGTTTCGCGTCAAACGACGGACAGAAGAGCAGCGATCGGCTGCCTGTGCATGATCTCTCTCAGAGGGCAGCTCTATGCGTGCGGATGAAGTGAAGACGGGCGGCAGCGTCGCGGCGGAACCGGCTGCCGACACCGAGGGCGGTTTCGGCGGCTGGCAGCGCCAGCTCTCGGGCTGGCAGAAGCACCTGATCTACTGGAACTGCATCGCCTACACCGTCTTCCACCTCTACGTGCTGAACGTCTATCCGATCGACCCCTGGGTCTTCCGGAGCGTTCACGTCTCCTGGGGCACCGCCCTGGGGCTGGCGATCTTCGCGGCGAGCGACGGCAGCCGGCGCGACGGCATCGCCTGGTACGACTGGCTGCTGATGGCGGCGAGCCTGGGCTGTGCCGCCTATATCGCGGTCAATCTGGACGAACTGCTGTTCCGCGTCGGCGCCCTGCCGACGACCGGGGACTTCATCGTCGGCCTGATCGGCACGCTGCTGGTCCTGGAGATCACGCGGCGCACCGCCGGCCTGGCGCTGCCGATCATCGCAGTGATCTTCATCCTCTACTGCTTCGTCGGCCCGTGGCTGCCCGGCGTGCTGGCGCACCGCGGCTACGATGCCGACTTCTTCTTCAGCTACATCTACAGCATGGAAGGCGTCTTCGGCCCGACCACGGCCGTGTCGTCGACCTACATCGTGCTGTTCATCGCCTTCTCCGCCTTCCTCGACGTGTCGAAGGTCGGCGGCTACTTCATCAATTTCGCCTTCTCGATCGCCGGCGGCCTGCGCGGCGGCCCCGCGAAAGTCGCGGTCTTCTCCAGCGCGCTGATGGGCACGATCAACGGCACCGCCGCCGGCAACGTCGTCGCGACGGGCACCTTCACCATTCCGCTGATGAAGAAGGTCGGCTACTCGCGCACCAGTTCCGGCGCGATCGAGGCTGCCGCGTCCACGGGCGGCCAGATCCTGCCGCCGGTGATGGGCGCGGGCGCCTTCATCATGGCCGAGGTGACAGGCATCCCCTATGTCGACATCGTCGTGGCCGCGGTCATACCGGCACTGCTCTATTTCATCGCCGTCTTCTTCATGGTCGACAACGAGGCGATCCAGCGCGGCCTGCGCGGCCTGCCGCGCTCGGAACTGCCGGACCTGTGGGAGATGGTGCGGCGGATCTACCTGTTCCTGCCGCTGATCATCCTGGTCGGCTCGCTCGTCTCGGGCTATTCGATCGTCCGCGCCGGCACGCTCGGCCTCGTCGCCGCCTTCGTGACCAGTTGGCTGCACCGCGAGGGCCGCATGGGCCCGCGAGCCGTCGCCGACGCGCTCGGCCTTGCGACACGCAACTCGCTGCAGCTGATCGCGGTCTGCGCCTGTGCCGGCATCATCGTCGGCGTCATCGGCCTGACCGGCTTGGGCGGCCGCTTCTCGGCGATGATCTTCGCGCTGGCCCAGGACAACACGCTGCTGGCGCTGATCTTCGCCATGCTGATCTCGCTGCTGCTCGGCATGGGCATGCCGACCACCGCGGCCTACGCCGTCGCAGCCTCGGTCGTGGCGCCCGGCCTCGTCCGGCTAGGCATCCCGCCGCTGACGGCGCACATGTTCGTGTTCTACTACGCCGTCATCTCGACGATCACGCCGCCGGTGGCGCTGTCCGCCTATGCGGGTGCCGCGATCGCCGGGGGCGACGCGATGAAGACGTCCGTCGTCGCCTTCAAGTACGGGCTGGCGGCATTCCTCGTGCCGTTCATGTTCTTCTACAGTCCCGCACTCCTGATGCAGGGCGAGACGATCGTCATCCTGCGGGTGGTGGCGACGGCCCTGATCGGCGTCTGGTTCCTGGCGGGTGCCGTGCAGGGCTGGTTCTTCGGCCCGATGCCGTGGCTGCTGCGCGGGGTCCTGCTGGCCGCCTCGCTGCTGCTGATCGAGGGCGGCTGGACGACCGACCTTGCCGGCATCGGCCTCGGCGTCGCGGTGCTGCTCTATCAGCGCATCCGTCATCGCGACACGCCGAAGCCGGGGCACGAGCCCCGACAGGCCGCCACCGGCGGATGACCGGCGCGGGACGGATGGGGGCGGCAGGCCGGTGAGGCCCGCGACCCCCGTCGCCGTCGCCGAGGAGCGCATCCTCCAGGGCATCGGCCTGATGTGCCTCTACGTGGCGCTGATCGTCACGGTCAACGCCTCGGGCAAGATCCTCACGACCGAGGACTACCACCCGCACCAGGTGGCGTTCTTCCGCCACGGCGTGGCTTTCCTGCTGATGCTGGCGCTGTTCGCGCCGCGGCACGGGCCGCGCATCCTGGTCGCCCGCCGGCCGGAATTGCAGATCGTCCGCGGCCTGTGCGGAATCACGTCGTCGGTGCTGTACTTCACCGGCCTCGCGCACCTGCCGCTGGCCACGGCCGCCGCGATCAGCTTCACCAGTCCGCTATTGGTCACCGCCCTGTCGGTGCCGCTGCTGGGCGAGGCGGTCGGCCCGCGCCGGTGGGCGGCGGTGGTGATCGGTTTCGCCGGGGCGATGATCGTCATCCGGCCCGGCGGCTTCGGATCCGGCGACTGGGCGGCACTCTTCATCGTCGGGAGCGCCTCGTTCGGCGCGCTCTACCAGATCATGACGCGCAAGCTCGCCGGGCAGGACCATGCCGAAACGACGAACATCTGGTCCGGCATGGTCGGCGCCGTCGCGGCGGGGGCGCTGGTGGTCTTCTCGTGGACGACGCCCGCCGAGCCTCATGCCTGGGTGCTGTTCGTCGGCATGGGCCTGGTCGGCGGCATCGCGCACTATCTGCTGACGAAGGCCTTCGAGCGCGGCCCGGCGTCGCTTCTGTCGCCGTTCAACTATCTCCAGCTGATCGGCGCGACGATCATCGGCTTCGTCCTCTACCGCCACCTGCCCGACGCCTGGACCTGGGCCGGCGCCGCGGTCATTGTCTCGGCCGGCCTTTACATCGCCCACCGGGAGGGCAAGGCGCGCCGCTGAACCGCTATCCGGCGGCTACGACCTTCGGCCCAGGCGGACGGCAGGCCCAGACGAGCATCACCAGCGTCGCCACCGCGAGCGGTGCGTAGATCGCCTCGAGGTCGAAGCGGGCCGCCAGCAGGCCTGCCGTCAGCGGGCCGACGGCGGCGCCGATGTCCCGCCAGGTCGCCAGGACCGCGAGCCTGTTCATCACGGCACCGGGATTGCGCTGGGCGACCAGCACCGGCTGCAGGGTGACCAGGGCGCCGTGGCCGAGGACGACGGCACAGGCGCCCATGAAAGGTAAGCCCGCCGCTATCCCGGCCAGTCCGGCACAAAGCAGGCCGCCGAACAGCAGCACCATCCGGGCGGCGCCGAACCGGTCGCCGAGCACGCCGCCGATCGGCGCGGTGACGATCTCCATCAGCCGGCGCAGGGCTATCATC
The DNA here is from genome assembly GCF_040549485.1 of Constrictibacter sp. MBR-5. Classification (NCBI taxonomy): domain Bacteria; kingdom Pseudomonadati; phylum Pseudomonadota; class Alphaproteobacteria; order Rhodospirillales; family Allostellaceae; genus Constrictibacter; species Constrictibacter sp. MBR-5. The sequence goes on from NZ_JBEPTK010000003.1 coordinate 23,299, forward strand.
AGGCCGCTGGCGATCACGGCGGACTCCATCGACACGACGTCCTTCAGGATCAGCGCGAGCGTCATGACGAAGATGCCGTCGATGCCGAAGCCGATGATGAAGCCCAGCAGGTCGTTCCTGGTCGGCCTGGGCAGGATGGACCGGTCGCTGCGCCCGGCGACCGGGTGCGCCGCCGGCAGCATCAGCGACAGCGGAATGGCCAGCACCGTGAGGCCCGCCAGGATGGCGAAGATGTCGCGCGGGCCGATGACGGTGACGAGCCAGGCGCCGATGCTGAGCGACAGTACGGGACCGACGCTCGCCACCGCCTTGCTCGTCCCGACGCTGCGGCCCTGCCGGCCTGTCCTGCTGACGGCGTAGACCAGCGTCGTGAGGTTCAGCGCCGCGAAGGCCAAGCCCCAGACGATGCGGGCCGCGAGCAGAACGGGACCGCCGTCGCCGACCGCATAGAGGAGCGTCGAGACGGCCGCCAGGACCCCGGCGATCAGCGTCAGCCGCCGTGGCCCGATGCGTTCGCCGAGGGCGGCGACGCCGCCATAGGCGACGACCCGGATCAGCCGGTTGGCCGACAGCAGCACGCCGACCCAGGCGAGGCCGATGCCGAACTCGTGGGCGTAGAGCGGCAGCACGACATAGAGCAGCGAGTCGCCGAGCAGGGCGAGCGCCATGATGGCCGCCGATACGACCACGGCGGACGAGCCGCCATCCGTCGGCGCGGCACTCTGGGCAGCGTTCGGCGTGACTGGAGGGTGCGATGCCATCGAACGGTCCATGCGGCGCCGGGGTCGGCCAGGGCCTCTATCCGCTGTCACAAAACCGTAACGGTCAAGATGGACGAGCCGGCGACTTGTCTAGCGCCTGCGGTGGCACCCCACCGCCGAGCCGGGGCGCCCCTTCCGGTCACGGACGGGACGGTTAACATGACCGGCTCAGCCCCCCGAAAGCGGGGGCAACAGTGTCGAGGAACGCACCCGTATGGAATTCGGTATCCTATTCACGTCCCATCCCGACCCCGAGGTGGAGCCGTACCCGCACCACGCTGTGCATGCCCGCGTGACCCGCGAGGTGATGCGGGCGGACGCGCTGGGCTTCGACTTCGCCTGGATCGCCGAGCACCACTTCAGCAACCAGTACGGCATCATGCCCGACGTGTTCGTCTATGCGGGGCACCTCGCCGCGCTGACGAAGCGGATCAGGATCGGCACCGGCGTCGTCACCCTGCCGCTCGCCAATCCTGTGCGCGTGGTGGAGAACGCCGCCTTCGTCGACGTGCTCAGCGGCGGGCGGATGGCCGTCGGCCTGGGGTCCGGCTACCGGGAGTACGAGTTCGACGGTTTCGGTCAGGATTTCGAGGGACGGCGCGACGTGCAGGAGGAGGCGCTGCCGCTCCTGCTCGACCTGTTCAGGACCAGGCGCGCGGATTTTTCGGGACGGCACTTCCGGGTCAAGGTCGACGGCGACTACGAGATCCTGCCGCACCCGATCCAGTCGCCGCACCCGCCGCTCTATCTCGCCGGCGGCACCGATCGGTCGATCGGCGTGGCGGGCCGGATGGGCTTCGGCCTGATGCTGTCGACCCTCACCACCTTCGAGGAACTGGCGCGGCAGGTCGGCGTCTACCGCCGCAACCTGGAGGAGACGCCGGAGGAACTGCGCGGCAACCCGGCGCGCGGCGACGTCGACATCGCCCGGTGGGTCTATGTGGCGGAGACCGACGAGAAGGCGCGGCGCGACAGCGAGGCCGGCCTCCTGCGCCATCTGGGCCACTTCTTCGGCGCCCAGACCTCCGGCTATCTCGGCCAGGTGTCGACCGGCGACGCCTCGGTCTCGTCGGGCCTCGACTACGGGGCGCTGTCGGAGAGTACGATCATCCACGGCTCGCCGGAGACGGTCGTGGCGAAGATCCGGCGGCTGCGCGACATGACCGGGCTCACCTCGCTGATGCTGCACTACCCGCCCTACTACGGGCAGGACAACATCCTCGCCTCGCTCGAACTGTTCGCCCGCGAGGTGGCGCCGCAGCTGCGCTGAAGCGGATTCGCCTCCCGTCGAGCGAATCCGGGGCGGGATTTCCTCCGCGGCGGCCGGACCGTAGACTGGCTTTCCAAGCTGCCCGGCCCCGCAAGGGGCCGGCGACCACGATCCAGCAGAGGTAGCCATGAGCGCCGCCGACCGCCCCATCCGCCCCACCGTCGAGGCGTTCTTCGACCCGCGGACCTTCAGCGTCCAGTATGTGGTCGCCTGCCCGCACACCGGCCGCTGCGCGATCGTCGATCCGGTCCTGGACTATGACGAGAAGTCGGGTGCCACGGCCACGCACTGCGCCGACGCCATTCTGGATCGCGTGGCGCAGCGCGGCTATCGCGTCGAGTGGATTCTCGACACCCATCCGCACGCCGACCATTTCTCCGCGGCTCAGTACCTCAAGGGCAGGACCGGGGCACCGACCGCAATCGGAGCGCCGGTCGTCGAGGTGCAGAAGCTGTGGCGCGACATCTACGGCTGGCCCGACCTGCCCGTGGACGGCTCGCAGTGGGACCGGCTGTTCGCGGCGGGCGAGCACTTCGCCATCGGCGACGTCCCGGTGGAGGTGATGCACTCGCCCGGACACACGCTGGCCTCCATCACCTACGTGGCCGGCGACGCGGCCTTCGTCCACGACACGCTGTTCATGCCCGACTTCGGCACGGCGCGCGCCGACTTCCCGGGCGGCAGCGCCGCAGCGCTGTGGCGCTCGATCCAGGCCATCCTGGCGCTGCCGGACGACACCCGCCTGTTCACCGGACACGACTACATGCCGGGCGGCCGCGACCCGGCATGGCAGAGCAGCGTCGCCGAACAGAAGGCGAAGAACGTCCACCTGACCAAGGCCACCACCGAAGCCGCGTTCGTCGCCTTACGCAACGAGCGCGATGCCAAGCTGCCGATGCCGAAGCTGATCCTACACGCGCTGCAGGTGAACATCCGCGGCGGGCGCCTGCCGGAGCCGGAGGCCAACGGCCGGCGCTACCTGAAGATTCCCCTGGACGCGCTGCCGGGCGCCGCCTGGGACTGACGCGGCGGCTTCAGGCCTTGCGGGCGGCCATGTCGGCGCCGCGCGCCGGCAGTTCGCGCATGACGCGCTCGCGCTCTTCGGGCGTCAGGCGGCTCCAGCCGGCGATCTCCTTGAGCGTGCGGTAGCAGCCCTCGCACCAGCTGGTCTTCGGGTTGATCGAGCAGACGCGGATACACGGCGAGTGGATCGGGGTCTGGCGGATCGGGGCAGGCTGCACGCCGACTGTCTCCTGGCCGGTTGGGGCCGGTAAGGGGTGGGGCCGTTGCGGTCGGGCGCCGAGGCCATGTAGAACCGGCGGATCGCAGTGCCCGCCGCGAGGGCGGGCCGGACCTCAGTTCATGGGCGGAAACATGCAGGAACTCGGCCACGGTTTCTACTGGCAGGAGATGGAAGTCGGTCGAAAGTTCAAGACGATCGGCCGCAGCGTCTTCGAGACCGACGTGCTCTCCTTCACCGGCGTCACCGGCATGAACGAGCTGCTGTTCAACAATCTCGAATATATCGAGCACGAGTCGCCGACCGGCAAGCGCATCGCGCCGGCCGTGCTGGTGCTGGCGCTGGCCGAGGGCCTGGTCATGCAGGGCACGCTGCAGCACACCGGCATGGCGTTCCTCGGCATGGAACTGGACATGAAGGGGCCGGTCGTCATCGGCGACACGATCCACGTCGAGCTGGAGGTCGTCGAGAGCCGCGCGGCCAGCAAGGGCAACCGCGGCTTCGTCCGCACGAAGAACAGCGTCGTCAACCAGCGCGGCGAGACCGTGCTGGTCTATACGCCGCTGCGCATGATGAAGGGCCGTCCCGAGAGCGCGTGAGCCCCCGTACATGAGGCAGGGCGCGTGACCACTGTCGATCTCGTCAGCTTCGACGTCTACGGCACGCTCGTGCGCTTTCACGAGGGCGTACGCGGCGCGCTGGCCGAATCGCTGGAGGAGCGGGGCGCGCCGCCGGAGATGCTGGAGCGCCTGCATCCGCATTTCCGCGCGACCCAGGCGCCGCTGCAGAAGGGCGGCTGGCGCCCCTACGCGGAGATCCTGAGCGCCGGGCTGGAGACGGCGCTCCAGGACTTCGGCTTCGCCTATGCGCCGCGCGACGGCGAACGGCTGGTGGCGGCGGTCAGCGACGCCGGACCGTTCGACGAGGTGCCCGCCGTCCTCACCGCGATCAAGCGGCGGGCGAAGCTGATGTTCATCTCCAACACCGACGACGCGATGATCGCCCGCAACGTCGCGCTGATCGGCGTGGAGCCGGACTATCTGGTGACCGCCGAGCAGTCGCGGCTCTACAAGCCCGACCACGGCATGTTCCGCTTCGCCTACGGCCGGGCGGGCGTGCCGATCGAGCGCATCACCCACGCCGCCGCCGGCTTCTTCCACGACATCGAGCCGGCGCACGCCCTGGGACTGCGGCGCATCTGGATCAACCGGCGCGGCGAGACCGGCGACCCCGCCTTCGGTCCCTATGCCGAGATGCCGGACATGACGCGGCTGGTCGAGACGATCTGGCCGAGCTGAACCGGAAACCGCTCGACCGCTCGGCCCTCCTGATCGAATACCGATCCCCAGCATAAATATTGACCTTCACAAAGTGGAGGCGCAGTATACTTGTCCAGTTTCCGCCAGAGACACAAAATCCGGCGATCGAACTGCAGCATCCGACAGGTCGTCGCTCACCCGCGACTCATTGGTCAGCGGCCGGATCGGCGACATGCAAGCACTCGCCGGCAACGTTCGGCGTTGCATCCGCAATTGAGGAGTTGTGCGGGACAACTTAAGAAATATAAAAAAGGGAGGAAAAGAAAGATGTTCAGACGCTTTCTGGTCCTTGCAGCTATCCTGGCTGGAATCGGGACCGCTTTTCCGGGACAGGTGTCATCCCAGACGCCGAAGCCGATCGTCCTGAAGGGGCAATCCTCCCACCCCGTGACGGCAAACCTTCACCTGATCTTCAAGGTCTGGGGCGAAACGGCAGAGCGGATGTCCGGTGGTCGTCTCAAGATCGAAGTGCTGCCCGGCGGTGCGATCGTCCCGCCCTTTGAGGTGTTCGACGCCACCTCCCGCGGCGTTCTCGATGTCGGGATGGCGCCCTTCGGCTACATCCTCGGCAAGAGCCTTGCCGGCATTCCCCTTTCGCACGGCCCGCTGTTCGGCATGGACGGCATCGACTATTTCGGCTGGTACTACGACGGTGGCGGCATGGCTCTGCTGGAAGAGTTCTATCGCGACGTCATCAAGTTGAACCTCGTCGCCTTCCCAATCCCGACCGACTACCCGCAGGCTCTCGGCTGGTTCAAGAGGCCGATCAAGAACCTCGATGATTTGAAGGGGATGAAGCTGCGCATCTACGGCATCGGTGCAGAGACCTACGGCAGATTGGGCGTCTCTGTCGTCACGCTGCCGGGCGGCGAGATCGTGCCGGCCATGGAGCGCGGGGTGATCGAGGGTGCCGAGTGGATCAACTGCCTGGAGGACAAGAAACTCGGCCTCAACAACGTCGCCAAGTTCTACTACACGCCTGGCATGCACGAGCCCGTGACCGGCGGTCAGCTGATGATCAATAAGGCCGTATGGGACAAGCTGACGCCCGACCTGCAGGAGATCATGCGGGTCGCAAGCGTGCACGCCACCATGATGCGCAACGCCGCCTTCAACCGCGAGACCGCGCTCGCCTGCAAGGAACTGGTCGATTCCGGTATCGAGGTCACGCGGACCCCTGACGACGTCCTGGCCAACTTCCTGGAGACTTGGGAGAAGATACAGGAGGAGTATGCGGCGAAGGATCCCTTCTACAGGAAGGTGATCGACAGCCAGAAGAAGTACGCCGAGGTGGTCGTGCCCTTCCGCTTGTCCTTCTGGCCGCCCTACGAGTTCGCCGGCAACTACTACTGGAAAGAAAAAGTTTACCGCAAATAGCCCCGCCTCTCGCGCTGGTCGGCGGCCTCGCCGCCGCCGCCCAGCGGATCCCGCGTCGTCATAAGTTCGAGGGGGGTAAGGGGTGGTCGACCGATCCGAATGGCACGAGCGACGCGCACCGCCCACGGCGCTCGTAAGCACCGTACGCGCGATCGACGGCGTGGCCGAGACGAGTGGACACATCTTCTGCTGGCTCGCCGTGCCACTGGTGCTGGCGCTGACCTGGGAGGTGCTAGCGCGCTACGCGTTTCACGCGCCCACGATCTGGGCCTACGACGTGACCTACATGCTGTACGGCAGCATGTTCATGCTGGGCGCGGCCTATACGCTCTATCGCGGCGGCCATATCCGCACCGACATCTTCTATCAGTCATGGTCGGTACGGACCCGCGGCAGGGTCGACGCCTTTCTGTACCTCTGCTTGTTCTTTCCCGGGATGGCGCTCTTCTTCTGGATGGGGTTGCAGGAGGCGATTCAGGCCTGGGACATTCGCGAAGTGTCGGACGCCAGCCCCTGGAGGCCGCCGCTTTATCCCTTTAAGACCGTGATCCCCGTATCCGCCTTCCTGCTCATCCTCCAGGGCGTGTCGGAGTTCCTGAAGAGCGCGTATGCGGCGATCGAGGGTCGGCCGTTATGAGCGGCGAATATCTCGGCCTCATCCTGCTCGCCGCTCTGCTGATCGGCATCTTCGCGGGATTTCCGATCGCCTTCACGCTGATCGTGCTGTCCATCGTGTTCGGCTATATCGGGTTCGGCGACGTCGTCTTCTATCTGATGGTTTTCCAGACCATCGGCCTGATGAAGGAGGAGACGCTGGCGGCCGTGCCGCTGTTCGTCTTCATGGGCTACGTGCTGGAGCAGGCGGGGCTGATGGAGCGGCTGTTCAGGTCGTTCCAGCTGATCCTCGCGCCGTTGCGCGGCTCCCTCTATCTGGGCGTGCTGCTCACCGCGACGCTGTTCGCGACGGCCACCGGGATCATCGGCGCCTCGGTGACCGTGATGGGCATGATGGCGGCGCCGGCGATGATCCGCGCCGGCTATGATTCCAAGATGTCTGCCGGCACGATCGCGGCGGGCGGGACGCTGGGCATCCTCATCCCGCCGAGCGTGATGCTGGTCGTCATGGGTCCGATCATCGGCGTCTCGATTGTCAAGCTGTTCGCCGCCGCCCTGATGCCGGGGCTGCTGCTCGCCTTCCTCTACATCGGCTATGCCCTGATCCGCAGCCACATCAACCCGAGCCTCGGCCCTCCCCTGCCACGTGACCAATGGGCAACGTCGGTCTGGCAGATGGTGTCGGAATTCCTTCGCGGAATCGTCCCCCTCGCGACGATCATGTTTGCGGCACTGGGCAGCATCATATTCGGTCTCGCAACGCCGACAGAGGCGGCGGCGATGGGCGCGAGCGGCGCATTGCTGCTGATGGTCCTCTACGGCCGGTTTCGCTTTGCCGCACTTCGCACCGCCTGTCTACGCACGCTCGAAACATCCAGCCTCGTCCTGTTCCTCGCGGTGGCGTCGAACATCTACGGCGCGGTGTTCACCCGGCTCGGCACGAGCACGATGATCGCGGAGACACTTCTCGGCTTCGATCTGCCCTCCACCGCGATGCTGCTGGTTCTGATGGCGGTGATCTTCCTGCTCGGCTGGCCGCTGGAATGGCCCGCCATCATCTTCATCTTCCTCCCGATCTTCCTGCCGGTGGTCGAGGCCATGGAGATCGACCTGCTCTGGTTCAGCACGCTGGTCGCGGTCAATCTCCAGACAGCCTTCCTGTCGCCGCCGGTCGCGATGGCCGCCTACTACCTGAAGGCGGTCGCACCAAAGTGGGAACTGAGTTCGATCTACCGGGGCATGCTTGACTTCATGCTGCTTCAGATGCTGGGTCTGGCGGTGGTGTTCTTCTTTCCGCCCATCGCTACTTGGCTACCAACGAAGCTCTTCGGGCCTTAGCGCGCAACAGGCCTAGGTCGCATAGCCGCAGGCGCGCAGCGCCGCGAGCATGTGCGGCGGCGGCGGCGCCTCGACCGTTATCGGGTCGCGGGACGGGTAGAGTGGCACGGTGACCGCGCGGGCGTGCAGCAGCAGCCGCTCGCCCTCGGCCGGCGTGCCGTAGACCGGATCGCCGACGATGGGACAGCCGAGCGCCTTGCAGTGCACGCGGATCTGGTGCGTCCGCCCCGTCCGCGGCCGCAATTCCAGCCACGTGCGGCCGACAGCACTGCCCAGGGTCCGCCAGTCGGTGACCGCCGTCTGGCCGGCGGGGTCGACGTCCATGCGCCAGTTCGCCTTGCCGATGCGCTTCAGCAGCGGTGCGTCGATGGTGCCTTCGGGCTCGCCCGGCGCCCCCTCGACGATCGCCCAGTACACCTTGCCGATGCGGCCGTTGCGGAACAGCTCCCCCAGCTTGCGCAGCGCCTTGCGATGCCGCCCGATGATCAGGCAGCCGCTGGTGTCGCGGTCGAGGCGGTGCGCCAGCGCCGGCAGGCGCGGCAGGCCGAACCGGAGCGCGTCGAAACCCTGCTCGATGTTCGGGCCGCCGCCGGGCCCCGCATGCACGGGGATGCCCGCCGGTTTGTCCAGGACGAGCATCAGCCCGTCCCGGTAGAGGAGGCGCGGCTCCAGGTCGGGAAGGTTCACCCCTTGCCCGGCAGCATGCGGCCGAGGGGGCGGCCACCCAGCACGTGCATGTGCAGGTGCGGCACTTCCTGATGGGCGTTCCCGCCATTGTTGGCGATCACCCGGAAGCCGTCGGGGCCCAGGCCACGCGCCCGCGCGACCGCGCCGATCGCGCGGCTGAAGGCCGCGAGTTCGGCGTCCGACGCCTTCTCCGAGAAATCGTCCCAGTGGACGTAAGGGCCCTTCGGGATCACCAGGACGTGCACCGGCGCCTGGGGTGCGATGTCGTCGAAGGCGAGAACGTGGTCGTCCTCGTAGACCTTCTTGCACGGGATCTCGCCGCGCAGGATCTTCGCGAAGATGTTGTTCGGATCATAGGCTGCGGGCATCGTACGGGCTTCTCCTTCCACGCGATGCGGCGGACTGTAGTACGGAGCGACCCGTGGGTCAGCCGGCTTGCGCCGACACGTGTTCCGACATGGGCGTCGGCCGGTGCGACCGGACCGCATTCACGGCGCTCTGCACGAGGCTGCACAGGCGCCGTGCGTCCCGCCGACGGTCGAGCCGGGCCACCAGCACGCGGGCGGCGAGACGGCCGAGATCCCTGAACAGCGGATCCATCCCGCGTACCGCAGCCCCGATATGCGGCCGATAGACCTGTGCCCGCAAGGCCGTAATGCCACGCAAGCCCGACAGCGGAACGATGGTCGCTTCTTCGTCATCGGCGTCGCAGAGGACGACGACGGCGCCCAGCGGGACGGGCGACGTCGCGAAGGCAGCGGTTTCGGGAAGCCGGAACTTGTCGAGACGCGCAGCGATGGTTTCCAGGCCGGCGGCGGAGATGTCGGCGCGGTCCAGCGCATCACGCCAGAGCTTGACCTGAGGCAGCAGCGGCCACGCCCAGGCAGAGCCGTCGTCGGCCAGCGTGACAGGGGTGATATCGTCGGCGATAAGCGCATGCCCCGCCCGCGTCAGCGCATGCGCCAGCGTCGACTTGCCGGCGCCCGACGGCCCGGCGATCGCCACCGCGACGTCGCCCACCCGCACCGTCGATGCGTGCAGGGGCAGGATGCCCCTCTGGTGGAAGATCGTCCCGATGGCGGTGCCGAGCAGGAACGTCCGCACATACGAGGCGCACTCGGGGGCACAGTGCGTTTCCACGGTGATCCGGCGTCCGCCCTCGATACGAAACCGTGCCACGTCGGGCACGTCGAGGAACAGTGTTCCGTCGGCATCGATCGCCGAGCGAGTCCCGTCGGCGGCCAATCCGACGGTCCCGGTGACGATCTGGACGTCGGCCGGCGACATCGAATCGGGTGCCGGCGGAAGGCCAGGGATCGGGATTTCCGTCTCGACCGTCAGACTGGCGAGCGCGCCGCGCTGCCGCAGGCTGCGGTTCACTGGTTGCCGCCCTCCATGCGACGGATGAAGCGGCCCATGGCGAGGCCGCGCGAGAGTGCGAGCCGGTAGGACTGCGTCACCCGCGGCGAATGCCAGTCCCCGGTCGGCCAGTCGTCGACGAGCCGGCGCAGCCTCGGCAGATCGAGACAACGGCGCGCCATCGGACTGGCCTCCAGTCGCTCGATCTCCTCGGCGATCTCGGTCCGGGAGCGCGTGAGGGCTTCGTGCCAGTCGATGGCCTGGTAGCCCTTGTAGCCGCCCGACCGGAGATGACCTTCGGGCAACCGTCCCCGCATCGCGAGCTTCAGCAGGCGCGCCTCGATGCCGCGATGCAGGAAGAAGCGGCCCGGCAATGCCAGGCAGAATTCGACGATGCGACGGTCCTGGGTCGGGTCGCGATGCTCCACGCCGAATCCCGCCAGCATGCCCAGATGGTGCGATGCCAGATCTATTCGGTTGATGACCGCCAGACGCATGGCATGCCCGTCGGCCCAGGGCTGGTAGTCGAGATTCCAGCCCGACTCCGCCGCCAGTTCTCGATAGTTCATATCCTCGGCGAAGGCGGGCGATATCGCGGTGTAGCCGAACGGGTCCTGGAGGCGCCGGAAGCTCCTGTCGTAGAGCCGCCAGAGCGGTGCGGGCAGCAGCGGGAACACGCTGGCGCTGATCGCCGGCCGGTAGCCGCGCTTGCGCCGGACCAAGTGCCAGCACTCGCGCGCCCAGGTCAGGAAGTGCCCGCCGCGGAGGAGTTCCGATATGTACGGGCGGCCGCTGTAGCTGATGGTCATGTTGCCCATCTGGCCGGTCAGCATCACCCGGATGCCGCTGTCCCGCGCCTGCCGGGAGATCTCGTCCGCCCAGATCATGTTGCACGGGTTGGTCGGCGGCCGGTCGAACGTCTGGATCCCCCGATCGAGTCCGTCGAGCGGCGTGCGGTCGCCGAGGCGGATGAAGCGATGGTCGATGTTCGGATACATCGCCGCCACCGCGCGCGCGCCCGGTCCCTCGTCGCCGTGCCGGCCGAACGGCCCGCGACCCTCGTACCCCTCGCGCGGCACGGAGGTGAATGCCGTCAACCGGCGGTTCGCGGCCCCGAGCAGGCGCGCCGCCACCGCGGTGACCACGCCGCTGTCCATCCCGGAACTGAGATGACTGCCGATATCGCCGACGCTTCGAAGCCTGCACCGCACCGATTCGTCGAGCAGTTCCTGGAACGCCTCGACCGCCTCGGCTTCGCTGGCCGGCTGAAGCGAGTCCGCCGCGGGCGGCGACCAGAAGGAACGGATGTCAACACGGCCGTCCGCCGCCACCAGAACATGTCCCGGCGGAAGCGTCGTGATGTCCTCGAAAAGCGTCTCGCCCTGCCCGGGCAGCAGCAGCAGGCCACGCGCGATCTGTCGCTCGCTCAGCCGACGCGGGACGTCCTCCAGCGCGTGCAGGCCCTTCGGCATGGATGCGACGGCCAGCATTCCGCCGCTCTGGTGCAGGAACAGGCCGTACTCGCCGAGCGCGTCGCGCGCGCAGATCAGCCGGTTCAGCCGTCGATCCCAGAGCGCGAAGGCGAAGGCGCCCATCAGCCGGGGAATGCCATCCTCGCCCCAGGCTTCGAGGGCGCGCAGGAGGAGGTCGGAATCGGCCATGCCCCGCAGCCGTGCCGCCTCCAGCCCGAGCGCGTGGGCCAGTTCCTCACGATTGTCGAGCCGCACCGCCGCGGACAGGACCAACGTCCCGTCGCCGCCGGTCCGCGGCTGGCGGTCGCCGCGGTCCTCCGGCAAGAGATTCATGCGGCAATGGCCGAGGCCGACGCCGCCCTCCGACCAGACGTCGCTGCCGTCGGGCCCGTACATGCGCAGCGCGGAGGTCATCCGCTGAATGTCGTCGCCGACGGGACGTCCGTCGAAACGCCAGATCGCCGAAACCGCGCTCATCGTCCCGCCTCCGCCCGCCGCGCCCCATCGGGAGCGAAGACGTGCAATACCGTAAACCCAGTTGCCGCGCGGCAGCCCACCACCGGCACCTCGCCGTCCTTCACCCAGACGTGGGCGTGCAGTCCCTTCTCGTCGTTCCGCGCGACGCCGTAGTAGAGGACGACCGGGATGCCGCGGCGCCGCAGCATCGAATGCGCGGCGATCGCCTGGGGAAAGCAGACGAAGGGCAGGGGGCCCCGCTCGGCGAGGGCGCGGATGGCCCAGGACACGCGCCGAACCTCTTCGCGCCGCTTCGCCTCGTCGAGATCCGAAGCGTCGAACGGGCGCGCCATCCAGGCCGTCAGCGACTTGAAGGGACGGGTGTGCAGCCTGATCCAGCCCGTCGCCATGCTGAACGTCGCTTCGAGCAGCAGTCCATAGTCGCCGAGCGGTCGCCAGAAGCGCCTCAGTCGCATGCTTCAGTCCACACGGACGAGGCCGTTCTCGGCGAGCTGCTGCAGAAAGGCCACCGTCTCGCGCCGACAGACGTCGGGGGAAACGTCGTATTCCGAGCCCAGAGCCTCGGTCAGCGCCGCAAGCGAGCGCGGCTCTTCCAGGAGTTCCCAGATGCGCGTGCCCACGGGGCTCAGGCCCATGTAGTTGCCGGATTCGATGTCCAGCATGACCAGCTCGCCATCCACTTCGACCGCGACAGGCTCGGCCGTCCTGGCCACCATGCTGCTTTCAGTGAATTCCATCGCCGTCCCCTTTGCAGAGGCTATGGGGTACAGCCGCGCCGGACGCGACGCAACACGGATCGAACGCGCGCGTGTGTCTCCCCCCGCAGCATCGTCGCGGGCGGCACGATCAGACGGCGCCCTGGGCCCGCAGTGCCGCGATCCGCGCGTCGTCGTAGCCGAGGCCGCGCAGGATGTCGTCGGTGTCCGCGCCCATCGCCGGGGCAGCGTTCGCGAGCGGCGGCTCGCCGGGGGTACGGATCGCCGGACCGACCGTGCCGACGTCCGTGCCGCTCGGATGTGCCAGCGGGACGATCCGGCCGGTATCACGCACGAACGGATTGTCGAGTGCGGCCTTCATATCGTTGACCGGCGCCGCCGGCACCTTGCCGCCGAACAGCGCCAGCCATTCCTCGGTCGTCCGGTGCGACAGGGCCTCGTCCAGCATCTCCGTCACGCGGTCCCGATTGCGCAGCCGATCGGCGAAGGTGGCGAAGTCCGGATCGTCCGCCCATTCCGGGTGCCCCACGGCATGGACGAGGACCGGCCAGAACTTCTCCTTGTTGCACATGATGAAGATCCAGCCGTCGGCCGTGCGGTAGAGCTGCGACGGCGTCAGGTTCGGATGTGCCGAGCGCGGCTCGCGACCCTGGTTGACGCCGGCGGTCAGGTACCAGGCGCCGACATAGCAGAGGTTCGAGAGCGCCGTGTCGAACAGGCTGACGTCGAGGTCACGGCCGATGCCGGTCGCGCGCGCCTCGACAATGCCCGACAGCATGGCGATCGCCGCCTGCAGGCCGGTCGACAGGTCGACCAGCGACAGGCCCATGCGCGCCGGTGGCCCGCCGGGCTCGCCCGTCACCGAGAGATAGCCCGCCTCAGCCTGCATCAGATAGTCGTAGCCGGGCCAGGCGGCGCGTTCGCCGTCGCGGCCGTAGGCGGACAGGTGCACGCAGACGATGCGCGGGTTGACCGCCTTCAGGTCGTCATAGGTCAGGCGCAGCTTCGCCGGCTGGTCGCCGCGCAGATTGTTCAGCACCCCGTCGGCCCCGCGCACGAGGTCGTGCAGCACGGACTGCCCCTCGGGATGCTTCAGGTTCAGCGTGATGCTTCGCTTGTTGCGGTTGAACGCCTGGAAGAACAGGCTGTCGCCCTTGGGCAGCGGATCCTGCGCATGACGGACATGCCGGCCGACATCGCCGGCCTCCGCCACGTTCTCGACCTTGATGATCTCCGCGCCCAGGTCGGCCAGCTGCAGCGTGCCGAACGGACCCGCGCCGTACTGCTCGACGGCGACGATCCGCACCCCTGCGAGCGGCAGCATCAGGCCGGATTCCGCTGCACGAGCTGGCGGGCGATGATGATCCGCTGCAGCTCGTTGGTGCCCTCGCCGATGCACAGCAGCGGCGCGTCGCGATAGTAGCGCTCGATGTGGAATTCCTTGGAATAGCCGTAGGCGCCGTGGATGCGCATCGCCTCGGTGGCGTTCTCCAGCGCGGCCTCGGTGGCGAACAGCTTCGCCATGCCGGCCTCCATGTCGCAGCGCTCGCCGCGGTCGTAGGCGGCAGCCGCCTGCATCGTCAGGAGACGCGCGGCCTCCAGCCGGGTCGCCATGTCGGCCAGCTTGATCGCGATCGCCTGGTGCTCGGCGATCGGCTTGCCGAAGGTCTGGCGCTGCTGGGCGTAGCGGACCGAATCCTCCATCGCCGCCCGGGCGACCCCGATGCCGCGCGCCGCGACGTTGATCCGGCCCAGCTCCAGGCCGCCCAGCGCATGGCGCAGGCCGTAGCCCTCCTCGCCGCCGATCAGGTTGGCGGCAGGGATGCGGTAGTCGTCGAAGATCAGCTCGGCGGAATCGATGCCCTTGTAGCCCAGCTTCTCCAGCTTTCGGCTGACCGTGAAGCCGGGTCCCTTCGGCGCGATGAACAGGCTGGTGCCCTTGTGGCGGGGCTCGGCGCCCGGGTCGGTCTTCACCAGCAGGGCGAAGCAGGAGCCGTAGATGCCGTTCGAGATCCAGGTCTTGGTGCCGTTGATGACGTAATCGTCGCCATCGCGCCGCGCCGTCATGCGGATCGCCTGCAGATCGGTGCCGCAGTTCGGCTCGGTCAGTGCCAGCCCGCCGCGGATCTCGCCGGTGGCGAATTTCGGCAGCCAGGTCCGCTTCTGCTCCTCGGTTCCGAAGCGGGCGACCGCCGCGGACATGATCAGGTGCGAGTTGAAGATGCCCGAAAGCGACATCCAGACCGCCGACACGGCCTCGACGATCTTCGCATAGGTCGTCACCGGCAGGCCGAGGCCGCCATATGCCTCGGGGATGACGGCGCCGAACAGGCCGAGCTCCTTCATCCGCTCGACCATCTCCTCGGGATAGCGGTCGGCGTGCTCGAACTCCAGGACGTACGGCCGCACGTCGCGATCGAGGAACTTGTGGACCGCGTCGAGGATCTGCGTCTCGGTCTCGGCGGTATGGGCGGCGGTCATCTCTGCGCGTGTACCTCTGATCTGTAGGGGCGGGGCTTGCCCCGCCCGCCCGCATGTAACATCCGGCATTCCGAATGACCGATGGAGGGGCGGGGCAAGCCCACCCCTACGAAATCATCGGAATCAGCCGCCGAGGCCTTCCTCGAGGTCGAGCGCCTCGCCGAGGCCGTCGAGCGACAGGACGAGGTCGCGGATACGTTCCGCCCGCTCGCGGCTGACCGCCATCATGGCGTTGTCCATGTATTTCGCGACGATGTCGTCGGTGGACAGCGGCCGGTCGCCCGCGCCGCGATTCTTCGCCTCGCGGTGGCGCAGCGTGCGGCCGTCGACGGTCTCGATCACGACCTCGCCGGAATAATAGTTCGG
Source organism: Constrictibacter sp. MBR-5 (assembly GCF_040549485.1). NCBI lineage: Bacteria > Pseudomonadati > Pseudomonadota > Alphaproteobacteria > Rhodospirillales > Allostellaceae > Constrictibacter > Constrictibacter sp. MBR-5. The sequence continues at coordinate 38,777 of NZ_JBEPTK010000003.1, forward strand.
GAAGGGCGAGTCCGGGTCGACCTCGTAGTCGACCTTGGCGGCGAGTTCGAGGATGGCACGGTCGCCGGTAACCTCGGGCTCCAGCTCGGCGAGCCCGAACTTGCCGCGCAGCACACAGGCAGCGATGATGTAGGGGATGCTGAACTGCGCTTCGTAGGCGCCCTGCGGCACCCGCTTCGCCGCGAGCGGCTCGCAGACCACCTTGACGGTCGGGGCCGGCATCCGCGCCAGCACGCGCTTGATCTGCTCCGCCTTCAGGCCGTGCTCGGCGACGAGGGCCAGGGTGGCGTCGGCGGTCGCATGGTTGAAGTGGCAGGCCGGGAATGGCTTCACGGCGCTGCGCATCACCTCCCAGCGGTCGAACATCGCCTCGGTGGCGCGCTCCATGTGCACGTCGGCGGCGAGCGGGCCGAGATGCGCGTTCCACAGGCCGAAGCGACCCTCATAGGCGCGTTTCGGCCCGACGAAGCCGTGCTTCGCCATCGCCGCCGCGGTGATGCCGGAAACGGCGGCCCAGCCCGGATGCATCCGCTTCGTCCAGGCGCCGTCCTCGAGGAACTCCAGGCTGCCCGATCCCATCGAGAGCGCGATGCCCTGCGCCATGGCGAGCTGCTCGTCGCTCGCGCCGAACAGCTTGCCGGCGGTGATCGCGCAGCCGAACGCGCCGAGGATGCCGGTCGGGTGGAAACCCACCAGATGCCACTGGCCCTCGGTCACCGAGCCGATCCGCCCGATCACCTCGTGGCCCGCCACATAGGCCGCCAGCAGGTCCTTGCCGGTCTGCCCCTCCTGCGCCGCGACGCCGAGCGCCGTCGGCAGCAGCGAGCAGGTGATGTGCGTCGCCGCCTGGATGTGGGTGTCGTCGTAGTCGAGGCCGTGGATCAGCACGCCGTTGACCAGGGCCGCGTCGCGCAGCGGCAACCGCGTCGCCATGCCGATCACCGCATGCTCGCCGGGACCGCCGAGCGCACGCGACGCATTCAGCGTGCGATGCGCGAAGTCGTAGCGCGTCGACGCCAGCGCGATGCCGACGGAATCGAGCATCAGTTCCTTGGCGCGCTGCCGCACGGCCGCGGGAATGTTGTCGTAGGTGATGGCGTTGGCGAACCGCGCCAGCGTCTCGGCGATGTTGGCGCCGGGCTGGATGGCGGGGACGGTGGTTTCGCTACGCTTCGTCGGAAACGGGATAGCGGTGCTCATCGCGGCATCCTCCTGCAGCGGGCCCATTCCGGGCATTCTATAGGCGCCCGCCGCCCGCTCTGCACGACGGTACGCCGCGGCCGCTCCGCACCGCCCCGACGCCGCGGGACCGCGCGGAGCGAAGCCGCTCAGAGATCGACGCGGCGCTTGCCGATGATCGCCAGGAACTCCCGGCGCGTCGCCTCGTTGTCGCGGAACTCGCCGAGCATGCGGCTGGTCACCGTCTGGACGTCCGGCTTGTAGACGCCGCGCGTCGACATGCACTCGTGCACGGCCTCCAGCATGACCGCCACGCCGCGCGGCTTCAGCACCTCGGCCAGGGTGTTGGCGATCTGCGCCGTCATCTTTTCCTGGATCTGCAGGCGCTTGCCGTAGACCTCGACGACGCGCGCCAGCTTGCTGATGCCGACGACGCGGTTGGTCGGGATGTAGGCGACGTGCGCCTTGCCGATGATCGGCGCGACGTGGTGCTCGCAGTGGGATTCGAAGCGGATATCGCGCAGGACGATCATCTCGTCGTAGCCCTCGACCTCCTCGAAGGTGCGGGCGAGCATGTCCGCCGGGTCCTCGTTGTACCCGTTGAACCAGTCTTCCCACGCGCGCACGACCCGGCCGGGCGTGTCGAGCAGGCCGTCGCGGTCCGGGTCGTCGCCCGTCCAGCGCAGCAGCACCCGGACGGCGGCCTCGGCCTCCTCGCGGCTCGGACGTTCGATCTTCCGTGGCGTGTCCAGATGAGCACGCTCGAGATCGAGTGGGGTGGTCGAACTCAAGGCAAAATTCCTTTCGTCTGGCGCCGCCGGCGGCTTTGCCCGCCGGGAGGATGTGGGCGCAAAGTCGCCACGGTCAACAATGCCGGCATACGCCGACGATCAGTGTACGGATTGCCGGATATGGGGACTGTCGAGCGAAAATGCCGGAATCGCCACGTCGAACGTCTGCCCGTCTTCCGTCGTCATCTGATATGTCCCCACCATGAAGCCGGACGGCGTCGAGAGCGGGGTGCCGCTGCTGTAGTCGAAACTGTCGCCCGGCTTGAGCACCGGCTGTTCGCCGATCACGCCCGCGCCGCGCACCTCGTGGGCGCGCCCGGAACTGTCCACGATCCGCCAGTAGCGGGTGAGCAGTTGCACGGTCTCCTGGCCCTGGTTCTCGATACGGATGTGGTAGGCCCAGACATAGTGGCTCTCGTCCGGCCTCGACTGGTCCTCCAGATATTCCGGCCGCACGGTGATCGTCACCGAACGGGTCGTCTTGGTGTACATCGCCTGGAGTCCTCAGGTGGGCTCGCGGCCTTGAGGGCCGCGGCCCGATACTAAGGCGGGCGATCCCGTGCCTCAACCCGGCGCCGTCACGACGCCGCGGCCAGTGCCTGTTCCAGGTCGTCCCGAAGGTCGGCCGCGTCTTCGAGGCCGACGGACAGCCGCAGCAGGCCCGGCGTGATGCCGAGATGCGCCTTGTCGGCGTCGGACAGGCGCTGGTGCGTCGTCGTCGCCGGGTGGCAGATCAAGCTCTTGGAATCGCCGAGATTGTTGGAAATGTCGATTAATTTCAACGCGTTGAGGAAACGGAACGCCGCGTCCTTGCCGCCCGCCAGTTCGAAGGCGATGACGGTGCCGCCCGCCGTCATCTGGCGCATGGCGAGCGCGTGCTGCGGGTGGGATTCGAGTCCCGGGTAGAGCACGCGGCCGAGGCCCTTCCGGCCGTCGAGGAAGCGGGCGACCTCCAGGGCGTTGCGGCAGTGCTTCTCGACGCGCAGCGGCAGCGTCTCCAGCGCCTTGAGCATCACCCAGGCGTTGAACGGGCTCAGAGCCGGGCCGGTGTGGCGCAGGAACGGCGTCAGCACGTCCTTGATGAAGGCCGTGTCGCCGAGCACCGCGCCGCCGAGGCAGCGCCCCTGGCCGTCGATGTGCTTGGTCGCGGAATAGACGACGATGTCCGCACCGAGCTTCAGCGGCTTCTGGAGCAGCGGCGTGGCGAAGACGTTGTCGACGATCACCCGGGCACCGGCGGCGTGCGCCAGTTCGGCGATCGCCGGCAGGTCGACGATCTCCAGGGTCGGGTTCGACGGCGATTCCACCAAGACGACATCGGTCGGACGCGACAGGGCCGCGGCCCACTGGTCCAGGTCGATGCCGTCGACCAGTTCCACCTCGACCCCGAAGCGCGGCAGGATCTCCTGGAGGATGTAGAGACACGACCCGAAGAGGGCACGCGCCGCGACGACGCGCCCGCCCGCCTTCAGCTGGCAGACCAGCGCCGCGTAGACGGCCGCCATGCCGCTCGCCGTGGTCCGGCAGGCTTCCGCACCCTCGATCAGGCGCAGCCGATCCTCCAGCATCGTCAGCGTCGGATTGGCGTAGCGCGAATAGACATAGCGCTCGAGCTTGTTGGAGAAGGAGGCCTCGGCCTCCTCGGCGCTGCCGTAGACGTAGCCGGAGGTGAGGTAGAGGCCCTCGCTGGTCTCGCGATGCTCGGAACGGATGGTGCCGCCGCGAACGAGCAGGGTCGCCTCGCGCCAGCCGTCGGTATCGGGATTGTTTTCGCTCATATCGTCCCTCGTCGGCTCCCGGTCGGGAGCGGTCTGAAGACCGGAGGCCGAAGGCCCAGCCATGTTCCTGCCGCAACGGGAACAAAAAAGCCCCGACGCAACGGCCGGGGCCCATGACAGGCCGACCTTTTAGCGCGCTTGTTTAACGTGGCCGCAATCCGGTCGATCAAATCGCCACGATCACCGACATTTAGAACCGGCTCCGAACGGCGTCAAGCGGATCGTCGTGCCCGCAAAACAGCCAGAACGTCGCCGGATGCCCAGCGGGTAGCCCGATGCCGCGGCCCGGACCGGGCGCGCTTGGTGGCATGGCGATTGCCTCTGCGGTGCAGACGCCAGCCGAAGGGAACCCCGACGCATGCTCCAGAACGCCTACCGCATCGGCCTCGCCATCGCTGCCCTCTTCGCCGCTTCCGGCGCGGCAACGGGGGCTGCGGCCGCCGACAAGGCGCATCTCCAGCTCGACTGGATCCCGACCGGCGAGCATGCCGCCTATTTCGCCGGCTGGCAGAAGGGCATGTGGGAGAAGCACGGCATCGAGATCACCATGGCGCGCGGCTACGGCTCCGGCGACACGATCGCCAAGCTCGCCGGCGGCGCGGCCGACTTCGGCGTCGCCGACATCGCCGCCGTGTTCACCGGCCGTCAGCGGACGCAGACGCCGGTCAAGGCGATCAGCGCCGTCTACACCCATTCGCCGCACTCGCTCTTCGTCCTGAAAAAGAGCGGCATCGCCGAATTCAAGGGCCTGGAAGGCAAGAAGATCGGCATCACGCCGGGCAACAGCCACAAGCTCTACTTCCCGAACGTCGCCGCGCGCGCCGGTACCGATCCCGAGAAGATCGTCTGGGTGAACACGGACGCGTCGGCCATGGCGGCGATGCTGATCACCGGCCGCATCGACGCCGCGCCCTTCTACTCGATCCACCACTACTACCAGAACAAGGCCGCCGTCCGTGCCGGCGAGGAGATCGCCGTGCTGCCGTTCGAGAAGACCGGCTTCACGATCTACGCCGCCTCCCTCGTGGCCACCGACGAGATGATCGCGAACAAGCCGGACCTGACGAAGCGCTTCCTCGCAGGGGCCTGGGATTCCTTCAAGTGGGCCAAGGACAACCAGAAGGAGGCGTGCGAGCTGCACGTGAAGAAGAACCCCGAGGTCGACGTCGACGACTGCATGGGCAGCCTGAAGGCGACCATGGGCTTCGTCTTCAACGACCATTCCGAGAAGACCGGCTTCGGCCGCTTCGACCCCGAGCGGCTGAAATACACCTGGGAGGTCGTGGCCGCCTCGCAGGACATGCCGAAGGACTGGGACTACGCGCAGGCCGTCGACACCAGCCTGTTGCCGTGAACGTGCGGCATCCGCAGAGCCCGGCGGCGTCATGATCCGGGTCGACCGCGTCACCAAGGTCTTCCGGTCGCGCGACGGCGCCGACGTCACGGCGCTGTCCGACGTCTCGATGGAGATCGGCCGGAACGAGTTCGTGGCACTCGTCGGCGCCTCGGGCTGCGGCAAGTCCACCCTGCTGCGGATGATCGGCGGCCTGCTGTCGCCATCCCAGGGCGGGATCGAGGTGGCCGGCACACCGGTCGCCGGGCCGCGGCGCGACACCGGTATCGTCTTCCAGAGCCCGACGCTGCTGCCCTGGGCGACCGTCCTCGACAACGTGCTGTTCCCGCTGAAGATCATGCGCCAGGTCGATTCCGGGGCGATGGACCGGGCGCACGCCCTGATCGACCTCGCCGGGCTGCACGGCTTCGACGGCAAGTATCCGCGCGAACTGTCGGGCGGCATGCAGCAGCGCGCCGCCATCTGCCGCGCGCTGATCCAGGACCCCGACATCCTGCTGATGGACGAGCCGTTCGGCGCGCTCGACGCGCTGACGCGCGAGGAGATGACGCTGGAACTGCTCCGCATCTGGACCGAACAGCCGAAGACAATCGTCTTCGTCACCCACTCGATCCCCGAGGCGGTGCTGCTGGCGGACCGCGTGATCGTGATGTCGCCGCGCCCCGGCCGCATCGCCGAGGTGATCGACGTGCCGCTGCCGCGCCCGCGCGACTTCGCGTCCGAGGCGAGCCCCGACTTCCAGGCCTGCGCCGGCCGGATCCGCAGCCTGATCTTCGGTGCGCGCCGTCCGCGCGCCGACACCGCAGCCTGACCCGGCGGAACGCCAGATGCAGAACCCATCCCTGCGCCGCTCCCTCGCTTCGGCCCGCGACGTCCTGCTGCCGACGCTCGTGCTCATCGGGCTGATCGTCGTCTGGGAGGCGGCCGTCGATTTCTTCGGCATCCGGGAATTCATCCTGCCGGCGCCGAGCGCCATCTGGACGGCGACGACGGCGATCTGGGGCACGGTGATGGACCATACGATCGCGACGCTGACCACCGTCGTCGTGGGATTCCTGGTGTCGATCGCGATCAGCCTGCCGCTGGCGGTCTTCATCACCGCCTCGCCCTGGATATCGACCGCGGTCTATCCGCTGCTGGTGCTGACCCAGTCGATCCCGAAGGTGGCGCTGGCGCCGATCCTGGTGATCGCGCTGGGTGCCAACGAGGCGCCGCGCATCGTCATCACCTTCCTGGTCGCCTTCTTCCCGCTGGTGATCGCCATCGCGACGGGCCTGCTGTCCGTCCCCGCGGAACTGATCGAGCTGGGCCGCTCCTACCGGGCGTCGCGCCTGCAGGAGCTGTGGCGCATCCGGCTGCCCTATGCCGTGCCCTTCATCTTCAGCGGCCTGAAGGTGGCGGTGGCGCTCGCCGTCGTCGGCGCCGTGGTCGGCGAGTTCGTCGCGGCGGACCGCGGCCTCGGCTACCTGATCACCACCTCCACGGCCTTCTTCAAGACGCCGCTCGCGTTCGGCGCGATGATCCTGCTGTCGCTGATGGGCATCGTGCTGTTCCAGGCGGTGGTCGTCATCGAACGCGTCTTCTTCCCCTGGTCGTCGGGCCAGGACACCGTCGTCGGCTGAACGCGTCCGCCAGAGAACCCGCCGGAACGAGGGACAGGACAATGACCTACACCATCATTCGCAACGGCCGCCTCGTCGATGCGGCGGCGCATCGCGCCGACCCGACCGACATCCTGATCGAGGACGGCACGATCGTGGCGGTCGGCGCGCCGGGGATGGACGCCCCGGAAGGTGCGACCGCGATCGACGCCACCGCGCGGCTGATGCACCCCGGCCTGATCAATGCGCACACCCACGGCCACGGCGGGCTGGCCAAGGGCATGGGCGACCGCTGGACGCTGGAACTGCTGCTCGCCGCGGGCCCCTGGACCAACGGCGCCCGGACGCTGGAGGACAAGTATCTGGCGACGGCCATCGGTGCGGCCGAGATGGTGCTGAAGGGCGTCACCGCCTGCTACGACCTGTCCTACGAGTTCCCGGCGCCGACGCGCGAGGGGATGGAGGCGGTCGGCCGCGCCTATGCCGACGTCGGCATGCGCGCCGTCGTGGCGCCGATGGTCGCGGACCGCAGCTTCTACGACGCGATTCCGGGGCTGATGGAGGCACTGCCGGACTCGCTCCGGAAGGAGGTCGCCAAGCTCCGGCTGGCGCCCTTCGAGACCAGCCTCGCCAACATGCGCGACATGCTGCACCACTGGCCGTTCGACCGCGACCGGATCCGGCCGGCGGTGGCGCCGACCATCCCGATGCACTGCACCGACGCCTTCCTGACCGGCTGCCGCGACCTCGCGCGCGAATACGGCGTGCCGATCCACAGCCACGTGTCGGAATCGAAGGTCCAGGCGGTCGCGGCGCTGAAGGTCTGGGGCCACAGCCCGACCGCGCATCTCGACGCGCTCGGCCTGCTGGGGCCCGACTTCACCGTGGCGCACGGCGTTTGGCTCGACGACGACGACATGCGCCGGCTCGCCGACCAGGGCGGCAGCATCGCGCACAATCCGGGCAGCAACATGCGCCTCGGCAGCGGCATCCTGGCGGCGCGGCGCGCGCTGGAGATCGGCGTCAACCTGGGCATCGGGACGGACTCGTCCAGCTGCTCCGACAATCAGAACATGTACGAGGCGATGCGGCTCGCGTCCTTCGTGTCGAAGGTGCGCGGGCCCGACTGGCAGCGCTGGCTGAAGACCGACGAGGTGCTCTCCGCCGCGACCGAGGGCAGCGCCCGGGCGCTGGGCTTCGAGAAGATCGGCCGCATCGCCGAGGGCTACAAGGCGGACATCGTCTTCCTCGACCTCGGCTCGATCAACTGGATACCGTTCAACGACCCGACCAACCAGATCGTCCACACCGAGGACGGCACCGGCGTCGACAAGGTGATGGTCGACGGCAGGATGGTGGTCGAGAACGGCCGGCTCGTGGCGGTCGACCTCGGGCGAATCGCGATCGACGCCGAGGCGGCGCGGGCGCGGCTGGAGGCCTCCAGCGCGCCGATGAAGGCGCTCTACGACCAGCTCGAGGGCATCGTCGGCACCTTCTGTCCCGGCATGGCGCACCAGCCGCACCACATCCACCGCTACGGCGCTTGCCACCATCCGGACTGAGGCGCACGATCCGTTGCGTGTGCGGGTGCGATCACGTCTCTGCGGCGGCCCGCCGCCTCCGATCCGGCCGTCGGCGGGCCTTCGCCACCCCGGCACGGATTCATGGAACAGGGCTTGCATCCGCGTAGCCGACGCTTCTCCGATCCGGGAGAGGACGCCCCTGTCCGAGAGGTCCAAATGCGCTTGAAATCAAAGGCCATCGCCGCACTGGCCGCCTGCGCCATGATGGCGGGCACGCCCTTCGCGGCCGGAGCGGAGACCAACATCAAGGTCATGGGCTGGTTCGGCAACCAGCCGCAGATCGACGAGGTCGAGATCCCGTTCTGGAAGGCGCTGCCCGAGAAGAGCGGCGGCGACATGAAGGCGACCTTCCGCACCATCAACGAGGTCGGCCTGAAGGGCTTCGAGGCGATGCGCACGTTGCAGAGCGGCGCCTTCGACATCGTCGCGATGCAGCTGTCGTACGTCGGCGGCGACGACCCGGTCCTGGTCGGCGTCGACATTCCCGGCCTCGCCTACGACTTCGAGACCGTGCGCAAGATGGTCGACGCCTACGCGCCGGTCATCGACCAGCGCCTGCAGGACCGCAAGGTCGGCAAGCTGATGGCGCTGTGGCCGTTCCCACCGCAGATCCTGTTCTGCAAGGAGCCGATCAAGACGCTTGCCGACCTGAAGGGCCGCAAGGTCCGCGTCACCGGGGCCGTGATCTCCGAAATGGTCAAGAGCTGGGGCGCCACGGCCGTCACCCTGTCGGGCACCGAGGTCTACCAGGCGCTGCAGCGCGGCCTCGTCGAATGCGCCGCCACCGGCAGCGCCTACGGCAACCAGTACGGCTGGTACGAGGTCTCCAACCAGCTCTACGTCCTGCCGGTCGGCGGCTACGCCCTCGTCGCGCACGTCGCCCGCTACGACTTCTGGAACAAGCTCAGCGCCGAGCAGAAGACCTTCCTCTCCGGCCAGATGAGCGAGATGAACGAGGCGATGTGGGCGATGGGCGAGTCCACCCACAATGACGGCGTCAGCTGCAACACCGGCAAGGAGCCGTGCAAGAGCGGCAAGGTCGGCAAGATGAGCATCCTCTACCCCTCGGACGAGGATAAGGCCTTCTTCAAGAAGACCGTCGAGGAGGTCGCCATGCCGGCCTGGATCAAGGACTGCGAGCGCGTCTATCCGGAGTGCAAGGCCAAGTACAACGCGACGATCGGCGAGGTCGTCGACCTGAAGATGTGAGCGTTCCGGGGCGGCGGGCGAGCCGCCCCGTTCTCCACGGACCCGATCTTTTCCAGGACTGGAGCGCGCGATGGTCGTGCGGGCGTTGGATGGCGTTGGCGGCGCGCTGCGCGGGGTCGGTCACGTGCTGGCGCTCGCCGTGGGCTGGGTGCTGATCCTGCTGTCGGCGACGATCGTCGTCGAGGTCGTGGGCCGCAAGCTCTTCGCCATGTCGCTGCAGGGCGTCGACGAGTATGGCGGCTACATCCTGGCCATCGGCTCGGCCGTGGGCTTCTCCCTGGCGCTGTTCCACAAGGCGCACATCCGGATCGACATCGTGATCCGTTACCTGCCGGTCCCGGTCCGCGCCGTCGCGGACCTGGTGGCACTTGCCGTGCTCGCCTTCGTCGCGGTGGAACTGACGATGACCGCCGTCGGCGTCGCGACGCAGTCGCACGCCATGCAGGCACAGGCGGTCAGCCCGCTGCGCACCCCGCTCGCGATACCCCAGGGCCTGTGGGCCGCGGCCCTGGCATTCTTCGCGCTTTCGGTGATCGTCGTCTTCCTGCGCACCGCCGTCGCCGTCGCACAGCGCGACTGGGCCACCGTCGAGCGCGAGGCGGGGCTCGCGGACATCGAGGAGGAGGTCGCCGGGGAGGTCGAATCGGCCAAGCGCCGCCTCGCCTACGGGGAGGGCGCGGCATGAACCTGCTCCTCGTCTTCGCCGCGGGCCTGATCGGCTTCATGTTCGCCGGCCTGCACATCGGCTCGGCGATCTACATGGTCGGCTGGATCGGCGACGCGACCGGCGGCGGCATCCTGTCGGCGATGATGGGCAACCTCGCCTGGACGACGATGAACGAGTTCCTGCTCGTCGCCGTCCCGCTCTTTATCCTGCTCGGCGAGATCCTGCTGCGCAGCGGCGTCGCCGACCGCATGTACGGCGCGCTGGCGGAGTGGCTGCGCTGGCTGCCCGGCGGCCTGCTGCACACCAACATCGCCGCCTGCGCCCTGTTCGCCGCCACCTCCGGCTCCAGCGTCGCGACCGCCGCCACCATCGGCACGGTCGGCATGCCCGCCTTTCGCGACCGCGGTTACAACGAGCGGCTGATCCTGGGATCGATCGCCGCCGGCGGCACGCTCGGCATCCTCATCCCGCCCAGCCTGAACATGATCGTCTACGGCGCCATGACCGGCGCCTCGGTCGGTCGCCTCTTCGTCGCCGGCATCATTCCGGGAATCATCCTGACCCTGATGATGTCGGGCATCATCATCGTCGTCTCGCTCGCCATGCGCAGCGACCGCACGCCCGAGGCGATGCTGCCGCTGGCGGCACGGCTCAAGCTGCTGCTCCACCTGCTGCCGGTGTTCGGCATCTTCTTCGTGATCATGGGCAGCATCTATCTGGGCATCGCGACGCCGACCGAGGCCGCCGCCCTGGGCGTCGTCGGCGCGCTCGGCATCGCCGCCGCGATGCGCCGTCTCAGCATCGCCATGCTGCACGAGGCGTTCCTGTCGACGGTGCGCACCACGGCGATGGTCGTGCTGGTGATCGTCGCCGCCTTCATCCTGAACTTCGTGCTCAGCTTCCTCGGCCTGCCGCAGTCGATCGCCAACTGGATCCAGGACCAGGGCCTGTCGCCCTATCAGACGATCTGGCTGCTGCTCGTCTTCTACCTGATCCTGGGATGCTTCCTCGAGGCGATCTCGATGATGGTGACGACGCTCGGGATCGTCGTGCCGCTGATCGTGAGCATGGGCTTCGATCCCGTCTGGTTCGGCATCTTCATCACGGTGCTGTGCGAACTCGCGCTGATCACGCCGCCGGTCGGCCTCAACCTCTACGTCGTCCAGAGCATCCGGACGACCCGGGGCAGCATGAACGACGTCTTCATCGGCACGCTGCCCTTCTCGTTGGCGATGCTGCTGTTCCTGACCCTGCTGATCTATTTTCCCGGCATCGCCCTTTGGCTGCCGAACCTGATGTTCGAGTAGGCGACCGCGCACCTTTCGTACCGCGCGGCGTTGTCTGTTCCGAACCGCCAGGAGGGCGGGCGGACAACGGAGGCGACGATGCAGCGCAATGGCATGCTCTACTTCCTCGTCGGCGGCTTGGTCGTCGCGGTCGCGGTCATGGGCTACGTGATTTACGACCAGCAGACCGAGGATCAGGTCGAGATGAAGATTGAGCTTCCCGGCGGAAAGGAACTGGGCGTCACGGGCACGGTCGATAAGTAGCCGGAGATCACATGGCGCATCGCGGAGGCACCGTCCGCGTCGGGATCTCCGGGTGGCGCTACGCACCGTGGCGCAGGGGCACCTTCTACCCCGACGGCCTGAAGCAGCGCTGCGAGCTGCACTATGCCAGCCGCCGGTTCGGCGCCATCGAGATCAACGGCACCTTCTATGCCCTGCAGCGCGCGTCGTCGTTCCGGTCGTGGCGCGACGACACGCCGGACGGCTTCCGGTTCGCGCTCAAGGGCGGACGCTTCGTCACGCACATGCGCCGGCTGAAGGATACCGGGCCGGCACTGGCTAATTTCTTCGCGTCGGGCGTGCTGGAACTGGGCGATAAGCTCGGCCCGATCCTGTGGCAGCTGCCGGCGAGCTTCCGCTTCGATGCGGACCGGCTCGCGGGCTTCTTCGACGCGCTTCCGCGCACCCAGGGCGAGGCGGTGACGCTCGCGCGCCGGCACGACGGCAAGCCGAAGGAGCCCGGCTGGTCGGGTGCGGTCGCACACCGTCCCATCCGCCACGCCCTGGAGGTCCGCCATCCGAGTTTCGCGGATCCGGCATTCCCGGATTTGCTGCGCGAGCACGGTGTGGCGCTGGTCCTTTCGGATGCCCCCGGCTGGGCGGCGTATGGCGACGCGACAGCGGACTTCGCCTACATCCGCCTGCACGGTGCCGAAGAACTCTACGCCAGCGGCTATGAGAACGCAGCACTCGACAGTTGGGCGGAGCGGGTCCGCATCTTCGCCGGCGGCGGCGAACCCGAGGATCCGCCGCGACTGGCGAAGCAACGGGCGCCACGGCGCAACCGCGACGTGTTCGTCTTCTTCGACAACGACGCCAAGGTGCGCGCGCCGCACGACGCGATGGCCCTGATGCGGCGCCTCGATCTGGCGCCGCGGGCGTAAGGATCAGGCGGGGCGGACGACGATGCGCTTCTCGGCGGCCTCCTCGACCGCCTTCCGGCTGAACAGCATCGGCACGTATTCCTCGCGCGCCCAGATGTCGAACAGGTCGCGATAGTGCGGGCTGCGCGGGTCGCCCGACTGGCCCGGCGCGTTCACCGTCCAGCAGCCGTCCCAGTTGCCGACATCCACCACCATCCGCCAGGAGACGCCGTGCATGACGCGGAAGTCGCTGGCGCGATAGCCATTGTTGTTGACGGTCAGGCCGCTGCCGCCCTTCGGCGCCGGCCCGACGTCGAGCCTCGCCTTCCATTCCGGCGAGGCCGAGGCCGACAGGGCGTGCTCGAAATAGCCGTGGTGCAGCTTGCCCCAGGCCCAGCCGGCCGGGTCGGCGCCGAGCCGTTCCGCCGTGGCGCGCACCGCCGCGCCCAGCGTCTCCAGCAGCAGCGCGTCGCGCGCCGCGGCACCGTCCGTGCCGAAGCGCGCATCGACCTTCTCGACCAGGTCGACGATCAGCGCCGTGTCCGGGGTCGCGATCATCTCCGCCAGCCCCGGCGGGCCGAGCCGGCGCAGTGTCGCCGGCGTCAGGTGCTGCATGAACCAGATCTCGAACAGGGCCGCCGGGCCGGACTCCGGCCCCAGCCGGCAGTCCCAGCCGCGCAGTAGGTCGAGCCCGCGCGCCGTGTCGGCGTCGTCCGACGACAGGTTCGTCAGCAGCGCGGTCAGCCGCCGCGCCGACACGTTGGCGAAGTCGGTCTGCAGCGCCTTCGTGTCTTCGATGGAGAATTTGCGCTTCTCCTCCAGGCCCTCGCTCACCCGCACATAGCGCGCGCCGTCCGACCATTCGAAGCAGGTCTGGTGCGGATAGCCCTCGGGATGGTTCATCTGGTTCGCCGAGGCGACCCAGCCGCGCGACGGGTTGTAGAGGCGCGGGTGCTCAGATTTCGCCAGGAAGCCGTTCCATTCGTACCGGCCGTCGCCGGGCACCGGCATCAGCCCGTCCCAGTTCGGCCGCACCGGCACGTGTCCGGCGCCGATCCAGCCGATGTTGCCGTCGACGTCGGCATAGACCTGGTTGGCCGAGGGTGCGCCCCAGCCGTCCATCGCCGCCACGAACTCGTCCCAACTGGTCGCGATGATGTAGTTCAGGCTCGCCAGATAGGCGGCCGTTCCCGGCGCGGTCCACACCGTCCGCACCGCCCAGGCGCGGCCGGCGGCCTCGTCCCTGTGCAGCACCGGCCCGTGCCGGGTGAAGCGCAGCTGTTCGTGCCGCGCCGGCCCGTCGCGCACGTCGATCGTCTCGTCGATCACCCGCATCCGCTCCCAGCCGTCCCCGTAGCGGTAGAGGTCGGGATCGTCCGGGTGCAGTTCGTAGACGTAGAGATCTTCCTGGTCCGACGGCCAGATGGTCAGGCCGAAGGCGATGCGCTCGTTGTGGCCGAAGGACACGCCGGGGACGGCCGGCTCGCCGGCGCCGATGACGTTGAGGCCGGGCGCGCAGAGGTGCGCGATGTAGCGCAGCGACGGATGCTCGTGCTGCCGGTGCGGATCGCTCGCCAGGATGGCGCGGCCGGTGGTCGTGCGGTCGGGCGCCAGCGCCCAGTTGTTGCTGCCCTGGGTGTCGACGTCGACGGTCTCCAGCGGCCGGTCCAGCCGGTTAGGACCGAACGCCACCGGCTCGGTCGCCGACAGGTAGGTCTTCACCACCTCGGCGGGCACCGGTCCCGGCGGCAGGCCTTCCGGCGGCTGCGCCGCCCAGATGGGCTCCAGCTTGCGATGCAGCCCGTCCGCCTCGATGCCGAAGCGGTCGGCGATGTTGGTGCGCAGCGCCTCGTACTCCAGGTTGCGCACGCGCGCATGCGCCCGGCAGCGGACCACGTCCTCGGCGTTCCAGCGCTCCGGCTTCGTGCCGGTCAGCGCGAACTCCGGCGGCAGCCGCTCGGGCTCGCGCTCGGTCAGGTCGATCCAGGCGTTGATCCCCTCGACGAAGGCCTCGGTCCAGGCCTTGGCCGCGATGCCGTAGCTGCCCCACTCGGCCGACATGTCGCCGCGATAGATCAGCAGCCGCGCCGCCCGGTCGCGGTCGGCGTAGCCCGGCCCGAAGTCGCGCGCCAGCAGGCCCAGCCCGCGCTTGCGCCACAGGTCGATCTGCCACAGCCGGTCGCGCGCCGCGTTGAAGCCCTGCACGAAGAAGGCGTCGCGCGGGCTCTGCGCATACATGTGCGGGATACCCCACCGGTCGATCAGGATCTCCGCCTCGGCGTCCAGTCCGGCGGCGGCCAGCGTCTCGGTGTCGATGCTCATCGGGTGCTCGCGTCGTTCACGGGATCAGCCGCAGTGTGGCCGCAGCCGGCGCCGCCGCCAACCGGGTATCTGCGCGCGACGCGCAGGGGTGGCGGGGTCCGCCACCTCCCGGTACCGTTGTTGCAATGCTCGGCACCGTCGTCGCGCCCTACCCCGCCAGACCAGGATCCGCATCCGTGTCCGAACCATCGCATCGCCGCTTCTCGCTCGGGATCGACATCGGCGGGACCTTCACCGACATCGTCGTCTACGACCACGCCGAGGGGCGCCGGTTCAGCCGGAAGGTGCTGACCACGCACGACGACCCGTCGCGCGGCGTGATCGACGGCGTCGACAGGGTCCTGGCGGAAGACGGCGTGCCCGCCGCCGAGATCGGCCGGGTCGTGCATGCGACGACGCTATTCACCAACGCGATGATCGAGCGGAAGGGCGCGGTAACCGGACTGGTGACCACCGCCGGCTTCCGCGACGCGCTGGAGATCGGCCGCGAGCGGAAATACGAACTCTACGACGTGCATATCGAGAAACCCCAGCCGCTGGTGCCGCGCCACCTGCGCGCCGAGGTGCCGGAGCGGATGGACGCGCGCGGCGCGGTGCGCATCCCGCTCGACGAAGCAGCGCTGGAGACGGTGGTGGACGGGCTGGTGCGCGAGGGCGTGACCTCGGTTGCGGTCGCCTTCCTCCACGCCTACGCGAACCCGGCACACGAGCGCGCCGCGGCGGCGGTCGTCGCGCGGCGGTTTCCCGAACTCGCGGTCAGCACTTCGTCGGACGTGGCGCCGGAGATCCGCGAGTACGAACGCACCTCCACGGCGGTCGCCAACGCCTACATCAAGCCGCTGGCGCGCGGCTATCTCGACGCGATCGCCGCACAGCTCGCACGGCGCGACATCGCCGCACCGCTGCTGCTGATGATCTCCAACGGCGGCCTGACCCATGTCGAGGAGGCCAAGCGCGTGCCGGTGCAGCTGCTCGAATCCGGGCCGGCGGCGGGCGCGCTGGCGGCGGCCTGGTTCGGCGCCGAGGATGCCGGCGGCGACGTGCTGGCCTTCGACATGGGCGGGACGACGGCGAAGCTGTCGGTCGTCGACGGCGGCAAGCCCCTGGTCGCCTACCATTTCGAGGCGGCGCGGCAGAAGCGCTTCGCCGAGGGATCCGGCCTGCCGATCCGCATCTCCACCATCGAACTGATCGAGATCGGCGCCGGCGGCGGGTCGATCGCGCATCTGGACGCGATCGGGCTGCTGAAGGTCGGGCCGGAGAGCGCCGGGTCGGAACCGGGGCCGGCCGCCTACGGCCTGGGCGGTGTGAAGCCGACGGTGACCGACGCCGACTTCCTGTTGGGCTATCTCAACCCGGACTTCTTCGCCGGCGGGTCGATGGCGATCGACATGGCGGCGGCGCGCGGCGCCATGGCGCGGGTGGCCGACGCGGCGAACCTTACCGTGGAGCAGCTCGCCTGGGGCATCCACGACGTCGTCAACGAGAACATGGCGAGTGCCGCGCGCGTCCACATCGCCGAGCGCGGCAAGGATCCGCGCCGCTACGCCCTGCTCTGCACCGGCGGCGGCGGCCCGCTGCATGCCTATTACGTCGCCAGGAAGCTGAACCTGAAGCGCATCGTCTGCCCGAGCTCGGCCGGCGTCGCCTCGGCCATGGGCCTGCTGATCGCGCCGGCCAAGGTGGACCGGGTGGCGACCGTGGCGCAGCGGCTCGACGCGCTCGACTGGGCGGCGTTCGAGTCGACGTTCGGCAGGCTGGAGGCGGACGCGCGGCGCATCGTCGGCGAGACCGGGCTCGATCCGGCGACGGCGCGCATCGAACGGATCGCCGACGTGCGCTATGTCGGCCAAGCCTTCGAGGTGGTCGTCGACCTGCCGCCGGGACCCTACGACGCCGGGTCGCTGCCGGCGCTGATGGCGGCGTTCGAGGCGGCCTATGTCGAGAAATTCACCCGCACGCCGCCGGCGGTCTCCGTCGAGATCATCAACGTGCGCGTCTCGGTCGCGGCACCGGTGCCGGGCGGCGAACTCGGCATCCGGGCCGACGCGAAGACGGCGGCCGAGCCGATCAAGGGATACCGGCGGATGTACTTCCCCGAATGGGGCGAGCATCGCGAGGCGCCCGTCTTCGACCGCTACGCCATGGCGGCCGGAGACCGGTTCGAGGGACCGGGCGTCGTCGAGGAACGCGAGTCCACGCTGGTGATTGGCCCGGGCGCCAGCTTCCGCGTGTCGGAGACCGGCAACCTCGTGGTCGACCTGCCGTGAACGCAGCCGAGGATCAGCAGACGATGAGCAGCCCCGCCTTCGACGCAGTCACCCTGGAGGTCATCTGGCGGCGCATGATCTCGGCCGCGGACGAGGCGGGCAAGACGCTGCAGCGCACGTCCTTCTCGACCCTGGTCAACGAGTCCAACGACTTCGCCTGCGTCCTGACCGACGCGCACGGCCAGAGCCTGGTGCAGAACACCGACAGCATTCCATCGTTCATCGGCTCGTTGCCGATCACGGTGAAGCACTTCCTGGAGGCGATCGGCGTCGACGACATGGCGCCGGGCGACTTCCTCGTCTGCAACGATCCCTGGGTCGCGACCGGCCACCTGAACGACATCACCATCGCCAAGCCGATCTTCCGCGCGGGGCGGCTGATCGGTTTCGCGGCGTCGACCGCGCACGCGCCCGACATCGGCGGCAAGGTCCGGTCGGTCGTGGCGCGCGAGGTGTTCGAGGAGGGCTTCCACATCCCGGCGATGCACCTGATGCGCCGGGGCGAGCCGGATAAGACCCTGTTCAAGCTGCTGCGCGCCGCGGTGCGCACGCCGGACCAGACGGAGGGCGACATCTGGGCCCAGGTGACGGGCCTGAACCTGATGGAGAAGCGCCTCCAGGAACTGATGGACGAGTACGGCCTCGCCGACCTGGAGGCGTTCGCGGCGGAAATCCACGGCCGCTGCGAGACGGCGATGCGCAAGGCGATCGCCGGGGTGCCTGACGGCCGCTACGAGCACGGCTTCACCACGGACGGCGTCGGCCATCCGTTCACATTCAAGGTGGCGGTGACGATCGACGGCGACCGCTGCGTTATCGACTATGCCGGCACCGAGGCCCAGGTCGGCCGCGCGATCAACTGCTGCATGACCTACACCTTCGCCATGTCGGCCTATGCGATGAAGGCGGCCCTGCTGCCCGACCTGCCGAACAACGAGGGCATCTTCCGCACCATCGAGGTGACAGCGCCCGAGGGGACGATCGTAAACCCGAGGCGGCCGGTCGCCGTCGGCGGGCGGATGGCGACGGGACACTATCTGCCGCCGCTGATCTTCGGTGCGCTGGCGAAGGTCCTGCCGGACCAGGTGATGGCGGCGGCCGGCTCGCCGCTGTGGAGCATCATCCAGACCGGCGTCGACGCCGCCGGCCGGACCTACGCCAACACGCTGTTCTTCAACGGCGGCACCGGGGCGACGGCGAAGGTCGACGGGCAGAACTGCTTCTCCTGGCCGTCCAACATCTCCAACGTCCCGGTCGAACTGGTCGAGCGCAACACGCCGCTGTTCGTCGGCCGGAAGTCCCTGCGCGACGGCTCCGGTGGCCCGGGCCGGCGGCGCGGCGGCCTCGGGCAGGAAATCGAGATCACCGTGGAGAGCGACACCCCGGTCGGCATCATCTTCATGGCCGAGCGCCTCGCCCACCCGGCGGAGGGCCTGAACGGCGGCGCGCCGGGGACGCTGGGCGAAGTGCTGGTCGACGGCGTGCCCACCGACGTCCGCGCCGACCACGTCCTGACCAAGGGCCAGACTATCACCCTCCGCACCCCCGGCGGCGGCGGCTTCGGCGATCCGGCGGAGCGCGAGACGGAACGGGGCGACGCGGACCGTCGTGGCGGGTACGGCTGACCCGGCGGCCGCGGGCTAGGCCCGCATCCCCGGCGGGCGCGCCAGGCCGTAATGGTCGCGCAGGGTCTCGCCCGTATACTCCGTGCGGAAGAGGCCGCGCCGCTGGAGAAGCGGGACGACTTCGGCGATGAAGACGTCGAGCATCTGCGGCAGGATCGGCGGCATGATGTTGAAGCCGTCGGCCGCACCGCCGGTGAACCAGTCCTCCATCAGATCGGCCACCTGTTCCGGGGTGCCCGCCATGGTGAAGTGGCCGCGCGCGCCGGCGAGGCTGGCGAGGAGCTGACGGAGCGTGAGCTTCTCGCGCCGGACGAGGCCGATGATGACCTCGGTACGGCTGCGTGCCGCCTCGACCTTCTCCGGGTCGGGGAAGTCCGACGGCGACAGCGGCCGGTCGAGCGGCAGGTGCGAGAAGTCGTAGCCGCCGAAACGGCCCGACAGGCGCCGCCGCCCCACCTCCGGATCGGCCAGTTCGTTCAGTTCGCGCGACAGGCGCTGCGCCTCGGCCTCGGTCGAGCCGATCATCGGGCTGAGGCCGGGCAGGATCAGCGCCTGATCGCGCGGGCGTCCCTCCGCCTCCACGAGCTGCTTCAGATCGGCATAGAAGGCCTGGGCCGTCGCCTTCTCCATATGCGCCGTGAACACGGCCTCGGCATGGCGCGCGGCGAAGCGCCGCCCCGTGTCCGACGAGCCCGCCTGCACCAGTACCGGCCGTCCCTGCGGGCAGCGCGGCAGGTTGAGCGGCCCGGCGATCTGGTAGTAGTCGCCGCGATGGTCGATCGGCCTGATCCGGTCCTCCCGGGCGTAGACCCCGCCCGCGCGGTCGTCGACCACGGCGTCGTCGCCCCAACTGTCCCACAGCGCCTTGACGACGCTCATGAACTCCTCGCCGCGGACGTAGCGCTCGGCATGGCTGAGCGGGCCGTCGCCGCCATAGTTGCGGGCCGCGGCCGCGAGCCAGGACGTGACGATGTTCCAGCCGACCCGGCCGTTGCTGATGTGGTCGAGCGAGGCGAATTGCCGGGCGAGGTTGAACGGCTCGGTATAGGTGGTCGACGCCGTGGCGATCAGGCCGATCCGGCTGGTCGCCGCCGCCACCGCGGCGAGCACGGTGATCGGCTCCAGCCAGGTGCGCGCCGCCTGGGCCACGTCGTCGCCGAGCGCCAGCTGGTCGGCGAGGAAGATCGAGTCGAAATGCGCCGCCTCGGCCCGCTGCGCCAGATCCTGATAGTAGCGGATGTCGGTCAGCGGCAACGGCGACGCGGCCGGATGCCGCCACGACGCCTCGTGGTGGCCGCGGCTGTGAATGAACAGGTTGAGATGCAGCTGCCGGTTCATGGCGTCTCTCGCTCCTCGAGCCTTCGTCGGTTGTTCGCGGCCCTTTGTCTCAGACCTTCGCCCTGTCAGGCCAGAAGCGCACGCCGGCGCGCGCCAGCCCGCCGCCGACGCCGACCGGGGTGCCGTCGGCGCGCCAGCAGGCGGCACCGGTCATGGAACCGTCGGCCTCGAACCGGATCGCGTTCATGCCGCTCGCGACATGGGGCAGCACGACACAGTCGTGGCCACAGTCGCGCAGACCGGCACGGACAGATTCGGGAAAGCCGCTCTCCACTTCCACCGTGTGGCCCTGGGTCCACAGGCGCGGGGCCTCGACCGCCTCCTGCAGGGCCATGCCGTGGTCGATTAGGTTGAGCAGCGCCTGCATGGCGGAACCGAAGATGCGTAGGCCGCCGGGCAGGCCGAGGGCATAGGCCGGCTCGCCGTCCTTCAGCGCCATGACCGGCGACATCGACGTCGTCACCCGCTTCTTAGGCGCGATCGAGGCGGCATGCCCGGGATGCGGGTCGAACAGGTGCATGTGGTTGTTCGCCACCATCCCGGTGCCGGGCACGATGATGCGCGCGCCGAAGACGCTGTTGATCGTCTGGGTGCTGGCGACGATGTTGCCGGCTGCGTCGGCCACCGTGATGTGCGTGGTGTTCGCCGATTCGACTGGCGCCACGCCGGCCCCCCAAATCTTCGCCCGGTGCGGGTCGATCTCGGCCCGGCGTTCGGCGGCATAGGCCTTGTCGATCAGCCGGTCGACCGGCGCGCGCACGAAGTCGGGATCGCCGGTCACGGCCTTGCGGTCGGCGAAGGCGATCTTCAGCGCCTCGGCGATGAGGTGGAGCGTCGCCGGCGAGCCGAAGCCCAGCTGCGCGATGTCGTAGCCCTCCAGGATGTTGAGCATCTGGATGACGTGCACGCCGCCGGACGAGGGCGGCGGCGGGCCGACGATCTCGAAGCCGCGATAGGTGCCGCGGACGACCGCGCGCTCGATCGTCCGGTAGTCGGTCAGGTCTTCGAAGCCGAGGAAGCCGCCAGCCCGGGCGAAATAGTCCGCGGTCGCCCGGCCGAGCGCCCCTCCATGCAGCAGCCCCGGTCCCTCCTGCGCGACGGCGCGCAGCGTCTCGGCATAGTCGCCCTGGACCAGCCGGTCCCCCGCCTTCAGCGGCGTCCCGCCCGGCAGGTAGAGCTTCGCCATCTCCGGGTCGAGGGCGAGGTCGGCGGCCGTGTCGGTGATGCACTCCACCAGGAAGGGCGTCGCGCGGAAGCCGCGCGACGCGTGGCGGATCGCCGGCTCGATGACGTCGGCGAGCGGCAGGGTGCCGAACCGTTCCAGCGCCTCGCACCAGCCGAGCAGCGCGCCGGGTGCCGCCACCGCCTTGGCGCCCAGCGTGTTCTCGCGCCCCTCGACGTCGAGATAGTCCGGCAGCGTGTCGGAGATCGGCCGATAGCAGTCCGGCCGCGCGGCGGCAGGTGCGCGCGGCAGGCCGTCGACGATGCGATGGCTGCCGTCGGCGAGGCGGATGTGGGCGAGGCCGCCGCCAAGGATGCCGACCATCATCGGCTCCACCACGGTCAGCGTGAACAGCGCCGATATGGCGGCGTCGACGGCGTTGCCGCCCGCCGCCAGCATCTCCGCGCCCGCCGCCGAGGCCAGCGGATGGTTGGTGACGACCATGCCGCGCCCGCCGTTCGCCGGCCGCTTCTCGCATTCGAACACCGTGGCGGCGCGCTCGCGCCAGTCGCCCTGCGTCACCCGCTCTTCCTTTGTCCGGTCAACGCGGCCAGCATAGCCCCGGAGGACGGACGGGAACAACGAACAGGGTGAAGCGATGCGCCTTCGCGACAAGATCGGAATCGTCACAGCGGCGGCGTCCGGCATGGGCCGTGCCGGCGCCCTGCGTTTCGCGCGCGAAGGCGCGTCGGTCGCCGTGGTCGATCGCGACGCGGCGGGCGTCGCGGCCGTCGTCGCCGAGATCGAGGCGGCCGGCGGCAAGGCGACGGGCATCGCCGCCGACCTGCGCGCCGACAAGGAGGCGGCGCGCATCGTGAAGGAGACCGCGAACGCGTTCGGCGGGCTCGACTTCGTCTGGAACCATCTCGGCCACCCCGGCCCCGCCGCGGTCGAGGGGCTCGACATGGCGGACTTCGAACTGGCCGTCGACCTCAACCTGCGCTCCGTGCTGGTCACCACCGAGGCGGCGATCCCGGAGCTGCGGGCGCGCGGCGGCGGGGCGCTGCTCTTCACCGCCTCGACCTCGGGCCTGCAGGGGTCGCCCTACAGCCCGGTATACTCGGCGATGAAGTTCGGGGTGATCGGCCTGACGAAGTCGCTGGCCAAGCGGCTGGCGCGCGACGGCATCCGCGTCAACGCGGTCTGCCCCGGGCCGGTCGATACGCCGATGCTGCGCGTCTTCGTCGCCCGGCCCGACCAGCAGGACACCGGCGGTCGGGATCCCGAGGAACTGATCCGCCAGCACAGCGGCCGCAACCCGATGGGCCGCCCCGGCCGGCCAGAGGAGATCGCCAACGCCGCCCTGTTCCTGCTCTCGGACGAGGCGTCCTTCGTGACCGGTGCCGCCCTGCCCGTCGACGGCGGTTCGACGGCCTGAGACACCTGCCTTCCACCGGCCGCGCCGTGGCATGATCCGTGCCGCACTGACGGTGCGGTCGCGGGGGACCGGCAAGGGCGCCGGCCGAGGGGGGAATGGATGCTGACGCGCTTCAAGCTCGAGGAACACGGCACGACCGTGCGGACGGAGGTCGTCGCCGGGGTCACGACCTTCCTGACGATGGCCTACATCACCTTCGTCAATCCGGCGATCCTGTCGGACGCGGGCATGGATTTCGGCGCTGTCTTCGTCGCGACCTGCCTCGCCGCGGCGGTCGGCACCCTGATCATGGGACTCTACGCCAACTACCCGATCGCCCTGGCGCCGGGGATGGGCCTCAACGCCTATTTCGCCTACGGCGTGGTCGGGGGCATGGGCTATTCCTGGCAGGTGGCGCTCGGCGCGGTGTTCCTGTCGGGCATCCTGTTCATCGCCCTGTCGCTGCTGCCGGTGCGCGAATGGCTGGTGAACGCCATCCCGCGCGAGCTCAAGACGGCCGTGTCGGCGGGGATCGGCTTCTTCCTGGCGATCATCGCGATGAAGAACGCCGGCCTGATCGTCGACCATCCGGCAACGCTGGTCACCGTCGGCGACGTCACGTCCTGGCCGGTGATCCTCGCCGGGGCGGGCTTCGTGCTGATGGTGGCGCTGGACGTGCGGCGGGTACCGGGTGCGGTGATCATCGGCATCCTCGCCACCACGGCACTCGGCCTCGCACTCGGCGTCTCGGAGTTCCGCGGTGTGGTCTCGCTGCCGCCGGATCCCTCGCCGACCTTCCTGCAGCTCGACATCGCCGGCGCCTTCCACGTCGGCCTGATCGCCATCGTCTTCACCTTCCTGTTCGTCGACCTGTTCGACACGGCCGGGACGCTGGTGGGCGTCTCGCATCGCGCCGGGCTTCTCGACGCGCAGGGCCGGCTGCCGCGCCTGCGCCAGGCTCTGCTGGCCGATTCGGCCGCGACGACCGCCGGCGCGGTCTTCGGCACCTCGACCACGACGAGCTATATCGAGAGTGCCGCGGGGATAAAGGCGGGCGGACGAACGGGGCTGACGGCCGTCGTCGTGGCGTGCCTCTTCCTGCTCTGCCTGTTCTTCTCGCCGCTGGCCCAGACCGTACCGGCCTATGCGACCGCACCGGCCCTGCTTTTCGTCGCCTGCCTGATGGCGCGCGGGCTGACCGAGATCGACTGGGACGACGCCACCGTCTATGCCCCGGCCGTGGTCACGGCACTGGCCATGCCCTTCACCTTCTCGATCGCCCACGGCATCGGGATCGGCTTCATCACCTATGCGGGCATAAAGCTCGCCGCCGGACGCTTGGCCGACTGCTCGCCGACAGTCCTGGCGATCGCCGCCCTGTTCCTCGTGAAGTTCGCCCTCCTGTGAGCGGGCGTTGATGCGATGCCCTGTCGGCGCTAGCTTCGGGGCAAAGTACAGGACAATTGAGGACGCTAGGCCATGCCCGACACGACGAGCCAGCCGGCGGACGCGGCCGGTCGCAGCGGCCCGCTCGATGCGGTGATCATCGGCGCCGGCTTCTCCGGACTGTACCAGCTCCACTGCCTGCGCGACCGCCTCGGCCTCTCGGCGAAGGTGCTGGAGGCCGCGGACGGCGTCGGCGGCACCTGGTTCTGGAACCGCTATCCCGGGGCGCGCTGCGATTCCGAGAGCTACTACTATTCCTTCTCCTTCTCGGACGAGCTGCAGCAGGAATGGACCTGGTCGGAGCGCTATCCCGGTCAGGCCGAGATCATGGGCTATCTCAACCATGTCGCCGACCGCTTCGACCTGCGCCGCGACATCGTGCTGAGCACGCGCGTCGCGGGCGCGCGCTACGACGCCGCCGCCAACCTGTGGCGCGTGACGACCGAGGGCGGCGACGAGTATGCGGCCCGGTTCCTGATCACCGCCGTCGGCTGCCTGTCCTCCGCCAACGTGCCCAACATCCCGGGGCTCGATAGCTTCGAGGGCCGCTGGTACCACACCGGCGAATGGCCGCACGAAGGCGTCGACTTCACCGGCAAGCGCGTCGGCCTCGTCGGCACCGGGTCGACCGGCATTCAGGCGGCTCCCGTCATCGCCGAGCAGGCGGCGCACCTCACCGTCTTCCAGCGCACGCCGAACTACAGCGTGCCGGCGCGCAACGCGCCGCTCGACCCCGAATTCGACCGGCAGGTGAAGGCGAACTACGCGTCGATCCGCGACCATGCGCGCCGCACGGTCAACGGCCATCCCTTCGACATCTCCGACGTCTCGGCGCTGTCCGTCTCGCCGGAAAAGCGGCGAGAACTCTACGAGAAGGCCTGGGAGGTCGGCAGCCTGCGCTTCCGCGCGACCTTCAGCGACCTGCTGACCGACCGGACGGCGAACGACACGGCGGCCCAGTTCATCCGCGACAAGATCCGCGCGATCGTCAAGGATCCGGAGACCGCGGACAAGCTGACCAACTTCGATCACCCCTACGCGGCCAAGCGGCCGCCGATCGACACCGACTATTTCGAGACCTTCAACCGCGACAACGTCGCCCTGGTCGACGTGCGTGCAGCGCCGATCGAGCGCATCACGCCGAGCGGCATCCAGACGGCGGATGACGAATACCCGCTCGACATCATCGTCTTCGCGACCGGCTTCGACGCGATGACGGGCCCCCTGATGCGCATGGACATCCGCGGCCGGGACGCGCTCTCGCTGCGCGACGCGTGGCATGCGGGGCCCAAGACCTATCTCGGCCTGCAGGTGCCCGGCTTCCCCAACATGTTCACGATCACCGGCCCCGGCAGCCCGTCGGTGCTGTGCAACATGCCGGTCGCCATCGAGCAGCACGCCGACTGGATCACCGACTGCATCGCCCACATGCGCGCCAACGGCATCGAGCGCATCGAGGCGCAGCCGGACGCCGCGGAGAAATGGGTCGCGCACGTCAACGAGGCGGCGGACGCCACCCTGCTGCCGATGGCGTCGAGTTCCTGGTACCTGGGCGCCAACGTCCCCGGCAAGCCACGCGTCTTCATGCCGTACGCCGGCGGCATGAACCGCTACGCCGGCATCTGCGAGAAGGTCGCCGCCAACGGCTACGAAGGCTTCGAGCTGACGGGTTGAGGCGGGAACGGTCGCCGTCGCCGGGGGGATTATCGTTTGCTTAGGGTGTCCGCGGTCTAATGGGGTGAATCCTGCAACGATGACGGCTGGACATACCCCGCATGAAAGCCTCCTGGCTCGGCCCGCTCTTCGCGGCGGCTCTTCCCTTCGCGACGGCCCTCCCCGCCGTCGCGGACCAGCCCGTTTCCTACCAGACCCTCCTGACGCCGCTGCTCAAGGCGGGGACGGACATCGTCGGACAGCCGCTCGCCTATCCCGAGGGTGCGCCGGTGATCACGGCGGCCATCGTGACGCTCCCGCCCGGGCGGGAGACCGGCTGGCATGTGCACGAGGTCCCGCTCTTCGTCCATAT
This sequence comes from Constrictibacter sp. MBR-5, assembly GCF_040549485.1. Classification (NCBI taxonomy): domain Bacteria; kingdom Pseudomonadati; phylum Pseudomonadota; class Alphaproteobacteria; order Rhodospirillales; family Allostellaceae; genus Constrictibacter; species Constrictibacter sp. MBR-5. The sequence continues at coordinate 64,976 of NZ_JBEPTK010000003.1, forward strand.
CCTGGAGGGAGCGATCACCGTCGACTACGGCGAGAAGGGCACCAAGGTCTATGCCGCCGGCGATTCGCTCATGGAGGCGATGAACTGGCCGCACAACGGCACCAACAAGGGGACGGTGCCGGTCAGCATGATCGCCGTCTACATGGGCGGCGGCGGCAAGGCCGACGCGAAGCCGGCACCCGCCCCGCAATAGCCGCCGGCGTCACGCCGGCCGCGCGATATCGCGATAGAGGTCGGCGTAGCGTTCCGCGGCGCGCGACCAGCTGAAGTCGGCGGACATCCCCGCCCGGACCACCGCCTCCCACCGCGCCGGATCGCGCCGCAGCAGTGCCGCGCGGGTTGCGGCGCCCAGGAACGCGTCAGGGTCGATCGCGTCGAACAGGAAGCCCGTGCCGACCGCGTCGCGGGCGTCGGCGACGGTATCGGCGAGTCCTCCCGTCCGGCGGACGATCGGCGGCGTGCCGTAGCGCATGGCGTAGAGTTGGGTCAGGCCGCAGGGCTCGAAGCGCGACGGCACCAGCATGGCGTCGGCACCGGCGATGATCCGGTGCGCCAGCGCCTCGTCGTAGCCGATGCGCACCGCCACACGGCGGCCGTCGGCCCGTGCGAGACGGGCGAAGCCGCTTTCCAGCGCCGGTTCGCCGGAACCGAGCATCGCCAGCTGGCAGCCCAGCCCGCCGAGGGAGGGCGCCGCGTCCAGCACCAGGTCGAACCCCTTCTGCCCGGTCAGCCGCGTCACGGCGCCCAGCAGGAACGCGTCCGGATCGGCGGCCAGCCCCATCTCCACCTGCAGCGCCGCCTTGCACCGCGCCTTTCCGGCCAGATCCGCCGGCCCGTAGGGCGCCGGCAGCAGCGCGTCCACCGCCGGATCCCAGACCGCGTAGTCGACGCCGTTCAGGATGCCGGAGACCGCGCTCCCACGCGCACGCAGCACCCCGTCCAGCCCCATGCCGTGCTCCGGCGTCACGATCTCCGCCGCATAGGTCGGGCTGACCGTGGTGATGCGATCGGCGAAGAGCAGGCCGCCCTTCATGAAGGAGACGCGTCCCCAGAACTCCAGCCCGTCCATGCCGAACAGCGCGATCGGCAGTCCGAGGTCGGCGAAGGCGTGCGCCGGGAAGAGCCCCTGGAAGGCGAGGTTGTGGATGGTCAGGACCGACGGCACGCCCGCACCGTCCGTCGTCGCCATGTAGACCGGCGCGAGTGCCGCGTGCCAGTCGTGCGCATGCACCGTCTCCGGCCGCCAGGACGGATCGAGGCCGGCGGCGACCTGCGCCGCGGCCATGCCGAGCAGCGCGAAGCGCCGGTGATTGTCCGGCCAGTCGCGGCCGTCGGGGGACACGTAGACATGGCCGGGCCGGTCGTAAAGTGCGGGCGCATGCAGCACGTACGCGACGAGCCCGCTGCCCGGCACGCGGCCCCGCTGCAGTACCGGCTCGCCCGCCCAGGCGGGGGCGGGAACGGCGCACACCGTCTCCAGGCCCTCGATTCCGGCGAGGAAGCCGGGGAATCCGGGCAGGAGAAGGCGGACGTCCTCGCCCCGGGCGGCGAGCGCGGCGGGCAGGGCGGCGACCACGTCGCCCAGCCCCCCGGTCTTCACGGAGGGATAGAGTTCCGCCGCGACGTGCAGGATGCGCATCGGCGTCAGCCGAGCCGTTCGAGCATGGCCCGTGTGATCAGGGTGATGCCCTTGTCCGACCTGCGGAACCGGCAGGCGTCCTCCTCGGGATCCTCGCCCACGACGAGCCCGCGGGGAATGTTGCAGCCGCGGTCGACGATGACGTTCTTCAGCCGCGCATAGCGGTTCACCCGGACCTCGGGCAGCAGCACGGCACCGTTCAGTTCCGCCCATGAATCGACGCGGCAGCGCGAGAAGAGCAGCGAGCGCCGCACCGCGGAGCCGGAGATGATGCAGCCGCCGGACACCAGCGAATCGAGCGCCATGCCGCGGCGGGTGTCGTCGTCGAAGACGAACTTGGCCGGCGGCAGCTGTTCCTGGTGCGTGATGATCGGCCAGTTCGCCGTATACATGTCGAGTTCGGGCGTGACCGCGCAGAGGTCGATGTTCGCGGCCCAGTAGGCGTCGAGGGTGCCGGCGTCGCGCCAGTAGGATTCGGCGTCGCCCTCCGACACGCAGCTCAGCGCGAAGGGATGGGCCACCGCCTCCCCCTTGGCCACGATGTCGGGGATGAGGTCCTTGCCGAAATCGTGTGTCGAACCGGGCTTCGCCGCATCCTGCGCCAGCCGGTCGTACAGATAGGCCGCGTTGAAGACGTAGATGCCCATGCTCGCCAGCGCCCTGTCGGGCTTGCCCGGCATGGACGGCGGCGTTGGCGACTTCTCGATGAAGTCGACGATGCGCAGGTTCTCGTCGACATGCATCACGCCGAAGCCGCGGGCTTCCTCGAGCGGCACCTCAATGCAGCCGACGGTGCATTCCGCCCCCGTCTCCACGTGCGAGGCGAGCATGCGCGAATAGTCCATCTTGTAGATATGGTCGCCCGCGAGGACCACGACGAACTCCGGTCCGTTCGCACGGATGATGTCGAGGTTCTGATAGACCGCGTCGGCGGTGCCGCTGTACCAGGACACCTCGTCGATGCGCTGCTGCGCCGGCAGAAGGTCCATGAACTCGTTGGCTTCCGGGCGCAGGAAGGACCAGCCGCGCTGCAGGTGGCGCAGCAGGCTGTGCGACTTGTACTGGGTCAGCACGCCGATCCGCCGCAGTCCCGAGTTGATGCAGTTCGACAGCACGAAATCGATGATGCGGAACTTGCCGCCGAAATAGACGGCGGGCTTCGCCCGATTGTCTGTCAGTTCATGGAGGCGGCTGCCGCGGCCGCCGGCGAGGACCAGCGTGTAGGCGCGACGCGGCAGCTGCAGCCGCGAATGTTCTTCCAAAATCGTCTCGGCCATGGCCGTTTCATCCCGTTTCGACGCCGGCGGCCGTCACCGCTGTTGACCCGCTGGCCGCTCCAGCCCCACCTTGCGGCGCATGCACTCGCCCCAGCCGGTCTATCGCCCGCGGCCCGCCGACCGCCAGCCCATATTCAACGCGCCACCCGGAACGGTGATCCTGTGCATCGCCATCGCGGCGGCACATTTCGTCCGGGTGATGCTGCCATACAGTGTACAGGATGCGCTGATCGAGCGCTTCGCCTTCGTGCCGGCGGCGTTCCTGGCGCAGTTTGGGCCGCAGGGCGAAGGGTTGCTGGCGGGGGAGCTTTTCTCCCTCCTCAGCTATGCCTTTCTGCACGGCGACGGCATGCACCTGTTCCTCAACGTCGGCTTCCTGCTCGCCTTCGGCAGCATGGTGGAGTGGACGATCGGAACGGCGCGCATGCTGCTGCTCTTCTTCGCCTGCTGCATCGCGGCGGCGCTGGCGCAGGCGCTCTCGGTGGGTGCGGCGCCGATCGCGGTGATCGGGGCGTCGGGCGGCGTCTACGGCCTGCTGGGCGCCGCGGTGCCGTACCTCTTCCGGGGGGACGTCGCCGCAAGCCGTCGCGGCGCGCTGACGTTCGTCGCGGTGATCATGGGCCTCAACCTGCTGGTCGGGCTGGCCGGCATGCAGTTCCTGCCGGGGCCGGGAATCGCATGGGAGGCGCATGTGGGCGGCTTCGTCGTGGGCTTTCTGCTGATCCACCTGCTGGCGCGCCATCCCCCTGCGCGTCGCCGTTGACGGCCGCGCCGCGGCCGGCCATAGCAGGATGATGCTCGTCGAGATCACGCCAGAGTCGCACGGGGTCGAGATCGACCTCGCCTATGCGACGCCCGAGAACTTCACCGGCAAGCCTATCTACGTCCGGGCTGCCTGTTTCCTGCTGCCCGAAGCCGAGGCGGCGCTGCGGCGCGCGGTCGCCATTGCCGCCGGTCTCGACCTGCGGCTGCGCGTCTACGATGCCTTCCGGCCGGTGGAGGCGCAGTGGGCGCTGTGGAACCACACGCCCGATCCGAACTATGTCGCCGATCCGCGCAAGGGCGGCCCGCATACGCGCGGCGCCGCGGTCGACCTGACCCTCCTACGGCCGGACGGCAGCGTGCTCGACATGGGCACCGGCTTCGACGACCTGCGGCCCCAGTCGCACCACGGCGTGACCGACATCCCGGCGGAGGCCCAGCGCAACCGCCTGATCCTGCTGGGGATCATGACGGCGGCGGGCTGGGACTTCTACCGGAACGAATGGTGGCACTACCAGCTGTTCGACAGCCGCCGGTTCGCTTCGCTCACCGACGTCGAGGCCGGCACCAACATCATGACGCCGGCCTGAGCGCCGCAGGTCAGCGCTTCGGCTGCGGGACCATGCGCAGGTAGGGCTTCAGTTCCTTCCAGCCGCCCGGGAAGAGCGTCTTCGCGTCCTCGTTGTTCACCGAGGGCACGATGATCACGTCCTGGCCGTGGTTCCAGTTCACCGGCGTGGCGACCTTGAAATCGGCCGTCAGCTGCAGCGAATCGATGACCCGCAGGATCTCGTCGAAGTTCCGGCCGGTGGATGGCGGGTAGGTGATGATCAGCTTCACCTTCTTGTCCGGCCCGACGACGAAGACCGAGCGCACCGTAACCTTGGCGTCGGCGTTCGGGTGGATCATCCCGTAGAGGGTCGACACGTTGCGGTCCGCGTCGGCGATGATCGGGAAGTTTACGGACTGGCCCTGGGTCTCCTCGATGTCCTTCTCCCACTTCGCGTGGGAGGGCAGCTCGTCGACGGACAGGCCGATGACCTTGACGTTCCGCCTGTCGAACTCCGGCTTCAGCCGCGCGACCTCGGCGAGTTCGGTCGTGCAGACGGGGGTGAAGTTCGCGGGATGCGAAAACAGGACGGCCCAGCCGTTTCCGATGAACTCGTGGAAGTCGATCTTGCCCTGCGTGGTCTCGGCCGTGAAGTTCGGCGCGATGTCACCGAGTTGCAGCGTCATGTGGTTTTCTCCCTCGCCCGGTTGCCGGCCAAAGCCGGTCGGTGCGGAGGATATGGACCCGCTCCGCACATCGGCAAAGGATATCACTGGTATCTCGGTGAAAGGTCAGGGGGGCCGCGACATGACGGAATCGGACCGGGACGCGAAGGGGCCGCGGGACTGGAAAGCCTATTATTCCGCGACGGAGGCACGTCCGCCGCGCCCGACGCTGCTGCGCGCACTGTCGCTCTTCGAGGACGAGGGGCGGACGAAAGGTCGCGCCGTCGATCTCGGCAGCGGCGGCGGCCGCGACGCCGTCGAGCTGCTGCGCCGCGGCTGGCAGGTGCTCGCCATCGACGCCGAGCCGCAGGCGGCGCAGAGCCTGGGCGGCCGCCCCGACCTGCCGCGATCCGGCGGCCTGGTCACCCGGACGGCGCGGTTCGAAGAAGCGCGCTGGCCGGAGGTCGACCTCGTGAATGCGAGCTTCTCGCTGCCCATCTGCCGGCCGGCGGCCTTCCCGGCCGTGTGGGCGGCGATCCGCGGCTCGCTCCGCCCCGGCGGGCGGTTCGCCGGCCAGTTCTACGGCGAACGCGACGATTTCGCCCGCGATCCGCACCTCACCTGCCATACCGCCGAACAGACGGCGGCGATGCTGGAGGGCCTGGAGGTCGAGATGCTGGACGAGGAGGAGGCCGACGGCGTGACGCCACGCGGGCGTCGCAAGCACTGGCACATCCGCCATGTGGTCGCGCGGCAGCCGTAGCCGGGACGAGGGCTGCCGCGGCACTAGACCCATTCGGCCGGTCATCCGTATTGACCATTACAGTTTTATGACAAGTGATGCAGGAATCGGCGTTCCGGCCCCTCGGTGTGCAGCGAAGCCGTGTCAAACCGGCTCGAAAGGCCCATCTTTCTGCCACGATGAAGAATCCGAAGCTCCGTCACCAGTACGCCGCCCTGCCCTACCGCTGGGACCAACATGGCGCGCGCGTTCTCCTGGTGACGTCGCTCCAGACGCGGCGCTGGATCATCCCCAAGGGCTGGCCGGAGAAGGACGCCCTGCCGCATGAACTGGCAGCGCGTGAAGCCTACGAGGAGGCCGGGATAAAGGGGCCGATCGACGAGCAGCCCTTCGGGGTCTACCACTATGAGAAGACGATCCGCCCGAAGAAGGTGCAGCGCTGCCGGGTCGACGTCTTCCTGATGCGGGTCGAGCGTGAGCTGAACGCTTGGCCCGAACGCGGCCGGCGCGAGCGCGCCTGGGTGACTCCGGCCGAGGCGGCCCTGATGGTCAGCGACGGCGGCCTCGTCGACCTGCTGCTGCGCTTCGCCTCAATGGCGACCGGCGCGGGGCCATCGCCATCGAGGCAGCTCGCCGAGTAACGGAGCTTAGGCGGGGAAGGCGACCGTGATCTTGCCGAGCGGCCCGAAATCGGCCACGCAGGTCTCGCCCGGCTTCACCGGAATGACCCCGGTGCACGAGCCGGTGGTCACGAACTGACCAGCCTTCAGCGTGCGCCCGTTGGCCGACATGTGGTTCACGAACCAGACGAGCGCGTCCATCGGATGGCCCATCACCGCCGCTCCGGTGCCGCGGCCGCGCTCCTCGCCGTTGATCGTCATGACGACGTCGTGGCCGAGCAGATCGATGCCGCGCCAGTCGGTGAACGACTTGCCCTCGACATAGAGGCTGGAGGCGCCGTTGTCGCAGGCCGACCCCAGGCCGGCGAGACCGTGATCGTCCTCGAGCCTGCTCTCCGGCACCTCGATGCCGATCAGCAGCGCCTCGACCGCGTCCTCGACCTCGGCGCGGGTGTAGGGCTCGGCGCGCGGCGGCAGGTCGCGGCCCATGCGATAGCCGTATTCCGATTCCACGATCGGCCGCCGCATGTCGGCGAACGGGAAGGTCTGGTCGCCGTGGCGAATGCCGGCCTTCTCGATCCGGCCGAGGAACGGAACCGTGAGGCCCATGGCCGCGCGCGCCTTCGGATCGGCGGCGCCGATCTTCCAGCCCGCCGGATCGCCGCCGGTCAGCGCCCAGCCCGCTTCGCAAATCGCGACCGCTTCCGCCTCGTTCGCCGGCTTCAGGTCGTCCGGCAGATTCCGCCGCTGCCGCTTCGCGGTCGATTCCGCGAGGAATGCCGCCGCCTTCTGTATCTTTTCCTGGTTCACTGCGTCGCCTCCATCCGGGCTTTGACGACCTCGTCGGCCAGCCGCCCGGTCAACTCCTGCAAATGATCGAAGCTCCAGTCGAAGGACCCGACACCCATCGTCAGCGACCGCAGCTCGACGATCAGGTCGTGCATCTCCGACTGAGGCAGAAACGCCTGGACGGAATCCCAGCCCGGCCAGCCCTCGCGGCCGTCATAGCCGAGAAGCTGTCCGCGGCGCCCCGAAAGGAGGCGCTGCACGTTGGATGTATAGTCGTTCGGGACGTGTACCGTCACCCTCAGGATCGGCTCCAGCAGGACCGGCCCGCATTTCGGCATGCCCTCCGACATCGCCAGGCGCCCGGCCGTCCTGAACGCCATTTCGGAGCTGTCGACGGCGTGGAACTTGCCGTCGAGGAGCGTCACCGCGACATCGACCACCGGAAAGCCGAGCGGCCCGCGCGCGAGATAATCCTTCACCCCCGCCTCGACCGCGGGAATGTACTGTTTCGGCACGGCCCCGCCGACCACCCGGTCGCCATAGGCGAAACCTTCGCCGCGCGGCAGCGGCGCGATCTCGACATGGATATCGGCGAACTGCCCGTGCCCGCCCGTCTGCCGCTTGTGGCGGGCATGCTGCTCGACGCTCTTGCGGATCGTCTCGCGGTAGGGCGTCAGCGGCCGGGCCGCCCGGACGTTGACGTTCCACTTGCTGCCCAGGCGCATCAGGGCGACCTGAAGATGCTGCTCGCCCTGGCCCCAGAGCAGGAGTTGGTGCAGCTCGGCGTCCTGCTCGACGGAATAGGATGCGTCCTCCTCGATCAGCCGGGCGATGGCGCTGGACAGCTTGACCTCGTCCTGCCGGTTCTCCGGCTGGACCGCGAGCGAGAAGATCGGCGGCAGCGGCTTGGGCCAGTCGGCTGCCCGCGACGTGCCGGCCGGAGTCAGGACATCACCGGTCCTGAGCGTTTCCAGCCGGCCGATGGCGACGACGTCACCGGGGCCGGCCGACGGAATCTTGGAGAAACTCGTCCCGAACGGGCGCATCAGGTTGCCCAGACGCTCGCCGCCCAGCGTCGCCCCCTCCTTCAGGGTCCCACGCAGGACTCGTGCGAGCGCCACCTTGCCGGTATGCGGCACATAGGTCGTGCGCGCGATCTGCACGACCACCTCGCCCGCCTCCTGCAGGCCGCGCCGGGCGACGTTCGCCTCCAGGGTCGGCGTATCGTGGCGCAGCGCCTTCAGCAGGCGGCGCACGCCGCCGTCGTTCAGGGCGGATCCCAGGAGGACCGGCACGATCAGGTCGTCGCGCAGTTCCTTGCGCACATAGCCGTAGATGTCCTGCGGCGCGGGCACCTTGTCCTCGAGGACCTGCTCCAGCAGGTCGTCGTCATGGTCGGCCAGCGCCTCGATCATCGCCTGGCGGGCTTCCTGCTCGCGCTCCAAGATGTCCGACGGCAGCTCGATCAGGTCGGAGGGCTGGCCGGCCCGGTAGCGATACGCCCGCTCGCTCACGAGGTCGACATAGCCGACGATCGCCTCCCCCTCGCGGATCGGCACCTGGCGCAGCACGAGCGGGCGCTGCGAGACGCCCTGCAGCGCCGCCAGGATTTCGCGCACGCGATCGCTCGCCGCATCCATCTTGTTGATGAAGAGGAGATGGGGAATCGCGTTCGCGTCGAGGAAGCGGAGGATCGGCGCCACCGTCAGTGCGCGCGCCGGCTCGGGATCGCAGACCACGACGGCCAGATCGGCCACCATGCAGGCGTTCTGCGCGTCCTGCAGAAACTCGATCGAGCCCGGACTGTCGAGGAACGACCATGAGTCGCCGAGATAGGCGGTGTCGACCGCGGTGATTTCGACGGTCATCTGCTTGGCGCGCGCCTCCGGCGCACCGTCGCCGACCGACGTTCCGTCGCGCACCGAACCTTTGCGCGGGATCGCGCCGGTCGCGTGCAGCAGGCTTTCGAGAAGGGTCGTCTTGCCGCTGAGATACGGCCCGACGAGTGCTACGCAGCGGCTTCGGGCAGTTGATCCATCGTTCATCCGGCCCTCCCTTGACGCATGCTTCGCTGGCATGTCGCCACGGCATGTTTTCAAGCAACGGGGACGGTGGCAACGGGAATCGGCGGCCGCACTCATGCGAAAGCCGGCCCCGCGTCCGCCGGGCCGGCTTCCATCGTCAGCGGTCGTCGGGGCCCTTGCTCAGGCCCCGCGCCTTTCACCCTACCGGGTCGGGGCGGTGGACGGGGCGCCCATCCCGCCGGCCGGCGGCGTGCCAGCACCGCGTGCGGCCGAGTCGCGCTCCGCCTTGATATCCTCCTGGGTCTGGAAGTCGGGAGCCGACTGCAGTTCCTCCTTCGTCCACTGGACGACGATCGCGTCGCTCGACCGGACCTGCAATTCGTTCCAGTCGACACCCACCGACTTCGCGCCCATGCCGAGGAAGCCGCCCACGGACACGACTGCACCGACGATCTTGCCGTCCTTGTCGAAGATCAGGTCGTCGATCGTGCCGACGTCCTCGTCCTTCGGATTCTTGACCGACGCGCCGATGATCTCGTCGGCGCGCATCTGCCCGGCCTCCTGCTTATCGAGAAACGCCCCCGTCGCAGCCGCGGTCGTCGCCGACGGCGCCGCCATCGTCTCGCTCGGCTTGCCCATCGTGTCGGCCCCACCCGGCTTCGACATGGTGCTGGACGACGCCGGCGGCGTGGTATCGCCTGCCTTCGGAGGGGTAGTCTGGGCCATCACCGGCGCAGCGAGGAACATCGCGATCGCGCTGCCGAGCAACAGATTCTTGGTCATTGGAATACCCTCGTCACTGATGTAACTGGCTCATCAACAACAAGCCTGCTGACCGGTTCCCGGCTTCTGTCCACCATAAAAAGAATATTCTGAATGGCTTGGCGCATCTTCGCGGTCCTGTCGGCGGCCTATCTCTCCAGCCAGTTCTTCCGCGTCTCGAACGCCGTCATCGCGCCGGAACTCATGCGCGAACTCGATCTGTCGCCCGCCGTGCTGGGCGCCATGACCGGCGCCTTCTTCCTCACCTTCGCCTGCGCGCAGATACCGGGCGGAATCCTGCTCGACCGGTGGGGCCCGCGCCGCACGATGGCGGCGGTCATGAGCGTTGCGGTCGCGGGATCGCTGCTGTTCGCCGTAGCGAACAGCGCCGTCGCCCTGACCGTGGCGCGGGCGCTGATGGGCGTCGGCTGTGCCGTCGGCCTGATGGGCGCGCTCGTGATCCTTGGACGCTGGTTCCCGCCGCACCGCTTCGCCCCGCTCAGCGCGCTGCTCTTCGCGATCGGCGGATCGGGAACCCTGCTCGCGACCACGCCACTCGCCGCGGTGACCGCGGCGGTCGGCTGGCGCGGCGCCTTCGTCGGCATGGCGGCAGCGACCGCCTGCCTCGCCGCGCTGATCTTTCTCGTCGTCCGCGACCGGCCTGAGACCAACGCACCCGGGACGCACGGGGCAGGGACGGGAGCCGGAGCCGGAGAGATCCTGCGCGGCATGGCGGCCGTGCTGCGCAACGGCCGCCTGCGCCGCATCGCCGCCCTGCAGTTCGTCGGGTATGGCAGCCTGATGTCCGTCGCCGGCCTCTGGGCCGGCCCCTATCTCGAGGACGTTCATGATCTCGGCGCGGTCGGCCGCGGCAACGTCCTGCTCGGCGTGAACCTCGCGATCATCGCCGGCGCCCTCGGCTATGGATGGCTGGCTCCCTGGGTGCGCTCCCCGAAACGCCTGATCGTGCCGGGGACGGCGATCGGCATCGGCCTCTTCTGGCTGATGGCCATCCTCGAGGCGCCGCCGCTGTGGCTAGCGGCGCCGACCCTCTTCCTCCTGGCCTTCTTCGGCAGCTACTTCATGCTCCTGCACGCCCATGCCCGCGCCGTGCTGCCGGCGCATCTGCTCGGCCGCGGGCTGACCCTGCAGAACACTGCCTCGATCTTCGGCGTGTTCCTGTGGCAGTCGCTGACCGGGCTCATCGTCGAAGCCTTCGCGGACGCCGGCGCAGCGGCGCCGGAAGCGGCCTACCGCACGGTCTTCGGCTTCCTCGGAGCGGTTTCCCTGGCCGGGCTTCTGGTCTACAGCGGATGCGAGGACGATCCGGAGCCGCCCGAGGACTGCCGCTGACCGGCACGCTTCTGGCAGGCAGCACGATGAAGGGTTCCGCACGGACCCGCCAACCGAGGGACGGACGACATGAAGGCAGGCACGGTCAGGATCGACGGCGAGCGTCTGTGGCAGCGGCACATGGACATGGCGAAGATCGGCGGCACGCCGAAGGGGGGCGTGAACCGCTTGGCGCTGACCGAGGAGGACATCGTCGCGCATCGCACGATCGCCGACTGGGCGAAGGCCCGCGGCTTCGGCGTCTATCTCGACGACATGGGCAACATGTTCGTCCGCCGAGACGGCACCGACCCGACGCTGGCCCCGGCGATGAGCGGGTCGCATAGCGACACCCAGCCCACCGGCGGCCGCTTCGACGGCATCTCCGGCGTGCTGGCAGCCTTCGAGGCGCTGGAGGCGATCGACGATGCGGGGATCGAGACGCGCCGTCCGATCGAGTGCGCCATCTGGAACAACGAGGAGGGTGCGCGCTTCACGCCCGGCGTGATGGGCTCCGCCGTCTATTGCGGGAAGAGCGACCTGCAGACGATGCTCGCCGGCACCGACGCCGACGGCATCTCGATGGGATCCTGCGTCGCGGCGCTCAAGGCCGCCCTGCCCGATGCGCAGCCGCGCGCGCTCGGCACGCCGGTCGCGGGCTTCATCGAACTCCATATCGAGCAGGGGCCGCTGCTGGAGGCCACCGGAAACGTCATCGGCGTCGTCACCGGCATGCAGGGCAATCGCCGCTTCTTCGTCGACGTGGTCGGCGAGGACGCCCATTCCGGCACGACCCCGCTCAGCCGGCGCAAGGACGCCTTTGTCGCCGCGACGGACATGGCCCGCGCCCTGCGCGACCTGTTCCACGATCCCGAGGACGTGCTGCGCTTCACCATCGGACGGTTCGAGGTTTCTCCGGGCGCCGTGGTGGTGGTGCCGGGTAGGGTGTTCTTCACCGTCGACTTCCGCAATCCCTCCGCCGACGTCCTGAAGCGCCTGGGCGACCAGGTGGAAGCCGTCTGCCGCAAGCATGCCGGCCCATGCGAGGTGACGGTGCGCGAGCCCTCGAACGCGGCGCCGATCGACTTCCCGGACACGATGCTGGATGCCATCGAGCGCTCGGCCGACGCGCACGGCTACCCTAAGATGCGCATCTACTCGGGTGCCGGACACGATGCCCGCTACATGCACACCATGTGTCCGACGGGCATGGTGTTCGTGCCGTGCGAGCGCGGCCTCAGCCACAACGAGGCGGAGAATGCCGAGCCGGAGCATCTCGCGGCGGGCACACAGGTCATCTGCGACGTGCTGCTGGAGATGGCCGAACGCCCCTGAGACGGGGGCTCCGCCCCTTGCCCGGGCGGTGAGGCGCGCAGATCATCCCGGAGCCTGCAACCGAGGAGACCGGGATGATCGCCGACGTCCGCACCTACACCATCGTGCCGCGCCGCATGAACGAGTATGTCGGCCTGTTCGAGGCGCATGCCCTGCCGGTGGCGCAGCGGCACGGGCTGACGCTCGCCGGCTACTTCATCAGCCAGATCGGCGCGCTCAACCAGGTCGTCCACATCTGGACCTATGACAGCCTCGCCGACTTCGAGGCCAAGCGCGCCGCCCGCGATGCGGACCCGGCGTGGGGCGACTATCTCGCGAAGACCGCGGGCATGGTGACGGCCCAGGAGGACAAGATCATGCGGCCCGCCTCCTTCTCGCCCATCCGCTGACGGCTCCGCCGGGGCCGCGCCGATTCAGAGATGATCGGCTTCGAAGTCCGTGCAGGACAGACCGAACGCCGCCAGTCCCTCTTCGAGATAGTCGGGCAGCACGGGGATCCCGAGCAGGTACTCGCTGGTCGGGCCGCTGTGGCGTTCGCGCGCCGCGGCCACGGCGTCCGACCACTCGTCCGCGGTATAGTCGCCACGGCCGAGCCACGCGAGCGCCACGAGTTCGGCCTGCTCGTCCTCGTTCATCGCCTCGATGAACGCCGCCAGTTCTTCGCGCGTCGGGTCGTCCGGCTGATCTTCCAGCACCTCGCGGAAATCGTCGTCGATCTCGTTCCCGCCTTCGTCTTCGACCGCCGGCGGCTCCGTCGCGTCGTAGGCGCGCGCCTTCATCACCACCCAGCAGACCTTGTCCGAATCCATCTGCAGCATCGATCGCTCCTGCGCATAGCGTGTGCAGGCAGAACGGTGCGGGCCGCGGACGGTTCGATATCCTCTGCAGGCCGGCGTCCCCGGGGCCGGCGGACCGCTTCGCCTTGGACCCGGATGACATTGCACCTATCTTCTGATCCTGTGCCCCCGCGACGGCACATCCGAGACGACGGCAGACGATGAACAAGGTCAGGAGAGAGGCACTTTTCCCGATCGGACAGGTGGTGAAGCACCGCCTGTTCCCGTTCCGCGGCGTCATTTTCGATGTCGATCCGGAGTTCAACAACACCGAGGAATGGTGGGAATCGATCCCCGAGAACGTCAGGCCGCGCAAGGACCAGCCGTTCTACCACCTGCTCGCCGAGAACGAGCAGAACACCTACGTCGCCTACGTGTCGGAGCAGAACCTGCTCGAGGACGAGACGGGCAAGCCGGTCAACCACCCGGCGGTGGCCCAGCTCTTCGGCGAGCTGAAGGACGGCCGCTATGAACTTCGCGACCACCGCTCCCTGCTGCACTGATCCCGAGGCGCCGAGAGCCTGCCCGTGAAGCGATTCTACAAGACCGTCGACATCGAGGGGCCGACGGACGGCGTCTGGCGCATTCTTCTGGATGGCCGGCCGGTCCGCACCCCGGGACGCGTCCATCTCGACATCGCCACCGACGCATTGGCGGAGGCGATCGCCGCGGAGTGGCGGGCGCAGAGCGAGAAGATCGACCCGAACAGCATGCCGCTGACCAGCCTCGCCTCGACGGCGGCGGACCGCGTCGGTCCGCTGCGCGGGCCGGTCACCGATCAGCTCCTGGGCTTCGTCCAGTCGGACATGGTGTGCTACCGCGCCGACAGCCCGCGCGAACTCGTCGCCCGCCAGGACGCCTGCTGGCAGCCGCTGGTCGACTGGCTGGAGCAGCGCTTCGACGCCCGCCTCACCGTGACCAGCGGCGTCATGCCGGTCAGCCAGCCCGAAGCGGCCGGCCGGGCGGTGCGCGCGGCCCTTGCAGCACTCGACGACGATGCGCTGACGGCCGTCAGCTGCGCGGCCGCCGCGACCGGTTCGCTCGTCCTCGCCCTCGCGCTGATCGAGGGCCGGCTCGACCCGGAAGCGGCGATCGAAGCGGCCCATCTGGACGAGCTTTGGCAGGCCGAGCAGTGGGGCAGCGAGGATCACGCCGTCGAACGGCGCGCCGTCACCAGCGCCGACATCGTCGCCGCCGCGCGCTATCACGCGCTGTCGCGCCCCGTCGCCGGCGGCGGCGGGTTCCCCGGGGCCTGATTCTCGGAACCTGCCCGTCGCGGTTCTGGCCGCGTTGACAGGCCCACGGGCCTGCCGCATCTTCTCGCCGCCTTCAAGCGGAGCAGCGCGATGACCGATACCCGGCAACTCGAATCCATTATCAACGCCGCGTGGGACGTCAAGGACACGCTGTCCTCCGGGACGCGCGGCGAAAAGCGCGACGCCGTCATGGCCGCCATTGAGGGCCTGGACGAGGGCGCTCTGCGCGTCGCCGAGAAGGTCGACGGCGCCTGGCGCGTGAACGAGTGGCTGAAGAAGGCCGTGCTCCTGTCCTTCCGGCTGTGGGATTCCGTCGCCGTTCCGGGGGGGCCGCGCGATCCCGAGCTCGGCGACTCGCCCTGGTTCGACAAGGTCCCGTCCAAGTTCGCCGGCTGGGGCGAAAACAGCTTCAAGGCCGCCGGCTTCCGCGCCGTCCCGAACTGCGTCGTCCGCCGCTCCGCCTACATCGCGCCGAACGTCGTGCTGATGCCCTCCTTCGTGAACGTCGGCGCCTATGTCGACAGCGGCACGATGATCGACACCTGGTCGACGGTCGGCTCCTGCGCCTATGTCGGCAAGAACTGCCACATCTCCGGCGGCGTCGGCATCGGCGGCGTGCTGGAGCCGCTGCAGGCGGCACCGGTCATCATCGAGGACAACTGCTTCATCGGCGCGCGCAGCGAAGTGGCCGAGGGCGTGATCATCGAGGAAGGCGCCGTCCTGGCGATGGGCACCTTCATCGCCGGCTCGACCAAGGTGATCGACCGCGACACCGGCCAGATCTACATCGGCCGCGTGCCGTCCTACGCCGTCGTGGTGCCGGGCAGCCTGCCCGGCAAGGCCCTGCCCGACGGTAGCCCGGGCCCGTCGCTCTACTGCGCGGTCATCGTCAAGCGGGTGGACGAGAAGACGCGCTCGCGCACCTCGATCAACGAGCTGCTCCGCACATGACCGGGCCGGACGCCGCGGCACTCGGCGATCCGGTTCCGCTGCTGGCCGACCTGATCCGTCGGCCGAGCGTCACGCCGACCGACGCGGGCGCCCTCGACGTCCTGCAGGACGCTCTCAGCCGACTCGGCTTCGTCTGTCACCGGCTTCCGTTCTCGGAGCCCGGGACGCCCGAGGTCGACAATCTCTACGCCCGCTTCGGCACCGACGGACCCAACCTCTGCTTCGCCGGCCACACCGACGTGGTGCCGGTCGGCGATCCGGCCGACTGGACGCACGACCCGTTCGGCGCGGAGATCGCGGACGACCGTATGTACGGCCGCGGCGCCGTCGACATGAAGGGGGCGATCGCCGCATTCGTCGCCGGCTTCGCCCGAGTCGTCGCCGAGGGCGGACCATTCAAGGGCTCGGTCAGCTTCCTGATCACGGGCGACGAGGAAGGCCCGGCGGTCAACGGCACGATCAAGGTGCTGCACTGGCTGGCGGAACGTGGCGAGCGCCTCGACGCGTGCATCGTGGGCGAGCCGACCAATCCCGCCGAAATGGGCGAGATGATCAAGATCGGCCGCCGCGGCAGCTACAACGGCCGTCTGAAGGCTTTCGGCGTCCAGGGGCACGTCGCCTATCCGGACCAGGCCGACAACCCCGTCCACCGGATGATCCGGTTGCTCGACGCACTGGTCTCGCCGCCGCTGGACCAGGGCACCGAACATTTCCAGCCGTCGGGCCTGCAGGTGACGACGGTCGACGTGGGCAATCCGACGACCAATCTGATCCCCGCGACGGTCAGCGCGGGATTCAACGTCCGCTTCAACGACCTTTGGAGCGGCAGGTCGCTCGACGAGGCGCTGCGCCGCCGCCTCGACGCCTGCGGGAGCCGCTACGAACTCACCGCATCGGTCAGCGGCGAATCCTTTCTGACGGCGCCCGGGCCGCTCAGCGACGCCCTGGTGTCCGCCATCGAGCGGGTCTGCGGCGCGCCGCCGGAACTCAGCACCTCCGGCGGGACGTCCGACGCCCGATTCATCAAGGACCACTGCCCGGTGATCGAATGCGGGCTGGTGAACGAGATGGCGCACAAGGTCGACGAGAACGTCCGGCTGGACGATCTCGACAGGCTGACCCAGATCTACGCGCTCGTCCTTCGCGACCACCTCGCCGGCAGATGATCCCGGCGCCGCGATGATCGGCGGAGCGGAGATCGCACGCAACCTGCAGGGCGCCTTCCGCCTCGCCGCCCGCGACCCGTCCGGGCTCCAGTCGTTCGACACCGGCATCGACGGCTTCTGGCGCTCCTTTTTCGCCGGCGTTGTCGCGCTGCCCTTCTACGTCGCCATCCTCGCGGCGGGGCAGGCCGAACCGGGCGAGATGCCGGTTACCGTGACGGCGACGGCGTATTTCCTGACCCAGGCCATCGCCTATGTCTGCGGTTGGTTCGCCTTCCCGCTGGCGATGATCTACGTCACGCGCTTCATCGGCCGCGAGCAGTTCTACGTGTCGTACATCATCGCGGCCAACTGGTGCAGCGTCATCCCGCTGGGAGTCTTCGGCGTGCTGGCCCTGCTCGGGGCCTCCGGCACGATCCCGACCGCCGTCCTCGGCATCGTCTATTTCGGCGTGCTGATCTGGACGCTGATGTTCCACTGGTTCGTCGCGCGCACGGCCCTGCAGATCAATGGGATCGGCGCGGCCGGAATCGTGGCGCTGGACCTGCTGCTCGGGCTGATGGTTTCGGGAGCCGCGGACGCGATCGTCACCCAGCCGATGTAGCCGTTTCGTAGACGACATCGGTCAGGTAGAGGCCGTGCGGCGGCACGGTGGGGCCGGCGACACGGCGATCGCAGGCGGCGAGCACCGCCGCGACCCGGTCGACGGGCCATTTGCCCTCACCGACCAGCTTCAGCGTCCCCGTGAGAATCCGCACCTGGTTGTGCAGGAAGGAGCGCGCCGCGGCGCGCAGGTGGACCTCCTCGCCGACGCGCGTCACGGTCAGCCTGTCGAGCGTCCGGACGGGCGACTTCGCTTGGCATTCCGCGGCGCGGAAGCTGGAAAAGTCGTGCCGGCCGACGAGGCACTGCGCCGCCGCGTGCATCGCGTCGACGTCGAGCGGCGCAGGGACGTGCCAGACCTTGCCGCGATCGATCACCGGCCGCACCCTTCGGTTGAAGATCCGGTAGAGATAGGCCCGCCCGACCGCAGAGCGCCGCGCGTCGAACGCGTCGTCCACCGCCTCGGCCATGAGGATCGCAGCCGGCACCGGCTTCAGGTGATGGTTGAGCGCTTCCCGCACGGTGACCGGGTTCGTCTGGCGCGCGAGATCGAAATGCGCCACCTGCGCCAGTGCATGGACGCCGGAATCGGTGCGGCCGGCGCCCATGACGGCCGGCCGCTCACCGCAGAAGGCTTCGATCGCCTCCTCGATCGCCTGCTGCACCGACAGTCCGTTCGCCTGGCGCTGCCAGCCGACGAAGCCGGAGCCGTCATACTCGATGGTGATCTTCCAGCGCGTCACGGCGCCGGCTCGTCCCCGCGCGGAAGCCGTGTCCCCGGCGCCAGCGCGTAGCCGCGCAGGAAGGCCTCCGCATCGACGGGGGCGCGCCCGGCCCGCTGCAGGCGCAGGAGCCGCAGGCCGCCCTCGCCGCAGGCGATCGTCAGGCCCCCAGGCAGCACGGTCCCCGGGTCGCCACCCGCCGCAGGATCGGCGACGGCGTCCAGGACCTTGATCTTGGCGCCGTCGTGCACGAACCAGGTGCCCGGCCAGGGGTTGAGCGCACGCACCCGGCGATCGAGTTCCAGCGCCGGCCGCGTCCAGTCCAGCCGGCCCTCGTCGCGGCCGAGCTTGGCGGCGTAGGTGGCACCCTCGGCCGGCTGCGGTTCAGCCTTCAGCGAGCCGGCCGCCACACCCTGCATGGCCTCGACGATCAGCCGCGCACCGATCTCCGCCAGCGTGTCGTGCAGATCGCCAGCGGTCGTCCGCGGGCCGATCGGCACGCTCTCGCGCAGGAGCATGGGCCCGGTGTCGAGGCCCGCGTCCATCTGCATGATCGTGATGCCGGTCTCGTCGTCCCCGGCGAGGATGGCCCGCTGGATCGGCGCCGCACCGCGCCAGCGCGGCAGCAGCGAGCCGTGGATGTTGATACAGCCGAGGCGCGGCGCGTCGAGCACCGCCTGCGGCAGGATCAGCCCGTAGGCGGCGACGACCGCGGCATCGGCGCCGAAGGCCGCGAAATCGGCCTGCGCTGCCGGGTCGCGTAGCGTCCTGGGCGTCCGCACCGGGAGACCGTGGGCTTCGGCAAACGTCTGGACCGGCGATGGCCGTTCGGCGTGACCGCGGCCCGCCGGGCGGGGCGGCTGGGAGTAGACCGCGACGATCTCGTGCCCGGCATCGCGCAACGCCGCCAGCGCGGGCACGGCGAAGTCGGGCGTTCCCATGAAGATCAGCCGCAGCCGCTGCATCGGCTCAGCCGGCCTCCGCTTCGACCTTGCGCTGCTTGTCGAGCCTGCGGAGGATCATCTTGCGGCGCAGCGCCGACAGGTAGTCCACGTGCAGGACCCCGTCGAGATGGTCGATCTCGTGCTGGATGCAGCGCGCCAGCAGGCCGTCCGCCTCGATCTCCAGCTCCTGTCCGTTCTCGTCCAGATATCGGGCCGTGACCGCGACGGGCCGGGTCACGTCCACGTAGATTTCCGGCAGGGAGAGGCAGCCCTCGTTGGCGACGGCTTCCTCGTCGGAGGCCTTCACGATGCGCGGGTTCGCCATGCGGATCGGCTTGCGCTCGCCCTCCTCGCCGAGGTCCATCACCACCACGCGGCTGAGCACGCCGACTTGGGGTGCCGCGAGGCCGATGCCGGGCGCGTCGTACATCGTCTCGAGCATATCGTCCATGAGCCGCCGTACCCCATCGTCGACCTGGGCCACCGGTGCGCTCTTGCTCTTCAGCCGGCGGTCCGGCGCGATCACGATGGGGCGTATCGTCATGCTTCTGGGCTCTGAGGGGTCGGCACGCTACGTATGTGGCGCGGAGGACGGCGTCAAGCCGAAGGCCGCCGGTGCCGTCGGCGCAACCTGCCGCGTGTCCGCTCGTTAACCAGTCGCGCATCCGGTAGACTCACGGGCTATGTCCAGACTGATCCACTTCCCGCTGTCGCCCTATTGCCGCAAGGTCAGGATCGCCTTGCGCGAGAAGGGCATCGAGGCGGACCTCGAAACGGAGCCGGTGTGGGATCGGCGCGACACCTTCCTCGCGATCAATCCGGCCGGCACCGTGCCGGTGTTCGAGGACGAGGACGGCACCATCGTCTGTGATTCCGCCGCAATCTGCGAGTATCTGGAGGAGGTTCGTCCGGAGCCATGCCTGATCGGGCAGACACCGGCCGAACGGGCGGAAACCCGGCGCCTGGTCGCCTGGTTCGACGGCAAGTTCGCGCGCGAGGTGACCGACCAGCTCTACGGCGAGAAGGTGCTGAAACGCCTGATGCGCACCGGCGAGCCGAGCTCCGCCGCGATTCGGGCTGGCAAGCTCAACATCGTCTACCACCTCGAATATGTGGCGTGGCTCACGGAACGGCGGAACTGGCTGGGCGGGGAGGTCTTCTCGCTGGCCGACATCGTCGCGGCCGCCCATCTCTCGTCGATCGACTTTCTGGGCGACGTCCCATGGGATGCGGTCGAAGGGGCGAAGCAATGGTACCAGCGCATCAAGTCGCGCCCGAGCTTCCGGCCGCTCCTCGCCGACCAGGTCCCGGGTCTGCGTCCCCCCCGACACTATGCCGACCTCGACTTCTAGGGGTCGTCCGTCAGAAGGATTAGGACTATGCGCATCATGCCTCGCGCACTCCCGGCGGCAATGCTGGGCCTCGCCATGCTCGCCCCGCCGACGATCGCGACCGTCGCAGCCCAGCCGATGGGTCCGTACGCGCCGCCGCCCGACCAGATCGTGCTCCAGCTGACATCCGAAGGCTGGGTCGAGACCAAGACGGCCAAGCTGGTCGCCAGCGTCGAGACAGTCCTGTCCGGCGAGCAGGCCGCACAGCAGTCCGGCCGCGTGCCGCCGGTGTTCGACGAACTGGCGAAGGGCGACTGGCGGGTTACCAGTTCCGACCGGTCGCGCGACGCCAGTGGCCTGGAGCGCTGGCGCGTCACTGCCGAGGTGCGCGTTCCCGAGGGCGCGCTCGGCGGCATCTACGACAAGGCCCGCCAGCTCAGCAAGCCGGGGCAGCAGTTGGAAGTGAACCAGGTCGACTTCAGCCCAACCCTCGCCGAGCGCGAGGACACGGCGGCGAAGCTGCGGGCCGACATCTACGGCCGCGCCGCCAAGGAAGCGGCAGAAGTCGCCAAGGTTTGGCCGGATCGCGGCTTCCGCGTGCAGCGCGTCGACTTTGAGAATGCGGGCATCCCGCGGCCGATGGCCTATCAGGATCGCGGCATGAAGATGGAGCGGGCGCAGATGGCGGCCGCACCGATGGCGGCCGACGGCGGCGACATCGAAGTGTCCGAGCGTCTCGTCCTGAACGCCACGGTCGTGCTCGCCGCACCGGCGCCGCGCCCGGAGCCGGGCGAGTGGAAGCATGGCGACCGGAAGCACGACGACCGCAAGCCGGCGCCGGGCGACAAGAAGTAGGATCAGGACGATCTCCCGTCTCTTCTGCTTCGGACTCGGCTACACGGCCGGCCGGCTCGCCGACGCGGTGGCGTCGGAGGGCTGGACGGTCGCCGGCACCGGGCGGACCGCGCGTGCGGAGGCCGACCGCACCGTGCATCGATTCGAACGCGGTGCACCGCTCGACGATCCGGCCTCCTCGCTGGCCGGCGCGACGCACCTGCTCGCCTCCATTCCGCCCGACGCGGAGGGCGACACCGCCCTCGGCGTGCATGGCCGCGACATCGCGGCGGCGGCTTCGACGCTCGGCTGGATCGGCTATCTGTCGACCAGCGGCGTCTACGGCGACCACGGCGGCGCCTGGGTCGACGAGGACACGCCGCCTGCGCCGACCGGCGACCGTTCGCGGCGCCGCCTCGATGCCGAACGCGCTTGGACCGATTTCGGTCGGGCGCACGGCATCGCGGTCCATATCTTCCGGCTGCCCGGCATCTACGGCCCCGGCCGCAGCCAGCTCGACGCCGTGCGGAGCGGCCGCGCGCATCGGATCGACAAGCCGGGGCAGGTCTTCTCGCGCATCCACGTCGACGATATCGTCGCGACGTTGCGCGCTTCGATCGAGCGGCCGCGCGCCGGCGCGATCTACAACGTGGCGGACGATCTTCCGGCGCCATCGCACGAAGTCACCGCCTTCGCCTGCGATCTGCTGGGCGTCGAACCGCCGCCGCTCATCCCCTTCGCGCAGGCCGAACTGTCGCCGATGGCGCGCAGCTTCTATGCCGACAACCGCCGCGTCCGGAACGAGCGCATCAAGACCGAACTCGGCGTGACGCTACGCCACCCGGACTACCGTGCCGGACTGCGGGCGATCCTGGCCGCCGAGACCGCCGGCTGAGCAGCCGGCTCAGGCTATGCGGCGGCCGACTTCGTCGACCGTTTCGCACAGCAGGTCGAGCTCCGGCTCCTCCGACAGCCTGTGATCGCCGTTCTTGACATACACGACCCGCACATCGTCCGAGGTAAGCGTCTCGCAGAGCTTCAGCGAGAGCTGCCAGGGCACCGCGTCGTCGCGCATGCCATGCAGGATGCGCACGGGCAGGTCGAGCGGGATCGGGGCGTCCATCAGCAGGTGGCGCTTGCCGTCCTCGATGAGCGCCCGGGTGATGACGTAGGGGTCGTCCGAGTAGGCCGATGGCCGCTCGAAGCGCCCCTCGCGCGCCAGCGTCGCGCGCTGGTCGGCCGACAGCTCGCCCTCCATGCGCACGACGAAATCCGGCGCCGGTGCGACGCCGACGATGCCGGCGACCCTGTCCGTCCGACGCAGCGCCGCGAGCAGAGCGATCCAGCCGCCCATGCTGGATCCGACCAGGATCTGCGGGCCGCGCGTCACCTCGTCCAGCACGGCCACCGCGTCGGCCAGCCACAGCCCGATGGTCCCGTCCTCGAACCTGCCGCTCGAGAGGCCGTGCCCGCGATAGTCGAAGCGCGTGAACTGCTGACCGCGTCCACGGCAGAACGCCTCCAGCCGCAGCGCCTTGCCGCCCTCCATGTCGGACTTGAAGCCGCCGAGGAAGACGACACCGGGCATGCCGTTTCCGGTGGCGGCCGGCGTATGGTGATGGGCGATGCGCGTGCCGTCGGGGCGGACGAGGATGGCGGGGTCTTGCGGCATCATGGCCTCGGTCAACGGTGGCGGCGCATGGCCGCATCGTTCGAGACTGACCATTCCGGCCGCCGTCTGCAATAAAGGCGGATGAACGACACGCGCGGCAGCGGAGGGCGGACATGAGCACAGATGCCGAGAGATCCGGCGCGGCCGACCGGCAGCTTCCCCGGGACGACGAAGTCTTCCTCGACCATGTCGGCTTCTTCGTCGCCGACATGGACCGCGCCACGCAGCGGTTCGAGCGGCTCGGCTTCGCCGTGCAGCCGCAGAACACCCACTACAATGCCGGACCGGACGGCGCACTCGTGCCGGCGGGGACGGTCAACCGGCTGATCACGCTGCGGATCGGCTATCTGGAGATCCTCGCCGCCAATCTCGATACGCCGCTCGCCGCCCAGCTGCGCCGGAGCCTCGACCGCTACGAGGGCCTGCACCTCGTCGCACTCGGCCATGCCGACGTACCGGCGCAGGAAGCGCGCCTGCGCGCCGCGGGCATGCCGACGCAGCCGGCGGTGCGCCTGCGCCGGCCGCTCGATTCGATGCCCGAGAAACCGCTGGTCGGCTTCCACGTGCTGCGCACCGAACCTGGCGTCATGCCCGAGGGCCGGGCGCAGTATTGCGGCCACGAGACACCGGAGCTCGTCTGGCTGCCCGGCTGGGCGGAACATCCCAACGGCGCCGAGGCGCTCACCGACTTCCTGATCGTCGAGGCAGACCCGGCGGAAGCGGCCGGCCGGTTCGCCACCTTCTCCGGACGGCCCCCTGTCGCGGAAGGCCCGGGGCAGTATGCGATCGCACTCGATCGGGGGCGTCTCACGATCTGCGACACGGATGTGGCGGCGCGCATGCTTCCGGGCTTCAAGGCGGCCGCGCTGCCCTTCGAGGCGGCGGTGGCACTGCAGGTGAACGATCCGGTGCGCACCCTCTCGCTCCTGCGGGACCGCGGCGTCGCCGCCGACCTGCTGGCGCCCGACCTGGTGCAGGTCGTTCCGGCGGACGGCATGGGTGCCCATATCCTGTTCCACGGCCCGGAGGTGGCGCCGGTCTGGCGGAGGCTGCCGCGCCGCTGAGGCCGCCGGTACCGCTTCCCTTAACGAGCCGGGGATCGCATGGGAGACAAGTTCCGCTTCAACCCGTGGCACATCGTGATCGCGCTGTTCGCGGTGATGATCGTCAACACCTTCCTGCATCAGAGCCGGACGGTCGAAACGATCCCCTACAGCACCTTCCGCAGCTATCTCGATCGAGGGCTGATCAAGGAGGTGCAGGTCGGCGAGACCTATATCGAGGGTGCGTTCCGCGAGCCGCAGGAGGGGAAGCCCCGCTTCGTCACGACCCGGGTGGATCCACGCATCGCCGACGAACTGGCGGAGAAGGGCGTCACGGTCACCGGCGCCGTCGAGAGCAGCCTGCTGCGCGACATCCTGTCGTGGATCATGCCCGTCCTGCTGATCTTCGGCCTCTGGATGTTCATCATCCGCAAGATGTCCGACCGCCAGGGGCTCGGCGGCTTCATGTCGGTCGGCAAGAGCCGCGCCAAGATCTACGTCGAGACGGATACCAAGGTGAGCTTCGACGACGTCGCCGGGGTCGACGAAGCGAAGGAGGAACTGCACGAGATCATCGACTTCCTGAAGGACCCCGAACGCTACGGCCGGCTGGGCGCGCACATTCCGAAGGGCGTCCTGCTCGTCGGTCCTCCCGGCACCGGCAAGACGCTCCTGGCGCGGGCGGTCGCCGGCGAGGCGGGCGTGCCCTTCTTCTCGATCAGCGGCTCCGAGTTCGTCGAGATGTTCGTCGGCGTTGGCGCCGCCCGGGTGCGCGACCTGTTCGAACAGGCGCGGCAGAAGGCGCCGGCCATCATCTTCATCGACGAACTCGACGCGCTGGGCCGGGCACGCGGCGCGATGGGGGCCGTCGGCGGACATGACGAGCGTGAGCAGACCCTGAACCAGCTCCTCACCGAACTGGACGGATTCGATCCGACCGTCGGGCTGGTCCTGATCGCGGCGACCAACCGGCCGGAGATCCTCGACCCGGCGCTGCTGCGGGCGGGACGTTTCGACCGGCAGGTCCTGGTCGACAGGCCGGATCGGGGCGGGCGTCTTCAGATCCTGCGCGTCCATATCGGCAAGGTGAAACTCGACGCCGATGTCGACCTGGAAAAGGTGGCAGCCATGACCACCGGCTTCAGCGGGGCGGACCTCGCCAACCTGGTCAACGAAGCGGCGCTGCTCGCGACGCGGCGCAGTGCGGAGACGGTGGGCGCGCGGGACTTCGATGCGGCGCTGGAGCGGATCGTGGCCGGGCTGGAGAAGCGGAACCGCCTGCTGAACCCGGTCGAGCGGCGGATCGTGGCCTATCACGAGATGGGCCACGCGCTCGTCGCCCGCGCGGTTCCGGGTGTCGACACCGTGCACAAGGTATCGATCATTCCGCGCGGCGTCGGTGCCCTCGGCTATACGATCCAGCGGCCCACGGAGGATCGCTACCTGATGACCGAGGCGGAACTCCGGAACAAGATCGCGGTGCTGCTGGGCGGCCGTGCGGCGGAGAAAGTGGTGTTCGGCCACCTCTCCACCGGGGCCGCCGACGATCTGGCCCGGGTCACCGATATCGCCCGCAGCATGGCGACCCGCTACGGCATGGACGAAGCCCTCGGCTCCGTCGCCTACGACAGGGAGCACGGCTTCCTCGGGCAGCCGGCATCGCCGCTGTTTCCCGAGCATGATTACAGTGAGGAGACGGCCCGCCGCATCGACGAGGCGGTGCGGCAGATCGTGAACGAGTCGTTCGAACGCGCGGCCGCGATCCTGACACGCAACCGCGCGGTACTCGACCGCTGCGCGGCGGCGCTGCTGGAGCGGGAGACCCTCGAGGAGCGGGACCTGCTGGAACTCACCCACGACCTGCAGGCGGAGCAGGCCACACCGGGCGCGGCATGAAAAAGGCCTCGCCGGGAGCCGGCGAGGCCTTCGTTCGATCCGGACGAGCCGTGGTCAGACGACCGATTCGACCCACTGGAACAGCTGGCTCTTCGGCATGTTGCCGATCTTCGTCGCCGCCACTTGGCCGTCCTTGAACAGCATCAGCGTCGGGATGCCGCGCACGCCGTAGCGATTCGGCGTCTGCGGGTTCTCGTCGATGTTCAGCTTCACCACTTCGACCTGGGCGGCCATCTCGGAGGACAGCTCCTCCAGATGCGGCGCGATCGCCTTGCAGGGGCCGCACCATTCGGCCCAGAAGTCGACGAGCACCGGCTTTGTCGCCTTCAGCACGTCCTGCTCGAAGCTCGCGTCGCTCACCGGCTTCGTCATCTGCGCACTCTCCTTCGTCGTCGCCTGCGGCGCTCTGCACCGAGGCCACCGTTGAAGCCAAAGCTAGGCACGCCCCATGACAGCGTCAAGCCGAGCCGCCCCCGCCCGGCCCTAAGCCGGCTCGTACCGGTCGAGCAGTGTGTCCGGCAGCGGCATCAGCCGCGGCGTCTCCGTCCAGAGCAGGGCGCAACGAACCGGCATTCCGGGATAGATGCTGCGCAGCAGCGCGCGATAGGCGGCCATCTGGCGCAGATAGACCGGCGATACCCGTTCGGCGGTCGCCGGCGGCGGACGGTTGCTCTTGTAGTCGACGATCAGCACATTGCCGGCGTCGACCGCCAGCCGGTCGATCTGGCCGGAGAAGGCGACGGTGCCGACCGTGCCGGCGACGGCCACCTCGGCGCGCGAACCGGGTGCGAAGACCGGCGCGAAATCCGGATGATCCAGCACCGCCAGCGCTTCCGCCACGATTTCCGCGCGCCCGTCGTCGGAGACCTCCCGCCCCGCCCTCGCGAGATAGCGCGCCGCCGCAGCCGGGCGAGCGGCAGGTTCGAGATCGGGCAGCGTCTGGAGCAGACGGTGGATCAGCAGGCCGCGACGGAACCGCATGCCGTCGTCGGTGCCGAGCGGCGACTGCGCCGGCGGCCCGCTCTCCTCGTCCTCGCCGTACGACGGGGCCAGCGGCCGCGCCGAGGGTTCGACGATGGCGGCGGCGGATGCCCAGGCCGGCAGCGGCTCCTCTGCGGCGGGCGTGGCCCGAACCGCAGCAGCGGTCGGCGGCGGGGCCTCCTGGAGACCCCGCAGCCTCAGCCCCCGGCCGGACCAGCCGCCCTCGATCGTCTCGGAAAAGTCGAAGTCGACGGCCTCGGCGATCCCGCTCAGGCCGGCAGCGACCAGGCCGTACCAGCTGTCCGCGGCCACTTTGTCCGGATCTGGGCACCAGCCGCAGACATAGAGCCTGTCCTCGGCGCGGGTGAGGGCGACGTAGAGCAGGCGGCGATACTCCTCGCGGTCGCGTATCGCCGCCGCCTCGCGCACCGCGCGGCTGACGGGGTCGTCCATGTCCTTGCGCGGCGGCCAGAGGACGATGTCCTCGCCATCCTCGCGCGCCACCCAGAAGGGCGGCTTGCGCGCCACCGGCAGCCGGGCGGTGTCCGGCATGATCACGATCGGCGCCTGGAGGCCCTTGGCGCCGTGCACCGTGATGATGCGGACCTGGTCGCGCTCGCCCTGCTCCATGTCGCGCTTCACCTCGTCCTGGCCCACCTCCATCCACTGGACGAAGCCCTGCAGGGACGGCGGGTGCAGCCGCTCGTAGGCGAGCGCCTGGGCGAGGAAGACGTCGATGGGGTCGTTCGCCTCGGCGCCGAGCCGGGCGAGCAGGCGCTCGCGGCCGCGCCGCGGCCCGAGCAGGTCGGCGAACAGTTCGTAGGGCCGCAGGACGTCTGCCTGCGCCAGCATCGCCGCGAGGACCGCATGCGCCGCCTCGTAAGCCGAGCCGGGCGACGCCGCCGCGACCTCGCCCAGCCGCCGCCACAGCGTACCCTGCCGTTCGGCGGCGAGCGCGAAGAGCTGGTCCTCGTCCAGGCCGCCGAGCGGGCTCTTCAGCACGACCGCGAGGGTGAGGTCGTCTTCCGGCATCAGCAGAAAGCGCGCCAGCGCCATCAGGTCGGCGACGGCCAGCTGCTCCGCCAGCCGCATCCGGTCGACGCCGGCGACCGGCACGTCGCGCCGCTTCAGCTCGCGGACCAGGGCGTCGATGAAGCCGGTCCGGCGGCGCACCAGGACCATGACGTCGCCCGCACGGATCGGGCGGCCCCGTGCCTCCAGCGTCTCGCCACGCGCGATCCAGCCGGCGATGGTGGCGGCGATCAGTTCGGCGAGACGCGACTCCGGCGCGGGCGAGGAGACGTAGCGGATCGGCGCCTCCCAGGGAGAGGCCGGCTCGCCGGGCAGATCGCCGACCAGCGGCCAGACTTCGACCAGGCCGGCCTGACCGGCGCGATGCGGATGGTGGCGCAGCGGCGCACCGGGCGGCACGACGCCCGCGGCGACCGTCTCGTCGGCGAACACCGCGTCCACCGCCTGCAGCACGGCCGGCACCGAGCGGAAGGAGACGTCGAGTCCGACATCCTCCCAGATCTTCTCCGCTCCCCGGCTGCGGTCGCGGAACATCGCCTGCATGGCCGCGAACCGGGCCGGGTCGGCGCGCTGGAAACTGAAGATCGACTGTTTCGGGTCGCCGACCGCGAAGATCGTGCGCTCGCCCTCGCGCGCCCCGGCACCGGCGAAGAACTCGCCGGCCAGCGCTTCGACCACGGCCCATTGGTCCGGATTGGTGTCCTGGCCCTCGTCGATCAGGACATGGTCGACGCCGCCGTCGAGCTTGTACTGCACCCAGCCGGCGGCACCGCTCTCCAGAAGATGGCGGCTGCGCAGCACCAGATCGTCGAAGTCGAGTATGCCGCGTCGTCGCTTGCGCTCGTCGTAGACGTCGAGCTGCGCCATCGCGAGCGTCGCCAGCGCCACCGTCGCATCGGCCACCGCCGCCGCATTGCACATTCCGCACAGCGCCTGCAGGCGCTCGGCCTCGGCCCGCAGGATGGCGTCGGCGTCGGGGAAGTGCTTCAGGACGGGCTTCGTGGCGAGCGTCTTGCGGATGTCGCCCGTGCCCGTGAAGAAGATCGACCGGTAGGCGTCGAAGCCGGCCACGCGGCCGTCGGGCGCCGCCAGCCAGGCGCGCAGCGCCTCCGCGCGCTTCGCGTCCGCCTCGCCGCCGCGTTCGAGGGCGGCGCAGACGCTCCGCAGCCCTTCACCGTCCAGAGCATCGTCGGAGCAGCCCTCGGCCATCATCTCGGCGAGCGTCGCGTCGCGCGGCAGGCCGAGTGCGGCGCGGATCTCCGCAGCCATTCCCTCGACACCGCCCGCGGTCTCGGCGAGCCGCAGCAGCCGTCCGCGCTCGGCGATCAGCGCGCGCATCAGATCGTCGAAAGCGAGTTCGCCGACCCGGCCGGTCACCCGCTGCAGCAGGTCGGCGAGCGCCCCCTCCGGCTCGGCTCCCGCCCGGCGCAGCACCGTGTCGCGCGCCGCGCGCAGCTCGTCCTGCGCAGTTCGGTCGTCCGACACGTCGAAATGCGGCGCCACGCCCGCCTCGATCGGGAAGCGCCGCAGCATGCTCTGGCAGAAGGCGTGCACCGTTTCGATCGTCGGGCCGCCGCGCGCATCCAGCACGGCCGCGAACAGGCGGCGTGCGCGCGTCGTCACGGCCTCGTCGGGCGGCGCGCCCAGCAGGTCGGCCAGCGCCGCGCTCAGCGCCGGTTCCGACGCGGTTGCCCACTCGCCCAGGCGGCGGCGCAGGCGCACGTCCATTTCCGCGGCTGCCGCCTTGGTGAAGGTCAGGCACAGGATGCGCTCCGGGGCCGTGCCCTGCAGCAGCAGGCGCAGCACGCGGTCGGTCAGCACCTTGGTCTTGCCCGACCCGGCCGACGCCGTCACCCAGACGGACCGGTCCGGTGCGGCCGCCGTGCGCTGTGCCAGGTTGGGGTCGATCCGGATCGGCGGCGTGTTCATTCGTCGCCCCCGCCGCCGCGGCCCCACTCGGCGACCCGTGCCAGGTGCGCATAGTCGCTGAAGCGCGGCACCAGGTCCGGACGCGGCTGCGACAGGTAGGGCGTCTCCTCGCGGTCGAAGGCGGCGACATAGGCGGCCAGTCCCGTCTCGGCCGCATCGGTCAGCTCCGCCGGCACGGCCTTCCTGCCGCCCGCCGGCTGCACCTCGCCGGCCGGATCGCCGCCGCTAAGGCGCCAGTAGGCGAGTTCGGCGACGGCGCCCGCCGCGATGTCCTGGAAGCCGCCCTGCCGGGCGATCACCGCCTCGAGCGCCAGCTGCGGCGCAGCCCCCACCGCGACCAGCGCCGCCCGCGGCAGGCTGCCTGTCTTGTAGTCGACGATTGCCAGGCTGCCGTCGGGCAAACGGTCGATACGGTCGGCCTTGCCGTGCAGTTCGAACGGACCGCCGGGGGCAGCTATGGTGATGCTGCCCCGCCGCTCGGTGCCGATCTTCAACGGCACCTGCCGGCGCAGCCGCTCCTGCTCGACGAACCATGCGGCGATGCGCTCGAAGCGCGGCCACCAGAATGCCTGGATACCGGGCCGTCCCATCGCTGGCTCGAAGACCGCCCGGCCGATGGCGATCAGCCGGTCGACGGCGTCGGGCGGCAGCCGCTCCGGCCAGTCGCGCACGAAACGGTCGAGCGCCTCGTGGATGAACTCGCCGCGCTCCGGCGCCCCCGGCTCGGCATCGAGCGGATCGAGCACCCGCAGGCCCAGGACATGGCGCGCATAGACCGCGTAGGGATCGCGGATCCACGTCTCGATCTGGGTCACCGACAGGCGGCGCGGACGCAGGCGCAGCGGCGGACAGGGCCGCGGCGGTTCGATCGGCATCGGGCGACCCACCGGCCGGTCGAGCGCCTCGGCCCAGGCGAGCCAGCGCTGGCCGTCGCCGATCGGCCCCTCGCGGCCGGCCGCGCGCAGCACCGCGTCCAGCCGCATCAGCCAGCGCGACGGCACCGTCGGCGTGCCCTCGACACGCATCGCCCGGGTCAGCGTGACGCGCGGCGCGCCGAAGGCCTGGACGAAGTCGTGCGCCGACAGGCCCGCCTTGCGTTCGGCCGGCGGCAGGCCGAACGCCGCGCGCATCGGCCGGCTCATCCACGGGTCGGCCGGCACCTCCGGCGGCCAGGTGCCTTCGTTCAGTCCGCCGAGGATCATGTGGTCGGCGTGCTGGATGCGCGCCTCCAGCGTGCCCCAGATGGCGAGCCGCGGGTGCCGGCCCCAGCGCGGCCGCACCGCGGTGCCCGCGAGCAGCGCCTCGAAAAGGCCGGGATAGTCGCGCCCGGCGATCCGGTCGAAGCCGCGCGCCGCCGACATCAGTTCGGCGACGAAGTTCGCCGCCGTCTCCCCCGCCTCGCCGGCCCAGAGCGCCCGTCCGTCCTCGGCGTCCGCCGCCTGCGCGAGCGCTTCGGCACAGCCGATATGCGCGCGGACCAGGTCCTCGACCGGGACGTAGCGTGCACCGGCCAGGCTCATGAAGGGTTGCAGCAGGTCGCGCAGCCGGCGCACGAAGCCGGCGCTGGCGAGCAGGCGGCGCCGCTGCCGTTCGTCGGGCCTCTCCCCGCTGCGCGCCAGCTTCGCCTCGGACGCCAATGTCGCGAGCAGGCCGTGCAGGCCCGGCTCCGGCCGCGGCCCGCGCAGGACCACGCGCTCCAGTTCCCGCGTGCGGCGCCGGAACAGCGCCGGGTCCATGCCGCCCGCCGCCAGAGGATGCTTCAGCAGCGCCAGCAGCGGCACCGGTGCCGCATCCTCTGCCGCCATGCGCGCCAGCAGCCGGAGGAAGGTGCCCGGCGGCGTGCCGCCCAGGTCGACGCCGGCGGAATCGTCGACCTCGATGTTCCAGCGCCGCAGTTCGGCCGACACGCGACGCGCGAGGCCGCGGTCCGGCGTCACCAGCACCGCATTGCCTTCCGGCCGCTCCAACTCGGCCCGCAGCAGCAGCGCGATCGTCCGCGCCTCCTCCTCGGTGCCCGGCGCGTCGATCCGCATGACGCCGTCGAGCGCCGCGCTCACCTCGTCCGGCGGTATCGGTGCGGTGCGCCACCCGGCCGTGGTCGCCGCCGGCTCCATCGTCCGCGACAGCAGGCGCGCGCGCGCCTGCGCCCCCGCCGCGCGCCCGTCGTCCCAGGCCAGCACGTCCCGCCGCGCGACACCCAGCTTGGCCAGAAGCTGCTTCATCGCGTGCTGCGGATGCCCCGCTTCAGGCTGCTCCCCGTCCAGCGCCTCCCACGCGTCGTCGGCGAGATGCGGGTCGAGCCCCGGCAGCACGACGCAGCCCTGCGGCAGGCTTGCCACCACCCCCAGCAGGTCCGCCGTCGCCGGCATCGTGCCGGTGGTGCCCGCCGCGACCACCGCATCCCCCGGCGGATCGTGCCGCCAGAGTTCGGCCTGTGCCGCGATCAGCCGGTTGCGCCGGTCGGCCGGGTCGAGCGCCTGTTCGTCGGCGAGGATGTCCGGCCAGTGCCGCGTCAGCACCTGGAGAAAGCGCAGCGTCAGCTGCCAGTGGCTCGCATAGCGGTCGGGTACCAGCCCGGCGAGCCCGTCGAACGACAGCCGCTCGATCTGCACCGAGTCGAGCAGCCGCGCCAGTTCCTCGGCCAACCGCGCCGCCTGGTCGGGACTCGTCTCCTCCACCCGCATGATGGCGCGCGTCAGCAGCAGGCGTCGGCGCAGCGAGCCGATCGCCGGCGGCAGGTCGAGCGCGCCGATACCCGGCGGCTCGTCCTCGGCACGCAGTTCGAGTTCGTCCTCGTCGAGGTCGCCCAGCGGGCGCATCGCCGGAAGGGCCAGCGGCCGGCCGCCGGTGGCGCGCAGGAAGGCGCCGGCGAGCGCCCGGCAGGCGCGGCGGTTCGGCAGCAGCACCGTCGTCCGCGCCAGCGCCAATGGGTCGCCGCCGCCGCGCCGCAGGAGCCCTTCCGCCAGGGAGTCGACGAAGGATCGCCCCGGCGGGATGTTGTAGACCGTGGCGCCTCGCGCGGCTTCGATCAGAACAGCCTCCCCTGGCCCGCCTCCCCCATCTCGGTGCGGGCGCGCTCCAGCCGCGCCGGCGTCCCGGCATCGAGCCAGATGCCGTCATGCACGATACCGTAGAGGCGTTCGGCCTCCTGCACCGCGTCCCAGATGCGGTTGAACGAGAAGGCGCCGCCGGGCGTGCCCTCGAAAACCCGGGGATGGATCAGCTGGACGCCGGTATAGAGGAACG
Organism: Constrictibacter sp. MBR-5; assembly: GCF_040549485.1. Lineage (NCBI taxonomy): Bacteria > Pseudomonadati > Pseudomonadota > Alphaproteobacteria > Rhodospirillales > Allostellaceae > Constrictibacter > Constrictibacter sp. MBR-5. The sequence continues at coordinate 97,912 of NZ_JBEPTK010000003.1, forward strand.
GCGCCACCGCCCATTCCGGCCGCCGCGTCAGCCGGCCGGCGGGGTCGCACAGGAAGTCGCCCTGGCCGGCATAGCCGAAGGTCCGCACCGTCGGATAGAGCAGGAGCAGCGCGTCCATGCGCTCCGGATCCCACACCGCCGCCATCCGCTCCAGCGCACGCTCGGCGCCGACCTCCCAGATGAGATCGGAATTGGTGACGAAGAACGGCTCCTCGCCCAGCAGCGGCAGGGCGTTCTTCACGCCGCCGCCCGTGTCCAGCAGGTCCGCCTCGCGCGAGATCGCGATCTCCGGCGCCGACCGCCGGGCCAGATGCGCCTCGATCAGTTCCGCGCGGTGATGCGTGTTCACCACCACCCGCTCGACGCCGGCCGACGCCAGGAGATCGATCGCGTGGTCGATCAGCGGCTTGCCGCCGACCGCGACCAGCGGCTTCGGCGGCAGGTCCGGGATGGCGGCGAGACGGGTTCCGCGGCCGGCCGCCAGGACCATGCCGGTGCGGACCCGGTCGGAACGCGGCATCGTGCCCTCGCGCGGGGCTGGGCTCGGTGTTTCGTCCATGGCGGCAGTCTACCCGATTTCCGGAATGCGGCGCTGTTCCGCCGGCACATGCTTCGCGAGCCAGGCCGCGACCGGCGCCAGCGCCGGCTCGGACAGGTTCTGCTCCAGCAGACGCCATAGCCGCGGGATATGGCAGAGATAGGCAGGCATCAGGTCGCGCACCGCCTTGCGAGCGAAGATGCCCAGGACCTTGGTGTGGCGCTGCGCGCCGAGCACCCTGTAGGCGGTCATGAAGGCGCCGCGGTCGAGGTCGCGCCGCGCCGCGAAATAGCGCTGCTGCATTGCCGCCTGCAGGTCGGGCGCGATGTCGCGCCGCGCATCCTCCAGCAGCGACATCAGATCGTAGGCCGGATGACCGATCACCGCGTCCTGAAAGTCGAGCAGGCCGCACGACGCGATGCCCGTCCGGTCGCGCAGCAGCATCAGGTTGTCCACATGGAAGTCGCGCAGCACGAGGGTGTCGGGTGGCGCGTCAGGCGCGCCCGTCACCGCGGCCAGCGCGGACGCCCAGGCATCGACGAAGTCGATCCGCGCGATGGGATCGACCGCATGCCCCGTGACCGACGGCAGGTACCAGTCGGTGAACAGCACCGCCTCGTCGAGAAGTTTGTCCGTGTCGTAGCGCGGCACGTCCACATCGACGGCCGCCGGCCGCACCTGGAGCGCGGCCAGCACGTCGACCGCCACCGCGTAGAGCGCCGTCTCGTCGGCGCCGCGCGCCAGCAGCCGCGTGTAGGTGTCGTCGCCGAAATCCTCGATGACGAGGAAGCCCTCCTCCTCATCGGCGGCCATCACCTCCGGCACGCTGACGCCCATGCGGCGCAGGTGCCGGGCCAGCTTCACGAAGGGCCGCACATCCTCCATCGGCGGCGGCGCGTCCATCAGCATCGCGTGGCGGCCGTCGTCGCAGGTCAGCCGCTCGTAGCGCCGGAACGAACAGTCGACCGGCAGCGGGTCGCGGCCGCAGCCGCCCCAGCCACTGTCGTCGAGGAAGCGGTCGATGAGCAATCCGCGGCTCATGCCGGCACCGCCTCGACCAGCCGGCGCCCGCGTTCGCCGAAGCCGATCATCGCCGCCACCCGCGCATCCTCGCCCGCGCCGAAGCGCAGCGCGAGGTCGAGCCGGTCGGCCGGCAGCAAGCTGCCGAGCCGCTCCGGCCACTCGATCAGGACGATGCCCTCGGCCATCGCCTCGTCCAGTCCGAGTTCATAGGCGTCGGCCGACCGGTCGAGCCGGTACAGGTCGAAGTGCCAGACGTCGCCGATCGGCATTTGATAGGTCTGCACCAGGGTAAAGGTCGGACTCGGCACCTCGGTGGCGCCGGCGCCGCCGGACATCACTTCGCGGGCCCGGATGAAAGCCCGCGCGAAGGCGGTCTTGCCGGCGCCCAGGTCGCCGCGCAGCGCGATCACGTCGCCCGGACGCGCCGCCTTCGCCAGTGTCTCCGCCAGTGCAGCGGTCGCCTCCGGTCCCGCCAGGGCCACGTCGCGCCGCACCGAATCGTCAGGGATTTCCATCGATCCTCGCCGCCAGCAGGGTGGTTGCCCCACCGGGTAGTTGCCAGAGATCGGCCCGGCGGCCATCTTACGCGCCTCGTCACGATGCCGGTTTTCCGGTCCGGGAGTCGCCATGTCAAGTACCGCCATCAGCACGGACGTCGTCATCGTCGGTGCAGGGCCGGTCGGCCTGTTCGCGGTGTTCGAGTGCGGCATGCTGAAGATGCGCTGTCACGTCGTGGATTCCCTCGACGTCGCCGGCGGCCAGTGCGCGGCACTCTATCCGGAGAAGCCGATCTACGACATACCCGGATATCCGCAGATCGATGCCCTCGATCTGATCGACCGTCTGCGCGAGCAGGCGGAGCCGTTCCATCCGGTCTACCATCTCGGCCAGCAGGTCGAGAAGCTGACGCCGCAGGACGGCGGCCGCTGGCTGGTCGAGACGTCGTCCGGCACCAGCATCGACTGCCGCGCCGTCATTGTCGCCGCCGGCGTCGGCGCCTTCGGGCCCAACCGCCCGCCGCTCGCCGGCATCGAGGCGTATGAGGGCAAGAGCGTCTTCTACATGGTCACCCGCCGCGAGGACTTCCGCGGCAAGCGCGTGGTGATCGCCGGCGGCGGCGATTCCGCCGTCGACTGGGTGCTGTCGCTGGCAGACGTCGCCGAGAAGATCATGGTCGTGCACCGCCGGCCGAAGTTCCGCGCCGCACCCGAGAGCGTCGCGCGGATGGAGGCCCTGGCCGCCGCGGGGAAGATAGAGATGGTCATCCCCTACCAGCTGGAAGGCCTCGACGGCGCCGACGGCCGGCTCGACGCCGTCATCGTCAAGACGCTGAAGGGCGAGGAGCGCCGGCTGGAGGCGGACGTGCTGCTGCCCTTCTACGGCCTCGCCATGAACTTGGGGCCGATCGCCGACTGGGGCCTGCACCTGGACCGCAACCACATCCACGTCGACCACGGCACCTGCGCCACGAACGCCCCGGGCATCTTCGCGATCGGCGACATCGCGACCTATCGCAACAAGCTGAAGCTGATCCTGACGGGCTTCGCCGAGGCGGCGACCGCGGCCCACGCCATCCATCCCCTGGTGCGTCCGGACGAGGAGCTGCACTGGGAGTATTCGACCACGAAGGGCGTTCCGGGGAGCTGATCGCCACTCCCCGAGTCGGGGGCTGGCGCCGCCGCCCGTCCGGCGCGAGACTGTCGGTATTCTCGGGAGGAACATCCGATGAAGCTGACGGACGCGGCCCAAGTCATCCGCAGCAAGAATGCCGGCCCGCTGCAGGTGACACTCGATATCCTGTTCCCGACGCCGCAGGCCTACGCGCTGGCGGTGCAGTCGCCTTCCCTGACGCCGGCGGCACTGGCGCCCCTCTACGGCCTCGACGCCGATGCCGTGACGGTGATCCCCTTCGCCGCGGCGCAGGCGATCAAGATCGTCATGGACCGGCCGGTCGTCGCCGGCACGCCGGGCGATGCGGACGTCTACGGCGCACAGCAGCACCGCCCGCTGCTGGAGATCGAGCTGTGAGCGCCGCGGCGCGGCTGCTCGACCGCGGGCTGGGCCCACGCACGCCGCTGCGTGCCCTCTCGGCCTCCGGACAACTGGGCTACGGCGTGCCGGAAGCCGCGCTGCGCGCCGGCATCGCGCGCGACCCGCACTTCATCGGCTGCGACATGGGATCGGTCGACCCCGGCCCCTACTATCTGGGCTCCGGCCGCATGGCGACGGCGGAGACGATCACCCGCCGCGACCTGCGGCTCGTGCTGCGGGCCGCCCTGGACGCGAAGATCCCGCTGCTGATCGGCACGGCGGGCACGGCCGGTGCGGCACCGCATCTGGCCGCGACGCGCGCCCTGATCGAGGACATCGCGCGCACGGACGGGCTGCGCTTCCGGATGGCCGTCATCCATGCCGACATGCCACGCGACGCACTGAAGGCGATGGCAGCCGCCGGGCGGACGCGCCCGCTCGGCCGCATCCCGGCGCTCGACGACGCGACGATCGACGGCGCCGCGCACATCGTCGGGCAGATGGGGACCGAGCCCTTCATCCGCGCGCTCGCCGAGGGGCCGGACGTCATCCTCGCCGGCCGGGCCTGCGACACCGCCATCTTCGCGGCTATTCCGCAGATGCTCGGCTATGATCCGGGCCTGTTCACGCACATGGCGAAGATCATTGAGTGCACCTCGCTGTGCTGCGTGCCCGGCGGGCGCGACGCCATGCTCGGCACGATGGACGGCGACGGCTTCGTGCTGGAGAGCATGAACCCGGAGCGCGCCGCGACACCGCTCTCGGTTGCCGCCCACAGCCTGTACGAGCAGGCCGACCCGATCCTGGTGCACGAGCCGGACGGCATCCTGGACGTGTCCGCCGCGCGGTTCGAGGCGGTCGACGCGCGGCGCACCCGCGTCTGCGGCGGCATCTGGCGGGAGGCGGCGCAGATCACCATCAAGGTCGAGGGCGCCACCTGGGTCGGCGAGCGGGCGGTGCTGATCGCAGGCTCGTGCGATCCCCGCGTCATCGAGAACAGCGACGCGATCGTGGCGGGCGTGCGCGCCAACCTCGCGAGCATCATCCCGCCCGAGGGCGACACGGCGTACGACCTGCACTTCAAGGTGTACGGCAAAGGCGGGACCAGCCTGTTTCCGATCGCGGCGGGCACGACGCCGCCGGAGATCTGCTTCCTCGCCGAAGCCGTCGCGCCGACCATGGACCTGGCGCATTCGGTCATCGTCGTGGCGAAGCAGTTCCTGCTGCACCACGGCTTCGCCGGGCGCCTGTCGACGGCCGGCAACGTCGCCTTCCCGTTCACGCCGCCGGAGATGTCGCTGGGGTCGGCGTACCGCTTCTCGATCTACCACGTCGCCGACTGCGACGACCTGAAGGGCACGTTCCCGGTGGAGATCGTGAACCTGTGACGCGCGCGTTCAGCCCGCGAGGCTGAGGGTAGACGCCGTGCCGGGGACACCGAGCAGCCTGCCGAGAAAGCGGCGCGTCCAGGATTCCAGCGGCGGGTCGTATCTGGGGTGGTTGTCGATATGCGCCTCGGCCGGCTGCGCGCCGGGCAGGACCAAGCGATGCGGGGCGCCCGACGTCCAGCGCTTCTTCATGTCCAGTGTGACTTCGGGGTGGAACTGGACCCCGTAGGCGTTGGCGCCGTAGCGGAAGGCCTGCTGCTGGAAGACCGTGCTGCGGGCGAGGACGGTACAGGATTCGGGCAGCAGGAAGCCCTCGCGATGCCATTGGTAGACGGTCATGGGGCCGTCGAAATAGGCGCGGCCGGCGTCCGTCGGCTCGATGTCGACATAGCCGATCTCGACCATGCCTTCCGGATGCTCGGCCACGGATCCGCCGAGGACGCGTGCCAGCATCTGCGCTCCGAGGCATATGCCGACATAGGGTTTCCCTGAGTCCAGAACCTTGGGGATCCAATCGAGCTCTGCCCGGATGCCGCCCATGTGGCAGTCGTTGGCGCTCATCGGGCCGCCGAACACGAAGACGGCGTCATAGGCGTCCATCGACTCCGGCAGCCGATGCCCCATGCAGGGGCACCGGACGTCGATGACGTAGCCCATTTCCATGAGCAGGCAGCCGACCCGACCAGGATCGGAGCCCTTCTGATGAACGATGCAGAGGATTTTGCCGCGCATTTCGGTACCGGCATATGGCACGCGGTCCGGCACCGAGCAAGATCCGGGCCGCATGCCTGCCATGCGCGGGTCGTCGATGCCCGCCCCCGTCATGGGCGTGCCAGCCAGACGATGCCGACCCCCAGCACGCAGGCGGCCACCCCGCCCGTGCGCAGGAGCTGGGGCGCCCGCTGCAGCATCTCCAGCATCATCCGCTGCATGCCGGCGGGAAAGAGCGCGTAGAGCGCTCCTTCGACGGCGAGGGCCAGCCCGAGTGCGGCGAGGAGATCCCTCACGTGCGACAGTCCCTCAACGCGGCGTCGCCGGCGCCTCCGCCGGCGGGGTCCTGTTCTGCGGGGACGCGATGCCCGGCAGCGTCGGTGCACGGGCGGTCTGGCCCCCGCCGGCGGGATCGCCGAAGTAACGGAAGAAGTCGCTCTCCGGGCTCAGCACGAACGTGGTGCCGTCGGCGCCGAGCGCCTCGCGATAGGCCTGCATCGACCGGTAGAAGGTGAAGAAGGACGGATCCCGACCGAACGCATCGGCGTATATCTTGATCGCGTCTCCGTCGCCCTGACCGCGCAGCGTCTGGGCCGTACGCTCGGCCTCGGCGATCAGCACCGTCCGCTCCCGGTCGGCACGCGACCGGATGCGCTGGGCCAATTCGGCACCCTGCGCCCGGAATTCGCGCGCCTCGCGCTCACGTTCGGACTTCATGCGCTGGAAGATGGCCTCGGCGTTCGCCTGCGGCAGGTCGGCGCGCCGGATCCGCACGTCGATGATCTCGACGCCCAGCGCCTGGGCCGCCTTGTTGGTATCCGCCTGGATCTGCCGCATGATCTCCGTGCGCTCTTCCGAGAGCACCGCCGAGAGCGTGCGGTTGCCGATGACGCTCCGAAGGCTCGAACTGAGATAGCTCCGCAGCTGGCCGCGCGCCGCCGCTTCCGTCTGTACCGCCTGATAGAAGCGCAGGGGCTCGGTGATACGGAACCGGGCGAAGGCGTCGACGACGAACCGCTTCTGGTCCGACGTGATGACCTCTTCCGCCGGCGGGGCGAAGTCGAGCACGCGGTTGTCGTAGTAGACGACGTTCTGGATGAACGGCATCTTCACGTGCAGGCCCGGCTCCCGGACTTCCTCGATGGGAGCGCCGAACTGGAAGACGATCGCCTGCTCGGTCTGGTGAACCGTGTAGAGTGCGCTCCAGGCGAGAATGGCGGCGACGATGACGACGACGCCGGCGACGAGGGCGAGGATCCGGCTCATCGACGGGCCTCCCCCTGCTGCGGCGCGGGCGGCGAACGTCGCTGCAGTTCGTTCAGCGGCAGATAGGGCACGACGCCCTGGCCGCCGCCGGCGTCCTTGTCGATGATCACCTTGTTGGCGTTGCGCAGGACTTCCTCCAGGGTCTCCAGATAGATCCGCTGCCTCGTGACGTCCTGGGCGGAACTGTACGCAGCGTAGACGCTGTCGAAGCGCTCCGCGTCACCCTGCGCCCTCGCGACCACCTCCTGCTTGTAGGCCTCGGCCTCCTGGGTCAGACGCTCGGCATCGCCGCGGGCGCGCGGGATGATGTCGTTGCGATAGGCTTCCGCCTCGTTCCGCAGGCGCTCCTGGTCGGCACGCGCCCGCTGGACGTCGCGGAATGCGTCGATGACCTCGGCCGGGGGATCGACCTTCAGCAGCTGGACCTCGGTGACCTGAACGCCCGCGCCGTAATCGTCCAGCGTTCGCTGGATACGCTCCTGGACGGTCGCCTGAATGCGCGCGCGGCCTTCGGCGAGCGCCAGCGCGATCGGCGTCTGACCGATGATCTCGCGCATCGTGCTCTCGGAAACGCCTTTGATCGTCGTCTCCGGCGCACGCACGTTGAAGAGGAACCGGCCCGCGTCCGCGATCCGCCAGAAGACCGCGAAATTGATGTCGACGATGTTCTCGTCGCCGGTGAGCATCAGGGCCTCTTCCGGCACCTGACGGCCGATCTCGGGACGGCCGACCGTGGTGTCGCCGACGGCACGGAAGCCGACCTCGATGCGGTTGATGCGGGTGACCTTCGGCGTGTCGACCGTCTCGATCGGATAGGGCCAGGCGAAATGCAGGCCAGGCGGCGTCGTGCGGTTCCACTCACCGAAGCGCAGGACGACACCCTGCTCGTCACTCTGGACGCGGTAGATGCCCGTGGCGACCCAGACGACGAGCGCCAGCGCGATCAGGATGAAGATCCCCGCTCCACCAAGTCCGCCGGGCATCATGCCGCGCAACTTCTCCTGGCCGCGCCGCAGCATCTCCTCGAGGTTGGGCTGCTGACCGCCCCCACCGCCGCCGCCGGGACCACGCTGGCCGCCGCCGCCCCAGGGGCCGCCACCCCAAGGGCCGCCGCCGCCCCCGCCGCCCCAGGGGCCGCCGCCCCCGCCTTGGTTCTGCCATGGCATGGTGCAACCCTACTCCCTTACCTTCCGGATGGCTGCCATTCTACGGCCGCAGCCCTGTCATGTCCTGGCCGCATATTTGAAGGGAAGCCGCGCGAATCAAGCGCCGGCTGGCCGCCCCGACGCCTAGCGTGGGCCGGCGACGACCTTGGCGTCGTGCAGTTCGCCGATCTCCCGCTCCGGCAGGCCGAGTACGCTCGCCAGGATCTCGTCCGTGTGCTGGCCGAGCACCGGCGCCGGCGCCTGCGGCCGCCGGTCGAGGCCGACGAAGTCGAGCGGCGTCCCCGGCGTGAGATACGTCCCGGCGCCGGGATGCGCGACCCGCGAGAACATCGGGTTGTCCGTTGTCGACACCGGATCCTCGGCGAGCAGCTGCTTGAACGTCTGATACGGTCCCCAGAGCACGCCGGCCTTGTCGAAGATCGGTCGGATCTCCGCCAGCGTGTGACGCGCCACCCACGGCGCGATCGCCTCGGTCAGGGCCTCGCGCGCCCGGAAACGGTCGCCCTCGTCCTCCAGGTTCACGCCCATGCGGGATTCGATCGCGGCGAAGGCCTCGCCCAGGCCGGCCGAATCCTTCAGCGCGTGCAACTGCCGCGTGGTGAAGATGCAGATCATCACGTGGCGGCCGTCCGCCGTCGGGAAGTCCTGTCCGAACGTGCCGAAGATGTGGTTGCCGTAGCGCGCCCGCTCGTCACTGTTCACCTCGGCCTCGGCCAGATAGCCGAGGTTGCCCGCGGTCGCGAGTGCGACGTCCTGGAGCGGCAGTTTGATCAGGCGGCCTTCGCCGGTGGTCCGGCGATGCCGGTCGGCGGCGAGGATGCCCGTCGCCGCCATCATGCCCGTGGCGATGTCCCAGGCGGGAATGACCTGGTTCACCGGCCTCGGATGGCCTTCCGGGCCGCTGATCAGCGGGAAACCCACCCCCGCATTGACGGTGTAGTCCACCTGCGGCGCGCCGGTCCGGGTGCCGAGAATCGTCAGCATGATCAGGTCGGCCCGCCGCTTGGCGAACTCTTCGTAGGCGAGCCAGCCGCGCGCCGGCAGGTTCGTCATGAAGATGCCCGCGTCCGGGCCGGGGGCCGTGATCAGCGCCGTCAGCAGTTCGCGGCCGCGCGGCGAACGCAGGTCGACCGCGATCGAGCGCTTGCCCTTGTTCAGCCCCTGCCAATAGAGGCTGACGCCGTCGCGGGTGACCGGCCAGCGGTCGGAATCGAGCCCGCCTTTCAGCGCGTCGAAGCGGATCACGTCGGCGCCCAGCTGGGCGAGGGTCATCCCGCCCAGCGGTGCGGCGACGAAGGCGGAGCCTTCGACGACCCGAAGGCCCTTCAGAAGATCGTACATGCGGCCCTCACGCCACCGCGCCGGCGGCGCGCAGCTTCGCGATTTCGTCCTGCGAGAAGCCCCATGCCGCGAGCGCCTCGTCGGTATGCTCGCCCGCCTTCGCCGGCGGCCGCTGAATCTCCCCCGCGGTGCGGCTGAAGCGGGGCGCCGGGCCCGGCTGCGGCACGCCGTCGACGGTCACGAAGCTGCCGCGCGCGACGTTCTGCGGATGCTTCATCGCCTCGGACATGCTGAGGATCGGCGCGAAGCAGATGTCGGTGTTCTCCATGATCGCGCACCATTCGTCGCGCGTCTTCGTCTTGAAGATCGCGGCGAAGCGCTCGGTCATCTCCGGCCACTTGTCGCGGTCGGACTGCGGCGGCAGCGGCTGGCCCTCCAGCCCGGTCAGCTGCAGCAGCAACTTGTAGAACTGCGGCTCGATCGAGCCGATCGAGACGTGCTTGCCGTCCTTCGTCTCGTAGACGTTGTAATAGTGGGCGCCCTTGTCGAGCCGGTTCTTACCGCGCTCCTCGATCCAGGTGCCGGCGGCGAGCGCGCCGTACATCGCGGTCATCAGCGACGCCGAGCCTTCGACCATCGAGCAGTCAACGACCTGCCCCTTGCCCGAGGTGCGCGCCTCGATCACCGCGGCCAGGACGCCGACCGCCATGTAGAGCGCGCCACCGCCGAAATCGCCGACCAGGTTCAGCGGCGGCGTCGGCGGGCCGTTCCGTTCGCCGATGGCATGCAAGGCACCGGAGAGCGAGATGTAGTTGATGTCGTGCCCGGCGGCCCCGGCGATCGGTCCATCCTGGCCCCATCCGGTCATCCGGCCGTAGACCAGCTTTTCGTTCCGCTTCATGCAGACGTCGGGCCCGAGGCCCAGCCGTTCGGTGACGCCGGGCCGGAAGCCCTCGATCACCGCATCCGCCTGCTCGATCAGCTTCAACACCGTCTCGACGCCCTCGGGCGTCTTGAGGTCAACGGCGATGTTGCGGCGGCCGCGCGTGAGCAGGTTCCACTTCGCCGTGTCGCCGTCCTTGCCGACGTTGGCGGTCCGGTCGACGCGGACAACTTCGGCGCCCATGTCCGCCAGGAGCATGCAGCAGAACGGTCCCGGCCCGATCCCGGCCAGTTCGACGACCTTCACTCCCGTCAGCGGACCCATGTCACTTTCCTCACGCGGTTATCTGGACAATTGGCCGGCAGTCTATCCCATCCGGCCGCGCCCGAAACCCCGTTCCCGCGCAGCGCCGAACGAGCTGCCGGCCTTGCCCGCGTCACGGCGCGCAGAGGCCTTACGCCCATGCGCCTAGGTCGGATGAATCGTTAAAATTTTCCGAAGTTTCGCTTCAAATGCCGGCAGGCCACTGGAGGCGATATGATGCTCGGCACCCTGAACGCAGCTTTCCCCCGCAATGTGCTCGCCCGGTTCCGGCGCGACCGTCGCGGCGTGGCGGCGATCGAGTTCGCGATCATGCTGCCGCTCATGCTGGTCCTGCTGCTGGGCACATGGGAGATCGGCCGGGCCATCCTGGTGCAGATGCGCATCGGCGCTTCGGCGGCACAGCTCGGCGGGCTGGTCACCCGTGAGGCGACCCTGACGAGGGCCACCCTCCAGGACCTGTTCGCGGCAGCGCCGGTGATGACCGGCGGCACCGACCTGGGCGCCGACGGCGTGATGGTGGTGACCGCCGTCACGGGCGACGATCAGGGGCGCGGCCGGGTCGCCTGGCAGGAGTATGGTGCCGGCAGCCTGAAGACCGGCAGCCGCATCGGCAGGCCCGGCGCGTACGCGACGCTGCCCGACGGCATGACGATCACCGCCGGCGAGACGCTGATCGTCGTCGAGGTCTTCTTCAACGACGCCTCGTCCATGAACATGCTGCTCGGCCAGCGAAGCGTCTACCGCGCCACCGTGCAGCGCGGCCGCGCCGGCGACCTCGCCACCCTGGGCTGAACCGCTCTCAACGCCCCATGCCCTGGTACTCGGCGTTGGGGGCGATTCCCAGTCCGATCGCGAACCGGTTGGTGAAATTGTAGAAGGCCGCGACCTCGGTGAGGTCGAAGATGTCGGCATCGCTCAGCCCTTCGGCACGCAGAGCGGCCCGGTCGGCCTCCCCCACCTCGTTCGGCTCGAGCGTCAGCTTCCAGGCGAAGTCGAGCATCGCTCGCTGTCGCGGCGTGAGGTCGGCCGCGCGGTAGTTGACGGCGATCGTGTCGCCGAAGCGGGCATCGCCCGACAGTTGCCGCAGCACCGCCCCGTGAGCCACGATGCAGTAGTGGCAGCGGTTGGCGCTCGATACCGTCACGGCCACCATCTCGCGCTCCAGCTCCGACAGGCCCGAGGGCGCCCCCATCAGGTCGTTGCGGAACGCCTGATATTTTCGAAATCGTTCGGTGCGCATCGTGTAGGCCCGGAAGACGTTCGGCACGAAGCCGATCTTCTCCCGGCAGCGCGCGAAGAAGCCGCGCGTCCCATCGTCCAGACCCGCTTCGTCCGGCAGTTCGACCGCCGCCACGCGCTCGCCCATCTCTTGCCTCGCCCATTCTGACTGTCCCAGTGCTACCGGCCTAGCCGAACGATCGGCCCGGGCGCAAGAGACGACCCATGCCGGACACCGGTGGCCGATGTCGTTAACGCACCATTAGCCCCGCCGCCGGTACGATCCAGCTTCGCTACCGCCATCATAAGCCGGACCCCGCATTGCCGTGCTGGAAGCCCAGACCCGCCTGAGCCGATTTCTGCCCGCCACGGATCACATCCGTGAACGCGTGCGGGCATGGTGGGATGGCCGCGCCCCGGCGGTCGGCGGCGATGCGGCCACGGTGGATGCCCCCGCGCACGAGGAGGGCACGCCGCACGCCCCCCTGCCACCCGAACAATCGGTGTTGTGGTCTCCCGCGCGCATCGACCTTTCTCAACGGATTTGGGGCCCGGAGCATGTGGCGCCCGGCGGCGAGGAGCAGGTCGCGACGCTGCTGAAGCCGCTCAGCCTCAACCCCTCGATGAGCGTCATCGAGATTGGCGCCGGGCTGGGTGCCGCCACCCGGATGATGCACAAGCGCTTCGGCGTGTGGCCGAAGGCATTCGAGGCGGATGAAAACCTCGCGTCCGCCGCCTCCCTGCTCTCGAAGGCGGCAGGGCTCGCCAAGAAGGCTCCGGTCATCCATTCGCCGCTCGACAAGCTGGAGATCAAGGCCAACGGCTTCGACCGCGTCATTCTGCGCGATGTCGGGTATGTCGCGCCCGACAAGACGGATCTGCTGCGCGCCGCCGCCGCGGGCCTGCGCCGCCGCGGCCTGATGCTGATCACCGATTTCGTCCTGTCGCGGCCCGGCGCCGAAACCGACCCTCTGGTCGCGGCCTGGCGCGCCGGCGAGCCGGGGGACTCTGTACCCTGGTCGGAAGACGAACTTCTCGCCGCCCTCCGCACCTTGGGCCTCGACGTGCGAGTCACCGAGGACGAGTCGGCCATCCTGCGCCACCATGTCCTGGAGGGCTGGAAAGCGTTCCAGCCGACCCTCCTCACCTCGGCACCGCCCATGCCCCTGATCATGCTCGCCCTGCAGGAAGGAGAGCGCTGGCGCCGGTGCGTCGCCGCCCTCGACGGCGGCTCCCTGCGCTACAATCGCATCATCGCCTCGAAACCGTGAGGCCGGCCACTCTGCCGCTTGCAAACAGCGAAGCCGCCGGATATTCCCGGATGGTCGCCCAGACCGTGTTCCGGAAGTCTTTGCCGGCGGCGAGGACCGACCAAGAACAGCGCGCAGAGGGACGACGGCCCCTTTCCACATGACGGTTACTACCCTCTGAAGGGTTATCGGCGGTCGCCACTGGGCCGGCGGCAGTCGACGTGCGCCAACTGACCCTGGCGCGATTGGTCGGACGGGCGCGTTTCGTCCTGATTGTGAGGCAGCCATGCTGGTCAAGGAAGAGCTCGAGCGGGCAGAGGCGGAGGAGATCGCCCGCTACCGCAAGCTCAAAGGGTTTTGGGGAACCGTCTTCGCCGTGTTCACCGGCATCGCCGTCGTCCTGGGCATCAACCAGATGTTCAACCTCGGCTTCGGCATCGGCCTGGTGCTCATAGAGCCGCGCTACTTCTACCTGTTGACGGCGCTGCTGCTGCCGCTCGTCTTCGTCGCCTTCCCGGCGACGAAGTCCGGCAGCAAGGAGTTCGTACCCTGGTACGACGCGCTCCTCGCGCTGATCACCTTCGTCGTGCTCCTCTACTTCGTCTGGGAAGCCAACCGCATCCTCGAAGAGGCGTGGGAATACAGCGCTCCCAACATCGCGATCGCCCTCAGCTGCCTGCTCTGGCTGCTGCTCATCGAGATCGGCCGGCGCACCGGCGGGCCGTCGATCCTGGTCGTGACGATCGTCTTCTCGCTCTTCCCGGTCTACGCCCATCTGGTGCCCGAGGTGATCTCCGGCGTGAACCAGTCGATCTGGGACACGGCCGCCTTCCACATCATGAGCGTCGAGAGTTTCCTCGGCATCCCGATGCGCGCCTTCGGCACGCTGGTCTTCGGCTTCCTGATCTTCGGCGTCGCCATGCAGTACACCGGCGCGGGCGCCTTCTTCATCAACTTCGCCTTCGCTCTGCTCGGGAAGGTGCGCGGCGGCCCCGCGAAGGTCGCCATCTTCTCGTCCGGTCTCTTCGGCTCGATGAGCGGCAGCGTGGTCTCCAACGTGCTGACCACCGGCTGCATGACCATTCCCGCGATGAAGAAGATCGGCTTCAAGCCGGCCTATGCCGGCGGCGTCGAAGCCTGCGCCTCGACCGGCGGCGTGCTGATGCCGCCGATCATGGGCGCCACGGCCTTCGTCATGGCCTCCTTCCTCAACGTGCCCTACGTCGAGGTGGTGATCGCCGCGACGATCCCGTCGCTGCTCTACTATTTCGGCCTGTTCATGCAGATCGACGCCTATGCGGCGCGGCGCGGCATGAAGGGCCTGCCGGCTTCCGAGCTGCCCAGCCTGTGGCAGACCGTCAAGGAAGGCTGGTACTACATCTTCGCCTTCCTCGCCCTGATCTACATGCTGCTGATCCTGCAGCAGGAGGCGACGGCGCCGTTCTACGCCACCGCGCTGCTGCTCGGCATCAACCAGATCTCCGCGAAGCACCGGATGAACTGGGCGAAGTTCAAGGCCTTCTTCTTCGGCACCGGCATCCTGTTCGCCGAACTGTGCGGCATCCTGGCGGCGATCGGGCTGATCGTCGGGTCGCTGTCGCTCACCGGCATGGCCGGCACGCTGACCAACGACCTGGTCTTCATCGCCGGTGGCAACGTGCTGATGCTGCTGGTCATGGGCGCCCTCACCAGCTTCATCCTCGGCATGGGGATGACGGTCACCGCCTGCTACATCTTCCTGGCGGTCATCCTGGCGCCGGCCCTGATCAAGGCGGGCCTCAACCCCATGGGCGTCCACCTGTTCCTGATGTACTGGGGCATGATCTCGTTCATCACGCCGCCCGTGGCCATCGGCGCGTTCGTCGCGGCGGGCCTCGCCAAGGCGCCGCCGATGCAGACGGGCATGGAGGCGATGCGGCTCGGCATCGTCATCTACATCGTCCCGTTCTTCTTCGTGTTCAATCCAGCCCTGCTGTTCCAGGGGGAGGCGACCGAGATCGCCATCGTCGTCGGCACGGCGATCCTGGGCGTCATCGTGATATCCGGTGCCCTGCAGGGCTATCTGCTGCAGGTCGGCGACCTGGGCAGCGGCCCGGTCTCTCTGTTCGCCCGCCTGCTGATCTTCGCCGGCGGCCTGTTCCTCGCAGCCCCTGGCGGCACCTTCGGGCTCGGTCACCTCGAGCTTCTGGCACTGTCGGCGGCGGCGATCCTGCCCGGCCTGCTTCTCGTCTTGCTGACGCGGCGCTTCCGCGGCACCGGCCCGATCGGCCTCAATCCCACCTGACGGGACGCGGCTGTCGGGGCAATGCGATTTGCCTGCCCCGGCAGCCGTCACGGCGGTTGCGGCCCCTGAGCCACCGCGCTATATGTCCGCGGCCCTGACGGAGTGTAGCTCAGCCTGGTAGAGCACTGCCTTCGGGAGGCAGGGGCCGGAGGTTCGAATCCTCTCACTCCGACCAAAGGTCCGGCAGGCTTCCCGAGCCGCCGGCGAACGCGAGGCCCCGGAGAAATCCGGGGCCTCGCGTCGTTTCGGACAGAGGCCGTCGGGGCAGCCCGCGTCAGCAGCGGTAGAAGATCCGCACTTCGTCGATGTGCCGGTATTTCGTCGGGTCGAAGCGCCAGTTCCGCTCCTGCCAGTCGTAGTCGGTGCGCGGCGCCGGCATGCGCAGCGTGTAGACCTCCGGCTTCTCGCCGCTTCGGTCCGGCGGCAGGGTGAAGAGCGGCCAACCGTTGGAGGCGGCCACCTCGACCCACATGTCCCACCTGTCGCTCTCGCCGGTCGTCCAGGCCTTGGCATCCCACCGGCTGGTGCCGACCTCCGTCAGCACGAGCGTTGCGCCGGGACGCATCGTGCAGCGGCCGGAACGCAGTTCGGGAAAGACGAAGGTCTTTTCGCCGCGCGCCAGTGCGACCGGATCATTGGGATGGATTCGGACGGCGACGTTGTCCAATTCACCGCGGCTCTGGCATCCGCCGGCCAGCAGCGCGAGAGCGAGACCGGCCACGGCGGCCGCGACAGACTGACGCATTTCTTTCCCCCCATCGATCTCGGCCGAGTCGCCGGCCATGCGCGGCGAAGCCGCGGCTTTGGGTAGCACGGACGGTCGCCGCCGCCATAGCCGGCACGCCACGGCAGCCTGGGAAACGTGACAATTCCGCGGCACCTCGCGTGCGACCGGCCTCACACGCGGCACTTTTTTCCACGTTCACCATTCCTAAGCATGTTCGGACTGATAGAATCATCTCCATTGACGGTGTCGAGGCCGCATTGATCGGTCAGCGACCGGCGCCGCGGGGGAGCGGAGCGAAGCCTCCGCCAGAGACCGAACCGGTTGCGACAGCGCTGACGATGGGCCCCAGGGCACAGCGCGAATATTTGATCAGTCACATGTTGATTCTTTGAGCAGTTTTGCGTTCCTGCTGCGTTAACGCTACGTGGGGATGCAGTACGGCTGAAATGAGCGGCAACACGCGCTCGATGGGCGTAGCGGCACGTTAGGTGCAAGATACGCCATCAACTGGAAATGCCGGCCGGGTGATCAACACGCGGCCGGAGCGAAAGACCTGAGGGGGACGGAAGGGCACGGTGCCGCGTCTGGCGCCGGCCAAGGATCGAGGACCGGAGCAACAGAGGTTACGGGGTAGCGCCATGCTGGATGTGTTCGACGCATTCTCTTCGGCCTATGCACGCGAGCGGCACGAGGAGACGAGCCTGCAAGCCTATCTGATGGCTTGCAGGGACGATCCGGGACTGTACGCGAGCGCTCCCGAACGCATGATGAAGGCGATCGGCGAGCCCGAGATCTTCGACACGAGCAGCGACTCCCGGCTCGGCCGCATCTTCATGAACCGCACGATCAAGCGGTACCCGGCATTCGCGGAATTCTACGGCATGGAGCAGACGATCGAACGGATCGTCAGCTACTTCCGGCATGCCGCCCAGGGGTTGGAGGAACGAAAGCAGATCCTCTACCTCCTCGGCCCGGTCGGCGGCGGCAAGTCGACCCTGGCCGAGCGGCTGAAGATCCTCATGGAGAAGGAGCCGATCTACGTCCTGAAGGCCGGCGACGAAGTCAGCCCCGTGTTCGAATCGCCGCTCGGCCTGTTCGACCCGGTACGCTTCGGCGACCTGCTCGAGGACAAGTACGGCATCGCCCGGCGCCGCCTGACCGGACTGATGTCGCCCTGGGCGGTGAAGCGCCTCGACGAGTTCGGCGGCGACATCTCGAAGTTCAGCGTCGTCAAGCTCTACCCGTCGAAGCTGCGCCAGGTGTGCGTGGCGAAGACCGAGCCGGGCGACGAGAACAACCAGGACATCTCCGCGCTCGTCGGCAAGGTCGACATCCGCAAGCTGGAGCACTACAGCCAGAGCGACCCCGACGCATACAGCTTCTCCGGCGGCCTGAACCGCACCACCCAGGGGCTGCTCGAGTTCGTCGAGATGTTCAAGGCGCCGATCAAGGTGCTGCACCCGCTGCTCACCGCTACCCAGGAGGGCAACTATATCGGCACCGAATCCTTCGGCGCCTTCCCCTTCCAGGGCATCATCCTGGCGCACTCGAACGAGGCCGAGTGGCAGCAGTTCAAGAGCAACAAGAACAACGAGGCCTTCCTCGACCGCATCTGCGTCGTGAAGGTGCCCTACTGCCTGCGGCCGACGGAAGAGACGATGATCTACCGCAAGCTCGTCCGCACCAGTGAACTCGACGGCGCCTCCTGCGCCCCCGAGACGCTGGAGATGCTGGCGAAGTTCTCCGTCCTGACCCGCCTGCACGAGCACGAGAACTCCAACCTCGTCACCAAGATGCGGGTCTATGACGGCGAGAACCTGAAGGACACCGGCCCCAAGGCCAAGTCCATGCAGGAGTATCGCGACGCGGCGGGCGTCGACGAGGGCATGACCGGCACCTCGACCCGCTTCGCCTTCAAGATCCTGTCGGAGACCTTCAACTTCGACAGCGACGAGGTGGCGGCCGACCCGGTCCACCTGATGTACGTGCTGGAGCATGCGATCAAGCGGGAGCAGTTCCCGAAGGAGCAGGAAAAGAAGTACCTCGACTTCATCAAGTCGGAACTGGCACCGCGCTACGCCGAGTTCATCGGCAACGAGATCCAGAAGGCCTATCTCGAATCCTACAACGACTACGGCCAGAACCTCTTCGACCGCTACATCTCCTACGCCGACGCCTGGATCGAGGAACAGGACTTCAAGGATCCGGACACCGGTCAGATCTTCGACCGCGAGATCCTCGACCAGGAGCTGTCGAAGATCGAGAAGCCGGCCGGCGTGGCGAACCCGAAGGACTTCCGCAACGAGGTGGTGAAGTTCGCCCTGCGCGCCCGCGCCCAGAACGACGGCCGCAACCCCTCGTGGACCAGCTACGAGAAGCTGCGCGAGGTGATCGAGCGGCGCATGTTCTCGCAGATCGAGGATCTGCTGCCGGTGATCAGCTTCGGCAGCAAGAAGGACGGCGAGACGGACCGCAAGCACCACGAGTTCGTCAGCCGCCTGGTGAAGCGCGGCTACACCGAACGCCAGGTCCGGCGCCTGGTCGAATGGTACATGCGGGTCAACAAGGCCGGCTGATCGAAGCACACGGGACGAGGCACGGGACATGGCCCATTTCATCGACCGACGGCCGAACCCGAAGGATAAGAACCTGGGCAATCGCCAGCGCTTCATGCGGCGCGCCCGGGGACAGATCAAGGAGGTCGTCAGCCGCTCCGTCCGCGAGCGCAAGATCACCGATGCGGCGAGCGGCGAAACCATCTCGATCCCGACCAAGGGCATCGGCGAGCCGCGCCTGCGGCATGCCGATGCCGGAGGTCAGCGCACCAGGGTGCTCGGCGGCAACCGGGAGTTCGAGACCGGCGACCGGATCAAGAAGCCGCCCCAGGGCGGTGGCGGCGGGGCCGGCGGCGATCCCGCGAACCAGGGCGGCGGCCAGGACGACTTCCAGTTCACCCTGACCGGCGAGGAGTTCCTCGACATCTTCTTCGAGGACCTGGAACTGCCGGACCTGGTGAAGACCAACCTGCGCGAGATCACCGCCTTCACGCGCCGGCGCGCCGGCTACACGAACGCCGGAAACCCGGCCAATCTCGACGTGCTCCGCACGATGCGGAACAGCTTCGCCCGCCGCATTTCGCTGAAGCGACCGGAGGAGGACCAGTTGGAAGGCCTCCGCCGCCAGATCGTCGATCTCGAGCGAGGCAACCAGCCGGGCTCCGACAACGCGGCGCGCCTGAAGCTGCTGCACGAGGAACTGGCGGCCTTGGAACGGCGGCGGCGCTGGGTGCCCTATATCGACCCGCTCGACATCCGCTACCGCGACTACCACAAGCACCCGGAGCCGAACACGCGGGCGGTGATGTTCTGCCTGATGGACGTTTCCGGCTCGATGGGCGAGCGCGAGAAGGATCTCGCGAAGCGCTTCTTCATGCTCCTGCACCTGTTCCTGCAGCGCCGCTACGATCGGATCGAGGTCGTCTTCATCCGGCACACCCACGAGGCGCAGGAAGTCGACGAGGAAACCTTCTTCTACAGCCGGGAGACGGGCGGCACCGTCGTCAGCTCGGCGCTGACCGAGATGCTCAAGGTCGTGCGCGACCGGTATCCCGCGGACCAATGGAACATCTATGCCGCCCAGGCGTCGGACGGCGACAACTATCCGGGCGACGGCGCGGCCTGCGTGGCGCTCCTCGAACAGTTCCTGATGCCGATGTGCCAGTACTACGCCTATGTCGAGATTCTCGACGAGCGCGAGATCGACGTCTTCCGCAACGCGGCGCACGGCGCCGCCCTGTGGAACGCCTATGCCACCGTCGAAGAGCGCTTCGCCAATTTCGACATGAAGCGGATCGCCCGGCCCGGCGACATCTACCCGGTCTTCCGGGAGCTCTTCGCCAAGGAAAAACACTGAGTTCGTAGGCCGTCGAGACCGCAGCACGCAGAGCCGCCTCCACGGTCGAGCGCGGCGCCGGGGAAGAGCCCATGAGCAGCACGATGACCGCAGTCAGGCCGCTGTTCGAGAGTTCCGACTGGAACTTCGATACCCTGCGGCGCACCTACGACGCCATCGAGCAGGTGGCGCTCCATGATCTCGGCCTCGACGTCTATCCCAACCAGGTCGAGATCATCTCGTCCGAACAGATGCTGGACGCCTACGCGTCGATCGGCCTGCCGCTGATGTACCGGCACTGGTCCTTCGGCAAGCATTTCGTCCAGCAGGAGAAGATGTACCGGAAAGGCTACTCGGGTCTGGCCTACGAGATCGTCATCAATTCGAGCCCCTGCATCAGCTACAACATGGAAGAGAATTCCATGGCGATGCAGGCGCTGGTCATGGCGCACGCCGCCTTCGGCCACAACCACTTCTTCAAGAACAACTACATGTTCCGGCAGTGGACCGACGCCGAGGGTATCCTGGAATATCTTTCCTGGATCAAGGGCTACGTCGCGCACTGCGAGGAGCAGCACGGGCTGGAGGCGGTGGAACGCATCCTCGACGCCGCCCATGCGCTGATGGATCAGGCGGTGTTCCGTTATCACCGGCCGCCGGAGCCGACGGCCCGCATGCGCAACCAACGCGAGCAGGATCGGCGCGATTACGAGGAGCGCACCTTCAACGATCTGTGGCGGACGGTGCCCCAGGGGAGCGCCGATCACGAACCGTCGGAGACCGAGACCCGCATGAGCGAACGGCGCCGGCGGCTGAAACTGCCCGAGGAGAACCTCCTCTACTTCATCGAGCGCAACAGCCCGATCCTGGAACCCTGGCAGCGCGACCTGCTGCACATCGTCCGCGACATCGCCCAGTATTTCTACCCGCAGAAGCAGACCAAGGTGATGAACGAGGGCTGTGCCACCTTCGTCCATCACTACATCACCAACGCGCTCTACGAGCAGGGTCTGCTGACCGAAGGCGCGATGCTGGAGATCCTGCACAACCACGCCAACGTCGTGTTCCAGCCGGGCTTCGACGATCCGCGCTACAGCGGGATAAACCCCTATGCCCTCGGTTACGCCATGATGGAGGACATCAGGCGGATCTGCACGCAGCCGACGCCCGAGGATCGCGAGTGGTTCCCGGATCTCGCCGGTTCGGGCGACTGGCGGGGCACGCTGCGCTACGCCTGGGCGAACTATCGGGACGAGTCCTTCATCCGCCAGTATCTCAGCCCAGCGCTGATCCGGAAGATGAAGCTGTTCGCACTGACCGACGACGGCGAGTCGCCCTACTACACCGTGAGCGGCATCCATGACGAGCGCGGCTACCGCTATGTCCGCGACGCCCTGGCCAAGTCCTACGACCTCGCCACGCACGAGCCCGACATCCAGGTGGTCGACGTCGACCTCCGCGGCGACCGGAAGCTGGAACTGCGGCACACGATGCGGGAGGGCGTTCCCCTGGCCCAGCCGGCGCGCGACCAGGTGCTGCAGCACGTCCGCCTCCTCTGGGGCTACGACGTCAGCCTGGTGTCGGTCGAAGCCTGAGGCTGATTCCGCGCGTGACACCGTCGTAGTACGGCGCGGAACATCGTCGGGTGGGTGCGTGTTCTCCCTTCGGAACCACGAGGAGAGGACGAATGCCGCTCTGGAAGATCGTGCCGGCCGCCGATCTCGACGACCCGCGTTGGCTCGATCGCCGACCGTGGCGGGAGGTCGTGGTCCGGGCGGAGTCGGCGGCGATGGCGCGTGTCGCCGCATCGGGGCTGGACCGTCCGCCCGAGCCCGAGGTCGGCGTGGGCAACGAGACAGTCGGCTTCAGCAGTGCGTTCGATGACGAGAAGCTGTATTGGGTTATCCAGGTCGACGCGGCGGCTTCCGGTCCGACGGAGATCGTCAGCGCGACCCCCGCCGGAAACGGCTGATGCATGATTGCCGCCCCTTCATCGTCGAGAGACCATGCAGCCTGCCGCCGCTCCCGACATGGGTACATTCGCGCTCTACATCCTGCTGCCCATGCTGGTCGGCGCGGTGGGCGGCGCGATCGGCGACCGCGAGAACATGATGCAGGGCGTCTTCGTCGGCGGCATCAGCGGGGCGGTCTTCGGCCTGATCGCGATGATCGCGCTCGGCCACCTCAGCGAATAGCGGCGCCGGAATGCTGGCCGCCGGCCCCCTCGCGGAGGCCGGCGGTCTGTCATGCAGCCATGCTCCGGCGCGCGCCGGCGCCGGAGGGTCGGAACAGGCGGATCAGGCGGCCCGGATGGCGGAGGCCATGACCTCGGGCGTCACCGCTTCGGCGAACTGTGCGAAGTTCTTCTCGAACCGCGCCGCCAGCGCGCGGGCGGTGCTGTCGTAGGCGCTCTTGTCCGCCCAGGTGTTGCGCGGATTCAGCACCTCGGGCGGCACGCCCGGGCACTCGACCGGCAGATGGAGACCGAAGAAGGGATCCGCCTTGGTCTCGATGGTCGCGAGACGGCCGTCGAGCGCGGCGCGGATCATCGCGCGCGTGTGCGCGATCTTCATCCGCTCGCCCACGCCGTATGCGCCGCCGCTCCAGCCGGTATTGACCAGCCAGCAGTCCACGCCGCCGCGCGCCAGGCGCTCGCCCAGCATCTTGGCGTAGACGGTCGGGTGTCGCGGCATGAAGGGAGCCCCGAAGCAAGTCGAGAAGGTCGCCTGCGGCTCGTTCCCCAGCCCCTTCTCCGTGCCGGCGACGCGCGCCGTGTAGCCGGAGAGGAAATGGTACATCGCCTGCTCGGTCGTCAGCTTGGCGATCGGCGGCAGAACGCCAAAGGCGTCCGCCGTCAGCATGATCACGTTCTTGGCGTAGGGGCCGATGCCGGTCGCGCTGGCGTTCGGAATGAAGTCCAGCGGGTACGAGCTGCGCGTGTTCTCGGTCATGCTGTTGTCGTCGAGATCGAGCCGGTGCGTCACCGGGTCCATCACGACGTTCTCCAGCACCGTGCCGAAGCGGTTCGACGCGGCGTAGATCTCGGGCTCCGCCTCTTCCGAAAGACGGATGACCTTGGCGTAGCAGCCGCCTTCGAAGTTGAAGACGCCGTCCGGCGTCCAGCCGTGCTCGTCGTCGCCGATCAGGGTGCGGGTGCTGTCGGCGGACAGCGTCGTCTTGCCGGTGCCGGACAAGCCGAAGAACAGCGCGGTATCGCCGTCGGGCCCGATGTTCGCCGAACAGTGCATCGGCATCACGCCGCGCGCCGGCAGGATGTAGTTCAGGACGGTGAAGATGGACTTCTTGATCTCGCCGGCATAGCTCGACCCGGCGATCAGGACGATGCGGTGCGTGAAGTCGACGGCGATGACGGTTTCGGAGCGGGTACCGTCGAGTTCGGGCACGGCCCGAAAGCCGGGCGCCTGGATGACCGTAAAGTCGGGCTCGAACCGCGCGAGACTGCGCGCGTCGGGCCGGATGAACATGTTGCGCGCGAACAGGTTGTGCCACGCGTGCTCCGTGACGACCCGCACCGACAGGCGGTGGTCGGGGTCGGCGCCGGCGAACAGGTCCTGTACGAAGAGTTCGCGGCCCTGCAGATAGGCCAGCATCCGCTGGCGCAGGCGGCCGAACGTCTCGGGCTTCATCGGCTTGTTGACCGTGCCCCACCAGACGGTCTTGGCGGTGTTCTCGTCCTCGACGACGAACTTGTCGTTGGGCGACCGGCCCGTGTGCTGCCCCGTGGTGCACACCAGCGCTCCACCTTCGGCAAGCTGGCCCTCGCCCCGCGTCACGGCCGCCTGCGTGAGCGCCGCCACTCCCAGATTCCAGTGCACGGCTCCGGGATTCGTGAGCCCGTGTTTCTCCAGCTCGCTGATCTTCGACACTACCGTCACCCGCTCCAGGCGTTTCGGAAACAGAACGATTGGGGGCGTTGCCGCGGGAACGGTGTCCCGTTGCCATCACGCCCCCGCCATCCCTTTTGCATGCAGGATAAGTGCCCCGCGAGATCGATACAAGAAAACCGCCGCGGCGGATCGTCACGCTCATCCGGCGCGATCGGGTGCCTCGACGCGGATCTCACGGCGCGCGCCGGGCTTCGCGGACGAGTCTGACCAGCTCGGCCCGCGCCGCGCCGGCGTCCTCGATACGGGCGTCGAAACGCAGCCGGGCCGCCCGCGCGTCCGTGGCTAGGTCGATGCCCTCGGGGTCGATCCCGGTCATCCGCCAGGGCCCCGGCGGCAACCCCAGCAGCCGCGTCGCGTAGAGTTCTATCGCGTCCGCATGGTCTTCGTTCATGTGATCCACGATGCCGGCCTCGCTCTCGGCGAGCGCCGGGGCCGGCGGCACGAGGACCGCGTCCCGGTCCAGCCAGCGTATCCGGCCGAAGCCGGCCACCAGGTGCGCCCGCTCCACCGCCATGCGGTAGAGGCGGAAATCCTTGAAGTCCACGTAGCCGCTAGCCGAGGGCTGGCGCGCCAGGTAGCGCCGAAGCGACGCAGCCGATGCGTCGGGCGCGATCCGGCCGAGGACGGCCACGCGCGCCTCGGCGAGGGCATCCTCGCCCGGCGACGCCGCGAACAGCAGGGACGCGCGCGGATCGGCCGCGATATTGCGGCTGTGCTCCGCCAGGTCGGACAGGAGCAGAAGCGGCTCGCCCTCCTGGGTGCAGGCCGTGGCCACCAGGGAGCCGAACGGCCAACCGTCGCCGACGGCCGCCGTCGACAGGGCGGCCCGCCCGGCGCTTCGGACGAGGTCCCGCGCCGTCCTCACGATATCCTCGGGCGGCGCGTCTGCGGCGGTTGGGGCGGCGCTCATTCCCGGTCCGTGCGGTTGACGATCGTATGACGGGCTACAACGTTACCAGGGACTTTCGGTTCGTCCATCGACGGCGCGGCGGAGCATTGCGGAGCGTCCGGCGCGGCGCCGGGATACCGCAAATCGGCCACAAATGCACCCCACGCTCGCGCCGGACACAGCCATGAGGATGCGAGACATGACCTCAACCGTCGCCCTGGTCGACGACGACCGAAACATCCTCACCTCCGTGACGATGGCGCTCGAAGCCGAAGGCTTCGCGGTCCACACCTACGGCGACGGCGAGCAGGCGTTGCGCGGCATGCGTGCGCAGCCGGTCGACCTAGCGGTGCTCGACATCAAGATGCCTCGCATGGACGGCATGGAACTGCTGCAGCGCCTGCGCCAGCAGAGCAAGCTGCCGGTCATCTTCCTGACGTCGAAGGACGACGAGGTCGACGAGGTCCTCGGCCTGCGGATGGGTGCCGACGACTATATCCGCAAGCCCTTCTCGCAGCGCCTGCTGATCGAGCGGATCCGGGCGCTGCTGCGGCGCACCGAGTTGGAGGAGCCGGGCACGGACGGCACACCCGACGATCTCATGGTGCGGGGCGATCTCGTACTGGACAGCGCGCGCCACATGTGTACCTGGAAGGGATTGCAGGTGACCCTCACCGTCACCGAGTTCCTGCTGCTCAAGTCCCTCGCATCGCGGCCGGGCTATGTGAAGAGCCGGGACCTGCTGATGGATGCGGCCTACGGCGAGCATGTCTATGTCGACGACCGGACGATCGACAGCCACATCAAGCGGGTTCGCCGCAAGTTCAAGGCGGTGGACCAGGAGTTCGCCGAAATCGAGACCCTCTACGGCGTCGGCTACCGCTATCGCCCGGTCTGAGCCCTCGGCCCGGGAAGCACAGCAGGGCAGGGTTGTGGTGGCGGCGCGGCGGCGCCGCCGTTTCCTCTCGCCCATCACCCTGCGCATCCTGGCGGTCAACCTCATCGCCATCGGCATCCTCGCCGCCGGCCTGCTGTGGCTCGGCCAGTACAAGCGCGGCCTGATCCAGAGCGAACTCGAGGTGCTGCGGGCCCAGGGCCGGCTGATCGCGATGGCGCTGGGCGAGGGGGCGGTCCTCGCCGATCCCGACCGCGACCCGGTGCTGGTCCCCGAAGTGGCCAACCGCCTGGTGCGCCGCCTGTCCGAGCCGGCGTCGGCGCGGGTGCGGCTCTACGCCGCCGACGGTCGCATGATGGCCGACAGCCGCCGGATGATCGGCCCCGGTGGTCTGGTCGAGATGGAGGAGCTGCCGCCGCTGGCGCCGGCCAACCCGCTGCACCGCGTCATCAACTACGTCTATGACGGCATCCTGCATCTCCTGACGCCGATCACGGCGAAGGAGCTCTATTCCGAATCGTTCGGCCAGCCGACCGACGACTTCCCCGAACTGCGCGTCGCCCTCGGCGGCGACGTCGGACGCACCGCCCGCGCGACCGAGGACGGCGGCATCATGCTGACCGTCGCCGAGCCCGTGCAGCACTATAAGCGCGTCGTCGGCGCGCTGCTGCTGTCGGCGCGCGGCGACGCGATCGAGACCGCGGTCCGCTCGGTCCGCCTCAACATCCTGGCGCTGTTCGGCGTGGCGCTGGCGGTCACGGTCCTGCTGTCGATCTACCTGTCGGGCGCCATCGCCCGGCCGATCCTGCGCCTCGCCGTCGCCGCGGAGCGCGTGCGCCGCGGCCAGGGCCGCAAGGTGATGATCCCCGACATGACTGCGCGCGGCGACGAGATCGGCGAACTGTCCGCCGCCCTGCGCGCCATGACCGAGGCGCTGTGGCTGCGCATGGACGCCATCGAGCGCTTCGCCGCGGACGTGGCGCACGAGATCAAGAACCCGCTCACCTCGCTGCGCAGCGCCGTCGAGACCGCCGCGCGGATCAAGGAGCCGTCGCAGCAGCAGCACCTGATGGCGATCATCGTCGACGACGTCCGCCGCCTCGACCGGCTGATCTCCGACATTTCCGATGCCTCGCGTCTCGACGCCGAGCTGTCCCGCGCCGAAAGCGAGACCGTCGATCTCGCGCGCATGCTGGAGACCCTGGTCGACATCTACAGCACCACCGGCGACGGCCGCGACGGCAAGCCGAGCCTGGGGCTGGAGAACAGCGACGGCAACCTGCGGGTGGCGGGCATGGAAGATCGCCTCGTCCAGGTCTTCCGCAACCTGCTCGGCAACGCCATCTCCTTCAGCCCGCCGGGCGGCCGCATCACGCTGCGCGGCCGACGCTCGGAGGGTATCGTGTCGGTGGCGATCGAGGACCAGGGGCCCGGCATTCCGCCCGGCAAGGAGGAGGCGATCTTCGAGCGCTTCTACAGCGAGCGGCCAGCGGGCGAGAAGTTCGGGACCCATTCCGGCCTCGGCCTCAGCATCTCGCGCCAGATCGTCGAGGCACACGGCGGCACCCTTTCCGCCGAGAACCGCCGCGGTCCCGACGGGGATATCGTCGGCGCCCGCTTCATCGTGCGCCTGCCGGCCATGCCGTCCGCACGATGATCCGGTCAGGCGCCGTCGCGGCCGGCCAGAGCATGCCGCACGACCTTCTTCATGACGCTGGGCAAAGCATGCTCGACCAGCCGGTCGATCGGCACCCAGAACGTCCCGCCGGGCGCCGGCGTCCCTGCCGGCACCTCCGCGGCGAGCACCGTCAGCTCCAGTTCGAAATGCGTGAACACGTGGCGCACCAGGCCGGGAAGCGACCGCCAGCCGCCCGGATCGAGCGGCGCATGCGCGGCGGCCTCCGGCAGCGCCCCGCCGTCCTCCTGCCAGGGAGAAGACGGAACCTCGGTCATCCCGCCGAGCAGGCCCTTCTCCACCCGGCGGCGCAGCAGGACCGCTCCGTCCGCCCGCACGATCCAGAAGGCGACGCCCAGGCGCCGCGGCCGCGCCGCCTTGGCGGTCCGGCGGGGCAGGGCCGCTGCGATGCCGGCGGCGCGGGCCGCGCAGCCCTCGGCCAGCGGGCAGACCATGCAGAGCGGGCTGCGCGGCGTGCAGACGGTGGCGCCCAGATCCATGCTCGCCTGGGCGAAGTCGCCGGGTCGGCCCTCGGGCGTCAGCCGCGCCGCCGCGATCCGCAGTTCCTGCTTGGCTGCGGGCAGCGGCGTGTCGATCGCGAACAGCCGCGCCACGACGCGCTCGACATTGCCGTCGACGGGCGTCGCCTTGCGGTCGAAGGCGATCGCCGCGATCGCTGCGGCGGTATAGGTGCCGATTCCCGGCAAGGCCAGCAGCGCCGCCTCGCTGTCGGGGAACCGCCCGTCGTGCCGCTCCACGACCGCCTGGGCGCATTTGTGCAGGTTGCGCGCCCGCGCGTAGTAGCCGAGGCCCGCCCAGGCGTGCAGCACGTCGTCGAGCGGCGCGGCGGCGAGGTCGCCCACCGTCGGCCAGCGTGCCAGGAACCGCCGGTAATAGGCATCGACCGCCGCGACGGTCGTCTGCTGCAGCATGATCTCGCTCAGCCAGACATGGTACGGATCGGCCCGCTGGCCCGGCAGCGCACGCCAGGGCAGGGTGCGCCGATGCCGGTCGTACCAGGCGAGCAGGCGCGGTGCCACGCTCTCAGGCGGTGGGCCGGGTGATGAAGCGGGTTTCGACAGGACGCGGCTCGAAAAAGACGGAAGGCGGCGCCGCCGAAGGGACCACGCGCGCCGGAACCGTACAAGAGCCGCGTGGCATCGAGGCCGGGGCGGAGCGGCGGACCGCGGCCGGGCCCCGCGCGATCGGCACCATGCTGGACCGCCTCGTCGGGAAGGCAGGCCATCGCCGCGGCTTCGGCGAGGCACGGATCCTCACGGAGTGGGCGGCCGTCGTCGGCGAGGAACTGGCGGGCTGCACCCTGCCGGAGCGGATCGCGCGCAGCCGCGGCGCGAAGGACGGCGGCGGCGTCCTGCACCTGAGGGTGCAGAGCGGCTGGGCACCGAGCGTACAGCATATGGGCCCCGTGATCGTCGAGCGTATCAACAGGTATCTCGGCTATGCCGCGATCGACCGTATCGCCATGCGGCAGGGCATCGTCGCGCCGGCCCGCCGTCGCGGCCCGCCACCGCGCCGGCCGTTGGCGGCGGACGAACGCGCCGATCTCGAAGCCGCCCTTCGCGGGGTCGACGATCCCGATCTGGCGGCGGCGCTGCGGGCTCTGGGCGAGGCCGTCCTCGCGCGTGAGGAGAACCGCACCACGACCCGCCGCGACGCCACCACCCCTCCCTCCCGTTGAGGACTTCGCCATGCGCCGCACACTTTCCAGCCTGCTGCTCGCCGCGGCGCTCTTCGCCTCCGGCTCCGCGTTCGCAGCCGCGCCATCGGCGCAGCCCGAAGCGCAGCCGCAGGCCGGCACCGCCGGGCCGAGCGTCGAGCCGTCGACCACGACGGAAATGCCCGCGCCCGCCGATCCGCCGTGGCGCACGATCGGCAGGCCCGACGCGCCGGTGACGATCATCGAGTACGCCTCGATGACCTGTCCGCACTGCGCGCACTTCCACGTCGAGGTGCTGCCCAAGCTGCGCAGCAGCTATATCGACAGCGGCAAGGTCCGGCTGGTGTTTCGCGACTATCCGCTCGACCGGCTCGCGCTCGCCGCCTCGATGGTCGCGCGCTGCGCGCCGGAGGAAAAGTCGATGGAGGTGACCTCCCGCCTGTTCCAGACGCAGCCGACCTGGGCCGCGTCCGAGGATCCGATCTCCGCCATCGCCGAGGTCGTCGCACCGTTCGGCCTGGACAAGGAAGCGGTCGAGGCCTGTGTGGAGAACGAGGACGTGGCCAGACCCGTGTTGGAACAGGCGATCTACGGGCAGGAGAAATTCCAGATCCGCTCGACGCCGAGCTTCCTCCTGAACGGTGAGGTCCTGGTCGGTAGCCAGTCGCCGGAAGCCTTCGCCGAGAAGATCGACGCCGCCCTGAAATGAGCGGGCACCGAGGCTTGCTCTAGCGGCTGTCAATCGCTAACCTACCATATCTAGTAAGCAGGAAGTGACGTGTCGAAGATCTGGATCGCACTGGGCGTTTTGCTGGTTGCCGTCGGCGTCGGGGCGGCCGCATTCCTCGGCGTCTTCGACCGCGCGCCGCCGGCCACCACGGCCGCCGGCCCGGCGGGAGCGCAGCGTGCGGCGGCGGTAGATCCAGAGATCGCGCCCGACGACCGCATCCTCGGCCAGCCGGACGCGCCGGTCACGATCATCGAATACGCGTCGCTCACCTGCCCGCACTGCGCGTCCTTCCACAAGGAAACCCTGCCGCAGCTGAAGTCGGAGTTCATCGACACCGGCAAGGTCAAGATGGTCTTCCGCGACTTCCCGCTCGACAAGATGGCGCTCTCCGCTGCCGGCCTCGCGCGCTGCATGCCGGCGGAGCGCTACTTCCCCTTCCTGTCGGTCCTGTTCGGCGCCCAGGCGAGCTGGGCGACGGCGGCCGATCCGATCGCGGCCCTCGCCCGCATCGGCAAGACCGGCGGCCTGTCCGAAGAGGAGGTCGCCCGCTGCACCTCGGCCGATGCCCACCTCGACACGGTGGTCGCCCAGCGCCTGGAAGGCGAGAAGCGCTACCAGATCCGCTCGACGCCCAGCTTCGTCATCGGCGGCAAGACCTATGGCGGCGCCCTGACGATCGACGAACTCCGGGAGATCCTGAAACCGCTCGTGCCATGATCAGCAACCGTCGACGGTGAGACAGTGCGCTTCCAGAAGCTGCGCCTCACGGGTTTCAAGTCCTTCGTCGAACCCACCGAACTCCTCATCGAGCCGGGGCTGACCGGCATCGTCGGCCCGAACGGCTGCGGCAAGTCCAACCTCGTCGAGGCGCTGCGCTGGGTGATGGGCGAAAGCTCCGCCAAGCAGATGCGCGGCAACGAAATGGACGACGTCATCTTCGGCGGCACGTCCCAGCGCCAGGCGCGCAGCTTCGCCGAGGTCGTGCTGCACATGGGCAACCACGAGCGCCTCGCCCCGGCCGCCTTCAACGACGCCGACGAACTGGAAGTCAGCCGCCGCATCGCCCGCGGCGACGGCTCGACCTATCGCGTCAACGGCAAGGAGGTCCGCGCCCGCGACGTCCAGCTGCTGTTCGCCGATGCCTCCACCGGCGCGCGCTCGACCGCGATGGTCAGCCAGGGTCAGATCGGCGCCTTTATCGCCGCCAAGCCCGAGCAGCGGCGCAGCGTGCTGGAAGAGGCGGCCGGCATCGGCGGCCTCTATTCCCGCCGGCACGAGGCGGAGCTGCGGCTGCGCAGCGCCGAGTCCAACCTCGACCGGCTGGACGACGTGGTCGCGACCCTGGAGCGCCAGCTCGAAGGCCTGAAGAAGCAGGTCAGGCAGGCCAGCCGCTACCGCCGCCTCAGCGACCTTATCCGTAAGGCCGAGGCCGCACTGCTGCAGGCCCGCTGGCTGCGCGCCCGCGCCGTCCTGGTGCGCGCATCGTCCGGCCTGCGCGACGCCGAGGCGGCCGTGGCCGAGAGGCTGCGCGAGCAGGCGGCCGCCGCGAACGGGCACCGCGAGGCAACCGCCCGCGTCCCACCGCTGCGCACCGCCGAACATGAAAAGGCGTCGGCGCTGCAGAAGCTGACGGCGCAGCGCGACAGCCTTGCGGCGGAGGAGCGGCGCGCCGCGGCCGACCTGCGCGCCTCCGCTGCCCGTCTCGCCGAGATCGAGCGCGACCTGGGCCGCGAACAGGCCCGTGCCGCCGACGGTGCGGCCGCACTGTCGCGCCTCGCCGCGGAGCGCGACGCGCTGACGGCGGCGGAGGCAGCCCATTCCGGCGACCGCGACCTCGCCGCGACCGCCGTCCGCTCCGCCGAGGCCGGCGTGGCCGAACTCGAGGGCCAGGCGGCCGAGGCGACGACCGCCCTCGCCCGCGCCGATGCCGACCGCGCCGCCGCCGCCCGGACGCGGCGCGACGCCGAGGATCGCCTGGCCCGCGTCCGCCGGCAGCACGAGCAGGCGGCCCGCGACCATGCCGCGGCCGCAGCCGACGCACCCGATCCGGCGGTGATCGCCCGCCTCGAGGCGACGGTGACCGAGGCGGAAGCCGCCGTCGCCGCGGCATCCGCCGACGCCGATGCGGCGACGCAGGCGGTCGCGGCGCAGCGCGGCGACGACCAGAAGGCGCGCGACGCCCTGCAGCGCGCCGAAACCGCCCTCGCCCGCAAGGCCGCCGAGGAGAAGGCGCTGGCCAGCGTGCTCGCTGCCGATGCCGGCAAGGGCGTCCGCCCGGTGGTCGACGATCTCGACGTCGAACAGGGATGGGAGGCGGCACTCGGCGCCGCACTCGGCGACGACCTGACCGTCGGCACGGATCCCCAGCGGCCGACCCATTGGCGCGGGCTGGATCCTCTGGACGACGGCCCCTCCCTGCCGGCAGGCGCCGAGCCGCTGGCGGCGCATGTCCGCGATGCCGGACCGCTCGTGCGGCGCCTCGGCCAGGTGGGCATCGTCGGCGACGCCGAGACCGCCGCGGCACTGCAGGCCGGACTGCGGCCCGGGCAGCGCCTCGTCACCCGCGACGGCGGCATGTGGCGCTGGGACGGCCTGACGCTGCGCCCCGGCGCACCCACCGCCGCCGCCCGCCGGCTGGAGCAGCGCAACCAGCTGGCCGGGATCCGCGCCGGCCTGCCGCCGCTCCGCGCGGCGGTCGACGAGGCACGGGCCGGACTCAAGTCGGTCCAGGACGCCGCCCAGGCGGCAGCCCAGGCCGAGCGCACGGCGCGGGAGGCGGCGCGTGCCGCCCAGGCGTCGCTCGACCGCACGCGGCGCGAACTCGCCGAACTGCAGAAGCGCGCCGGCGCACACGCCGCCCGCGTCGCCGGGCTGGAGGCGAGCCTCGCCCGCGTCGCCGCGGAACTGGCCGAGGCCGAGCAGGCTGCGACCGCCGCGGCCGCCGCCGCCGAGGCGATACCGGACCCGGGCCCGCTGCGCGAGCAGGCCGACCGCGCACGGACGGCGCTCGCCACCGCGCGGGACCGACTGGTCCGCGCCCGCGGCGACCTCGACCGGATCGCGCGCGAAGCCGATACGCGCCGCCGCCGCCTGCAGGCGATCGCCGAGGAGGAGCGCGCCTGGCACGACCGTGGCAGCGACGCCGGCGCCCAGACGGAAGCCCTGCAGGCGCGGCGCACCGCCGAGGCCGAGGCGCACGCCGCCCTGCTCGGCCGTCCGGAGGCGCTCGCAGCGGAGCGCGAGGCCCTGTCCGAGAAGATCCTCTGGGCAGATTCGCTGAAGCGCACCGCGGCCGAGGAACTGAAGGCCGCCGAGGCCGCGCTCGCCGCGGCGGAGACGCGCCAGCGCGAGGCCGAGACCGCGCTGGCCTCGGGCCGCGAGGATCGCATTCGTGCCGAAGCCGCACTGGAGCAGGCTCGCGGCGGCCTCGAAGCGGTGGTCGAGCGGATCCGCGAACGGCTGGACGTCGATCCGGAGGCGCTGACCGAACTCTCCGGCGCGCCCGATGCCGACATCGTCGCCGGCGAACTGCCCGCCGAGGACGAAGGGCTGGAATCGCGCCTCGAGAAGCTGGTGCGCGAGCGCGAGACGATGGGACCGGTCAACCTGCGGGCCGAGGTCGAAACGGAGGAACTGACCGAACAGCTCTCGACCATCCGTACCGAACGCGAAGACGTGCTCGCCGCGATCGCCAAGCTGCGCCGCGGCATCGGCGACCTGAACCGCGAGGGCCGCGCCCGCCTGGTCGCCGCTTTCGAACAGGTCAATGCCCACTTCCAGGAACTGTTCGTGCGCATGTTCGGCGGCGGCCGGGCCCATCTGGCCCTCACCGGCTCGGAGGATCCGCTGGAGGCCGGGCTGGAGATCATGGCGAGCCCGCCCGGTAAGAAGCTGCAGTCCCTGTCGCTCCTGTCCGGTGGCGAGCGCGCGCTGACGGCCCTGTCCTTGCTGTTCGCGGTGTTCCTGACCAACCCGGCACCGGTCTGCGTTCTCGACGAGGTCGACGCACCGCTCGACGACGCCAACGTCGACCGCTTCTGCACGGTGATCGAGGAGATCGCCGGGGCCACGGCGACGCGCTTCCTGCTGATCACCCACCACCGCCTGACCATGGCGCGGATGCATCGCCTGTTCGGCGTCACCATGGCCGAGCGCGGCGTCTCGCAGCTCGTCTCCGTCGACCTTGGGCAGGCCCCTGCGCTCCAGGCGGCCGAGTAGACCGACAGCCGGCGATCGCACGGCCGGTCGACCGTACGGACGGCGCGCGAATCGCGGCGCCCGGAACGAAAGTCGGTCTGCATGGTTCCGATGCGAGATCCGTCCGATTCACAAGGAGCCGCTCCATGACGACACCCGGGACCGACAAGCCCCACGCAGCCGACGCGGCGCACGCTGATGCGGCGCGCGCGAAAAGCACGCTTTCCCGGGAAGCGGAATCCGCCCGGGAGGAAGGCCGGCGCGCCGCCCGAACTGCCGGTGAGGAGGCTTCCCGCCTTACCGAAACGGCAAAGCAGCGGGCCGGCGAAGCCGTCGAGAACCAGAAGGAGACGATGGCGGACAGCATGGGCGACTTCGCCGCCGCCATCAGGAAAGCCTCCGATGAACTGGGCGGCCGCGACCAGTCGATGGCGGCCAGCATGGTGCGGGAGGTCGCCCATGGTCTCGAACAGGCGTCGCGGTCGATTCACGGCCAGAACGTCCAGGACCTGACCAGGTCCGTCGCGAGCTTCGCCCGACGCCAGCCGACGGCATTCCTCCTCGGCGCCACGCTCGCCGGCGTCGCGCTCGGCCGCTTCGTCCGGTCCTCCGGCGACCATCACCATGAAGGGCAGGGGCCAACCCGCGCCACACCGTCATCTGCGTCACCGACGACCCGTGAGGCTCACGAGGTTCACGGCACCGTTCCCGGCGCGGTGCCGAGCACCAGCCAGACCACCGTGGCGGGAGGCATCAATGGCGACTGAACCCCGTGAAAGCCGGTCCGTCCCGGAGCTGCTCGCGGACCTCATGCGCGAGACGACCGAGCTGTTCCGGACGGAAGGCCGCCTGATACGCGCGGAGATCTCCGACAAGATCACCCAGGTGCAGATCGGCGGCGGCTCCATCGCGGCGGGTGCCATGTGCCTGCTCGTCGCCCTGTTCGTCCTGTCGCAAGCCCTCGTCGTGGCCGTGGGTGAACTGATCGGTGACGCATGGGCGGCACTGCTGGTCGGTGTCGTCATCGCCGTTATCGGCGCTGCTCTGCTCATGAAGGGCCGCCGCGACCTGAGTCCCGACAACCTCACCCCCGACCGCACGTCCCACCAGCTGCGGCAGGACGGCAAGCTGGTCAAGGAGCAGACGCGATGAGCACCGATACCGAGCGCCTGGAACACGAGGCGGATACCCACCGAACCCGGGTGGACTCTACGCTGGACGAACTGCGCGCCCGCATGTCGGTCGGCCAGATAGTAGACGAGGCGTCGCGCTACCTCCGGGAGGGGCAGGGCGGCGACATGGTCCGCAACGTCGGCCGGCAGGTTCGCGACAATCCCCTTGCACTCGGCCTGATCGGCGCGGGGGTGGCGTGGCTGCTCGCCGGCGAGGGCGTTCGCGCCGAGGCCCGGCGCCTGACCCACCGGGACGACGATCTGCCGGACGACGACCTGCGGGGACATGATTGGGTGGAGGACGACTTCGCCCCCGGGACGGTCACGGACGGAACGTTCCCGCTCGACGATCCCGACGCGAGGCCTCACGGTTCTCCCGGCATCCATGGCGCGCGCATGGCCGGGTCGGCTTCCGCCTCCGCCACTGGCGGCTCGACCGGAGAGGGCATCAGCGACAAAGCCAAGTCCGCGGCATCGCGCGCCGGCTCGGCTTTGTCCGGCGCGGCATCCTCCACCGCCGACGCGGCGGAGCGCGTCGGTCGCTCCGCTTCCGGCGCGGTGAGTTCGGCCGGAGACGCGGTGCGCCGCTACGGGCACGACGCTACGGACGCTGCGGAGCGGGCCGGGAGCGGCGCCATGCGGGGGGCGCGCAGCGCCGGGCGCAGCGCCTATGGTGCCGGTCGGTACGCGCGCCGTTCGCTCGTCTCCTCGATCCAGGAAGAACCGTTGATTCTCGGCGGTGTCGCCCTGGCCATCGGTGCGGCCATCGGCGCATCCTTCCCCGCCACACGCCGGGAAGACGCGCTGATGGGCCCGGCCCGCGATCGTCTGCGCGACCAAGCCTATGACTACGGCCGGGACGCGGTCTCGCAAGGCGAGCGGGTCGCCGAACGCGCCTACGAGGCCGGCAGTGCCGAAGCCGACAGGAAGGGTCTCAAGCCTGGCGGCGATGGCGAGCAGGGGGAGACGCTGGCGCAGAAGGTGAGTGGCGTGGCGTCGACCGCCGCCGCTGCCGGCAGGGAGGAAGCCGGCAAGGAAGGCGGGCGCTGAAGCCTCCCGGCGGGCCGTTCAGACGGGATCGGTCCGCCAGTCCGGCAGGGGGATGACCCGGTAGGCTTCGCGGAGTGCCTCGGACCAGCTTTCGCGGATCATGCGAAAATACGGGTCGTCCTCGCCGATTCGGCGGCGGAGTTCGGCGTGGATGGCGCCGCGGCGCAGGACCATCAGGTCGATGGGCAGGCCCACCGTCAGGTTGCTGCGCAGGGTCGAGTCCATCGATATCAGCGCCAGCTTCACGCCGCCATAGAGCGGCGTGTCGAAGGTCACCGCCCGGTCAAGGATCGGCTTGCCGTATTTGTGCTCGCCGATCTGCAGGAACGGCGTGTCGGTCGTCGCCTCGATGAAGTTGCCGGCGGCGTAGATCTCGAACAGGCGAAGATTGCGCGTGGCGATCTGGCCGCCGAGCAGGAAGGAGACGTCGAAGCCGACGCCCTGCTCGCGCAGGGCGGCACCGTCCGTGTGATAGACCTGCCGCACGGCGGCCCCGACCAGCTGGGCGGCCTTGAACATGGTCGGCACGGTGTAGAGGGTGTCGGTACCGCCTGCGCCGTCGAGCCCTTCGCGGAGGAGCGTGGCGACCGACTGCGTGATCGCCAGGTTGCCCGCCGTCATCAGGCAGATCGACCGCTCGCCCGGCACCTCGAACTGGTGCATCTTGCCGAAGGTCGAGATGTGGTCGACGCCCGCATTGGTGCGGGTGTCGGACAGCATCACCAAGCCCTCGCTCAGTGTCAGCGCGACACAGTAGGTCATGATCGGTCTGGTGCCTCGGACGGTCTAACGGGAGCGCCTGTCTAGGCCCCCCGCGGCCGGGCCGTCTATCGGAGATAGAAGGCGTCGATCTCCTCGCCGAGCGCCGCCATGCGCTCCACGAAGTCCGTGAGGAACTCGTGGAGGCCGGTCTGGAACACGTCCTGCACCCTGCCGTAGCGCAGCCGGGCGTGCATGTCGCCCGCCATGCGATGGCATTCGCCGCGGCGGCCGCCATAGCTCTCCGACAGGAAATCCAGGCTGCGCGTGATCTGGCCGGTGCAGCTCACCAGGGAGCGCGGCATCTCCTGGCGCAGGATCAGCAGCTCGGCGATCAGCCAGGGCTTGAGCCGGTCGTTGAACACCCAGTGATAGGCGCGCAGGGCGGAGACCGAGCGCAGGATCGCCTGCCAGTGCGCGTAGTCGAGCGCACCGCCGACATTCTCGTGCTGCGGCAGCAGCACGTGATACTTCACGTCGAGGATCCTGGCGGTGTTGTCGGCCCGCTCGGTATGGGTGCCGAGCTGCACGAAGGCGTGCGCATCGTTGCGAAGCATGGTGTTCGTATAGGCACCGGCGAAGACCTGCGAGCGCTCCTTGATCCACTCCAGGAACGAGCCGACCTGGGCCGGCGACAGCTTCTCCGGCGCGATGTCGCGTGCCTGCAGCCACGTCTCGTTGAGCGCGTTCCACATGTCGACCGTCAGCGCCGTGCGCACGGCGCGGCCATTGCGCCGGGCGGTCTCGATGCAGGCCAGGATGCTCGACGGGTTGTCCCGGTCGCGCACCAGATAGTCGACGACGTTCTCGGCCGTCGCCTCCTGGTGCTTGGCGAAGAAGCCCGGCTCGCAGCCCGCCGCGATCAGGGTGGAGTGCCACTCGTTGCCCGGGTTGCCGAGCGACAGCGCCATGCTCGACATGCGGTGCCCGACCTGGACGATGCGGGCGATGTTTTCGGCACGTTCGATATAGCGTGCGATCCAGAACAGGCTGTCTGCGGTACGGCTGAGCATCATGCCTCCAGCACCCACGTGTCCTTGGTGCCGCCGCCCTGGCTGGAGTTGACCACCAGGGAGCCCTCGCGGAGGGCCACCCGCGTGAGGCCGCCCGGCACGATCCGCACGTCCTTGCCGTAGAGGACGAAGGGCCGGAGATCGACGTGCCGCGGCGCCACGCCGCTGTCGACATAGGTCGGGCAGGTCGAGAGCGCGAGCGTGGGCTGGGCGATGTAGTCGTCCGGATTGGCCTTCAGCTTGGCTGCGAACTCCGCGCGCTGCTCGGCCGTCGACGCCGGCCCGACGAGCATGCCGTAGCCGCCGCTGCCGCGTGTCTCCTTCACCACCAGCTTGTCGAGATTGTCCAGGACGTAGGAGAGCTCGGAGGGGTCGTTGCAGACATGCGTCGGCACGTTCTTCAGCAGCGGTTCCTCGCCCAGATAGAAGCGGATCATGTCGGGCACGTAAGGATAGACCGACTTGTCGTCGGCGATGCCCGTGCCGATCGCGTTCGCCAGCGTCACGTTGCCGTTCCGGTAGGCCTGGAACAGGCCCGGCGTGCCGAGCGCGGAATCGGCCCGAAAGGCCTCCGGGTCGAGGAAGTCGTCGTCGACACGGCGGTAGATGACGTCCACCCGACGCGGGCCCTCGGTCGTGCGCATGTGCACGACGCCGTTCTGGATGAACAGGTCGCGTCCCTCGACCAGTTCGACGCCCATCTCGTCGGCGAGGAAGGAGTGCTCGTAGTAGGCGCTGTTGTAGGAGCCGGGGGTCATCACAACGACCGTCGGCTCGCCCGGACAGTTGCGCGGCGCCACCGACTTCAGCGTCTCCAGCAGCTCCTCGGGATAGTGAGCGACGGGCGCGATGCGGTGGCGGGCGAACAGTTCGGGGAAGAGCTGCATCATCGCCTCGCGGTTCTCCAGCATATAGGAGACCCCGGAGGGCGTGCGGCAATTGTCTTCCAGGACGAAGAACTCCTCCGGTCCGACGCGCACGATGTCGATACCGGCGATGTGGGTATAGACGTCCGCGGCGGGGGCGAAGCCCTGCATCTCGGGCCGGTAGCTCTCGTTGCGCAGGATCAGTTTCTCCGGCACCTTTCCGGCCCGGAAGATGTCGCGGTCGTGATAGACGTCGCGCAGGAACAGGTTGAGCGCCCGGACGCGCTGCTCGAGACCGCGGGACAGGAAACTCCACTCCGCCTGGTCGAGCATGCGCGGGATGATGTCGAAAGGGATCAGCCGCTCCGGATCGCCGCCTTCGGTATACACGGCGAAGGTGATGCCGACCCGGCGGAACAGCAGTTCCGCCTCACGCCGTTTCAGATTCAACAGCTCCGGCGCCGAGCCGTCGAGCCATTCCCGCACGAGCCTGTATTGCGGCCTGAGCCCCTCTGGGCCCGTCATCTCGTCGAATGGCGTCGTCGTCATTCCAGGTCATCCGGCTGCGGATCGGTGTCAGGTTACAGCAAGCGGGGCCACCCGCAACGGCACCGGCGCTCAGGCATCGGCCGTCAGTGCCACGGGAGGATCCAGCCGCAACCCTTCTTCCGCGACCCGGATGCACCGGGTCGAATGGTGCGGCTCCACGGTCGCCAATGGAGGAACGCCCGCGGAGCAGCGCGGTTCGGCGTAACGGCAGCGCGGGGCGAAGGCGCAGGCGTCCGGAAGGGCGCGCAGATCGGGCGGCATGCCGGGGATCGCGTCGAGCCGGCGGCCGCGCATCGAGCCGTGGACCGTCGAAGAGAGCAGGCCCTCGGTGTAGGGGTGGCGCGGCCGCTCGATGACGTCGACGACGGGGCCGGTCTCGATGAAGCGGCCGCCATACATGACGGCGATGCGGTCGGAGATCTCGGCCGCGACGCCGACGTCGTGCGTCACGAAGATCACCGCCATGCCCATCTCGCGCTGCAGCTCGCGCAGCAGCAGGATGATCTGGATCTGCACCGTCACGTCGAGCGCCGTCGTCGGCTCGTCCGCGAGCAGCAGCTTCGGACTGCAGCAGAGGGCGAGCGCGATCATCGCACGCTGGCGCATGCCGCCGGACATCTCGTGCGGGTAGGCCTGCAGCCGGCGGGCCGCCGACGGGATCTGCACCAGTTCGAGCAGTTCCCTGGCA
Organism: Constrictibacter sp. MBR-5; assembly: GCF_040549485.1. NCBI lineage: Bacteria > Pseudomonadati > Pseudomonadota > Alphaproteobacteria > Rhodospirillales > Allostellaceae > Constrictibacter > Constrictibacter sp. MBR-5. The sequence continues at coordinate 137,962 of NZ_JBEPTK010000003.1, forward strand.
CGCTTCATCCCGTCCGCGCGCGAGGTCCCCTGGTGGCGCATCACCGTCTCGGCGATCTGCTCGCCGATGGTGAAGACGGGGTCGAGCGCGATCATCGGCTCCTGGAAGATCATCGCGGCGCGGGCGCCGCGGACCTTCTCCATCTCCGAGCGCGACAGCCGGACGAGGTCCTTGCCTTCGAAGTCGACGCGGCCGGAGATGTCGGTCCGGCCCTCCGGCAGCAGCCCGATCAGGGCCCGCAGGGTGACGCTCTTGCCCGAGCCGGACTCGCCGAGGATGCCCAGCACCTGGCCTTCGGCAAGGTCGAAGCCGACGTCGCTGACGGCGGCGACCGTGCCCTCGCGGGTGCGGAAGCGGACGGTCAGGCCGTCGACGGAGAGGAGCGGGGGGGGCTGGTTCACGGTCTGGGTCATGGCCGCCTCACGCCGCCGCCGCGATGGCGCGGCTGTGGCCGGAGCCGGGCTCGCACATGTGGCAGGCGACCCGCTGCGGGATGCCGAGCGCCGGATGGCTCGCCAGGCGCGGCGGCGTCGATGCGCAGACGGCCTCGGCGAAGGCGCAGCGGGTGCGGAAGCGGCAGCCGGACGGCGGCTCGACCGGGTTCGGTGGGTCGCCGGTGAGCGGCGCCTCCATGGTCTTGTTCCGCGGGTTCATCGACGGCATCGCCGACAGCAGCGCCTTGGTGTACGGGTGTTTCGGCGCCTTGTAGATCGCCTCGGCCGGACCGATCTCGACGATCTTGCCGAGATACATGACCATCACCCGGTCGCTGATGTACTGCACGACGTTCAGGTCGTGGCTGATGAAGACGTAGGTGAGATCGAACTCCTCCTTCAGATCGAGCAGCAGGTTCAGGACCTGCGCCTCGACCGACTTGTCGAGCGCCGACACCGCCTCGTCGAGCACGACGATGCGCGGTTCCAGCGCCATCGCCCGGGCGATGTTCACCCGCTGGCGCTGACCGCCGGACAGTTCGTGGCTGTAGCGGCCGGCGAACATGTCCGGGTCGAGGCCGACCTGACCCAGCAGCTTCGTCGCCCGCAGCATCGCCTCGGTCTTTGACACGCCCTGCACCATCGGGCCGAAGGCGATCGAGAGGGCGATCGGCAGCCGCGGGTTCAGCGACGCGTAGGAATCCTGGAAGACCATCTGCATGTGCTTGTAGAGCTCACGCACCGGGATCCCGTCGGCGCGCGCCACCGTGCGGCCGTCGTAGATCACCTCGCCCTGGTCGGGTTCAAGCAGGTGCATCAGCAGGCGCGCCGTCGTCGACTTGCCGCAGCCGGACTCGCCGACGATGCCCAGGGTCTCGCCCTTGATGACCTCGAAGCTGATGTCGTCCACGGCCTGCACCACCTGGCGGCGGCGGTCGAGCAGGCCCTTCTTGAGGGGGAAATGCTTGCGGAGGTCGTTGACGACCAGCAGGGGCTTGTCGGCACGGTCTCGCCGGGCCGCTGCGGCAGTCTTGGTGGCGCTGGCTTCCATGAGGTTGTTCCCGGGACCTAGAGGCGGACGTCCATGGCCTGTCGCAGGCCGTCGCTCATCAGGTTGAAGCACATCGAGGTGATGAAGATCGCGACACCCGGCAGGGCGGCGATGATCGGGTTCACCCAGAGCGCCTGGCGGAGATTGTTGAGCATCAGCCCCCATTCGGCATCGGGCGGCGTCACGCCGAGGCCGAGGAAACTGAGGCCGGCCGCCAGGATGATCGAGATCGAGATCAGGCTGGTGGCGTAGACGAGGATCGAGCCCAGCACGTTGTTGAGGACGTGGTAGCGCATGATCGTCAGCGGACCGGCGCCGCTCGTCCGCGCCGCATCGACGAAGTCCAGCGAGCGGACCTGGGTGGTCATCGTCTCGGAGATGCGCACGATCGGCGGAATGAACGTGATCGTGAGCGCGAGGATGGTGTTGAACAGCCCCGCACCCAGAATGCCGGTGATGGCGATCGCCAGCAGGATCGACGGAAAGGCGTAGAGCACGTCCATGCTGCGCATGATCAGCGTGTTGACCCAGCCGCGGAAATAGCCGGCGACGATGCCGAGAAAGCCGCCGATCAGCAGGGCGAACAGCACGGGCAGCACGCCGGAGAGCAGCGTCAGCCGGGCGCCGTAGACGAGGCGGCTGAGGATGTCGCGGCCGGTCTCGTCGGTGCCGAGGATGTGCCCCTTGTAGCCGAAGTCCTTGAGCCGGCCGATGATCGAGCCCTTCAGCGGGTCGTGCGTGGCGACCCACGGCGCGAAGATCGCGACGAGGACGATCGACAGCAGGACGGCGGTCACCAGCAGGGTGATCTTGTCCTCGCGCAGGCGCTCCCACACGCGCTGCCAGTAGCCCTTGCCCTGCTTCGCCCGCTTCAGCGCGACGCTCGGGTCGATCGCGGTGGCGGCCGCATTTGCCTTGATGCTCATGGTCAGCGCCGCATCCGCGGATCGATCACCGCCTGCAGGATGTCGACGGCAATGTTGATGACGACGAAGATTGTCGCCAGGACGAGGATCGTCGCCGACAGGACGGCGACGTCCCGCCGGAAGATCGCGAGGTTCATCAGGTTGCCGGACCCAGGCCAGTTGAAGACGGTCTCGACCAGGATGGAGCCGCCGAGGAGGTAGCCGAACTGGAGGCCCATCAGCGCCAGCGCCGGAGGCGCTGCGTTCTTCATGACGTGGAAGAGGACGCGGCGGCTGCGCAGGCCCTTGGCGTGCAGCGTCGAGACGAACTCCTGGTTGATGATCTCCAGCACGGTGGCGCGGACCAGCCGGCTGATGACGCCCATCGGGATCAGCGAGAGGGTGACGACCGGCAGGATCAGGTGCTTCACCTGCTCCCAGCTCGCCGGGAAGCCGGGCGGCCCCATGCCCTGCGCCGGAAGCATGTTCCAGATCACCGCGAAGATTGCGACCAGGACGATGCCGACCCAGTAGTGCGGCAGGCTGACCCCGGTGATGGCGAGCGCGGAGAAGAAGCGGTCGAGCCAGGTGCCGTGGTTGAAGGCCGCCAGTCCGCCGAGGATCACGCCAAGGCTGCAGCCGAGGATCGCCGCGGGGACGGCCAGCTTCAGCGTGTTCCCCAGCGCGCCGAACAGTTCCGGCCCGACCGCGCGGTTGGTGAAGGCGGAAACGCCGAGGTCGCCCTGCAGGATGTTGCCGACCCAGAGCAGGTACTGGACGTGCACCGGCTTATCGAGGCCGAACTTGGCGCGCAGGATGTCCGCGACCTCCTTCGGCGCCTCGGGTGGGATCAGGATGTCGGCGACGTCGCCCGGCGCGAGCTGCATGAGGCCGAACACGACGATGGACACGCCGAGCAGGATGGGGATGGCGTAGAGAATGCGCCGGATGGCGAAGGTCAGCATTGGCGTCGGCTCGGCGGTTCCGGTCGGCCTTGCGGCCCGGATGGCAGGGCGGAACGTCGGGGAAGCAGTCGGCGGGAGGGCGGTCGGAACCGCCCTCCCGGCGCGGCCGCTACTTCTTCATCGAGACCGTGGTCAGGTCCTGGAACCAGCTCTGGGCCGAGACGAAGCCCTGTACGTCCTTGGTCATGGCGCGCGGGTTGAGGTCATGGACGACCCAAAGCCAGGGCGCGTCGTCGACCAGGATCTCGTTCAGGCGCGGCAGGTTCTTCAGCATCACCGACTGGTCCGTCGACGTCTGGATCTCGCTCAGCAGCGTGTCGAACTCGTCGTTCTTCCAGTGCCCCCAGTTCGAGCCGTTCGGGGCGAAGTTGGCCGACCAGAACCAGCGCGCCATCTGCGCGATGTCGGACGAGACGAGGCTGATGTTGAGCGCGTCTGAACCGAGCGCCTGGCTGCCGGTCGGATCGTTGCGGAACGCGACCAGCACCGTGCCCCATTCGACGACCTCGAAGCTGACGTCGAACCAGCATTCCGCCAGGGTCTGCTGCAGGAACTCGTTCATCGGCAGCGGCTGCATCTGCCCGGAACCGCTGGTCGAGATCATGACCTTGACCTTGGCCGGCTTGTCCGCGCTGTAGCCCGCCTCCTTCATCAGGGCCTTCGCCTTGTCGGGCTCGAAGCCGTAGGCGTTCTTCGGCTTGCCGAAGTTGGGGTCGACCTTCTTGTAGAAGCCCACCGACGGCTCCGCCGTGCCGTTGAGGAGTTCCGACATGCCGTCACGGTCGACGCAGTAGTTCGCCGCCTGCCGCACCTTCAGATCCTTGAAGGGCGAATCGGCCTTGCCGATGTTCAGCACCCACGGCCAGACGTGCGGATAGCTGTTGGTGACGATGTCGAAGCCGGCGCCCTTCAGGCTGGGGATCGCGTCCGGCGGCGGCACCTCGATCCAGTCGACCTGCCCGGAGCGGAGGGCGGCGAGACGGGTCGTCGCCTCGGGCATCGGATAGAGGATCAGCTTGTCCAGCTTCGCCTTGTGCGCCGCGTCCCAGTAGTCGTCGTTCCGCTCCATCGTGACGCTGACGCGGGGCTGAAAGTCGACGATCTTGAAGGCGCCGGTGCCGGCGGGCGCCGCCGCGAACTTCGCCCAGTCCTTGCCGACCTTGTCGAACTGCGTCGGGCTGGCGAACAGGATGTAGGGGGCGAGGTAGGGGAAATAGCTGAGCGGTTTGTCGGTGGTGATCTCCAGCGTGTGGGCGTCGACCTTCTTCCAGCTCTTCACGTTGGGCACGCGGCCGCGCACGATGGCGCCGCCCTGCGTCTCCGCCTGCGGCGACTTGGGATCGTAGAACCGTTCGAGGTTCCAGATCACCGCGTCGGCGTCGAAGGCGGAACCGTCGTGGAACTTGACCCCCTTGCGGAGATTGAAGGTCCACTTCGTCGGGTCGTCCTTGCTCTGCGACCAGCTTTCGGCGAGGCCGGGCTTGATGTCGGCGACCTTGTCGGCGCTCGACAGGTCCCACATCACGAGCGCCTCGAACACCGGATAGCCGAGGAAGCGCATGCCCTCGTAGCCGTTGTTCGGCATGCCCGTCGTGGTCGGCACGTCGGCCGCCGTCATCGCGATGCGCAGGGTGCCTGCGGCTTGGGCAGCACCTGCTCCGAAAGCCATCATCATCGCACCGAGTGCGACGCCGCGCGCGATCCTGAACCTCGTCTTCATTCCATGCTCCCGTTCGTGATGCCCGACGGGCTCAGGAGAGATCGCCCGGCCCGTTCTTGACGGCTCGTCTTCCTGAGCCCCTATGCCCGAAATCGATGCAAGGCCGGGGCCATGCCGATGCATCGGGCAGATGCGAGGCCTTCAGAGGGCCGCTCTGACCGATACTGGGCAGGGTGCTGTATTTTTGCGCACCCGTCAGCCGGAAAGCGCGCACGACCGAACTTCCCATGGCATCCGTCTTGCTTCTTGATTGGCGGTCGAAACCGTCCCGACGCGCAAGGGACCTCGGCCGAGGAGGATAGAGTGACGCAGTCCGACAGAACGAGCTTCGACGCCTTCGCCGCACGCATCCGGGCGCTTGGCTTCGATCCGCCGCCCGCCAACCTGGAGGAAATGTTCGCGGCGATGCCGCACCTCGAGGCCATGCGGGCGCGTCTGCGGCGTCCCTACACCTATGCCGACGAACCCGCGCACGTCTTCCGGCCCGAGGGGGGCGATCGATGAGCGCCCCCCTTCATCAACTCACGATCGCGGAAGCCGCACCGCTGATCGAGCGCCGGGAACTGTCGCCCGTCGACTTGACCGAGGCGTTCCTCGCACGGATCGAGGCGGTCAATCCGAAGCTCGACGCTTTCGTCTGCGTGACGCCGGACCGTGCGCGGGCCGATGCCCGCCGCGCCGCCGACGAGATCGCCGCCGGCAACTATCGCGGACCGCTGCACGGCATCCCTGTCGGCATCAAGGACATCTACGACACGGCCGGCATCCTTACGACCTGCCATTCCCACGTCCATGCCGACCGCGTGCCCGAGCGCGACGCGCGCAGCGTCGAGATGCTGCGCGACGCGGGTGCCGTCATGCTGGGCAAGCTGGCGACGCACGAGTTCGCATTCGGCGGGCCGTCCTGGGACCTGCCGTTCCCGCCGGCGCGCAACCCGTGGGATCCGACCCGCTTCACCGGCGGCTCGTCGAGCGGCTCGGGTGCCGCCACCGCCGGCGGCCTCGCGATGGCGGCGATGGGCAGCGACACGGCGGGCTCGATCCGCATGCCGGCGCATTTCTGCGGCGTCGCCGGCATCAAGCCGACCTATGGCCGCGTGTCGCGCCGCGGCGTGGCGCCGCTCGCCTATTCGCTCGACCATTGCGGCCCGCTCGCCTGGACGGCGCACGACTGCGCGCTGGTCATGCAGGCGGTCGCCGGCTTCGACCCGGCCGACCCCGGCTCCGCCGACCGCCCCGTTCCGGACTATGCGGCTGCACTCGACGGCGACCTGAAGGGTATGAGGATCGGCGTGGTCCGGCACTTCTACGACGGCGATGACCACGCCGATGCCGACGTGAAGGGTGCCATGGACGGCGCTCTCGCGGCTTTCGCGGGCATGGGGGCCACGGTCGAGGATGTCCGCCTGTCGCCGCTGCAGGACTTCCACGCCTGCGGCATGACCATCATGCTGTCCGAGGCCTTCGCCATCCACGAGCCCGTCCTGAAGACGACGCCGGAGAAGTACGGCGAGATCTTCCGCGACCGCATGATGATCAGCGGCCTGCTGACCAGCGCCGACTATGTGCAGGCCCTGCGCATGCGCCGCCAGCTGACGGCGGAGGTCGACGCGATGCTGGCGCGCTACGACGTGCTCGTCACCGCCAGCGGCTGGACCCCGGCGCCGGAACTCGGCCACGTGCCGAAATTCTACCTGTTCGAGAGAGCACTGCTGACCATGCCGTTCGACGTCAGCGGACATCCGGCGATGACCGTCTGCAACGGCTTCTCGCCCGCCGGCCTGCCCGTCGGCATGCAGATCGTCGGCGCGGCCTTCGCCGACGCCACGGTGCTGCGGGTCGGCGACGCCTACGAGCGCGCGACCGCGTGGCGGTCGCGCCGCCCGCAGATCTGAAAACCCGGCCGGTTCCGCGTGCTGGGGCCGGCCGCACACCACCGGAAGAGGCGCCCATGCATCCGTTCAGCCTGTCCGAGCAGACCGTCGCCCGCATGGTGGCGAAACAGGGCCGCGCCCACACGATCGAGCATGTCGTGCCGGCGCGGACGGCGCTGATCGTCGTCGACATGCAGAACTATTTCATGGCGCCGGGACAGCAGTTCGAGACGCCGACGGCGCGGGCGATCGTGCCGAACGTCAACCGCCTCGCGCGGGCGCTGCGCGATGCCGGGGGCAGCGTCGTGTGGATCGAGAACGTCGCGACCACCGACCGCGACGGCGACGTCTGGCCCTCCTACGCCGAACGCTACGTGCCGGAGCAGTGGGCGCGCCGTCGCGACTCGCTGACCCCGGGGAATTTCGGCTTCGAGCTCTGGCCGGAGCTCGACGTGCGGCCCGGCGACATGCGCGTGCGGAAGAACCGCTTCAGCGCCTTCTCGCCCGGCGCGTCGGACCTCGCGGCGCGGCTGCGGGCCGCGTCGATCGACACGCTCCTGGTGACGGGCGTCGCCACCAACATCTGCTGCGAGACGACCGCGCGCGACGGCATGATGCTGGACTTCACCGTCGGCATGGTCTCCGACGGGTGCGCCGCGCCGGGCGACGACCTGCACGCGAACGCCCTGACGAACTTCTACCTCACCTTCGGCGACGTCCAGACGACGGCGGCGTACTGCGCCTTGCTGGCACAGGTCCGGCGCGGCGCGGCCTGACCGTCGACGTCCTTCGTGAACCGCCAGCAGGATCCGCGCCCATGCACCCCTACCGCCTCGCCGACGACCTGAAGGCGCGCGTCGCGGCCCGTCAGGGACGGCCGCACACGATCGACCGGCTGGACCCGGCGCGGACCGCCCTCGTCGTCGTGGACATGCAGAACTACTACATGGCGCCGGGCCAACAGTCGGAGACGCCGGAGGCGCGCGCGATCGTGCCCAACATCAACCGCCTGGCCGCGGCTCTGCGCGAGGCCGGCGGGACGGTCTTCTGGATCGAGAATCTCGGACCCCTCGGCGACGACGTCTGGCCCTCCTACGCCGAGCGCGGCACGCCCGAGAGGTGGGAGAACCGCACGCGGTCCCTGACTCCCGGCGACGTCGGCTACGCCCTCTGGCCCGACCTCGACATCCGCGCGGACGACATGCGCGTCGTGAAGAAACGCTTCAGCGCCTTCACCGAGGGCGCTTCGGATCTCGATGGGCGGTTGCGGCAGGCCGGCATCGACACGCTGCTGGTCACGGGCGTCGCCACCAACGTCTGCTGCGAGTCGACCGCCCGCGACGCGATGATGCTGGGCTTCCGCGTCGCCATGGTCTCCGACGGCTGCGCCGGCTTCAGCGACGCTCAGCACGCCGCCACCCTGGACAACTTCTACCTCTTTTTCGGCGACGTGCAGACGACGGACGAACTGTGTGCGCTGCTTTGAGCTGCGGATCGGCGGCTGCGGCCGGGGCGCTACAGTAGCGCTCACTCCGCGGTTGCCGCCTGACGCACTGGAACCAACTGCGCTGGTTCCCGTTGGCCACGCGCTTCATCTTCATCCGCGAGGCTTTCCGTGAGCGCTCATCCTTCAGTCACGCCTTCTGCCGACCGTGTATCGAGGGCGCCGCGGCGGGCGCGGATCGAGAGCGGGAGGCCATTTCCCCTAGGCGCGACCTGGGACGGGCGCGGGGTGAACTTCGCGCTGTTCTCCGCCAACGCGACGAAGGTCGAACTCTGCCTGTTCGACCTGCTCGGCGAGCGCGAAATCGAGCGGATCGAACTGCCGGAATACACGAACGAGATCTATCACGGCTATCGGCCCGAGGCACGGCCCGGGCAGGTCTACGGCTATCGCGTGCACGGGCCGTACGAGCCCGAGGCCGGCCATCGGTTCAACCCGAACAAGCTGCTGCTCGACCCCTACGCCAAGCAGCATGTTGGCGCGGTGAAGTGGGACCCGGCGCTGTTCGGCTACACGATCGGCTCGCCGGACGGCGACCTGTCCTTCGACGAGCGCGACAGTGCGGCCTTCATGCCGAAGGCGCGCGTCGTCGACGAGGCCTTCACCTGGGGCGACGAGCGCCGGCCGGCGGTGCCGTGGGAGCGGACGATCTTCTACGAGACGCACGTCAAGGGCTTCACCCAACGTCACCCCTCGGTCGGCGAGTTCGAGCGCGGCAAGTTCGCGGGGCTGATGAACCCGGACGTGCTCGCCTACCTGCGCAGCCTTGGCGTCACATCCGTCGAGTTCCTGCCGGTGCATTCCTTCGTCGACGACAGCTATCTCGTCGAGAAGGGCCTTCGGAATTACTGGGGCTACAATACGCTGGGCTTCTTCGCACCCGACCCGCGCTATCTCGCCAGCCCCTTCGTCAACGAGTTCAAGGAGATGGTCGCCGCCTTCCACCATGCCGGCCTGGAGGTGATCCTCGACGTCGTCTACAACCACACCGCCGAAGGCAACGAGAACGGCCCGACCCTCTCGTTCAAGGGCATCGACAACGCGACCTACTACCGCCTGCTGCCCGACCAGAAGCGCTACTACATCAACGACACCGGCACCGGCAACACGGTGAACACCAGCCATCCGCGCGTCATGCAGATGGTCATGGACAGCCTGCGCTACTGGGCCGGAACCATGCGCGTCGACGGCTTCCGCTTCGACCTCGCGACCATCCTGGCGCGCGAGCCGGCCGGCTTCTCGGAGGAATCGAGCTTCCTGCACGCCTGCCAGCAGGACCCGCTGCTCAGCCAGGTGAAGCTGGTCGCCGAACCGTGGGACTGCGGTCCGGGGGGCTATCAGGTCGGTCGGTTCCCGCCGGGCTGGGCCGAATGGAACGACGGATATCGCGACACCATCCGCGCCTTCTGGCGCGGTGACGAAGGCCAGATCCCGGCGGTCGCCAGCAAGATCAGCGCCTCGGCCGACCTGTTCGACACGCGCGGTCGCAAGCCCTGGGCCTCGGTCAACTTCCTGACCGCGCACGACGGCTTCACCCTGCACGATCTCGTCTGCTTCAACGATAAGCACAACGAGGCCAACGGCGAGGACAATCGCGACGGCCACTCGCACAACCTGTCGTACAATTACGGCGTCGAGGGACCGTCCGACGACCCGGACCTGAATGCGCTGCGCTTCCGGCAGCTGCGGAATTTCTTCGCCACGCTGATGTTCTCGCGCGGCACGCCGATGATCCTGGCGGGTGACGAGTTCGCACGCACCCAGGGCGGCAACAACAACGCCTATGCCCAGGACAACGAGATCGGCTGGATCGACTGGAACGTGACCGGCGAAGGGCGCGAACTCGCGCATTTCGTGCAGAAGCTGATAAAGCTGCGCCAGGCGCTGCCGATGCTGCGCCGCGGCCGGTTCCTGCGCGGCGCCTATGACGAGGCTCTGGGGGCCAAGGACGTGACATGGCTGTCGCCTTCCGGGACGGAGATGTCCGACGGCGACTGGTCCAGCGAGAGCGCGCGCTGCTTCGGCGTGCTGCTCGACGGGCGCGCGCCCTCGCACGGCATCCGCATCGTTGGCACCGATGCGACGATGCTGCTCGTACTGAACGCGCACGACGACGTGGTCAACTTCACGCTGCCGTCGGCACCGGGCGGGGCGCGCTGGCATCGCGTGGTCGATACCAACCTGCCGGCCGACGAGGACTTGGCGCCGTTCGACTTCGGCGCGGACTATATGGTGACCGGCCGTTCATTCCTGGCCTTCCTGCTGGAGCCCGACGCGAAGGACGCGACGGCCGCCGCCGCACAGCGGTCCTTCCTGCATGTCCGCGAGGCGTTCATGGAGGCGTCCGACGACCGCATCCATTTCGTCGGCGCGCCCGACCCCCGCGACGAGCCGGAATGAGGTCTGCGGCGGACGGGGTCAGTGCCGCTTCATCGGCACGACCCTGCGCGCCAGCGGCGCCTCGAAGCTGACGGGCGCCGATTCCATGTGCGTATCGACCAGGCAGTCGACGAAGCAGCGGGCGAGCTTGAAGCCGCTGGAGCGTGGCCCGGTCATCGCGGTGATGGAGTGGACGCGGGCGGTCAGGTCCGGGCGCAGCGCACGGAGGCGGCCGGCGGCGACGGTCTTCTGTGCCACGTGATCCGGCAGGTAGCCGATGTTGCGGCCGGACATGATCAGCGTCAGCTGCGCGTGGGCGCCGAGGCCGATGTCGCCGCGGGTGGCGGCGTTGCGCGTGCGCTCCGGGTGGAAATACTCGAAGTGGCCGCGGTTGCAGTAGGCGGCGCTCTCGATCTGCTCGGCGGTCAGGTCAGCGTCGGGGATATCGAACAGCTGGTGACCGCGACCGCAGTAGATCGCCGCCGCCTCGTCGAACAGATGCTCGACGTTCAGCTGCGGGAAGCGGTCGTTGACGAGGCCGATGCCCACATGCATCAGCCCGTCCGCCACGCGGCCGGTCATCTGGAAGCCGGGCATGATCTCCACCCGGAACCGCACGCTCGGATAGTAGTCCGAGAAGCGGCTGACCGCCTCGGCGATGCGTGAACTGGGATTGTCGACGATCTGGTCCTGGATCCCGACCGTGAGTTCGTGGCCGGCGCCCTCGTTCAGGGTCGAGGCCTGCTGCCTGAACTGCTCGACCGAGGCGAACAGCTCCTTCGCGGCCTGGTAGACGATCTCGCCTTCGTGGAAGAGCTTGAAGCCCTTGGGCCCGCGCTGGCACAGCTTGGTGCCGAGCCGGACCTCGAGCGACTTCAGATATTCGCTCAGCATCGACTGCGAGAGATTGAGGCTCGCCTGGGCGGCCGTGAAGCTGCCTTCCTCCACGATGGCGCAGAAGCAGCGCAGCAGTTTCAGATCGATGTCGTAGATCTGGGTGAGATTCGACACGGATCGTTGTCTCCCGTTCCGCGGGCCGACGAACGAATGACCGGTTAGCAACCTCCGTACCAATTTGTCGCAGGGCAGTTTTCCGAACTGCACGGGCCGTTGGCGGCTGATTTTTTGGACAGCTGCCCACCATCGGGTCCGCCCGTTCCTGATCGACGCTTCTTGCATTGCCGATGGTTCGGGCGGACCCGGGCCGTCTAGCTTCGGTGGCGCACGCAGGCGGAGCGATCCCGATGGCCAAGCCCTTCCACCTCGCCTGGTTCATGAACTTCTCGGTCGACGAGTGGAACGGCACCTTCTCGGCCGGCGGCAACCCGTGGTCGGGCGCGTTCTACGTCGACATGGCGCGGGCGATGGAGCGGGCCTGCTTCGACTACATCATGCTCGAAGACACGCTGATGATCTCCGACGCCTATGGCGGGACCATGGAGGCGTATCTGAAATACGCCCTGATGGGCCCGAAATGCGATCCGGCACCGCTGGCGGCGCTGATCGGCAGCCGGACGTCCCGCATGGGCGTGGTCGCGACGCTGTCGACGATGGCCTACCCGCCCTTCATGCTCGCCCGGCTGTGCGCGACGCTCGACACCATGTCGGGCGGCCGTTTCGGCTGGAACATCGTGACCAGCGGCGAGGACCTGGCGGCGCAGAATTTCGGCATGGACGAACTGCCGCCGCGCCAGCAGCGCTACGACATGGCCGACGAATATGTCGAGCTCTGCAAGCAGCTCTGGGCCAGCTGGGACCCTGACGCGGTCGTTCTCGACCGCGAGACCGACACTTATGCCGACTACCGCAAGGTCCGGCCGATCAACTTCAAGGGCCGCTTCTACAGCTGCCGCGGGCCGCTGAACTGCGTCCCGGGACCGCAGGGCGGCCGACCTTCGTGCAGGCCGGCGGCTCGCCGCGCGGTCGGCAGTTCGCCGCGGAAACGGCCGACTGCATCATCGCCGCCGCCACCGGCACCGCCGCGATGAAGGAACATCGCGACGACGTGCGCGCCAGGGCCGCCGCCGCCGGACGCAACCCCGACGACGTCAAGGTGCTGTTCATCGTGACACCGGTGCTGGCCGAGACCGAGGCCGCAGCCCAGGCGCGGCTCGACCGCTTCATCGCCACGCCCGCCTACTACGCCAAGATGCTGGCCTCGATCAGTTCGGTCACCGACATCGACTTCCAGCCCTTCGACCTCGACAGGGAGCTGCCGCACCTCACGACCAACGGCGAGCAGGGGTCGCTGGACGCCTTCGCCCAGTGGGGCAGGGGCAAGACCCTGCGCCAGCTCGTGATCGACCGGGCGACCCGCGGCCTGGGCGGCGTGGTGGGCACCCCGGACAGCGTCGCCGACCGGCTGGGCGAGGTGATGGAGGAGGTCGGCGGCGACGGCTTCCTGATCTCCTCGCCGTTCCAGAAGGTCAGCCGCGAATACGTCCTGCAGGTGTGCGAGGGCCTGGTGCCGGCGCTGCAGCGGCGCGGCCTGACCCGCACCGCCTACCAGGGCACCCAGCTGCGCGAGGTCCTGCGCGAGTTCTGAGCCGAACCACCCCTTTCCTTCCGGAGGTCTCCAGCATGCCCAAGCGCTTCCATCTCGGCTGGTTCATGAACTTCGCCGTCGACGAGTGGAACCGGCCGTTCGCCGCCGGGGGAAAGCCGTGGGACGGCGGCTTCTACATCGACATGGCGAAGGCGATGGAGCGCGCCTGCTTCGACTACATCATGCTCGAAGACACGCTGATGATCTCGGAGACCTACAAGGGCACCGCCGAGGCCTATCTGAAGTACAACATCATGGGGCCGAAGGGCGATCCGTCGCCGATGGCGGCGCTGATCGGCAGCCAGACGAAGAATCTCGGGGTGGTGGCGACATTCTCCACCATGGCCTATCCGCCGTTCATGCTGGCGCGCCTCTGCGCCACCCTGGACAACATGTGTGGCGGCCGCTTCGGCTGGAACATCGTCACAAGCGGCGAGAATCTGGCGGCACAGAATTTCGGCCTCGACGAACTGCCGCCGCGGCAGAACCGCTACGACATGGCCGACGAGTATGTGGAACTCTGCCGGCAGCTCTGGGGCAGCTGGGACCAGGACGCGGTGGTGCTCGACCGCGAGACCGACACCTATGCCGACTACCGCAAGGTCCGGCCGATCAACTTCGTCGGCAAATACTACAAGTGTCGCGGGCCGCTGAACTGCGTGCCGCCGATCCAGGGCCGCCCCGCCTTCGTGCAGGCCGGCGGGTCGCCGCGCGGCCGGCAGTTCGCGGCCGAGACGGCCGACAGCATCATCGCCCCCTCCTCGGGCGTCGCCGGCATCAAGGCCTATCGCGACGACGTGCGGGCACGCGCCGTGGCGGCGGGACGCGACCCGGACGAGATCAAGGTGCTGTTCGTCTGCGCGCCCGTGCTCGGCGTGACCGAGGCGGAGGCGCACGCCAAGCTCGCGGCGATCGCCGCCCACCCCAGCTACATCGACAGGGTACTGGCCGGGATCAGCTCGATCACCGACATCGACTTCTCGGCGTTCGACCTGGACAAGGAACTGCCGCACCTCACGACCAACGGCGAGCAGGGGTCGCTCGACGCCTTCGCGCGCTTCGGCAACGGCCAGACGCTGCGCGAGCGCTGCATGGAGCAGGTCAACCGCGGCCTGGAGGGACTGGTCGGCACGCCCGACCAAGTGGCGGACCGGATGGGCGAGATCATGGAGGAGGTCGGCGGCGACGGCTTCCTGATCACACGGCCCTACACGACCAACATCAACCGCCGCTACATCCTGGAGATCTGCGAAGGGCTGGTGCCGGCACTGCAGCGGCGCAGCCTGACGCGCACCCAGTACACGAAGTCCACCCTGCGCGAGACGCTGCGGGAGTTCTGAGCGGGACGGCCTGGAAGCGGAGGGCGATCATGGATCTTTCGGTGCTCGACCAGTCGATGATCGTCGCGGGGCGCAGCCCGGCCGAGGCGATCCGCGAGACCGTCGCACTGGCCCGGACCTGCGAGGCGATGGGCTACCGCCGCTTCTGGGTGTCGGAGCATCACGGCAGTCCCGGCATAGCCGGGTCGGCGCCAGAGGTGCTGCTGGGCGCGCTGGCCGTGGCGACGCGGTGCATCCGCATCGGCAGCGCCGGCGTGATGTTGCCGCACTACGCGCCGCTGAAGGTGGCGGAACAGTTCCGGGTGCTCGACGCGCTGGCGCCGGGGCGGGTCGACCTCGGTCTCGGCCGCGGGCCGGGCGCCGACCGGCAGACCGCCTATGCGCTGAAGCCCGCGGCGCTCGACAATCCCATGGCGATGTTCGCCATGGACACCTTCCCGTCCGACGTCGCCGATACCGTGGCGTGGGCGACCGGCGAGGGGCCGGACGACGGCAGCCCCTTCGCCGGGGTCGCGGCACAGCCGCGCGGGATCACGGCACCGGAGCCTTGGATCGTCGGCAGCACCGTCTACACGGGCCGGCTGGCCGGCGAACTGGGCCTGCCCTACTGCGTCGCGCACTTCTTCGACGACGGCGCCGGTGCGGCGGAGGCGGTCGGCGCCTATCGCAGCGCCTTCGTGCCCGGCGCCCGGTTGGAAGCGCCGCATCTGGCGCTCTGCGTGTGGGCACTGGCGGCACCGACGGAGACGGAAGCCGAGGCCCTGTTCGAACCCTATGCGCAGTGGCGGCTGGGGCGGGACCGCGGCCGCGCCATGCCCTTCCCGGACGGGCAGACGCCCGCGCGGGCCGGCACCGGCGATGCGCAGGCGATCGCGGCCATCCGCGCCAAGGCAATGTTCGGCGCGCCCGACCAGGTCGTCGCGGCGCTGGAGGCTTTGCAGGCGCGTTTCGCGGCGCAGGAGATGGTGGTCCTGACCACCACCCATGATGCGTCGCTGCGCCGGCGGTCCTATGCTCTCATCGCCGAGGCCGCCGGACTGGGTTGGCCGGCGGCCGGCGCGCCGGGGCGGCCCCCGGATTGCATCGCGGCGGCACCCGGCGGCAAGCTGCCGGAACGCCCGACCGCAGACGCCCTACGGAGTTGAGTTGATGACAGAAGCGACAGCCGCAGCCCCAGCACCCGTCGATCCCGGTACCTTCTGGCGCACCCTGGGATCGCGCGTCACGGGCATGACGGTGGTGACGGCCGACAGCGACGAGGGGCCGGTCGGCTTCCTCGGCCTTTCGGCGGCGCACGTGACGGCGTCGCCGCCGACCATGCTGGTCTCGATCGACAGGAAGACCTCCGCCCTGGCCGGCGTGCTGGCGCGGCGGCATTTCGCCGTGAATTTTCTCGACGCCAGTGCCGCCCATGTCGCCGAGGCGTTCGGCGGCAAGGCCGGCGTCTCCGGCGCGGACCGTTTCGTCGCCGGCGAGTGGACGACGCTGGAGACCGGGGCGCCGGTCAACAAGGCGGCACTCGGCGTCTTCGACTGCCGCGTCGACCAGATCGTGGCGCACGGCGACATTTCCATCGTCATCGGCACGGTCGTGGCGGCCACCGCGCGGCCGGACGGCGACCCGCTGGTCTTCTTCCGCGGCAAGGTGCTGAGCGGCCTCGGCGGCTGATCCACGCCCCACGTTCCGACGTTTCCATACGGCGGCCGCAGTGCATTGCGGCCGCCGTCGTCGTTTCACCGCAAGCGATGGTGCGATGCAGCGGTGAAAAAAACGGCGATCGGGTGAAGCGAAAGGCAGGATAGATTTGGGCCGGAGCGGACGATGCTTTGCCTCTTTTCGATGTTTTTCACGGCCATCGTCCGTCTAACCTTCGTCATCACGGTCGTGCTGCGGTGCGACGACGGCGGGGGCGGATCGATGAGCCACCTCCCCGAGTATGGCGGAGAGGTCCTGTATCGATGGCGGCGCGTCCGTTTCACCTCGCCTGGTTCCTCCAGGGATCCAGCATCCAGGCCTGGGGCAGCCCCTGGACCGGGAACATCAGCGAAGAGTGGATGCACCCGAGCCTGTTTCTGGACCTCGTCCGGAACATGGAACGCGCCTGCTTCGACTACATCCTGATCGAAGACTCGATCTATATCGGCCAGAACTGGCAGGATTCGCGCGAGATCTTCCTGAAGAACGGCATGTCCGTGCCGCGCCAGGAGCCGTCGATCGTGGCGGCGCTGATGGCGGCGGCGACCACGCGGCTCGGCATCGTGCCGACCCTCTCGACCTTCGCCTACCATCCCTACCTGACGGCGCGGATCGTCGGCACGCTCGACCAGGTGTCCCTGGGCCGCGGCGGCTGGAACATGGTGACGGGCAGTTCCGATCTGTCGGCGCAGAATTTCGGGATGCCGCGCCTGCCCGACCATGACGACCGCTACGTCATGGCCGAGGAGTATATGCAGATCTGCAAGGGGCTGTGGGGGTCGTGGGAGCCGGGCGCCATCGTCGCCGACCGCAAGAGCCGCACCCTGATCGACCACACCAAGGTCCACACGATCGACTTCGAGGGCAAATACTACAGTTCGCGCGGCCCGCTGAACTCCGGACCGCTGCCCAGCGGCCAGCCGGTGATCGCCCAGGCGGGCGGCTCGGTCAGCGGCAAGCGCTTCGCCGCGAAGTATGCCGATACGGTCGTGGCCGCACCGCGCGGCATCGCCGCGATGAAGGCCTATCGCGACGACGTACGGGCCGAGGCGGTCGCCGCTGGCCGCAACCCGGACGACTGCAAGATCCTGTTCCTCTGCTCGCCGATCGTCGCGGAGACCATGGCGGAGGCCGAGACGCGTGCCGCGGGGCGGGCGACCGCCGCCGCGGCGAACGTCGACATGCGGCTCGCCCAGATCGGCTGGAGTACGAACATCGATTTCTCCGGCCACGACCTGGACGCGCCGGTCGGCGAACTCACCACGAACGGCCATCAGTCGAGCCTCGCCATGTTCGTCGCCAAGTCGGGCGGCAAGACCCTGCGCGAGGCGGCCATCGCCTACAGCAGCCAGGGCTACTGCATCGATGCGGTCGGCACCCCGGACGCCGTCGCGAGCCAGATGGCGGAGGCGATGGAGGAGGTCGGCGGCGACGGCTTCCTGATCGTCCTGCCGGACGTCAGCCGCCGTTCGGTCGCCACCATCGTCGACGGCCTCGTGCCGGAACTGCAGCAGCGCGGGCTGACGCGCCGCGCCTACTCGCACGCCCTGCTGCGCGACAACCTGCTGGAGTTCTGAGACGGGCGAACGGGCCGCGACCGAGAGACCGCCGCAATAAGAAAAGTCGAGTTGGGGAGCGCCCCGGAGATCATCCAACCCTGCAATCTCTGGAGACGCAAGACGATGGGTAAAGCCGGACGTTTTGGCGCGGTCGCCGCGGCGGTGGTCATCATCGGCGCCGGCTCGGCTCTCCTCGGCGCCAGTGCCGCGGCCGAGACGCTGAAGCTGGGTAACGAGGGCGTCTATCCGCCGTTCAGCATGGTCGATGCCAAGGGCGAACTGACCGGCTTCGAACCGATCTCGCCCGCGAGATGCACCTTCACGACCCTGCGCAAGAAGTATCTCAGCGTTCCGATCCTCGCGGCCGATCAGGCCTGCGCCGAGAAGTCCGGCTGACCACCGCCGCCGCGCCCCACGCGCGCCGCCCGCATTCCATCCCCGCCTGACCGTTCCAGCCCGACCTTTCCAGGGAGCCACGAGACGATGACGCATCTCCAACACCTGTTCCTGCGCCGAGCGACAGGCGCCGCCGCCCTCGCCTTGGCCGTCACTCTGGGCGGATCGCTGCCGGGGCAGGCCGCGGCGGAGACGCTGAAGCTCGGCAACGAGGGCACCTACCCGCCGTTCAGCATGGTCGATGCCAAGGGCGAGCTGACCGGGTTCGAGGTCGATCTGGCGCGGGCGATGTGCGCGCGCATGAAGGTGGAGTGCGAGTTCACCGTCATGGACTTCAAGGCGCTGATCCCGTCGATGCTCCAGGGCAAGTTCGACGTGCTGGTCTCGCAGGTGTCGCCGACGCCGGAGCGCATCGCCAAGCTCGAGTTCAGCATGCCCGTCGTCTACAACCCGCAGGCCTTCGTCATGCGCAAGGGCGTCGTCACGACCTTCAGCAAGGAGGCGCTGGCCGGCAAGGGCATCCGGCTCGCCATGCAGCGCGGCGGTGCCGGCATCCCCTACATCAACAAGCATTTCGACGGCGTCTTCAAGCACGTCTACTACGACAATCCCGACCAGATGCGGCTCGACATGCTCGCCGGCCGGCTCGAAGGCGTCTTCGGCGCGAAGATCAACTGGACGCGCGAGCTGATGGATACGCCGCAGGGCAAGGACTACGAACTGGTCGGTGGCGACCACTGGATCGGCGACCCGGCCATTCCGCCCGAGAAGCGCGGGTCGAGCTGGGTGATGCGCAAGGGCGAGACGGCACTGCTCGGCCGCGTCGACACCGCGCTCAACGCGCTGATCGACGACTGCACCTTCACGGAACTGCGCAAGAAATACCTCAACGTCGCGATCCTCGTGCGTGAGGAAGCCTGCGCCGCCAAGACGAACTGAGCCGCCCGCCGCCGCCTCGCCGACAAGCCGGAGCGCCGACGCATGAGCATCAGCTACGCAGACTTCTGGGGCTACATGGCCCAGCTCGGCCAGGGCACGCTGGTGACCGTCCAGCTGTTCCTGTCGGCCTTCGCCCTGTCGCTGCTGTGCGGTGTTGTGGTCGGGGTCGTGACCCTGTCGCGCAATCCGCTGATCCAGCTGGTGTGGCGCGTCTATTCCTCCTTCGTGTTCGGCGTGCCGGCGCTGCTGGTGATCTTCCTGCTCTATTACGGCGGCAGCGCGATCCTCGCCGGCATCTTTGGCATGTCGCGCTCGATCGACGTGACGCCATTCGGTGCCGGCCTGGCGGCGCTGACCCTGGTCAACGCCGCCTATATCGCGGAACTGGTGCACGGCGCGGTGCGCAACCTGCCGCGCGGCCAGTTCGAGGCCTGCGCCGCGCTGTCGATCCGGCCATGGGCCGCATGGTGGTACGTGCTGCTGCCCCAGGTGATCCGGCTGGCGCTGCCCGGCCTCGTGAACATCTGGCTGATCGTCCTGAAGGAGACGCCGCTCGTCTCGCTGGCGGGGCTCAACGACCTCGTCGCCAACGCCAAGATCGCGGCCGGCGCCACGAAGGAGCCCTTCATCTTCTTCATCGCCGCAGCCCTGTTCTTCATCGTGGTGAGCGCGCTGACCATGCCGCTGTCGCGGCGGCTCGAGACCCGCTTCGGCCGCGGCCAGGCACCGGGGCGGGCATGAGCGGGCTCCCCTTCGATCCCGCGCTGGCATGGGAGAACCTGCCGGCGATGCTGGACGGCCTGCTGACGACGATCCTGATCACGATCGCGGTGCTCGTGCCGGGGCTGTTCCTCGCGGTGCTGATCGCGCTTGCCCGCATGTCGCGCCGGCGCCTCCTCGCCTGGCCGGCGGCCGTCTTCGTCGTCTTCTTCCGCGGCACGCCGCTGCTGATCCTCCTCTATCTCGTCTATTACGGCTTCGGGCAGATCCAGGTGCTGCGCGACGGGCCGCTCTGGGTGATCTTCGGCAACGCCTTCGCCTGCGCGGTCATCGCGCTGACGCTCAACCACGTCGCCTTCCTGGTCGACATCGTCCGCGGCGCGGTGCAGGCGGTGCCGGCCGGTCTGACCGAGGCGTCGGCGGCACTCGGCATCTCCCGGCGTGACACCTTCCGCTGGATCCAGCTGCCGCTCGCCGCCCGCTACGGCATGAAGGCCTATCAGAACGAGGTCATCATGTTCACCAAGGCGACCGCGGTGATCAGCGTCGTCACCATCGTCGACCTCACCGCGGTCGCCAACGAGGTCTTCGAACTCACCTACGACCCGTTCACGCCGATGCTGACCGCGGCGCTGCTCTACTGGCTGCTCGTCAACGTCATCCGCCAGGTCTTCCGCCTGATCGACCTCAGGCTCAACCGTCACATCGCCGTGCACGAGACGCGCGCCGCCAGCCGGGATGCAGGCCCTCAGGCCGCAACCGCATCCGCTCCCCCGCGCCCGGCGCGCTTCGCGGCGATCCGCGGCATCGGCCGCCGCGGCAAGGAGGCTGCATTTTGACCGCCAGCGCAGGCCACGCGATCGCCGTCACGATGACCGGCATCGAGAAATATTACGGCAGCTTCCGCGCCCTGAACGGCATCGACCTGGAGGTGCGGCGCGGCGAGAAGATCGTCATCTGCGGACCCTCGGGGTCGGGCAAGTCGACGCTGATCCGCTGCATCAACCGGCTGGAGCCGCACGACCGCGGCCGGATCGTCGTGAACGGCATCGAGGCCGACGGCTCGCCCGGCTCGACCCAGGACATCCGCATCGAATGCGGCATGGTGTTCCAGCAGTTCAACCTGTTCCCGCACCTGACCATCCTGCAGAACTGCATGCTGGCGCCGCAGTTGAGCCGCGGCGTGACCAAGCCGGTGGCCGAGGCCCTGGCGCGGCGCTATCTGGAGCGGGTGCAGGTTGGCGAGCAGGCCGACAAATATCCCAGTCAGCTCTCCGGCGGCCAGCAGCAGCGCGTCGCCATCGCCCGCGCGCTCTGCATGGAGCCGCCGATCATGCTGTTCGACGAACCGACCTCGGCGCTCGACCCGGAGATGATCCACGAGGTGCTCGCGGTGATGGAGGAACTGGCCGGCGACGGCCGGACGATGATCGTCGTCACCCACGAAATGGGCTTCGCCCGCCGCGTGGCGAACCGCTGCATCTTCATGGACAAGGGCGAGATCGTCGAGGAGGCGCCCGCCCAGGCCTTCTTCGAGAACCCCCGCAGCGACCGCCTCAAGACCTTCCTCGCCCAGATCCTGCACTGAGCGGCGCAACTCCCCGCGCTGGCCGTCCGAGTGGTTCAGGATCGGGCGACGCTATGGGCGCCCTGTTCGCCGAGCGCCCTATGGACCTTGTCGGCGATGGCCTCGTCGATATCGGCTGAAACCTGCACCTGTCCGTGCAAAGGCGCGTCGCCGCGCGCCGGGGTTCCCGGCTGCTCCGCCGCCGCGTCCGCGCCGCCGATCGCCGCGCCCGACGTGTTCTCGTCCGATGCCGCCTCGATAAAGACATCGGTCCGCTCGATGCCGTATTCCTGCACGAGATGCTCGACCGCGAGATCTGCTGCACGCCGTGTCTCGAACCGGGCTTTGATCGTCTGTCCCATAACGCGTCCTTGCCGAAGGTGTGACGGGCGGGATCGCCGTCGTCCCCGAGACAACAAGGAGAGCGCTTCCGGGTTCATCCGCCGCGAAGGTCGGAACCCGTCGGTCCCGCGACCTCGACGCCGTAAACCTCAAGCGCCGCTTCCGGGGACACGATGCCGTCGCGCACGTCGCGGAGCACCGCGCCTCGGCTGCGTTTCCGCGGGTCGCCCCAGCCGCCGCCGCCGGGTGCGCGGACGGTGACGCGCTTCGGGCCGAGCGTCTGCATGCAGTACTGCGCCGTCTCGATCTCGGCCCCGGAGGCGAGGTCGTAGACGTGCAGTTCGCCCTTCGCGCCGCTGCCGCCGCCGACCACGCCGTAGCCGGTCGGCTTGCGCGCGCCCTCGCCGCGCACCGAATGCTCGGTCACCGCGTCCACCTCGACCTCGTAGTCGACGCCGCAGCCGCCGCGATATTCGCCGGGGCCGGCGGCGTCGCGGCGGAATTCCTGGCGGTGGATGCGGCAGGGATAGGACTGCTCGTAGGTCTCGACGTTGGGGATGGTCATGCCGCCCAGGGTGGCCTGGTGGCTGGTGCTGGGGAAGCCGTCGCGGCCCTTGACGGCACCGCCGCCGGACGAGGCGTGCCAGTGGTACATGACGAAGACGCGCCCCGCCCGCGCCGCACCAGCCGAGATCGTGTAGGCCATCTTGCCCCAGCCGGCGCAGGCGCGGTCGGAATCGACCTGGGCCAGCGCCCGCCAGCAGGCGTTCATGATGTCGATGGCCGGATAGACGGTGTTCATGGTCATCGGCGCCGGGGGCCGGGCGTTCACCACCGTGCCTTCGGGCGCCAGCACCTTCACCGCGCGGTAGGTCCCCTCGTTGCGCGGGATCGACTTGTCGAAGAAGGCCGACAACGCGACGTAGACGGCCGAGTGGGTGTTGGCGATGCCGCTGTTCTTGAAGCCCCGGATCTGCGGCGACGTGCCCACGAAATCCACGGTCAGGGTGTCGCCGGCGATGGTGATCGTCGCCCGGGTCTCGACGTCGACGCTCCGGAAGCAGTCGGTGTCGCTGACGTCGCTGCCGGTCCAGGTACCGTCGGGCATGGCGGCGATCGCCTGGCGCATGCTGCGCTCGCCATAGGCCAGCACGGCGTCGAGATAGGCCGCGGCGCGGTCGGCGCCGAGCTGCGCGATGAGGGCGGCGAAGCGTTCGGCACCGATGCGGGTCGACCCCAGCATGGCGCCGAGGTCGCCCTCCATCAGGTCCGGGCAGCGCGAGTTCAGCAGCAGGAAGCGCCAGAGGTCGTCGCGCAGTTCGCCGCGGTCGACGAGCTTCAGCACCGGCAGGCGGATGCCCTCGTGGAAGATCTCGGTCGCCGCGGCGTTGTAGGTGCCGGCCGCGCCGCCGCCGATGTCCGACTGGTGCGCCCGGTTCGTGCAGAAGCCGGCCAGCACGTCGCCTGCGAAGACCGGGCGGATGATCGTCCAGTCGGGGAGGTGATTGCCGCCGGCAACGTAGGGATCGCTCAGGATGAAGACGTCCTCGGGCGCGATATCCCGATCGAAGTCGCGCAGCACGGCGCGCACCGCGAAGCCGCCGCCGCCGGAATGGATCGGCAGGCCGTCCGCCTGGGCGACGGTCTCGCCGCGCGCGTTGCTGAGGAAGCAGGAGAAGTCGTGGCTCTGGCTGAAGATCGGGCTGCGCGCGGTGCGCGTCATGACCATGCCCATCTGCAGGCTGATATGGTCGAGCTGGCGCTGGACGATGGCCAGCAGGACCGGATCGTCGACCGGCGAAGAGGTGGTCGCCGTCTGGTCTGTCGGGGATGCGGTGGTCATGCGCGCAGCTCCTTGGTCGCCGCCATGTCGACGGATCGGCCGTCCGCGGCGATCGCCACACCGTAGATGTCCCGCGCGGCGGCGAGACTGACGAGGCCGCCGCGCACGTCGCGCAGCACGGCCGAGGGTTCGCGCAGCTTCGGGTCGCCATAGCCGCCGCCGGCGGTCCCTTCGACGATGGCGCGCATCGGGCCGACATAGCGCACGTCGTAATGCGGCATCGCTTCGAACGGGCCGCCGTTCTCGGCGACGCGGAGCGACCCCTTGGCGCCCTCCATGCCGCCGTTGGTGCCGAAGCCCGTGGGTTTGCCGATGCCCTCGGCGCGGATCGAATGCTGGGTCGGCACGAAGATCTCAGCCTCGTAGTCGACAGAGGCGCCGCCGCGATACTGGCCGGGGCCGCCCGCGTCGCAGCGCAGTTCCTGTCTGTCGATGCGCACCGGATAGGTCTGCTCGTAGAGCTCGACGTTCGGCAGCGTCAGGCCGCCCAGCGTCGTGAACTGGCCGGAACATTCGAAACCGTCGCGGCCGAGCACCGCACCGCCGCCGGGCGAGGCGTGCCAGTGATACATGACGAAGACGCGGCCGTCGGGCGCGTTGCCGGCCGAGACGCCGTAGGAGACCTTGCCCCAGCCGGCGCAGGCGCGCTCCGGCATCGCCTGGGCGAGCGCCTTCCAGCAGGCGTTGGCGATGTCCTGGGTCGGGTAGACGGTGTTCATCGTCACCGGCGCCGGCGGCAGGGCGTTCACCACGGTGCCCGGCGGCGCCACGATCGACACGGGACGATAGCTGCCCTCGTTGCGCGGCATGTCGCTGCGGAAGAAGGACGACACCGCGAGATAGACCGCGGAGTGCGTCTGCGGCATGCAGGAGTTCTTGAACCCCTTGATCTGCGGCGACGAGCCGGTGAAATCGAAGTGCAGCGTGTCGCCGGCGATGGTCAGCTTCACCGTGTGGACGACGTCGACGATCTCGAAACAGTCTGTGTCGCTGACGTCCTCGCCGTAATAGACGCCGTCGGGCAGCTTCGCGATCTCGGCGCGCATCGCCCGCTCGGCATAGTCGAGCACGGCGTCGAAATAGGCGGCCGCCCGCGCGCCGCCCAGGTCTTCGAGGATCGCCTGGACCCGCTCGGCACCGATGCGCGTCGAGCCGATCATCGCGCCGAGGTCGCCCTCCATCAGGTCGGGACAGCGCGAGTTGAGCAGTAGCAGGCGCCAATAGTCGGTGCGTATCCGGCCGCGGTCGATCAGCTTCATCACCGGCAGGCGTATGCCTTCGTGGAAGATTTCCGTCGCCGCCGCGTTGTAGGTGCCGGCCGCGCCGCCGCCGATGTCGGACTGGTGCGCGCGGTTGCAGGCGAAGGCGGTCAGCACGCCGTCGAGGAAGACGGGCCGGATGATCGTCCAGTCGGGCAGGTGGTTGCCGCCGGCGACATAGGGATCGCTGAGGATGAAGACGTCCTCCTCGAAGATCCGGCCGGCGAAATCCTTCAGCACGGCTCGCGCCGCGAAAGCGCCGCCGCCGGTGTGCGCCGGGATGCCGTCCGCCTGGGCCAGAAGCTGGCCGGTCGACGAACAGAGGAAACAGGAGAAGTCGTGGCTCTGGCTGAAGATCGGGCTGCGCGCCGTCCGCGTCATCACCCGGCCCATGTGCAGGGTGATGTGGTCGAGCTGCTTCTGGACGATCGCGAAGAGGACCGGGTCGAAGGCCGGTTCGCCGCTCCCGCTCATGCGGCGCCTCCCTGGGCGAGGGTGACCAGATAGTTGTCGGCGCCGGTCACCGTCAGCGTATCGCCGGTGCCGACCAGGATGGTGGTCGTCGCTTCCTCGACGATGGCGGGGCCGACGAAGCTCTGGCCGGGCCGCAGGACGGTGCCGTCGTAGATGGCGACGTCGGCGAAGCCGGTCGCCTCGTCGATCCACACGGCGCGACGGGCGACTGGCTGCGGCGCCGCGGTCGAGCCGGCAGGCGGCTCCAGCGTGAGCGCCGGCAGGCGGCCGATGCCGGCGAGGCGCAGGTTCACGATCTCGATCTGGCCGCCCGGCTGCACGTAACCGTAGAGGCGGCGATAGACCGTCTCGAAGGCGGCGCGGACGGCGGCCGGATCGCTCGACTCGCAGTCGACGGCGACCGTCCACTGCTGGCCGACATAGCGCAGGTCGTAGCCGCGGACATAGGTGGCGGCCGCACCGGCGAAGCCCTCGCGGGCGAGTACCGCCGCCGCACCCGCCTCCAATTCGCCGAACGCCGTGTCGATGGCGTAGCGGCCGGATGCCTCGGGATCGTCGAGGTCGTGCAGCCAGGAGCGGAGATAGTCGTGCCTGATGTCGGCGTTGCACATGCCGAAGGCGCAGAAGACACCGGCCAGCCGCGGCACGTAGAGGCCGGCGCAGCCGAGCGCCTTCGCCGCCGGCGCGCCGTGCAGCGGTCCGGCGCCGCCCGCGGCGACCAGGGTGAAGAGGCGCGGATTGTAGCCGCGCTCGATGGAGACGCGCTCGACGGCGTGCAGGATGTTCTGCTCGACCAGCTTGATGATGCCGGCCGCGGCGTCGGCCACCGAGATGCCGAGCGGTTCAGCGACGTGGGTGCGGATCGCTGCCGTCGCCTTGTCGAGGTCGAGCGAGATGGCGCCGCCGGCATAGGGGCCGGGCTTCAGGCGGCCGAGCACGAGCTGGGCATCGGTGACCGTCGGCTTGTCGCCGCCGAGGCCGTAGGCGGCGGGGCCGGGCCGGGCGCCCGCACCCTGCGGGCCGGCGTGCATCAGCCCGGCGGAGTCGACGCGGGCGATGGTGCCGCCGCCGGCGCCGACGGTGTGGATCTCCACCGCCGGAATGGCGAGATGGTAGCCGTCGACCACGAGCTGGTCAGCCATGCCGACCGCATCGTCCTGCATCAGGGTGACGTCGCAGCTGGTGCCGCCCACCTCGATCGCGACGAGGTTGGCCGAGCCGGTGTCGCGGCCGAAGAAGCGCAGCGAGCCGACACCGGCGGCGGGACCGGACAGGATCAGCTGAACCGGCGTATGGCCGATCTCCTTCACCGAGATCGCGCCGCCGTTCGACTGGACCAGCAGCAGGCCGTTCGGCAGGCCGAGGGCGGTCAGGCGCTCGTCGAGGGCATTGAGATACGGCACGACGCGCGGCGCCACATAGGCGTTCACGACGGCGGTCGAGGTACGCTCGTACTCGCCGATGACCGGCGCCACCTCGGACGAACAGGTGACCCAGACGCCGGGCAGCGACTGCTCGACCAGCCGTTTCACGGCCTGTTCGTGTGCCGGGTTGCGATAGGCGTGCAGCAGCGCGATCGCCACCGCCTCGACCTTTTCCTCGGCGAAGACGGCGACGGCCGCGGCGACCGTCGCCGGATCGAGCGGCGTCATGACGCTGCCGTCGGCCGCGATCCGCTCGCCGACCGGCAGGCGCAGATAGCGCGGCACCAGCACGTCCGGATAGGGCGCGCGATGATCCCAGACATCCTCGCGGATGCCGCGGCGGATCTCCAGGGAATCGCGGAAGCCCGCGGTGGTCAGCAGGCCGACCGAGGCGCCCTTCTTCTCCAGCAGCGTGTTGGTGGCGATGGTCGAGCCGTGCACGAACAGGCTGGTGTCGGCGAGGAGGCCGGCGGCGTCCCGACCCACCGCCTGGGCCGCCAGGGCCACGGCGGCGAGCACGCCCTCGGTCGGGTTGCCGGGCACCGAGGGTGCCTTGAAGGCCCGCACTGTTCCGACGGCGTCGACCAGGACCAGGTCGGTGAAGGTGCCGCCGACATCGACGCCGATCCGGAAAGGCGGTGTGAGCATCGTGCGCTCCGAACTGTTATATCAAATATCTGCCCATCATGCCGCGTAGCAAGAAGCGTGCAAGTCACTCGCCGCCGGAGACCCGGGCCAGCGCGTCGAGCAGGACGAGCCGATGCTCGATGAGGTCGCGCTGCATCGCGACGCGCACGCCGGGCGCGTCGCCGGCGCGCAGGGCGGAGACCGCGTCGCGGTGACAGCGCACGCCGACGCGGGTCTCCCGCGACACCGGATACATGAGATGGATGTGCGGCGCCGTGCGCAGCCACAGACCCTCGACCAGTTTCAGGGCGATCGGCAGGGCGGCCGACCGATAGATCATGAACTTGAACTCGAACACCATCCGGGTGCTGGTGGCATAGTCCTCGACGTCCAGGGCCGCATCGTGCCGGTCGGCGATCACCGATAGTTCGGGCAGCATTTCCGCCGGAATGCGCCGCGATGCCGCCTCGGCCAGCATGCCTTCCAGCAGGATCCGGATCTCGTAGATCTCGCTCGCCTGCGCCGGCGTCAGTACCGGAACGTGCACCGTGCGGTTCGGCCCGAAGGCCAGCGCGCCCTCGGCGACCAATCGGCCGAGCGCCTCGCGCACCGGCGTGGCACTGACGCCCATGGATGCCGCCAGCGCCCGTATGGTCATCCGCTGGCCGCTGCGCAGGGCACCCGTCAGAAGCGATCGGCGCAGCTGTTCGTAGACCTGTTCGGCCAGCGTGTCGGCCCGGTCGATGACCGAGAGCGGCCCGGCTTCCGCTGCGGGTGCCGGCGCGGTGTCGGTGAGCACGATGTCGTAGTCCTCCCTTCGGCGCTCCGCTTGACGATACCGTCGCGCCCGGTGTGTTATATCAGATATCGCGACAGGCCGTAGTGCGGCCCGGCGCAGCAGACGGAGCGACGATGGACATGCCGGCCCCCGAGCCCCTGCGACGCAATTCGACCGCAGGTTCCGACGCCCTCTTCGCGCGAGCGCTCAAGGTCATGCCGGGCGGCAGCACCCGCGCCGCGTCCTTCTTCGATCCGCATCCTCCCTACGCCGCGGGCGGCGCGGGGGCACGGATCACCGACGTCGACGGCAACGTCTATCTCGACTTCTCCAACAACTTCTTCTCCCAGATCCACGGCCATGCCCACCCTGAAATCGTCGCCGCCATTATCGGGCAGGTGAAGTCCGGCACCTCCTTTCCGCTGCCGACCGAGACCGAGGTGCTGCTGGCGGAGGAGATCTGCGGACGGTCGCCGGCCCTGGAGGCGATCCGCTTCGCCAACAGCGGCACCGAAGGTGTCATGGCGGCGATCAAGGCGGCGCGTGCCTTCACCGGCCGGCCGGCCATCGCCAAGATCGAAGGCGCCTATCACGGCTCCTACGACCATGTGGAGATCAGTCTCGACGGCGCACCGGCGAACTGGGGTACGGCCGGCGCGCCGGCGCGGATCGCCTATGCGCGCGGCACGCCCGATGCGGTTGTCGCCGATACCGTGGTCGTCCCCTTCGACGACGCCGAGGCCTGCCGGCGCATCCTCGAGGCGAATGCCGACCGGCTGGCCGCGGTGCTGCTGGACGTGCAGCCGTCGCGCGTCGGCATGATCCCGGCGTCGCAGGCCTTCGTCGACACGCTGCGCACCGTGACGCGGGAACTGGGCATCCTGCTGATCGTCGACGAGGTGGTGACCTACCGCCTCAGCTATGGCGGGGCGCACCCGCTCTGGGATCTGCAGCCCGACCTCGTCGCCCTGGGCAAGGTGATCGGCGGCGGCATGCCGATCGGTGCGGTCGCCGGCCGGCGCGACGTGATGTCGGTCTTCGATTCGCGCGGCCGCAAGCCCGACGTGGCGCAGGGCGGAACGTTTACAGCCAATCCGCTGACCATGATCGCCGGGCTGACCGCGCTCCGTCTCCTCGACCGCGCGGCGATCGCCAGGATCAACGCACTCGGCGACCGCCTGCGCGCGGGGATCGCGGCGCAGGCCGCCGCCTGCGGCGTACCGGTACAGGTGACGGGCCTCGGCTCGTTCTTCCGCATCCACCTGACGGACGCGCCGATCACCGGCTACCGATCCGCCTTCCCCTCGGACGAGACCAAGCGCCGCGTCGCGACACTGCACCGGACGCTCCTCGACCAGGGCTTCCTGGTCACGCCGAACGTCTCCGGCACGCTCTCCACGCCGATGACGGACGCAGACATCGACGCCTTCATTCAGGCCATCGGCCAGATACTGCCGACGCTCTGAAGCATGTAGATCCGGATATAATAGTCGTGCGGCAAGAGTGTGCCGCACGATTTTTGTCGTGAGCAAATCCTCTGCTCGCAGATTCCTTCATATGGCACGGCTATTGCTTTGAACATGCCCGGGGACGCTGCTTCAATTTGAGAAGCGGCGATCGGTTTAAACTTGGGCAGGCGGAGAGCGATAATGGTCAAGTGGCGGAAGTTGGGTCGCGCGGCGGGCGTGGCGCTCGCCGGTTATCTCGCCCTCGGGGCGGTTTCGGGTGCGGCGCTGGCCCAGAAGACCCTGAACTGGCGGATGCAGAGCAACCTGTCCGCCGGCGAGCCGGGCTACGAGGCGGCGAAGGCGATGTTCGTCGACCGGCTCTCGGTGATCAGCGGCGGCCGCATCAAGATCCAGATGCACCCGACGGGCGCGCTCTTCCCGATCGGCCAGTCGCTCGAGGCGATCGGCGGCGGCATCACCGAGATCGGCATGGCCGCGGGCGGATATTTCGTCGGCAAGATGGGACCGATCGCGGCCCTGGAAATGGGCACGCCCGGCGCCGAGCGGACGCCGATCGAACGCTACAACTTCTTCTACGAGAGGGGCTTCATCGACATCGTCCGCGAGGCCTACGCCAAGTACGGCATCTACTATCTCGGCCCGAATCTCGCCCCGCAGTGGGACATCATCGCGCGCAAGCCGATCCGGTCGATGAAGGATTTCGAAGGCCTGAAGATCCGCGCGACCGGCATCGAATCGCCCTGGTACCAGTCCATGGGTGCGGCACCGGTCAATCTCAGCGGTGCGGAGATCTATACCGCGCTCGCGACCAACGTCGTCGACGCCGTGCGCTGGGGCAGCCCGTCGGTGCATCTCGCCCTCGGCATGCCTGAAGTCGGCAAGTTCTACATCGAGCCGTCGCCGATGCCGGCCGCCAACAACAACATCCTGATCAACAAGCGGGCGTGGGACGGCCTGCCCGACGACCTGAAGGCGATGCTCGACTGGGCCTGCAAGATGGCCTCGCTCGACTATCTGGCACGCGGCGCCATGGCCGACGGTGCGGCGCGCGCGAAGATGAAGGACGAGATGGGCGTCGAGTTCGTCCGCATCCCGCCCGAAGAGTGGGCGGCGATGGAGAAGAAGGCCCAGGAGATCTGGTCCGGCTACACCGACAAGGACCCGCTCTCCGGCAAGGCGGTGGCGCTGCTGAAGGGCTACCTCGCCGATCTCGGTCGCTGACGGTCGCTGACCGGCCGGGCTCCGCCGCCCGCGGCGGAGCCCGGTGTCCCTTTTCCCGCCGTCCGGAGACAGTTGCATGCTCGCCCTCGTCGGCTGGATCGACGCTCTCGGCGCGTGGCTCGGCCGCGCCGTGTCCTACCTGGTCTTCGGCATGATCGGAGTGATCATGTACGAGATCGTGGCCCGCTACTTCTTCAACGCGCCGACCTTCTGGGGCCAGGACGTCAGCGGCTGGCTGCAGGTGGCCTACGTCTTCCTCGGCGGCGCCTACGCCCTGCAGAAGGGCTATTTCGTCCGTGTCGACATGGTCTTCGAGCGGTTCTCGCCGAAGACGCAGGCGGTGATCGACCTGACGCTGTCGACCGTCCTGTTCTGCTGCTTCGCCACGGTGATGATCTGGCGCGGCTGGGATCTGGCGGTCCAGTCCTGGGACATGGCCGAAACGTCGGCCACGGGCGGCTGGAACGGCCGCGTCTGGCCAGCGAAGTTCCTGGTGCCTATCGGCGTCGCCCTGCTGGCGCTCGCCTGGTTCGCCCATCTCGTCCGTCGGGTCCAGACGGCCTTCGGTGCCGGAGACGCGTCATGAGCCCGGTCGAATTCACGGCGCTGTTCTTCGGCGCGATGTTCCTGTGTCTCGCGGCCGGCGTGCCCATCGCGATCGCCCTCGGCGGGCTGAGTTCCATCCTGGTCTTCTTCTTCTGGGGACCGCAGGCGCTGACCATGCTGGCGCTCAACGCCTTCGGCAGCACCTCCAGCTTCGAGTATCTGGCGATCCCACTGTTCGTCTTCATGGCGAACGTGCTGGAGCGGTCGGGCATCGCCGAGGACCTCTACACGACCATGTACCGCTTCTTCGGCTCGGTGCGCGGCGGCCTCGCGGCCGGCACGGTGGGCATCTGCACGATCTTCGCCGCCATGGCCGGGGTCAGCGGCGCGGCCACCGTCTCGATGGGCATTATCGCCCTGCCGGCCATGCTCAGCCGCGGCTACTCGAAGGGCATCGCCATCGGCAGCATCGCCGCCGGCGGCTCGCTCGGCATCCTGATCCCGCCCAGCGTCACCATGATCGTCTACGGGCTCGTGTCCAACACGTCGGTCGGCCGGCTCTATGCCGCGGGCCTCCTGCCCGGCCTGCTGCTCGCCGCCCTGTTCGTCGCCTACATCCTGATCCGCAGCCATCTGCAACCGCATCACGCACCGCTGCCACCGAACGAGCGCAAGTTCACCTGGAGCGAGCGGCTTTCCTCTCTGAAAGGACTGATCTTCCCGATCCTGCTCGTCGTCGCCGTGCTGGGCTCGATCCTCTCCGGCATCGCCAGCGTCTCCGAGGCGGCGGCCGTCGGCGCCGCCGGCAGCATCGTCGCCGCGCTGCTCAACCGCGGCTTCGTCTGGCCGATGTTTCGCGAGGCGGCGGAGCGCACGCTGCTCCTCTCCTGCCTGATCTTCTGGATCGTCATCGGCGCCAGCGCCTTCTCGACCCTCTACACCGCCATGGGCGCCTCCAGCCTGATCCAGGGCATGGTGCTGGGCTGGGAGGTCGACCGCTACGTCGTCCTCGTGATGATGATGTTCATCCTGCTGCTGCTCGGCATGGTGATCGACACGGTCGGAATCATCATGATCACCGCCCCGATCTTCGTGCCCATCGTCGTGGCGCTCGGCTTCGATCCCGTCTGGTTCGGGATCCTCTTCATCATCAACATGGAGATCGGCTTCCTGACGCCGCCGTTCGGCTACAATCTCTTCTACCTGCGGGGCGTGGCACCGCCCGAGGTCACGATGGGCGACATCTACAAGTCGGTGTTCCCCTTCGTCCTGCTGATGCTGCTCGGGCTCGGCATCTGCGTCGTGTTTCCGGAGATCATCCTCGTCCTGCCCCGCATGCTGTTCTGACGCGAAAGGAGGCAAAGACCGTGACCCTCGCGACACCGCATCCCGCGGCGACCCGGCCGGATCCGGCCGGGCGGGCGCGTTACCTGACGCCGACCAACAGCTTCAAGGACAAGCTGCCGCCGGTGACGGCCTCGGTCTCGACGGCAGCGCGGGACGACGCCTTCCACACCGACGCCGCGACGGGCGCCTACCCGGTCGACGCGGCGACCACGCTGGCGTCGCCGGTCGCGGCGACCACGCCGCTGCTGCTCGCGCGCTATCTGCGCATCCGCGCCGGCGATCGCCTGCCCATGGCGGTCCGCGCGACGGCCGGCATCCACTACGTCATCCGCGGATCGGGCGAGACGGCCAGCGGCGCCGAGCGGATCGCCTGGTCCGAGGGCGACGTCTTCTTGCTGCCGGGCGGCGACGCCGCCGAACATCGCTCCGCGACCGACGCCCTGCTCTGGCTGGTGACGAACGAGCCGGAGGTCGCCTTCCATCGGCTCGAGCCACCGGTCCCCGGCGCAGTCGAGGCGGTGCTTTATCCGGCCGCCGAGATCGCCCGCCAGCTCGAGGCCGTCCGCACGATGCCGGACAGCGGCGACGCCTCGGGCAAGGTCGTGGTCTTCGCCACTGAACCCTTCGAGCGGATGCTGAGCGTCACCCCGACCATGACGGTGGCGCTGAACTCGATGGAGCCGGGCAAGGCGCAGCGCGCCCACCGGCACAATTCGGTCGCGGTGACCCTGCCGATCCTGGCGAAGGGCTGCTTCTCGATCATCGACGGCGAACGGGTCGACTGGCAGCCCTTCGCCACCATGGTGACGCCGGCGGGCGCGGCTCATTCCCACCACAACGAGGGCGGCGGTCTCGCGACCTTCCTGATCGTCCAGGACGGCGGCCTCTTCTACCACTGCCGGGCGATCGGCTTCTCCTTCGCCTGAGTGCGACAAGGCGCCGATGCGCCGCAACAGCTTCGGGAGCACAGCGTGGCCGAGTGGCAAGTAGGTGTGGACGTCGGCGGGACGTTCACGGATCTGGTCCTGGTCGACCCGGCGAGCGGCGCCTTCCGGGTCAGCAAGGTGCCAAGCACGACCGACAATCAGGCACGCGGCGTGATCGAGGGCGTGCGCGCCGCCGACGTGCCGCTGCCGGAGGTGGCGGCCTTCGTGCACGGCACGACCGTCGGCACCAATGCGGTGCTGGAGCGCAAGGGTGTCGCCTGCGGCCTGATCACGACGCGCGGCTTCCGCGACGTGCTCGAACTCGGGCGGCGCACCCGGCCGAACGGCTACGGCATGACCGGCAGCTTCGAGGCGATCATCCCGCGCGACATGCGCCTGGAGGTGAGCGAGCGCCTCGACGCCGCGGGCCGGGTGCTGACGCCGCTCGACGAGCAGGAGGTACGCGACGCCGTCGCCACCCTCCTGGAACGCGGCGCCGAAGCCGTGGTCGTCCACTTCATCCACGCCTACGCCAACCCGGCGCACGAGTTGCGGGCAGCCGAGATCGTGCGCGAACTCTGGCCGAACGGCTATGTCAGCGTCGGCCACGACATCCTGAGCGAGGTGCGCGAGTTCGAGCGGGGATCGACGGCCGCCGTCAACGCCTACATCCAGCCGCTGATGTCGCGCTACCTGTCGCGCCTGACCGCGGAGCTGGAGCGCAGCGGCTATCCGCACGACCTGCTGGTCATGCAGGGCAACGCCGGGACGATGACGGCGCGCCTCGCCGGCGACCATGCGGCACAGACGGTGATGTCGGGACCGGCGGCGGGTGCGCTCGCCGCGGCGCGCATCGGCGCCGAGGCCGGCTTTCCCAACGTCGTCGGCTGCGACATGGGCGGCACCAGCTTCGACGTGACGCTGATCCGCGGCGGCAGGCCGTCGATCTCCGCCGAGAAGGACATCGCCTACGGCGTGCCGGTGCGCGTGCCGATGATCGACATCCACACGATCGGCGCCGGCGGCGGCTCGATCGCGCGGGTGAACAAGGCCGGGATCCTACAGGTCGGGCCCGAGAGCGCCGGATCGACCCCGGGACCCATCGTCTACGGCCGCGGCGGCACCCTGCCGACCGTCACCGACGCCAACCTGCTGCTCGGCCGGCTCGACCCGGTGTCGATCGCCGGCGTGAACACCGACGTGTCGGTCGAGGCGGTGCGCGCCGCCATCCTGGAGCAGATCGGCGCGCCGCTCGGCATGGACGCGGTCGCGGCGGCCTCGGCGATCATCGCCGTGGCGACCAACCACCTGGCGAGCGCCATCCGCCTCGTCTCGGTCGAGCGCGGCCAGGACCCGCGCGACTATGCGCTCTTCGCCTTCGGCGGCGCCGGACCGCTGCACTGCGCCGAACTCGCGGCGGAACTGGGCGTGCCGCGCGTGCTGGTACCGCGCTTCCCCGGCGCCACCTCGGCGCTCGGCTGCATCCTGGCCGACATCCGCCACGACTTCGTGCAGACGGTGGGCGCCCCGGTGCTCGGCGTCGACCCGGCCGAGATGGACGCGATCCTCGCCGCCCAGACGGCCGAGGGCCGCGCGCGCATCGTCGCCGAGGGCGTGCCGGTGACCGACATCGTGGCGATGCACAGCGCCGACATGCTGTTCGGCGGCCAGAGCCACGTCTTCCAGGTGCCGCTGGCCGACGGGCCGTTCGACCCGCAGCAGACGCTGGCGCGCTTCGCCGAACGCTACAAGGAGCGGTTCGACATCGAACTGGGCGAGATGCGCGCTATGCTGACCAACCTGCGCACGACCGTGCTGGGCCTGCGGCCGAAAATCTCCATGTCGCTGTTCGCGCCGAAGCCGGCCGCCGGCAGAGCGGAGCCGCGCACGGTGCGCCCGGTGTTCTTCGGCGACGCCTGGTTCGACACGCCGGTCTGGCGGCGCGAGACGCTGTCGCCCGGCACCGAACTGCCCGGTCCGGCGATCGTCGAGCAGATGGACGCGACGACCGTGGTGCCGCCGGCCGCACGCTTCCGCATCGACGATTTCGGCAACCTGATCATCGACGTCGGAACCTCCGACAAGGGAGCCAGCGCATGAGCTTCGATCCCGTCCTGCTCGCCGTCATCCAGAACGGTCTGAACCAGGTCGCCACCGAGATGGATCTGGTGCACGAGAAGACCTCCTTCTCGCCGGTCATCTCGGAAGGCTTCGACCGCTCGAACGGCATCTACCACCGCGAGACGGGCGAGGTCATCGCCCAGGGCGAGATGGGCCTGCCGAGCTTCGTCGGCGTCATGCAGTTCACGACCCAGGAGGTGATCGCGCGTCGGCCGGACCTGGAGCCGGGCGACATCATCCTGATCAACGATCCCTATCTCGGCGGCACCCATCTGATGGACGTGAAGATGGTGACGCCCTTCTTCTACGACGGGCGGCTGTGGTGCTACCTGTCGAACACCGGCCACTGGCCGGACACCGGCGGCATGGTGCCCGGCGGCTTCAACAGCACGGCGACCGAGATCCAGCAGGAAGGCCTGCGCATCCCACCGGTCAAGCTGTTCCGGCGCGGCCGGATGGACCAGGACATCCTCGACATCGTGCTGAACAACGTGCGCGTGCCGGACGAGCGCATCGGCGACATCAAGGCCCAGGTCGGCGCGCTCAAGGTCGGCGCGCGGCGCCTGACCGAACTGCTCGACCGCTACGGCGCCGAAACCGTCGAGGCGGCGATCGTCGAACTGAAGCTGCGCTCCGAGCGCCAGATGCGCGCCCATATCGAGAGCATCCCGGACGGCACCTATGCCTTCACCGCCTGGCACGACAGCGACGGCGTGGTGTTCGAGAAGCTGGCCGTGCGCCTGAAGATGACGGTGACGGGGTCGGACATCCATTTCGACCTGTCCGAATCCAGCCCGCCCTGCCGCGGGCCGATGAACGCGCCCTGGGCGGCGGCGCATTCGGCCGTCTACGTGGCGATGAAGCACATCTTCCCGGACGTGCCGATCAACGCCGGCTGCTTCGCGCCGCTGCACGTGGCGCGCCCGGACGGCACCTTCCTGGTGGCGGAGTATCCGCGGCCCGTGGCGGGTGCGGCGGCCGAGGTCTGCCAGCGCGTCATGGAGGCGGTGTTCGGCGCCATGGGCCGGGCGATCCCGGAGCGGATGTTCGCCGCACCGGCCGGGACCAGCGGCAATTTCAGCGTCGGCGGCTACGACCCCGAGGCCGGTCGCCACTACATCATGTACATGTTCAGCGGCGGC
Source organism: Constrictibacter sp. MBR-5 (assembly GCF_040549485.1). Classification (NCBI taxonomy): domain Bacteria; kingdom Pseudomonadati; phylum Pseudomonadota; class Alphaproteobacteria; order Rhodospirillales; family Allostellaceae; genus Constrictibacter; species Constrictibacter sp. MBR-5. Next base: position 175,074 of record NZ_JBEPTK010000003.1, read on the forward strand.
GGTTACGGCGGCTGGTGGGAGACGGACGGCCTGACCAACGGCTGCTCGTCGGTCGGCATCTCGAAGACCCAGCCGATCGAGATCCTGGAGCAGCACTATCCCATCCTCTACGAGGAATACGCCCTGCGCGAAGGCTCGGCCGGTCCGGGACGGCATCGCGGCGGCTTCGGCGTCAACTACCGCGTCCGCCTGCTGCGCGGCGAAGGCAAGGCCTCCTTCGTCATGGACCACGGCGTCGTCGGCCCGCCCGGCATGATCGGCGGCGGCGAGGGCGGCCGCAACGAGATCGAGGTCTGCCAGAGCGGCACCGTCACGCGGCCCGAGCACGTCTCGAAGGGCGAGGGCTACCCCATGCGCCCCGGCGACTGGGTCCAGGTCCGCACTCCCGGCGGCGGCGGCTACGGCGACCCAGCCGACCGCGACCCGGCGTCGCTGGCCCGCGACCTGAAGCGCGGCTACTTCGCCGCCGAGGAGGCGGCGAGGGACTATGGCAGCCTTCCGCCGGCTGCCTGACGCAGGCACCGGCGTCAGGCCGCCGCCCGATCTCCGGCCAGAGCCTGCGGCCGCAGCAGCGCGAAGGCGATGCGGCCGATGAGCATCGCCGCGGCGATGTGCAGGAACGCGAGGCCCCAGCCCAGGCGGGACATGCCGCCGGACAGGTCGAGGATCACCCCGATCACCAGCGGACCGACGAAGCCGCCGGCGTAGCCGAGCATCGAGTGGACGGCGAGGGTTGCGCCGCGCCTGCCGGGGGCGGCGCTGCCGGCGGCACCCGCGGTGAGCGAGGACGAGTCGAGCCAGATGACGACGCCGTAGAGCAGGATCAGGGCGACCGCCAGTTCGTAGGAGAAGGGCCCGAGAAAGCCGATGCCCGCGGCGCAGACCGCCGAGGCGATCATCGCGACACGGACCAGCCGCTGCCGCCCGAGGCGGATCGACGCCTCGTTGCCGACGACGCTCGCCCAGGTGCCGATCAGGCCCACCAGGGTGATCACCAGCGTCGCCGGCAGCCAGGAATCGCCGCCGCCCGTGGTCAGCGCCACCCATGCGAGGAACGCCACGCCCCAGCCGCGCAGGGCGTTCATCTCCCAGGTATGGACGCAGTAGGCAATGCCGTACGCCATGGCCGAGCGATTGCGGAAGACCGGTCCGAAATCGAAAAGCCGGCCCGCCTGCGGCTCGGCTTTCGGCTCCTGTGCGGGGGCGAACAGGCCGACGATCAGCCAGGCCGCCGCCGCACAGCCGGCCGACGCCCAGAATACGACCTGCCAGCCGAACAGGTCGTCCAGCACGCCCGCGAACAGGAAGGAGGCGGCGCCCGATACGCCGATGCTGGCCGCGTGACCAGCCACCGCCCGCGACATCAGCGCCCCCTCGACCCGGTCGGCGAGCAGCTTCAGGCCCGTCATGTACGTGCCCGCCCAGCCGACGCCCGCCAGCACGCGTGCGAAGGCGGCGGTCCAGAAATCCTCGGCGAAGAGCGCGAAGCAGACGTGGCCGACGACCGTCAGCGCCACGCCCAGCAGATAGATCCGCTTGGGATCGATGCGATCGGTGAGCGTCACCAGGATCGGCACAGACACCGCGTAGGCGAGGTAGAACAGCCCGGTGATCCAGCCCGCCTGCGTATTGTCGAGGTCCCATTCGCCCATCAGGCGCGGAATCAGCGCCGGCCACGCATAGGCGCCGATCTGCGCCAGCACCTGGGCGGCGCAGACGAGGACGACGAGGCGGACGGGGGAGACGGAACGGGCGAACGGAGCCGGCATCGGCGGCCTCTGGTTATCGTACCAGCTTCACCCGCGCGCCGAACGTCCGCAAGCGGGCGGCTGCCCATTGGCCCCGACCCACCGTACCGGTCTATTCTGGCGCCACCCGCTCCCCCGGGGAGCCCGTACCGGAGTTGTTCATGACCGATCGTGCCGAAGCCGTCGCCCGCGCCCAGCGCATGTGGGACGACGGCACCTTCCTCGCCGACCTGCGCCGCTACGTGGCGATCCCGACGGAGAGCCAGGAGCCGGAGCGCCATCCGGATCTGCGGCGCTACCTGACCGACGAGATGGTGCCGACCTTCGAGCGGATGGGCTACGCCACCGAGATCTTCGAGAACGAAGATCGCACCGGCGGCCCCTTCCTGCTGGCCGAGAAGATCGAGGATCCGGCGCTGCCGACGGTCCTGCTCTACGGCCACGGTGACGTGGTGCGCGGGCTCGCCGACCAGTGGCGCGAGGGCCTGGAGCCCTGGACCATCACCGTCGAGGGCGACCGCGTCTACGGCCGCGGCACCGTCGACAACAAGGGCCAGCACGCCATCGCCATGGCGGCTCTCGACGCGGTCGCCCAGGCGCGCGGCGGCCGGCTGGGCTTCAACGCGAAATTCTTCATCGAGACGGGCGAGGAAATCGGCTCGATCGGCCTCCACCCGTTCCTGAAGGCGCAGAAGGAACGGCTCGCCGCCGACGTGTTCATCGGCCTGGACGGCCCGCGCCAGACCATGCACCGCCCGGAGGTGAAGCTCGGCTGCCGCGGCGGCATCGGCTTCGACCTCGTCGTGAAGCTGCGCGAGGGTTCGCACCATTCCGGCCACTGGGGCGGCGTGCTCAGCGACCCGGGCTTCCTGCTGGGCCACGCGCTCGCCGCGATCGTGTCCCCCAAGGGCAAGATCCTGGTGCCCGGCTGGACGCCCGAGGTCATCCCGAACTCGGTGCGCGACGCCTGCGCCGGCATCGAGTTCGAAGACATCCCGAATCTGCCCGAGGCGGATCCGAATTGGGGCGAGCCGGGCCTCAGCAAGGCGGAGAAGATCTTCGCCTGGACCAGCGTCATCGTCCTCGCCTTCAGGACCGGGACGCCGGAACGGCCGGTCAACGCGGTGCAGGGCGAGGCACGGGCGCGCCTGCAGATCCGGCACACGGTCGACGTGCCGGCCGAGCGCTTCCTGCCGGCGCTGCGCAAGCACCTGGACGCCCAGGGCTTCGACTATGTCGCGATCGAGCCGATGGGCGACCGCGACGTGTTCCAGGCCTCGCGCTCGGACCCCGACCATCCGTGGGCGCAGTTCGTCATCGGCTCGATGGAGCGCACGACGGGGGCGAAGCCGAACGTCATCCCCAACTCCAGCGGCAGCAACCCCAGCGGCATGTTCGTCGAGGAACTCGGCGTGCCGACGATCTGGATTCCCAACTCCTATGCCGGCTGCGGCCAACACGGCCCGAACGAGCACGGCCTGGCCGGCCTGTTCCGCGAAGGCCTGGGAATCATGGCCGGCATCTACTGGGACATCGGCGAGGGCTTGGCGCCGAAGAAGCGCTGACGGCCGGGCGGCGGCGGGCGCTGGAGCCCGCCGCCGCTCACGTCAGAGATGCTTGGAGATGCCCTTCGCCATGTCCTGCGGCGAGGTGCCGTGGCTGAAATGGGTCAGGAACTTCCCGTCCGGTCCCATCAGGTAGACGATGGAGCTGTGGTCCATCAGATAGTCGCTGGACCCCTCGACCTCCGCCTTGCGGTAGTAGACCCGGTAGGCTTTCGCGGCGGCCGCCACCTGCTCCGGCGTACCCGTGAGGCCTATCATCCGCGGGTGGAAGCTCTCCACATACTGGCCGACCATCTGCGGGGTGTCCCGCTCGGGATCGATCGTGATGAAGATCGGCTGCACCGACTCGGCCTTCTCCCCCAGGAGGTCCACGGCCTGCCCCATCGCCTGCAGTTCCGTCGGACAGACGTCGGGGCAGTAGGTGAAGCCGAAATAGACCAGCATCAGGCGCCCGCGGAAGTCGTCGTCCGTGCGGGTGGCACCGGTGCCGTCGACGAGCGTGAACGAACCGCCGATCAGCGGCTCGCCGAAGCTGCCGCCGGTCGCGGGATCGCTGGTGAGCATGCGCACCAGGGCGAAGCCCAGCACGCCGACGCCGAGTACCGCGATCGATATCAGCGTCACGAAGAGGATGCGGGTCGACCTGGGCATGGCGGCAACCGTATCTGCGTGGGCCTACAGGGTAGGCTGATCGGGACGCGGCGGCATATGGCGCGGCGTCATCCGGGACGCTAGCCCGCGGGGCGCCGGCCGGGACTTCATGCCGCGCCCTCGATCAGGAGGCGGCCGAGCACGATCGTCACGGCGAGGATCTGCACGAAGTTCAGGAGCACGCTGCGGCCGTGGATCGTGCCGAACCGTTCGGCGGCGCCGGGAAGCCCGGCCTCGCGCTCCTCCTCCAGCCTGTGCGCCGCCGGCATCAGCCACTGCCGCGCCAGCACGAAGCCCACCAGGACGGCGGCGAGCGCGGCGGCATCGAGCGGCAGCGGCCATGCGAGGGCGAGGGCGGCCGCGCCGGCCAGCACGGCCATGATGATGTAGTAGGAGGAGAAGGCTGCACGCATGAACGACGCCGCCGTCGCCCGCGGCAGGTGTGCGAAGGCGATGCGGGCGAAGACCCCGGCGAACATCACCATCCCGCCGAACAGCAGCGCGCTGCAGAACCCGCCGATCACCGTGAGGACGATCGCGACGGGCTCTCCCGAGGCGTCAGGCATCACTCGACTCCCGATTACGAAGTGCCAATGCGGCGCGCCGGCTTGACCCGCCGGCCGTGTCGGCGCGAAATGCGGACCATGCGGCGTCGAATTGCAAGCATCTTCATCGCACTGACCGTCCTGTGGGCGACGCCGGGCGCCGCGGGGCTCGATATCGACCTCCTGGCGCGCAACCCGCTGCTGGCCGCCGTGCGGTCCGGCGACGTGGCGGAAGTTCGCAGCCTGTTGCTGACCGGACAGTCCCCCGACATCGCCGACCGTGAGGGTCGGACGGCACTGATGTATGCGGCGGCGGCGGGTCGCGCGGACCTGACATCGCTGCTGGTGGAGCATGGCGCCAGCTTGGACGCCCAGGACAGCCGTGGCTTTACCGCCCTGCACGAAGCCGCCGCCGCCGATCTCGACGAGGTGGCGGAGATCCTGCTCACCGGCGGAGCCGATCCCGACGTCGCCGACCGGAACGGAGCGACGCCCCTGATGCGTGCGGCGGCGACGCGCGGCGGACGCGTCGTCCCACTGCTGCTGCAGGCCGGTGCCGACCCGAGCACCCAGGACTATACCGGCCGTACGGCACTCGACTGGGCGCGCGACCGGGGCAATCGCCGGGCCGAGCGCGCGCTGTCGGCGCATACCGGCGGCTGATCCGGACCGGATGCCCGCACTCTCCCTGGAGACGTTCGCGTTTCTCTGCCTCGCCGCCGTCGCCGGCGTGGTCACCGACGCCGTATGGAGCATCCTGCTCTATCGCCGGCCATTCCAGCTCTCGCGCACCGTCTCGCAGAAGCGGCTCGCGGCCCTGGCACGCAGGCTCGACCGGCACCGGCGAAGCGAAAGCGTCCGGTTCTGGCGGGGCATCCTTCTGGCCGGCTTCGCCTTCACGGCCGGTGGCTGTGCCGGAACGCTCCTGGGATGGCTGTCTGCCATGACGCCGCATGGATGGCTGGTCGTGGCCGCAGCCGTCGCCTGGACGGCCGACCACCGGGCCGTGTTCCTGCCGGGCCGCGCCATCCTGTACGAAGCCGAGCATTCCGGGGCGATCGCTGCCGCAGACATCCTGCGGGCGATGGGTGCGCCGACGACCCCCGAGCGCCATGCGGTGTACCGAACCGCCGTCGGCCTGTGTGCCCGCGCTTTCGTGCGCCGGCTCGTCGCGCCGGTGCTGGCGGCAGCGCTCGGCGGGCTGCCGCTGCTGCTCGCCTGGATATGGCTGGACGCCCTGCTGCGGGGACTGGAGACCGACGAGGCGGCTCAAGGGGCGGTGCGCCGCGGCGTCGAACGTCTGCACGCCCTCGTCGCCTGGCTGCCCGTCCGCGTCGCGGGCCTGGCGATCGCCGTTGCGGCCATGCCGGTCCCGGGAGGTCGGCCGCTGGCGGCGCTCGCAGCGGCATTGCCGGCGCGGCTCGACGCCGGCCCGCTGCCCGCGACCGCCGCGGCCCTTGGCGTCACGCTGGGGAACGCCGGCCGCTGGATCGGCACCGGCCGGGTTCGTCTCGAGGCGAACGATCTGCGCCGGGCGATGGGACTCTTCATCGCCGGCGCCGTCGTCAACAGCCTGTCGATCGCCGCGACGGCCCTGGTCTTGTTCGCCGCCGCCGGCTGACGGCCGGCGTGCGCGTCTCAGCGCGGCCGGTCGACCTGAAGCGGCTGCGTCTCGATCTGGCCGCGATAGGTCGAGCCGCCGCCCTGCACGCTGTTGTCCTGCAACTGGACCGGGCCGCCCTGGGGCGCCTGGGCGGGCTGCATCGGGGTCCCGGATCCCATCCCGGATCCGGTGACCTCCGCCACGGCCTCGCGCAGCGGATCGGCCTTCCTGTTACCGAAACGCCGCTCGTTCACGATGGCGTTCACCGTCGCACCGGGACCGTAGAAGGACTCGTTCCAGTCGTCCCGCCGGGCGATCACGGCGCCGTCGAGCGAGCCGCCGATGAACAGGCCCTGGGTCATCGAATAGGTGTAGATGTCGGCGCCGAACGCTGTCGTCGTCGCGGCGGAAGCCCCCATGCCCACCGGGCCGGCGGCTGCGCTGATGTCGGCGCCCAGCTTGACCTGATTGTCCATGACCGCCTGGAGGCCCTTCTCCGACATGATCACGAGGATCGCCTCCGACGACTGGCCGCCGATCTGCAGCCCGAAGCTCACGGAACCCATCGTGTAGAAGGCGGGATGGCTCCAGACGCCGTTCGCGTCGCGCGTCATCAGCACGCCGCTGCCGCCCTGGCCGCCGATGAAGAAGGCCCCCTTGAGCAGAGTCGGAAACACCACGATCGCCTTTGCCTGACGCATGAGGTTCGGCACCGTGTGGCGCATCTCCTCCTCGCGGGGAATGCGCATGACCGTCAGCCGCGCCTTCTCCACCAGCTCCTCGGCGGCAGTCATGCCGTCCTGGGCGCGCGCGACCGGCGCGGCAAACGTCACCGCCGCCGCGATCAGGCCGGCGAAAAGGCACGTGATCGTGTGTCTCATGGATATGCTTCCTCCGCAGAGAAACTCGGAACGTTGAACCTAGCCGCCGGTTAGGTCGAATTCATGGCAGCCGCGGCCGGAACGACAGGCCCTGGCAGCGCTCGATCGCCCCGGTTCCGGCATGACCGGACCCGCGGCGGTTGCGGGGACGCCGGCTTGGTTATAGGAGAGCCCGACGACCGTCAACCGGACGGACGGCGGAGTGGCATGACCATGGACGAGAACGCTGCAGGCCTGGATCAGATCCGGGAAATTCTTCCGGAGCTGCCGGCACCGGACCTGGAGGCGGGGACCGCGGCGCTCACGGCGGAACGGCGCCATGCGGGCCGCGCCGGCGGTCTCGGCACGCTGGGCGAAGCCGCCGCCTGGCTGGCGACCTGGCAGGGGCGCTGTCCGCCGCGGCTGGGCCATCCGCGCATCGCGATCTTCGCCGGAGGGCACGGAGCCGCGGCGATGGCCTTCCCCGACCGCGCGCCGGGCGAGACCGCCCGCGCCGTGGAAGCGATGGTCGAAGGCCGGTCCCCCCTCAATCGCCTCTGCCGCCTCGCCGACACCGACCTGCGGGTCTACGAGATGGCGATCGAACAGCCGACCGCCGACTTCGCCGCCGGTCCCGCGATGGGCGAGGAGGAATGCGCCCGCGCCATCGCCTACGGCATGATGGCCGTCGAGCAGGGGGTCGACCTCATCGCCGTCGCCGCACCGGGCGACGGCGTCGAAGTGTCCGCGGCAGCGCTCTGCCGGGCGCTTGGCGGCGCCGGAGGCGCCCCGGCGTGGCGTGGCGACCTGCCCGCCACCGCCCGCGACGTGGTGGATGCCGGCGTCGCACGCCATAGCGACGGCGCGGCCGATCCGTTCGAACTCCTGCGCAGACTGGGCGGCGCCGACATCGCGGCCGCAGTCGGGGCGCTGATCGCCGCACGCATGGCGCGCGTCCCGGCACTGATCGAAGGACCGGGGGCGATCGCCGCGGCGGCGGTCCTCCAGGCTGCCGCGCCGAACGGCGTCGCCCATTGCGCCGTCGCCGACCGGCGCCACGGTGCGGAACTGCCCGCTGCCCTGCAACTGGGCCTCACCATCGGTGCGCCCGCGGGCCTGGCGCTCGCGACGGCCATCCCGTTCCTGCGCGGTGCCGCGCTGCTCTATGGCGAAGGCTAGGCCCGCTCACGCACAGTAGGAACGGCCCGCCGGCGCCGTCAGACCGCGCACTCCGAGGGCGCCGAGGAGCAGGACGGCACTGTTGAACATCACCCAGCATTCCGGACCGAAGGGAAAGAAGCCCAGGAACCCGACCAGCGGCATCTCGAAATATTGGTACGGTTCCAGCGGCCCCAGGAACGGCAGGTCGTAGGTCCACTTGGTCGTCGCGAACCAGTTCCACGACTCCCACCACAGGCCGCAGATGCCGCCGCCGGCCATCAATGCCAGGGTACGCCCCCAACGGCCCTCCGCCCAGTCGCCGATCAGGCTGGGCGCCCCGAAGCGGTGGTTGATCGGGTCCAGAAGCAGCCAGAAGGACAGCCACAGCGTCAGGGAACCGATCGGGTCGGCGACGGCGATGGGAAAGACGAGCGCCCCGACACCGAGCGCCACCATCGCCATCCTGCCGGTGCGGCCGATCCGGATCGGCCGCAGGCGGACCTCGGGAAAGCCGAGTGCGCGCAGGACCTCGGCGGACAGCAGCATCGCCGGGGTGATCGCCGCGAACGCCACGGCATAGCCCAGGTTGCGGTGCCAGAAGTTCTCGGCCAGGCCGTGATAGTCCCAGGCCATCATGTACTCGAAGTTCACCCAGTCGAAGACGACCCAGATCGGGATGCTGGCCAGGCAGCAGACCGCGAACCGCCCCGGGGTCTCGCGCGCCGGCGAGGTGCCGCGCAGCCGCACCAGCAACCCATCGAGCAGGAACAGGTAGGCCGTCCAGAAGATCGGCGTGATGTCGTCGGCGACGGCGCGCGTCAGGTGCTGGAACCAGCCCCGCGGCGGCGGCACCGGGTCGTACGGCATCACCGCCCAGCCGCGCATCGCCGCATCGGCGATCAGCAGCACCCCCGCCGCCGCGATGAGGCAGGCACCCGCCACCAGCGTCGCCGGGACGCGTCTGTGCCGTGCCGCTGCTCCGCCCGTCATGCCGTCCCCTTATGTCGCCGCGCGACCTGCGGGCGAACCTATCACGCGATCCCCTCTGCGAAACGAGATCCGACAGCCGCGACGCTGCGTATCGTCCGCATGATGAAGCCCGATCCAGTGCGCAGGCTGATCCTCGGCGCCCTCACGGCCTTCCCCGCGGCGTGCCTCCCGCGCCTCGGTGCCCAGGCGGTGCTGCCCCCGCTCCCGCGTACGGCGGGTCCGCTCGCGCCGATCCGCTTCGATGTGCGCCGCGGCGACGCGTCCATCGGCACCCACAGCGTCCGCTTCCGGCGGGACGGCGACGACCTGATCGTCGACATCGACATCGCGCTGGAGGTCAGGTTCGCGTTCGTGACCGTCTACCGCTATCGGCACACCAACCGCGAGACGTGGCGGAACGGCAGGCTGACCGCCATCGACGCGCGCACCGACGACGACGGGGATCGATTCTTCGTCCGCGCCGTTTCGAACGGTGACGGTCTCAGGATCGAGAGCAACGAAGGAACGGCGATGGCACCCCCCGAGACCCTCTCGACGAGCTACTGGAATGCCGGAACGGTACGGCAGTCCCGCCTCATCGACACTCAGTTCGGCCGTCTCGCCTCGGTGACCTCGACCCCGGTCGGCACCCGGTCCGTGATGACGGCAGCGGGCCCGGTGCGGGCCGAATGCTGGCGGGTCAGCGGCGATCTTCAACTGGAGGTCTGCTACGACGCGCAGGGCGCCTGGGTGGGCCTCGATTTCGAAGCGCGCGGCTCCCGCATCACCTACGCCCACCTCGCCGCTGACGGGACCGCCGGTTGAAGCCCGGGGCGCGCATCTGGGTGACGGGCGCGAGCTCCGGTCTCGGCGAGGCGCTCGCGCGTGCCGCCGCGGCGGCGGGCCATCCCGTCGTCGCGTCGGCGAGAAGCGCCGACAAGCTCGAACGGCTGGCGGCAGAGGTGCCGGGCATCGCAGCCGAACCCGTGGACACGACCGATCGCGCGGCCGTGGCCGCTGCCGTCGCCGCCATCGAGACGGCGGGGCCGATCGACGTCGCCGTGCTGAACGCGGGCACGCACATCCCCGTGAACCCCGCAGCGTTCGACGCGGACGCGTTCCGGTCCCTGACCGACGTCAACCTGATGGGCACCGTCCACTGCCTGGAAGCCGTGCTGCCGGGGATGATCCGGCGCGGCGGCGGCCGCATCGCCATCGTCGCGTCGGTCGCCGGCTATGTCGGGCTGCCGACCGCGGCGGCCTACGGCATGACGAAGGCCGGGCTGATCAACATCGCGGAATCGCTGAAGCCCGAACTGGAACGGCACGGGATCGTGGTGCAGCTGGTCTGCCCGGGCTTCGTCGACACGCCGCTGACGCAGAAGAACCGGTTTCCGATGCCGTTCCTGATGCAGCCCGACGATGCGGCGCGCGCGCTGCTCGACGGCCTGCGCTCGGATCGGTTCGAGATCGTCTTTCCGCGCCGCATGGCCTGGGCGATGACGCTGATGCGCCACCTCCCCTACAAGGCACTGTTCGCGATCACCCGCAAGATCGCCTCGGACCCCGACAAGCGCGACTGACCGCGTCCCCCGCCCCCGCAGGGTCCTTCCGCGACCCGGTCGCCACCGCCTATAGTCCGGTCAAATAAACCGGACAGCGGAGGCAACGCCATGAGCGAGACCCAGCGGGAAGAGACCAGGATGCCCGGCGCGCAGGAGCTTAAGGACCTCGCGGCCAAGCTGCAGGACCTTCTCAAGATCCGCACCATGCCGATCGGCATGAAGCAGTACGAGACGATCGAGGAGATGGAGAAGGTGCCCGGCCTGCGCCGGCCGAAGGCGGGCCGCTTCCACACCACCTGCCAGCTGGTCACCCAGGCGCGCATCGCGGGCTTCACCTTGGGCATCACGAACGAGAACGTGCGGCCAAACTCCAACTGCGGCGGCGTCATGGGCATCGACCTGCCCGACGAGGCGACCCTGTCGGGCGAGCGCATGGACGGCGTGTGGTTCGAGAATCGCGAGGCGGCACACGCCCACCAGCAGCAGATGCCGCGCCAGACCTACGGCAAGTATGTGGCGACCGTGGTCGCACCGCTTCGGTCGGCCCGGCTCGACCCGCCCGACATCGTGCTGTTCTACGGCACGCCGGGGCAGATCATCCTGTTCGTCAACGGCCTGCAGTGGAAGCGCTACAAGCGCTACGACATGTCGATCACGGGCGAAAGCGCCTGCGCCGATTCCTGGGGCAAGGCCCTGCTGACACGCGAAACCAGCATCTCGATCCCCTGCTACGCGGAGCGTCGCTATGGCGGCGTCGCCGACGACGAGATGCTGATCGCCCTGCCGCCGGACGAGTTCGCCCGCGGCGTCCAGGGCCTGGAAGGCATCGGCAAGGTCGGCCTGCGCTACCCGATCCCGCCCTATGGCGCGCACATGGACCCGTCGGAGGGCATGTCGAAGAGCTATGCATGAGGCCGCGCCCGCCGCGGCGGGCGCCAACGAATAACCAATGAGATCCAGGGAGAGGGCGAGATGGCGGAAACGCGACCGAACACGGTCCGGCTGCAGCGGCTGGTGCGGGCCTACCGGGAGTCGGCGGCCCTGATGGCGGCCGTCGAACTCGGGGTGTTCACCAAGCTCGCCCGCGGCGCGGACACCGAGGAGGCGCTGATCGCCGCGCTCGGGCTGGTGCCGCCGAACGGCGAGCGCATCGTCGTCGCCTGCATCGGCCTGGGGCTGATCGAACGCCACGGCGACCGGCTGCGGCTTGCACCGGACGTCGAACGGTTCCTGGTGGAGGGCGATGCCGCCTATGCCGGGCCCTGGATGCTCTTCACCAAGCCCGATTGGAACGAATGGGGCCGGCTGGCGGATCACCTCCGCCGGCCGGGGCCACCGGTCGTCGACAACAAGAGCGTCGCCGAGATGACGGTCGAGGAGGCGCGCCGCTACCATCGCGCCACCTACAGCATCGGCCTGGGCGCAGGACGGCTGTTCGCGCGGCAGGTGGACCTGTCGGCGGCGCGCCTGATGATCGACATCGGCGGCGGCTCCGGCGCCTACTGCATCGGCGCGTGCCGGGCAAACCCGGAACTGCGGGCAGTCGTGCTGGATCTGCCCCCGGTCGTCGAGGTGGCGCGCGGCTTCATCGCCGAGCACGGCCTCTCCGACCGCATCGATGCCGTCGCCTGCGATTTCAACAAGGATGCGTTCCCCGGCGGCGCAGATGTCGCCGTGATGGCCAGCAACCTGCCCATGTACGGCCGGGAGCAGATCGCCGCCGTGGTCGCCAAGGCCTTCGGGGCGCTGAAGCCGGGCGGGTCGTTCCACCTGGTGGGTGAGGCGCTGAACGCCGACCGCACGGGATCGGCGGATGCCGCCATGTGGGGCCTCGCCCAGACGCTGAACGCCTCCACGGGCATCGCGCACTCGGTTACGGAATGCGTCGGCTACCTTAACGCGGCCGGTTTCGAGGCGGTCGGCGTCGAGCCCTTCGTGCCGGGCGTGCTCGAGCGCATCCACGGGCACCGCCCTTCCTGACGTTCCGCGCGTTGCCTTTTTCGCTCGCGAAAACGGGGTTGTCGCCTTTCTCACACGAAATTGAACGGCGGGTGCAACCAGCCGCACCGCTTCGGCGTTCATCGCATTGATCGTGGGACTGGGCCGACGCCCGAGTTACCGGCGAGGATGCATGACCGACAGCGCCGACTTTCGCACCGAGACCGACAGCATGGGGCCCGTCCAGGTCCCGGCAGACCGTTACTGGGGGGCGCAGACGCAGCGCTCGCTTCAGAATTTCAGGATCGGCACCGAGCGGATGCCGGTGCCGCTCATCCGCGCGTTCGCGATTCAGAAGCTCGCGGCCGCCCGGGCGAATTTGGCGCTCGGCGACCTCGATCCGCGTGTCGCCGATGCGATCGGGCGGGCCGCCCAGGAGGTCGCCGACGGCCTGCTGGACGATCATTTCCCGCTGGTCGTGTGGCAGACCGGGTCGGGCACCCAGACCAACATGAACGTCAACGAGGTCATCGCCAACCGGGCGAACGAACTGCTGGGCGTCCCGCGCGGCAGCAAGGAACCGGTCCACCCGAACGACCACGTCAACCGCGGCCAGTCATCCAACGACAGCTTTCCGACGGCGATGCACATCGCCGCGGTCCAGGAGATCGAACGGCTGCTGCTGCCGGCCCTGACGCGCCTGTCCGCCGCACTGGCCGACAAGGCGGAGCGCTTCGCGGAAATCGTGAAGATCGGCCGGACCCATCTTCAGGACGCGACGCCGCTCACCCTCGGCCAGGAGTTCGGCGCCTGGGCGGCGCAGGTCGACAACGGCCGCGTGCGGGTCGAGGCCACCCTGGCCCACCTCTACGCCCTGGCGCAGGGCGGGACGGCGGTCGGCACGGGCCTGAACTCCCGGGCCGGCTTCGACGTGGCCTTCGCCAAGGAGGTGGCGGCGATCACCGGCCTGCCGTTCGTGCCGGCGCCGAACAAGTTCGAGGCGCTGGGATCGCACGATGCGATCGTCGAGACCTCGGGTGCGCTCAACGTGCTGGCGACCTCGCTCCTGAAGATCGCCAACGACATCCGGCTGCTGGGATCGGGTCCGCGCTGCGGGCTCGGCGAGCTGCTGCTGCCGGAGAACGAACCCGGCTCCTCCATCATGCCTGGAAAGGTCAATCCTACCCAGGCCGAGGCGATGACGATGGTCTGCGTCCAGGTCATGGGAAACAACACCGCCATATCGGTGGCGAACACGCACGGGCATCTGCAGCTGAACGTGTTCAAGCCCGTGATGATCAACAGTCTCCTTCAGTCGATCCGCCTCCTGGGCGACGCCGCCGTCAGCTTCACCGACAATTGCGTGGTGGGCATCGAACCGAACGAGGAGCGCATCGACCGCCTGTTGCGCGAATCATTGATGCTCGTCACCGCTCTCAACCCTCACATCGGATACGACAACGCAGCAAAGGTTGCCAAGAAGGCTCACGCCGAAGGCCTGACACTGGCCGAGGCGGCGGCGGCACTCGGCTTGGTCGAGCCGGCCGACTTCGCGCGCATGGTTCGTCCTGAAGACATGGTGGGACCGAAACAGTGAGCCCTTCCAACACGATCACGATCCGCCGCCGTTCCGTCACCATCGCCGGACACCGCACCAGCGTGTCGATAGAGGACGCGTTCTGGGATGTGTTGAAGGACGTGGCGGCCCGCCGCAACATATCCCTCAACCGGCTGGTCGGAGAGATCGACAAGTCGAGGTCGGGAAATCTCTCCAGCGCGTTGCGCGTCTACGTCGTCCAGCACCTGCTGTCCCGCGACAATACTTCGGCGCAGGAGACCGCCGCCTAACCCGGTCTTTCCGCAAGTCGGCGAGTGCACTATCCTGGAGAGTGGGCCAGTAAAGCCGAGGTGTCTGTGATGGGCGAAATCGTCAATCTCAATCGGTTTCGCAAGCAGCGCGACCGGGACGAGAAGGCGCGCACCGCTGCGACCAACCGCGCCAAGCACGGCCGGACCAAGGAAGAGAAGGCCCAGGAGGACGCCGAGGCCGAGCGGCGCGACAAGGATCTCGACAACAAGCAGATCGAGTGACGCCGCACCTGTCGCGGATCTCCGGCTATCCGGCCGCGAGCGCGATCAGGTCCCTCACTGTGGCGGCCGGATCCTCCGACCGCATCACCGGCCCCATCACGGCGGCGCCGGCAGCTCCCGCCGACAGGCAGGCGGCGATGGTCCCGGCATCGACGCCGCCCAGCGCCAGGACGGGTATCGTCAACGCCGTTCGCGCCCGCGACAGGATCTCCGGCCCCAGGGCCGGGCCGTAGCCGGGCTTGCTGGCGGTGATGAAGATGGGGCTGAGCGTCACATAGTCGGCCCCGGCGCATTCGGCCGCGACCGCGGCCTCCACCGAGTGCGCGGACTGTCCGATCAGCGCACCGGCACCGAGGAGCCGTCTCGCTTCGGTGGGATCGCTTCCGGCAGGCAGATGCACGCCGGCGCAGCGGCGGGCGGCAGCGAGGTCGTCATGCACGATGACCGTCGCGCCGTACGGCGCCGCCGCAGCCAGGATCCGGTCCAGGATCGCCCGGCGCTCGTCCGCCTGCAGATCCTTCTCGCGCAGGCTGAGCCAGCGGCAGCCTCCCGCGAACGCGGCGGCCGCGACCTCGTCCAGCGGCCGGCGCGCCTGCCGCCGGTCGGTAATGACCAGCAGCGGCGGTACCGGCAGCGGGTTCACGACCCGATCAGGCCGAGCTGCGGGCTGGAGGCCTCGGCATAGGTCCGCTTCGGAATCCGCCCGGCGCGGCGCGCGGCGCGGCCGGCATCCACACCGGCCCGCATCGCCCTGGCCATCAGCACCGGATCCGCCGCCTTCGACACGGCCGAGTTGAGCAGCACGGCGTCGCAGCCGAGTTCCATCGCCAGCGCGGCATCCGACGCGGTGCCGATGCCGGCATCGAGCACGACCGGCACGGGCGAGCGGCTGGCGATCAGCTCGATGTTGTAGGGATTGCAGATTCCCATGCCCGAGCCGATCAGCGAGCCGAGCGGCATCACCGCGGCGCAGCCCACGTCCGCCAGTTTGCGGCAGGTGATCGGATCGTCGTTGCAGTAGGGCAGCACGATGAAGCCGTCCTTCACGAGCTCGTCCGCCGCGGCGACCAGCTGCTCGACGTCGGGGTAGAGGGTCTCGCGGTCGCCGATCAGCTCCAGCTTCACCCAGTTGGTGTCGAGCGCTTCCCGGGCGAGCTGTGCCGTCAGGATGGCGTCGCGCTTCGTCTCGCAGCCGGCGGTGTTCGGCAGCAGGGCATACCGGTCGCCCAGCAGGTCGACGAGGCTCTCGGCATAGCCGTCCAGGCTGATCCGGCGAATCGATACGGTGACCAGTTCGGCACCGCTCGCCTCGACCGAATCCAGCATGATCTGCTGGTTCGGGTAGCCGGCCGTGCCGATGAGCAGGCGCGAGCCGAAGCTCTTGCCCGCGATGATGAGGCTGTCTTCGTCGGCCATGCTTCACCCGCCCGAGAACGGCCGGACGATCTCGATGTCGTCGTCGGCCGTAAGTTTCGTTTCGTCCCACTCGCGCCGCGGCACGACTGCGCCGTTCAGCGCCACCGCCGTGCCGCGGCCGTTGCGGTCGATGCCGCGGGCCTCCAGCAGGGCGGCGACGGTCGCCGCCTCCACCGCTTCCGGCTCGCCGTTGATACGCAGGGTGATGGTCATGTCGCTCTCCTCGCGCACCGCCTCACGCGGGCGCGGTCTCCGGGGCCGAGTTGAGGGCCGTGGCCGGAACCGTGCGGCGTCCGCCCTGGAACCGGTCCAGTCCGAAGGGCAGCAGCGGCTCCGGCGTCTCTCCGGTCAGGATCATCCGGCTGACCAGATCGATGGTCAGCGGCGCCAGCAGGATGCCATTGCGATGATGGCCGGTCGCGTAGACCAGCCCGTCGACCCCGGAGGGGCCGAGGATCGGCGCATCGTCGCGGCAGCCCGGCCGGAAGCCCGCCCACATCTCGACGACCGGAAGCTCCTCGATGCCCGGCACGGCCCGCCAGGCGGCCTCGAGCAGCGCGAGGAGGCCGCCGGCCGTCATGTTGGTGTCGAAGCCGCGCTCCTCCACGGTGGCGCCGACGATCAGCCGGCCGTCGTTGCGCGGCACCAGGTAGATCTTCGGTGCCCACAGCACGTGCCGGACCAGCGGCTCCGCCGGATCCATCTGCAGCGCCAGCATCTGTCCCTTGATCGGCCGCACGGGCGGCAGGATCTCCGGCGGCAGGCCGCCGATCTCGCGCGACCAGGGGCCGGCGGCGAGCAGCACGACATCCGCCGGCTGGAACGCCTCGCCGAGGTCGAGCCCGACGGCCCGGCCGCCCTCGATGACGATGCTGCGCACGGGCATGTGCTCGTGCACCCGCACGCCGGCACCGGCAGCGAGCTTCGCCAGCGCCTCGACCAGCGGCCGGTTGTCGACCTGATGATCCTCCGGACAGAAGATCCCGCCCGCGACGCTGCCGCGCAGATAGGGCTCCATGGTGCGCGCCTCGACGGCGCTGACCTGTCGGCTCTCGACCCCGAAGCGGCGCTGGACGTCAAAGGTGAACTGCAGCTGGCGCAGCTCGTCGCGGTTGGTCGCGACGACGAGCGTTCCCTCGGCGCGATAGCCGATCGGGATGCCGGCGCCATCCTCGACCTCGGCGGCGAAGTCGGGCCACATCAGCTGGCTGCGCCGGTTCAGCGCGAACAGCTTCTCCTCGCCCGGCTCGACCTCGGCACCGGCAGCGAGCATGCCCGCCGCCGCCCAGGTGGCGCCCCGGCCGGCCGCTCCCTTGTCGTAGATGTCGACGCTGCAGCCGGCCTGCGCCAGCCGCCAGCCGACGCCCAGGCCGATCACCCCGGCGCCGACGATGGCGACGCGCGGGCAGTCCGTGGGCGGCTTGTGGGTCAAACACGTCATGGCGCTCTCCCTGCGCTGGCATTACCCAGGTCAAGTTCGACGGGTATGTTCTCAGCCGGCCGTGGATCCCTTGGCCAGCACCCCGGTCGCAAACTGTCATAGAATTTCGGACCCGCCGTGGCACCTTGCAAGGGGCTTTCGGGGCAGGAGCCTTTCGGGATGTCGTCGTCCGGGGGCTCAGCCGGAGGGGGCGCGCGCCGCGGATGCCACCGCCGGATCGGGCACGTTCAGTTGGATGACCGTGAAGAACGTGCGTTCCGCGTTCTCCGCCGTCGGCGATCCCCGCAGCAGCCGGCCGTATCCGTCCGTCGGAAACCAGGACCGCGACACCGAGTCGGCGACGTTGCCGCCGATCGCGCCGACCCGGCCGGCCTCGACGACCGTCACGATGTCGCAGTGCATGCCGCGCGAACTGCCCATCTCGTCGGCACGATCGGCAACCGTCGTGATCCGTGCCTCGACGGGCCGCGAGCGGTCGGCGCAGATCAGGTCGCCGCGCCGTGGCGCATACTGCTCCAGGTCGTAGGGCTGGAACACCGCCGCGACACCGTAGCGCGCCTGCCGCTCGATCAGCGCGTCGATATAGTTGCGATGCCCGGCGTCCCACGGGAAATCGTCACGGTCGATGCCGGCGGTGCGCATGACGTATGAGACGAAGACGGCCGACCAGGCTTCCGCGGTCCAGGCCGGCTCACCGGCCTGATAGCGCGACTTCTCCTCGCGGATATAGCCCGCCCAGCGGCCGCGCACCGCGTTCCAGTAGGCGAGGACGTTGGGGAAGATGCGCCGATCGGTTTCGAGCAGGCCGGTGAATATCTCCTGCGCGGTCCCCGTGCTGAAGTCGATCTCGGTGCCGCCGAAGTCGCGCCATTCGCGCTCGGCGATCTCCGCGATCCGCTCGCGCATGGAGGCAGGATAGGAGATCGGCGGCCACTCCGGCTCGGCCTGCGCGGCCCCCGACGGGGGCCGGCCCGCACAGGCACTCAGGACGAACAGGCCGGCGGCGAGCAGAAGCCGTACCGGCCGCGACGCGGACGCGACCGTCAAACCGGCCCCACGACCTTCCCCGGATTGAGCAGTCCCTCAGGGTCGAGCGCGCGCTTTATCGTCCGCATCACCTCCATCGCCTCGCTGCCGTGCTCGGCTTCCAGATAGCCGATCTTGCCGTAACCAACGCCGTGCTCGCCGGTACAGGTCCCGCCCATGGCGAGCGCCCGGCGCACGAGGCGATCGTTGATCTCGCCGGCGACGCGCAGTTCCTCCGGATCGTTCGGGTCGATGACGTAGACGAGGTGGAAGTTGCCGTCGCCGACATGCCCGACCAGCGGCACCGGGAAGGGTGCGTCTCGGGTGTCTGCCTGCGTCTCCAGGATGCACTCGGCCAGCCGCGAGATCGGCACGCAGACGTCGGTCGGCCAGCCCTGCGCGCCCGGCCGCAAGGCGATCGCGGCGTAGAAGGCGTCGTGCCGGGCCTGCCAAAGACGATTGCGTTCCTCGGGGGAGGCCGACCAGCGGAAGCCCGGCGCACCGTTGTCCGCGGCGAGCGCCTTGACCATCTCCGCCTGTTCCTCCACGCCGCGCGGCGTGCCGTGGAATTCGAAGAAAATCGTCGGCGCGACGTCGTAGTCGAGCTTCGAGTAGGCGTTGCACGCCGCCATCTGGCGCTCGTCGATCAGCTCCATGCGCGCCACGGGAATGCCGGACTGGGCGATCTGGATGACCGTGTCGACCGCAGCCGCCATGTCGGGAAACGGACAGACGCCGGACGAGATCGCCTCCGGGATGCCGTAGAGCTTCAGCGTCACCTCGGTGATGATGCCGAGCGTGCCCTCGGAACCGACGAGCAGCCGAGTGAGGTCGTAACCGGCGGAGGACTTCCGCGCCCGGCCGCCCGTGCGGATGACGCTGCCGTCGGCCATGACGGCGGTCAGGCCGAGCACGTTCTCGCGCATCGTGCCGTAGCGCACGGCGTTCGTGCCGGAGGCGCGCGTCGCCGCCATGCCGCCGATGCTGGCATCCGCCCCGGGATCGATCGGAAAGAACAGGCCGGTGTCGCGCAGATGCTCGTTGAGCCGCTTGCGCGTGACGCCCGCCTGTACCGTCGCGTCGAGGTCCTCGGGGCTGACGCGCAGGATGGCGTCCATCTGCGACAGGTCGATGCAGACGCCGCCATGCAGGGCCGCCACATGCCCTTCGAGCGAGGTCCCCGTCCCGTAGGGAACGATCGGCACGCCGTGTGCCCGGCAGGCGACCACGATCTGGCGCACCTCTTCGGTGCTCCGCGCGAACGCCACCGCATCCGGGGCGTGCGCGGCGTGGAACGACTCGTCCTTGCCGTGCCGCTCCCGCACGGCCGCGTTCGTCGTCACGCGATCGCCGATCAGCGCACGCAGTTCGTCGAGGAGAATATCGGGGAAGCTGTTTCGCGGATAGGATGCGCCGTGCATCGCGGGCCTTCGTGTCCGGGAGAAGGCGCGCAGAATACAGCGCGGGCCGCCCCATGGCGACCGCGCGCGTGAGACCGTTGGATCAGTTGATCGCGACCGGGTTGATGATCGCCTGGACTGCGCCCTTGTAGCGCGGCTGCCCCAGAACGAAGAGGAACTCCGTGACGCCGTCCTTGATGAGCGCGCGGGTGTCGAGCGTCTCCAGGATGTAGATGCCGTTCTTGGCGAGCAGGATCTGGTGGCCCTCCCAGATGCGGCTGCCCGCGAAGGGCACCGCCTCGATGCCCCATGTGTCGGCACCGACGGCTACCGGCTCCAGCGAGGCGAGATAGGTGGCGGCACCGGCGTCGATGCCGGGCTCGCCGGCGCCGAAGCGCTTCGGGTCCTGCGCCAGCATCGACAGCCAGCCGGTGTGGAAGACCACCACGTCGCCCTTGCCGACCGTCACCTTCTGGGCCTGCATCGCCGCCTTCACGTCGTCGGCGGTGATCGCATCGCCCTCCTTCATCGCCTCGACGCCCTTGTGCTTGGCCATGTCGATCAGGACGCCGCGCGTCACGATCGGCGGGATCTTGTCGATGCCGAGCTTCTCCAGGCCCGTGACCTTGACGAAATCCTTCGCCTGGTTGCCGTTGTAGTAGGTGTTGTCGATGCCGAGGTGGCCGAGGCCGTCGATCTGCGTGCCGACGCCGAGCCAGCCCGTGATCATGTCGTCGTTGTAGCTCATCTTGTTCTCTGCCAGGGTCGAGCCCTGATATTGGTTCGGTGACAGCACCGTGACCGCCAGCGAGCGCGGCGGAAAGGCCGGCGTGTCGCGGCCCACGACGATGCCGAGCGGATAGGCCTTGCCGGTCTTCACCAGCTTCGCCGCCTCAAGCACCTTTGCCGGCGTCAGCAGGTTGGCCGCGCCGATCTCGTCGTCGGCGCCCCATTTGGAGGGATGCCACTTGTCCTGCGCGAAGGCGGGCGCGACGGTGGACGCAGCAGCCAGCAGGCCGGCCGCACAGGCCAGCGCTATACGGGTTCTCGACATGGTTTCCTCCGGCTTGTTCTGTTCGGGCGGTCCGTTGATGGCCGCCGCCGGAGATCGTCCGCCGCCCGTTCCAGGTGGTCAAGTACGCCATTATTGGTGATGGAAAGCAGAAGAGCCGCCCACGGGGGCGGCTCTTCTGTCCGGTAGTATCCGGTACGCTGAGCGGCGAAGACGCCGATCAGTTCTCGATCTTCTTCAGGCCGTTCGCCTCGATCACGACCTTGTCCAGGCCGACGCCGTCGACCGGCTTCATGCCCTCGACAGTGACCGTGCACATGGCGCAGACGTCCATCTTCGTCTCGCCGGCCTTGAGGACCAGGTTCGTCTTTCCGCCAGACTCGGTCAGCAGGACCTTCTGCTCCTTGCCCGAGGCGTTCTCGACGTCCACGGCGCCAGCGGCAGTCGCGAAGACAAGCGTGGTTGCGAAGGCGGCAACGGCAGCCCGGATCAGCATCTATCCATCCCCTTGGGGTTGTGTGTCGGTTCGGAACCCCGTCCGCACGGCGTCCCACTTCCCCTCACATAACCCTCTGCGGCAATGGCGAGAAACGCATTCTCGGCATGCGCGCCCTGCGCACTTTCGTTGCCTACGGCAATGATTCCTTCATCCGGATCGGTATCAGCTGTTGCCGACCGCCTTCTGTCCGGCCGAGGCACCCGCGATCTTGCCGAAGACCGCGCCGGACATCAGGCCGGTGCCGCCCGGGTAGTTGAAGTAGAACAGGCCGCCGACCAGCTCGCCCGCCGCATAGAGGCCCTTGATCGGCTTCTCCTCGGTGTCGAGGACGGCGCCGTCCTCGTCGATGCGCAGGCCGCCGAAGGTGAAGGTGATGCCGCAGGTCGTCTGGTAGGCCTCGAACGGTCCCTCGTCGAGGCGATGCGCCCAGTTGGTCTTGTTGATCGCCAGCCCCTCGGTGCACCGGCCGTCCTTGACGTTCGGGTTGTAGGGGATGTCGGTGCGGACCGCGGCGTTGTACTTGGCGATCTCGTCGAGGAAGGCCTTGCCGTCGACGCCTTCCATCTTCTCCGCCAGCTCCTCGAGCGTGTCGGCGCGGACCTTCGTCACCTGGCGGATGCGATATTCGTCGCGCAGCTTCGGAATGATCTTCGAATCGAACACCTGCCAGGCCATCTGCCCGGGCTGGCCCAGGATGACCCGGCCGTACTTGGCATAGGTGTAGTTGCGGAAGTCCGCGCCCTCGTCGACGAAGCGGCGCCCGAGGGCGTTGATCATCACGCCCCATGGATAGGAGTGCTTCTGGAAATTGTCGCCGACGTCGAGGTCGCCGAACTCCGGCGCGTTGAAGTCCCAGCCGACCGCGTGGCAGCCGGACCAGTTGCCGAAGGAACGCGCACCGGCGTCCATCGCCATCTTGATGCCGTCGCCGACATTGTACCGGGTGCCGCGCACCTTCGCGAGGTCCCAGCCGGGGCCGAGATAGCGCGTGCGCCACTCCGGGTTCGCCTCGAAGCCGCCGCTGGCGATGACGACCGAACGGGCGCGGACCGACATGGTCTTGCCGTCCTTCTTCACCTTCACGCCGTGCACGCCGTCGTCGTCGGTGATCAGGCCGGTCGCGCGCGCCTCGTACATCACCTCGATGCCTTCGCGCTCGGCGGCTTCGTGCAGGGCGTCGACGAGGCCGGGCCCGCCGCCCCAGGCCTGGATCACCAGCCCGCCCCAGAACTTGAAGCGGCCGTCGATCTTGAAGGCCTGCTTGCCGTAGATCGGCAGGAAGCGCACGCCCTTCTCGCGCATCCACTTCATCGTCGGCAGCGAGCGCTTGATCAGCGTTTCGCAGAGGTCGGGATCCGTCCGGTATTCCGTGACGCGCCCCATGTCGTCGAAGAACTCGTCCTCGGTGTAGGTGCCGAAGTCGGTGGTCGCCAGTTCCTCCTCGGTCAGGTCGGGAACGAGCGCCTTGATGTCCTCGACACCGTTGAACACGGTACGGATGTTGCCGGCGGTGAACGCCGAGTTGCCGCCGCGGAGGTCCTTGGGCGCCGCTTCCAGCACCAGGACGCTGGCCCCCTGCTCACGCGCCGAAAGCGCCGCGCACATGGCCGCGTTTCCTGCACCAACGACGACGACGTCGACGCTTCGATCCGACATTCGATCCCTCCTGACGTGCTTCGCTTCTCCCGAGCGGATATACAACGGTGCGACAGCATCACAAAGCCGGCTCGCCGCAGCCGCACCGGCTTTGACCTGAAGCCGCCGATCCGGAGAAGGCCATGCGCTCGACGCGGGGCGACATCGTCATCGAGAACCTGACCCCCGACGCCGCAGCCGCCCATGTGGGCGAGTTGGCGCGGCTGCGGATGACCGTCTTCCGCGCCTATCCCTATCTCTACGACGGCAGCGCCGCCTACGAGGAGCGCTACCTCGCGACCTACCTGGAGGCACCGCGCGCAGTGGTCGTCGCCGCCCGGCACGGCGATGCCTTCGTCGGCGCCGCCACGGCGCTGCCGATGGCGGAGGCGACCGCCGAGGAGCGCGCGCCGTTCGAGGCTGCAGGCTGGGCGATCGATCGCATCTGCTATTTCGGCGAGTCCGTGCTGCTCGATTCGTATCGCGGTCGCGGCATCGGCGTCGCCTTCTTCGAGCATCGCGAGGCGCATGCCCGCGCCCTCGGCCTCGACACGGCGGTCTTCTGCGCCGTCGACCGCGGCGAGCACCACCCGGCGAAGCCCGCGGGCTATGCCCCCCTCGACGGCTTCTGGCGCAACCGCGGCTACCGGCCTCTGCCCTTCGAGACGACGTTCCGCTGGAAGGACATCGGCGAGGACGACGAGTCCGCGAAGCGGATGCTGTTCTGGGCGAAGGATCTTTCGGGCGACGGGGCGGCGCCGTGAGCGGCCGCTGGCGCGTCGCCGCCGCGCAGTACGCCATCACCCGGCCGGCGGACTGGGCCGCCTATGCCGCGAAGCAGCACGCCGTCGCGGCGGACGCGGTGCGGTCCGGTGCGTCCCTGCTGGTGCTCCCAGAGTATGGCAGCATGGAGCTTGTCGGCCTGCTGGCGGAGGCGGACTCGGCCGACCTGCACCGGCAGATCGACGCGATGCAGGGCCTGCTGCCCGCCTATCTCGACCTCCAGCAGGAGATCGCCCGCCGGCACGGGCTCTACGTCCTCGCCTCCAGCTTCCCCGTGCGGGCCGAGGACGGCAGCTTCCGCAACCGTGCCTATCTGCACGGTCCCGATGGCGGGCACGGCAGCCAGGACAAGCTGCAGATGACCCGCTTCGAGGCCGAGCGGTGGGGCATCGCCGCCGGCAGCGGCATCCGCCTGTTCGACACGGCCCTCGGCCGCATCGCCGTCGCCGTCTGCTACGACGCCGAATTCCCGATGCTCGTGCGGGCGATGGCCGAGGCGGGTGCGGACGTCGTCCTGGTACCGAGCTGCACCGACACGCTCGCCGGCTACTGGCGCGTGCGCGTCGCGGCTCAGGCGCGGGCGCTGGAGAACCAGTGCTTCGTCGTGCAGTCGCCGACCGTCGGCGATGCGCCCTGGTCGGCCGCGGTGGACGAGAATCACGGTGCGGCCGGTATTTTCGGCCCGCCCGACCGCGAGGTCACGGGTGACGGAGTGATCGCCGTCGGCGGCATGAACCGGCCCGGCCTCGTCGTGGCGGAACTCGACCTCGAACTGCTTGCCCGCGCCCGCGCCTATGGCGAGGTGTTCGTCCGCCGGGACTGGGACCGGCAGCCGGACATCCTCGCCGCCGGCACCGAATCCGTAACGGTGGCGTAGCCCTGCGTCAGTAAACGAGACCCATGATGCCGATGACGATCAGGTAGATCGCGACGATGTAATTCAGCAGGCGCGGCATCACGAGGATCAGGATGCCGGCGACGAGGGCGACGAGGGGCTGGATTGCGACGAACGCCATTGCGGTTCTCCAGGGGTGCGCCGCGGACTGCGACCCTGCATGAACTGCCCTGGCCGGCCCTCGTTCCCCCGCCGTGGCGCCGTCCGGCTCAGCGCTGGACGATTGCCCCGTACCAGCCGAGCCCGGCATAGGTCTCGTAGCCGGGGGTGAGGTGGAAGGCGACGGTGCGCCCCTCGCGATCGCGATAGCTGCCCGAGCGCCGGCCGCCGGTATCGAGCGCCACGATCTCCTGCAGCTCGCCGCGTCCGTCGGACGCGGCGAGCACCCGCTTCTGCGCATCGAGCAGCAGGACGCGCGAGCGCGACGCCTCCTCCGCGCTCATGCGCACGCCGCGCACGACCGTATCGGCCTGCGGACCCCAGTCGAAATGGATGCCCAGCACGCCGAGGATCTTTCCCCTGGCGTCACCGCCTGCACGCACCGCCGCCGAATAGGTCGCGACCGCCGCGCCGTCGAGTGCCTTGCAGCGGTCGACGTCGGCGACGCAGTAGTCGTCGCCGCTGGCCGTCGCCATCGCCTGCCTGAACCAGGGCTCGGCCGAGACGTCGAGGCCGAGCACGCCCGGATACCGCTCCGGCCGGCCGTGCGCGATGACCCGGCCGCGCGTGTCGCAGAGCCAGAGGTCGAGATAGACCGTGTAGGCGCGCAGGATCACCGCCAGCCGGGCATCGGCATGCGACAGCCGCCGACGCGCGCCCGAACATCGATTTCGCGCTGGCGATCATGGGGCGCGCGCTCGACCTGCCGCCGGACGCGCCGCTCGGGATCTTCGCGGTCGGCCGCTGCGCCGGCTGGATCGCCCATGCCCAGGAGCAGTATGCGACCCACGCGCTGATTCGCCCACGGTCGCGCTATGTCGGCGACATCCCGTCCGGCCTGCGCAGGCCGTGAAGGCCGAGAAGGTCGAGCGCGGCGTGCTGGAAGCCCTCGCCGCACGCTATCCGGGGCGGCGGCTGGAAACGAACGTCGAGTTCTACACGGCCCTGCTGCTCGACGCCGTCGGCATCCCGCGCGACATGTTTACCTCGATCTTCGCCATGGGACGCGTGCTCGGCTGGACGGCGCACGCCTTCGAGCAGCTCGCCACCGGCAGGCTGGTGCGTCCCGGGGCGCTCTATGTCGGCCCGCAGCCGGCGGCCGCGCGCCGGTCGGCCGCGGGCTGAACGGCTAGGGCAGTTCGGCCAGCTGCGGCGCATCGCGCGGCGCGGCGATCTCCCGCAGCAGCTTGCGGCGGATCGAGCTCGCGAAGGTATCGAGCGCCTCCACGACGATCATGAAGGCGCCCGGCCCGCCGATCACATGGTTGGCATAGAACCAGTCGACGTCGGCCGAGCGCGGCCAGCCGTGCCGGCTCAGGCGCTCGGTCGCGATCGGCAGGCCGTTGATGGTCACGCCCGCCGCGATCGCCTCCTGGCGTGCCGCCCCCAGATCGCGACCGTGATTGTTGGCGCCATCGCCAGAGACGTCGATCACCTTGCGGGTGCCTTCGAAGCCGTTCGCGGCGAACTGCCTGACGCCGAAATCGAGCATGCCGCTGATCGACGTCCACTGATTGCGCTCGTAGGGCGCACTGGTCAAAGCGCGGGCGAATGCCTCCGCATCCGCCTGCCCTTCGATCACCCTCCAGTCGACGATGACCCGCTGATGGGCACTCTGCGCCCACTCGATGTAGGTCATCGCGATCCGCCGGTGCGGCCCCGAGGCGATGGCGAACTGCACCTCCGGATCGGTGAGGGCCGCGATGTAGCCCTCGCGCTGCAGCCGGGCCTCGCGCTCGTCGATACTGTCGGAGACGTCGACCGCGAGGATCAGCTCCAGGTCGACGGGAAGATCGAGCGCCCGCGCAGGGCCGGTCCACGCGATGCCGGACCAGAGGGCGCCGGAACAGACGGTGAGGATCGCGAACAGCCGCATGGATCGGCCTCCACACTCGTGCTCCCCCTCTGCCCTCTATTCAACGGATCCGTCCGCCCTTGCGCAACCGCCACGTTGCGAACACGCTGGTCCTGGCGCGCTTCTTGCTCGCCTTTTCCGCTTTCCGACGCCCGCGAAGAGGTCAGCGACATGCCCAAGATCAATCCCGAGAGGCTGCTGGCGGATCTGCGCCGGCTGGCGGATTTCGGCCGCTACAAGACCGGCGTGCATCGCCCGACCTTCTCGCCCCAGGACGTGGAATCGCGCGCCTGGCTGCAGCAGCGCTTCGCCGAGGCCGGCCTGAACGCCTCGATCGACGGCGTTGGCAACGTCATCGGCAGCAGCCGGGTCAACGGCCCGCGCCTGCTGATGGGCTCGCACAGCGAGACGCAGCCGCACGCCGGCTGGCTCGACGGCGCGATGGGCGTGATCTACGCCCTCGAGGTCGCCCGTGCCTTCGCCGAGGATCCGGCATGCGCCGGCATGGGCATCGAGGTGGCATCCTGGGCCGACGAGGAGAGCCACTATGCCAGCATGCTGGGCAGCCACTCCTTCGTCGGCGACCTGACCGACGCCGACCTCGACGCTGCGAAGAACCGCGACGACGGCACGCCCCTGCGCGAGGCGCTGGACAAGGCCGGCTATGCCGATAAGCCGCGCGCGCTGATCGATCCGTCGCGCTATGTCGGCTATGTCGAGGCGCATATCGAGCAGGGCGACTCGCTGGAGGCGACCGGCAAGCGCATCGGCGTCGTCACCAGCATCGTCGGCATCTGGCAGTACCGCATCCACTTCACCGGCGTGCAGAATCATGCCGGAACGACGCGCATGGCGATCCGCAAGGACGCGGGCGTGGCGCTGGTTAATCTCGCGAGTGCGATCTACGAGGCGTTCCCCAAGGTGGCGGCGGAGCGGACGGTCTGGACGACGGGCAGGATCGACCTCGACCCGAACGCCCCCAGCATCGTGCCGGGTGGTGCGAAGATGATGTTCCAGTTCCGCGACGCCGACCCGGAGCGGCTTCTGCTGCTGGAGAAGACCCTGTTCGATCTCGTCGCGGCGGCCGATGCGGCGGGGCCGTGCGGCGTCACGATCGAGACGGTGTCGCGCAGCGAGCCGAAGGTCATGGAAGGTGCTTTTCAGGACGCGCTGGAAGAGGCCGCGAAGGAACATGCGCCGGGCATGCACGTGCGCATGCCGAGCGGTGCCGGCCACGACGCCCAGATCCTCGCCAAGAAGCTGCCGGCAGCGATGCTGTTCGTTCCCAGCATCGGCGGCATCAGCCACCACTATGCCGAGAACACCTCCGACGACGACCTCGTCCTCGGCTGCCAGGTGCTCGCCGATGCCGCGGAGAAGATCCTGAAGCGGGCGGCGAAGTAGCGCTCCGTCCCGTTGCCGGCCGACCCTTCGCCCCCCACCTCAGGGCGAAGGCGAGGAGGGTTTGCGGATGAAGGTCGACGGCACGCACTATCGCAGCATCTGGCTCAACGACGACGGCTGGTCGGTCGGCGTCATCGAGCAGACGAAACTGCCGCATACGTTCGAGACGATCCGCCTGGCCTCGCTGGAGGACGCGGCGCACGCGATCCGCGCCATGCTGATCCGCGGCGCGCCGCTGATCGGCGCCACCGCCGCCTACGGCATGGCGATGGCGATGCGGGCCGACCCGTCGGACGTGTCGCTGGCCGCCGCCTACGAAACCCTGCACCGCACGCGTCCGACCGCGATCAACCTGCGCTGGGCGCTGGATGGGATGCGGCAGGCCCTGCAGCCGCTGGCGCCCGCCGAGCGGGCCGCCGCGGCCTACGCAAAGGCGGCGGCGATCTGCGACGAGGACGTGGCGATCAACCATGCCATCGGCACGCATGGCCTGACGCTGATCCGGGGCATCGCGCAGGTCAAGCCGACGGGGCCTGTCAACATCCTGACCCACTGCAACGCGGGCTGGCTGGCCACGGTCGACTGGGGCACGGCGCTCGCCCCCATCTACATGGCGCACGACGCCGGCATTCCGGTGCACGTCTGGGTCGACGAGACGCGGCCGCGCAACCAGGGCGCCGGCCTGACGGCGTGGGAACTGGGCCGGCACGGCGTGCCGCACACGGTGATCGTCGACAATGCCGGCGGCCATCTGATGCAGCACGGCATGGTCGACATGTGCATCGTCGGAACCGACCGCACCACCGCGGACGGCGACGTGTGCAACAAGATCGGCACCTACCTGAAGGCGCTGGCGGCGCACGACAACGCCGTGCCCTTCTATGTGGCGCTGCCGGGCCCGACCATCGACTGGACCATCTCCGACGGCCTCACCGAGATCCCGATCGAGGAGCGCGACCCGACGGAGGTGACGCGGATCTGGGGCGCCACCGACGCGGGCGAGGTCGTGCCGATGCGGGTGACGCCGGCCGGCAGCCCCGCCGCGAACTACGGCTTCGACGTCACGCCGGCCCGCCTCGTCACCGGCTTGGTCACCGAGCGCGGAGTCTGTCCGGCGTCGCGCGAGGGCCTGGTCAGTCTCTATCCGGAGATGCGGCGCGCGGCGGCGGAGTAGCCGCCGCGCGTTCGCGGGCCAGCTTCGTCTCGCGGCGGAGGATGTAGAGACCCGAGGCGATGACGACGGCGGCGCCGCTCACCACCCACGCCGTCGGCAGATGGTCCCAGATCACGAAGCCGAGGAGCGCCGCCCAGACCAGGGCGACATAGTCGAACGGCGCCACGATGGCCGCCGGCGCGAACCGGTAGCCCAGTGTCATCATCAGCTGCGCGCCGCCGCTGACCACGCCGATCAGGATCAGCACCACCCACTCGATTCCGACGGGCGTCTGCCAATAAAAGGGAAGCAATACCCCGCTGATCGCCGCGCTGACCGCCGTGAAGTAGAAGGTGGTCGTGGCGCTGCTGTCCGTGCTGCCGAGCCGGCGCATGCAGATCACGGCGATCGCGTAGCCGAAGGCCGAGAACAGCGCGAGCAGGATCATCGGGTCGAAGACGCCGGCGCCGGGCCGGGTCATCAGCAGCACGCCGCCGAAGCCGACCGCGACGGCCGTCCAGCGCCGCCATCCGACCTTCTCGCCCAGCAGCGGCACCGACAGCGCCGTGACGAACAGCGGCATGGTGAAGTTGATCGCCGTCAGGTCGGCCAGCGGCAGGAAGCCGAGGGCGTAGAAATAGGCGAACATCGAGGTGATGCCGGCCAGGCAGCGGCCGGCGTGCAGCCCCGGCCGCTGCGTCTTCAGCAGCCCGATGCCGCTGCGGAAGATGAAGGGCGCCAGCGGCACGAAGGCGAAGACGCTGCGGAAGAACACGAGTTGCACGACGTGGAAGCTCGACGCCTCGAGCTTGATCGCCGCGTGGCTGCTGGTGAACAGCAGCGCCGCGCCGATGATGCAGAGGATGCCGTTGCGGATGCCGCGCGCCTCGGCAGAAGCGCCGGTGCGTGTGCCGCCGACGGCGTCGCGGGTCGCGGACGCCGGGGCGCGGGCAGCATCCTGCAGCCGCCTCGAGGAGCTCATGACGGGATCAGCGCGCCTCGATCCGGCGGACGAAGTCGCGCAGCACCGTCCTGTAGAGCTCGTCCTTGAGCATGGCGTCCTCCACTCCCCGATCGATATTCGGGTTGTCGTTGATTTCGATGACGAACACGCCCGCGTCCGTCTGCTTCAGGTCGACGCCGTAGAGGCCGTCGCCGATCAGGTTGGCGGCTTTCAGGGCGATGTCCACCACCTCCCTCGGCGCAGCGGCCACGTCCCAGGTCTTGAACCCGCCCTCGGCGACCTTCCCATCGGCGCGGTGGTTCACGATCTGCCAGTGCTTGCGCGACATGAAGTACTGCGACACGAAGATCGGCTGGCGGTTGAGGATGCCGACGCGCCAGTCGAACGCGGTGTACATGAACTGCTGCGCCAGGATCAGCTCGGTCCGCTGCAGCAGCTTGCGCGCGCCGTCCATCAGTTCGGCGCGTGTGTTCGCCTTGATGACGCCGCGCGAGAAGGACCCGTCGGGGATCTTCAGGACCAGCGGATAGCCCAGTTGCTCCTCCGCCTGCAGGATGCTCTCGCGGTCGAGGATCAGCGTCCGCGGTGCCGGCAGCCTGTTCGCCTGGAGCAGTTCGGCCAGATAGACCTTGTTCGTGCAGCGCAGGATCGACACGGGGTCGTCGATCGCGACCAGCCCCTCGTGCACCGCCTTGCGCGCGAAGCGGAAGGTGTGGTTCTCGATGCTGGTCGTCTCGCGGATGAACAGCGCGTCGTATTCGGCGAGCTTCAGGAAATCCTTGCGCTGGATCATCTCCACCGCGATGCCGAGCGACGCCCCGACCGACACGAATTTCTTCAGCGTCTCCGGGCTCGACGGCGGCATCTTCTCCGCCGGATCGTGCAGCAGCGCCATCCAGTAGCGCGGCTGGGTCTTCGCCTTCGCCGGCCGCCAGTCGGCACGCGTGTAGCGCTCCAGGGTCGCGACGAAGAACTCGAACTCGTCCGGGCTGAGGGCGCTCGCTGCGACATGCTCGATCTGCCTGACCTGCCAGCGCTCGTCATGCACCACCTGGACGCGCAGCAGCGGCGAGCGAAAACGGTCGAACAGGCGGCGCGCGAAGTTCCTGAAACGGGAATCCGTCGGCTGGCCGAAGCAGACGGTCAGCGTGAAGGCGGCGCGCGGCGGGGCCGCCAGCTTGCCGATCTCCTCGCGCAGCGCCGCGTTCAGTTCCGGCAGGTCGACGGCGTAAAGCGTCTTGCGCGACAGGTTCAGCAGCGTCTCGACCGTCGGCACGACCTTCTGCCCGCGCGCCTCGGCGAGCAGCGAGCAGTAGTAGCCGAGGTCGAGATAGTCGAACGAGGCGCTCAGGTTGATGACCCGCGCCTGGCGGTTCTTGAAGCGCTCGGGATTGGTCGCGAACTCCCGCGCGGTCACCGCGGTACCGGCCGACGCGGCCCATCCCTGGTCGGCCTTGTTCTCGACGATGACGATATGATCGGTCATGAAATGGCGGCGGTCCCGCGGGCGACGATGACGGCGGCGCGGACGCGCCGGGCTCCATAGCGGGCCATCCGGTCGAACTCGCCGTGCGACACCGGCACGTTGGTGCCGTCGCTCGGACTGCGATGCTCCTCGAAGTTCACATAGGGGTCGTGAATGTAGATGAACCGGTCGTCGTAGCCGGCGACGACCACCCAGTGCGGCTCCTTGGCGCCGTAGAGCCGCCAGGAACTGACCAGCACGATCGGCACCGCCCCGGCCTCGCGCGCCAGGATCAGGTCGCGGCTGCCGAGGCCGCGGTCGAACGAGGCGATGCCGGCCTCCGCGGCGGCGTCGCGAAAATCCTCCTGGACCAGCCGCATGACCTCGCGCTTCTCCTCGGAACGAACCGAATCGAGGAAGAGCAACCCACCGCCGGCGACGTAGACCTCGGCATGGAACCCGCGCTCATGCGCCGCCAGCGCCAGCCCGTAGGGATCGCAGCCGCCGTGGCCAGACGTCATGTAGACGGTCGTGCTCTCGCGCCACAGGCGGATCTCCTCGCTGCGCACCATCGGCGGATCGCCGCCCAGCGCCTTCATCGCCATCATCAGCGCCGCCGGGCCACAGGTGAATTCGGTCGTCTGGGCATAGTAGGGCACGTCGGAGAGGCCGGGCCGATTGCCGCCGGCCAGCGCCTTCTCCATGCGCAGTGCGTCCGCGCCGTCCTCGTAATACTCCTCGATGCGCTCGAAGGCGACATAGCCGGCGCGGCGGTAGAGGCCGACGACGGCATCGTCCTCGGCCCGCACCTCGAGTCGCATGACCGCGCGCCCCTCGGCCACCGCCCGCGCCTCGGCGGCGGCCAGCAGGGCCGAGCCGATGCCTAGGCCCCGCGCCTCCGGTTCGACGGCGAACGAGTAGAGACGCGCCAGCGCCGTCGCACCGCCCACCAGCACGAGGGCGTAGCCGCACACGGCACCGCCGGATTCGGCGACGAGCGTGAAGGCGTGCGCCTTGGTCAGGAGATAGTTGAAGCTGCGCCGGGACAGGCGATCCCAGCGGAACGACCGTTCCTCGACGCGCAGCAGCGCCGCCAAGTCGGCCAGCCCGGCCGGCCTGATCGTCACGTCGCCTCCCGTAGCGATCGGCGCTGCCGGGGCAGCGGGCTGCCGCAATGCGGCGCTCGTCTTCATTTTTCACTCTGTCCCACGCGGGCTGTCCACATCTTGGCGTCGGAGCGGATTTTTGAAAGGCCGCGTCGCGCGGCGGCGCAGATTGTCGCTCGGACGACGAGGCGCTACGGTGCCCCCGTGCCCACAGGAGGAAGATCATGGCCGACGAGGCTCCGGTAATCGTCGAGCGGGCAGGGCCCATCGCGACGGTGACGCTCAATCGGCCGCAGGTGCTGAACGCGCTCGACCTCGGCATGGCGCAGGCGTTCCGCAATGCGATGCTCGATCTCGAGCAGGACACGGCGATACGGTGCGTGGTGATTCGCGGTGCGGGCCGCGGCTTCATGGCGGGCGGCGACGTCGCCGGCTTCCACCGCGATCTCGACCATATCGAGACGGTCGCCGGCGAACTGATCGAAGTCTTCCACGAGGCGGTGAAGGCCGTGGCGCGGATGCCGAAGCCGGTGATCGCGTCGCTGCACGGTGCCGTGGCGGGCGCTGGGCTCAGCCTCGCCCTCAACACCGACCTCGCGATCGCCGCCGACAATACCGTCTTCACCCTCGCCTACGCCGCGATCGGCGTCAGTCCCGACGGCGGGTCGACCTTCCACCTGCCGCGGATCGTCGGCATGCGCCGGGCGATGGAGATCGCGCTGCTCGCGGACCGCTTCGACGCGGCGAAGGCGCTCGACCTGGGCCTCGTGAACCGCGTCGTGCCGGAGGCCGACCTCGCCGGCGAGACCGACCGCCTCGCCGCCCGGCTCGCGGCCGGCCCGACGCGCGCCTACGCCGCGACGAAGACCCTGGTGCGGGCCTCGTTCGAGACGGACTTGGTGACGCAACTGGACGCCGAGCGCGCCGCCTTCGTTGCCTCCACCGCGACCAGCGACTTCGCTTCCGGCGTGGTGGCGTTCACGTCCAAGAAGAAACCGGAATTCCGAGGGGAGTGATGCCGAAACCTCAGCTCGTCGAGCCGGACACCGATGCCGGCCCCCGCCCCGCTCCCGACCTGCGCGGGCGCACCGTCCTGGTCACCGGATCGTCCCGCGGCGTCGGCGCCGCCATCGCGCTGCGCTGCGCCGAGGCCGGCGCCAACGTCGTCGTCACCGGCAAGACCTCGGAGCCGCACGGCAAGCTGCCCGGCACGATCCACTCCGTCGCCGAGGAGTGCGAGCGCCGCGGCGGCCGCGCCCTGGCCGTGCAGCTCGACCTGCGCGACGAGAAACAAATCTACGCGGCGGCGGAACAGGCGGCGGAGACGTTCGGTGGCATCGACGTCGTCGTAAACAACGCCAGCGCCCAGACCTTCACCAAGACGCCGGACACCACGCCCAAGCAATGGGACGTGATGTTCGACGTCAACGCCCGCGGCACCTTCTTCACCACCCAGGCCTGCCTTCCCTATCTGCAGAAGTCGCCGAACCCGCACATCCTGACGATCGCGGCGCCGATCAACCTGGATCCGCGCTGGTTCGCCGAGCGGCTGGCCCGGACCATGTCGAAATACTGCATGGCGATGTGCGTGCTCGGCTGGGCCGAGGAGTTCGCCGAAGCCGGCATCGCATCCAACGGCCTCTGGCCGCGGCATGCGGTGGCGACGATGGCGGTGAAGGTCTTCAGCCCCGACACCTACGATGCCTGCCGGCGGCCGGACATCATGGGCGATGCGGCGGTCGCCATCGTGACGCGGCCAAGCCGCGAGTGCACCGGCCGCTTTTTCCTGGACGACGACGTGCTGCGCGAGGAAGGGGCCAGCGAGGCCGAGATCGAGGCCTACTGGATGCACCCGACCAAGCGGTCGCGCCCGTCGAGCTTCCTCGACTATGACAGCCGCTACGAGAATTTCGGCCCCGTGCGCTGACACCTGCGCTGGAAGCCCGTACCGAGACCGAGAGAGCATCTTCATGCCGCACAACCCGACGATCGTCTCCGAGGGGACGAAGACGAGCACCGTCCGCGCCGCGCACCGGTTCGACGAGGATCGCCTGGGCGGCGTCGTGCGCGAGCACCTGCCGGACGCCACCGGGAAGCTGACCGTCGAGCAGTTCGGTTACGGCCAGTCCAATCCGACCTATCTTCTGCGCTGGCCGAACGCCGAATACGTCCTGCGCAAGCAGCCGCCGGGCGAACTGCTGCCCTCCGCCCATGCGGTCGACCGCGAGTTCAGGGTGCAGAAGGCGCTGGAAGGCACGGGCGTGCCCGTCGCGAAGATGCACTTCTTCAGCGACGACCGGTCGATCGTCGGAACACCGTTCTACGTGATGGAGCGCAAGGTCGGCCGGGTCTTCACCGACTGCGCCCTGCCGGGCACCGAACGGGACGAGCGTGCGCCGATGTATCGCGCGGTCGCCGAGACCCTGGCGAAGCTACACACCGTCGACCCCGCCGCCGTCGGCCTCGGCGATTTTGGCCGCCCGGGCAGCTATTACGAGCGGCAGTTCAACCGCTGGAGCCGCAACTACCTGCAGACCAAGACGCGCGAGATCCCGGAGATGGACCGGCTGATGGAGTGGCTGCCGCCGCATCTGCCGCCGGGCGACGAGACGACCATCGTCCACGGCGACTTCCGCATCGGCAACATCATGTTCCACCCGACCGAGCCGCGCGTCGTCGCGGTCTTCGACTGGGAGCTGGCGACACTGGGCCACCCGCTCTCCGACCTCGGCTACTGCTGCATCCTCTACCACGCGACGCCCGCGGAATATTGGGGCCTGCGCGGGCTCGACATCGAGGGCCTGGGCTTTCCGAGCCAGGAAGAGTTCGTGCGCACCTATGTCGAGGCGTCCGGGCGCAGCGACTCGATGCGCGACGTCCACCTGGTCTTCTCGATGTTCCGCTTCGCCGCGATCCTCGATGGCGTGCGGGCGCGCGGCCTCGCCGGGAATGCTGCGGCCGACGATGCCGAGGAAGTCGGCCGGCTCGCCCTCACCATGGCAAAGCGCGGTTGGGAACTCGCCGAGAAGTCCTGAGCGTCACGGCGCCGGCAGCCGCCCCACGACGCCGACCGGCCTGCCGCCCGGCCCCTCCAGCACCACGCCTTCGCCCGAGGCCGGGAAGACCCCGGTCAAGGCGGTGATGTTCACCTGGTGCGTCACCAGGATCACCAGCGGCCCGTCGCCGGGAAGCCCTGCGACGAACGACCGGACGGCCTCGGTCGACGCCTCGCGCAGACCGGAGCGCTGGAAGAAGGAATCCAGCGCCGGCAGTTCCTCCGGCTCGCCGAAGCCGAGCAGCCGGGCCGTGTCCCGCGCCCGGCACCAGCGGCTGGTGAGCACGCGCGCGTGCCGGACGCCCGCCCTGCGCAATGCGTCCCCGATCGCCCGCGCCTGCGTCCGGCCGGCCTCGTTCAGATTGCGCTGGGTGCCGCAATCGCCGAGCGCGAAGTCCGACGGGTCGCCGGTACCGGGCGCCAGCGCGTGACGGTACATCACGACATGGCCGCCGTCGGCGAGGCGGGCCGGATCGAACGCGGACGAGTCCGCCGACGCCGGCGCCGCAGCGGCGACGGACACCAGCAGGGCTACCGACAGCCATCCTGCAGCGAA
This sequence comes from Constrictibacter sp. MBR-5, assembly GCF_040549485.1. Taxonomy (NCBI): domain Bacteria; kingdom Pseudomonadati; phylum Pseudomonadota; class Alphaproteobacteria; order Rhodospirillales; family Allostellaceae; genus Constrictibacter; species Constrictibacter sp. MBR-5. Next base: position 211,594 of record NZ_JBEPTK010000003.1, read on the forward strand.
TCTGCTCATGCCGCACCTACGCCCGCGGCGACGCTCCGGTTCACCCCTCCGGCGCGTCGAGATCCTCGTACAGCAAGCGTGCCTCGCTGGCCGGGCCCCGGCGGATGCCGATACCGAGCACGCGGACCACGCGGATGCGGTCGGCCTGCGGGAAGGTGAGGACGTCGCCGGGGCGGACCGCGTAATGCGCCTTCTCGACGACGATCCTGTTCACCCGCACCCGGCCTTTTCCGCAGACGGTGGCGGACAGGCTGCGCGTCTTGAAGAAGCGCGCGATCCAGAGCCACTTGTCGAGCCGCTGCGTTTCCGGCGCCTCGGTCACGACGCTGTCGGCTCCGCCGGGTGCCCGCGCTTCGGCCACGACCCTTTCCGATCAGGCGTCATCCGCTGTTTTCCTGCGATGGGTATTTCCTGCGATACATTCCCCGCTCGTCGTCACCGCGCGTGATCGGCGCGCGTCCAGCCTGTATGGTCCGCCGCATGCGCCCACCCGACCCTATCACGCTCTCGGCCGTCGCCGAGGCCCTCGCTGCTCCCGTGTGCGGGGACGGAAGCGTGCCGCTGCGCCGCCTGGTGCACCCGGCGGAGGCGACGGAGCCGACGGACCTGGTGATGGTGCTGGATCCGCGGCTGGCGGGCGCGATCGGCGGAAGCCCGATTCGGGCGGCGGTTCTCGCAAGCGGCATCGTGCCGCCCGCCGGGGCCTTGGCGGGCTGGATCGTCGTGCCGCGCCCGCGCCTGGCGCTCTCCGTGCTGCTCGAACTCTTCGCCCGCCCGCCGCATGCACCGCCCGGCGTGCATCCGACCGCCGCGGTGGATCCCGCGGCCCGCCTGGGTGACGGCGTCTCCATCGGACCGTTCGCCTACGTGGGACCGAATGCGGAAGTCGGTGCCGGCAGCCGGATCATGGCCCATGTGAGCATCGGTGCTGACGCCCGGATCGGCACCGACTGCCTGCTCTACCCCGGCGTGCGGGTCGGCGAGCGCGTGGTGGTGGGTGATCGGGTGATCCTGCACCACAACGTCAGCCTCGGCGCCGACGGCTTCAGCTTCGTCTCGGCCGAACCCGCCGGCTACGAGATCGCCCGCGGCGATACGGTCGATACGCCGATGCGGGACATCCGGCGGATCGGCTCGATCGGGACGGTCGTCATCGGCGACGACGTCGAGATCGGCGCCAACAGCGCGGTGGACCGCGCCAATATCGGCGCCACGGTCATCGGGCGCGGCACCAAGATCGACAATCAGGTGCAGGTCGGCCACAACGCCCGCATCGGCGAGGACTGCCTGATCTCCGGGCAGGCGGGCATTTCGGGCAGCGTGCGGATCGGCAACCGCGTGGTGATCGCCGGGCAGGCCGGCATAGCGGACCACGTCACGATCGGCGACGATGCCGTCGTCGGCGGCAGCAGCGGCGTCGGCCGCGACGTGCCGGCCGGCCGGATCGTCATGGGGACGCCCGCCGTCTCGCGCTCGCTGTGGCGGACCCGGCTGCTCGCGGTGGGGCGCGCGGGCCGACTGCTCCGCGAACTGGCGGCCCTTCGCCGCCGGACGAACGTGGAAAAATGAACACAGTCTTCGCCGCCGCTGTGGCACCGCGGTAACGGTCCCGCCCGCGACGCTCCGCCGCCCCCCGCCGGGCCGAACCCGCGCTTGCTCCCGCCATCCCGCGGCGCCAACTGAGGCCGGTTGCGCCTCTCGAAAGTATCTGCGAGCCGATGAAAGCCATCATTCTGAGCGCCGGGCAGGGTTCCCGCCTGCTGCCATTGACCGAGGATTGCCCGAAGTGCCTGCTGCCGCTCGGCGGCCGGACCATTCTGGAGCATCAGGTCGAGCAGCTCGCCGCCGCGGGCGTCAAGGAAGTCGTCGTCGTCACCGGCTTTCGCGCGGCCGCCGTCGAGGGCCGCCTGATCCGCCTGCGCAAGCTCGGCGTGAAGGTGCGCACCGTCTTCAACCCCTTCTACAACGTGGCCGACAACCTCGCGAGCTGCTGGATGGCGCGCGCCGAGATGGAAGGCGGCTTCCTGCTGCTCAACGGCGATACCCTGTTCGAGCCCGAGATCGCCCGCCGGCTCGTCGCCGCGCCGGCGGCGCCGATCACGCTGACCATCGACCGCAAGGACGGCTACGATTCCGACGACATGAAGGTGGTCGTCGACGGCACCCGCCTGCGCGAGGTCGGCAAGACGCTGCCGCTCGAGCGGGTGAACGGCGAGTCGATCGGTTTTTCGCGCTTCGACGCCGAAGGCGCGCAGTGGTTCACCGAGGTTCTCGACCAGGAGATGCGCACCCCGAACGGCCTCTCCTGGTGGTACCTGAAGGCGGTCGGCGTGCTCGCCGAGCGCGGCCTCGTCCAGACCTGCTCGATCGAGGGGCTGACCTGGGGCGAAGTCGACTTCCCCGACGATCTCGCCCGCGCGCAGATGATGTTCGGCACCGCTGCCGCGGCCGAGCCGACGCTGCCCGGCGTCTGATCCGCCGGCTCGGCACGGCGGCCGGGTCTACAGCCCGCCGCCGCCAGCCGCTATGATCCCGTCCAGCCGGGGGAGAACCCGCTTGGACAGGGGAAACGCGTGGATTCCAGGAAGATACTGATCGTCGGCGCACTCGGCCTCGTCGGCCGGGCGGCGGTGGAGCATTTCACGGCGCAGGCCGACTGCGAGGTGATCGGCATCGCCCGACGCCGGCCCGACTTCGAGACCACGGCGCGTTTCATCAGCGTCGACCTGCGCGACGCCGAGGCCTGTCGCAGCCATGCCGCCGACTTCGCCGGGGTCACCCACATCGTCTATGCCGCGCTGTACGAGAAGGCGAGCCTCGTCGCCGGCTGGCGCGATCCGGAGCAGATCGCGATCAACCTCGCCATGCTGCGCAACATCGTCGAGCCGGTCGAGGCGGCGTCGCCCGACCTGCGCCACGTGACGCTGCTGCAGGGCACCAAGGCCTATGGCAGCCATGTCGAGCCGATGCGCATCCCGGCGAAGGAGCGGTGGCCGCGGCATAATCACGAGAACTTCTATTGGGCCCAGGAGGACTGGCTGTCGGCCCGCGCCCAGGGCAAACCGTGGAGTTGGTCGATCCTGCGGCCGCAGGCGGTGCTGGGTCACGCGGTCGGCAGCCCGATGAACGTGATCATCGCCGTCGGCGCCTACGCCGCCATCCTGCGCGAGCGCGGCGAGCCCCTGCACTGGCCGGGCGGGCGCAACGGCTTCCTGACCATGGCGACCGACGCCGCACTCCTCGCCTCCGCGATCGACTGGGTCGGCACGGAGCCGCAGTGCGCGCGCGAGACCTTCAACATCAATAACGGCGACGTGCTCTCCTGGCCCGACATCTGGCCCGCGGTCGCCGAACTTTTCGGCATGCAGCCGGGCGAGACACGGGTCGAGAAGCTCGCCGACACTATGCCGGGGCAGGAAGCGGTCTGGGCGGAGATCGTGCGCAAGCACGGCCTCGTCCCGACGACGCTGGAGCAGTTGGTCGGCGCGTCCTGGCAGTTCGCCGACTACTCCTTCCGCACCGGCGAGGACCGGCCCGCGCCGACGATGCTGAGCGGCATCAAGGCCCGCGAGTTCGGCTTCGCCGACTGCATCGACACGGAGGACTGCATCGTCGAGTGGCTGGAACGGCTTCAGGTCGCGAAGCTTCTGCCGCTCTGAACGGACGGTCCGGTGAATTGAATTCACCTGTGCTGCGCAAAAACTCGTTTGCCCCGGCCCGGCCTTGCCCATAGTTTCAACTGAGAAGTCCGGACAAGCGGCCGCGCCTCGTGCCGGCCGCCGATACCGGTGACCAGATCGGGGAGCCCAGGCGGATGACGAAGGATGTAGGCGTTAGGTTCGGATTCCAGGCGGCCCCCGTCAGCCCGGGCATGCCGGACCACCTCTCCTACCGCGAGGCGGTGGACGACTGCGTCTACGGCTACGAGCTCGGCTATCATGGCGCCTGGTTCCTGGAGCATCACTTCACCGACTATTTCCCGACGCCCAGCCCCCTGCTGTTCATGGCGCACGTGGCCAGGGCCTGCCCGAAGCTGAGCCTCGGCACCTCCGTGCTGGTCCTGCCCTGGTACCAGCCGGTGCGCATCGCGGAGGAGATCCTGATGCTGGACGCCTTCACCGACGGCGAACTGCATCTCGGCCTCGGCCGCGGCACGGCGAAACTCGAATACGACGCGCACGGGGTCGACATGACCGAGGCGCGCAGCCGCTTCGAGGAGAGCTACCGCATCATCCGCCTCGCCCTGCGCGGCGAGCCGTTCTCGTTCAAGGGCAAGCATTTCAGCGTGCCCCGCGAGATATCGATCCGGCCCAGGCCCTATTCCGACAAGATCCACCTCTACGGCGCCATCGGCAGCCCGGCGAGTGCGGAAATCATGGGCGATCTCGGCCTGCCGCCCTTCTGCCTGTCGCAGTTCCCGGATCACCTGCTGACGCGCATCCTGAACCGCTGGCACGGCCGCTACGCGGCCGGCGGCAATCCCGACGGCGCCACTCTGCCGATCTCGATCAAGATGATCCTGGCCGACACGAACGAACAGGCCGAGGAGCTGGGCCGCAAGTACCTGCCGCACTTCTTCGACCTGCAGGCCAACCACTACGAGGTCGACGCCGACCACTGGGCCGGCGTGCCGGGCTACGAGGGGTTCTCGAAGATGCTCGGCAACATGCGCCAGCTCGCCAATCCCGACAATCTCGGCCCCTACATGACCACCAACCTGATCGGCACGCCCGACAAGGTGGCCGCGCGGCTCGAGCAGATCATCGCGATGGGTTTCAACTACTTCATGGTGTCGGCGGCGTTCCCCGGCGTGCCGCAATCCTTCCGGCGCAGCCAGTACAAGCGCTTCGCCGAAGAGGTGATGCCGCGCTTTGCCGGCCGTACGACCCGCTTCGAGCCGAGCGAGCCGCAGCGCGCGAGCGCCTGACACGCCGGACCGGGAGAATCGGAGCCGATACCGCGGGGGCAAGGAGATGGCCTATGCTGCGCGCGATTCGAACGCGCGCACGGTCCCGGCCCTGGCTCCCGATCGCCTTCCCTCGCTGCGCGGCATGCAGGCCTTCTGGATGGCCGCGCGCCTGTCCAGTTTCCGCGCCGCCGCGGAGGCGCTGCATCTGACGCCGTCGGCGATCAGCCATGCGATCCGCACCCTGGAGCGGGATCTCGACGCGGTGCTGTTCGAGCGCACGCCCCAGGGGCCGCGCCTCACCGAGACCGGCGCCGAATATTATGCGACGGTGGCGCGGGCCTTCGAGGCGCTGCAGGCCGGCTCCGGCGCCGTGCGCGCCCGCCGGCGGCGCCGCGGCCTGATGCTGAACGTGGTGCAGACGTTCGCCGCGAACTGGCTCGTCCCGCGGCTGCCGGACCTGCATGCACGGCACCCCGACTTCACGCTCGACATCCGCATCAAGGCCTCCGTCGACGAGATCGAGTTCGACCCCGGCCGCGTCGACGTCGCGATCCGGTTCGGCCTCGGCGACTGGCCCGGCTTCTGCGCCGCGCCGCTCCTGCCTTGCCGGCGGGCGCCCGTCTGCAGCCCCGCGGTCGCGGAGCACCTTGCCACGCCCTCCGACCTGGCGCGCCAGACATGGCTGCATCTGACGGCCAGCCCCGGGGCCTGGGACCATTGGACCGCCGCCAGTGGCTGCGCCGGCATGCGGGGTGCCGCCGATCTCGTCTTCGAGGACCCCGAGATCCGCAACCGCGCCGCAGCGAGCGGCCTGGGCATCAGCCTGGGCATCGACTGCATCATGGAAACCTATTTCGCCAGCCGCCAACTCGTGGCGCCATTCCCGCTCTGGGTGCCGATCCCGGAGCAGTACTGGTTCCTCTGCCGCCCCGAGGACGCCGCCGACCCACGGGTGGTGCTCTTCCGCGACTGGCTGGTCGAGCTCGCCCGGCCGGGGTGAAGCGGTCTGCGAGGTTGCCTCGAACGCTCCGTTGGCCGATCATACGGCGGAAATAAGGCAACAGACCGCTGGGATTCACGTCATGAAGAAGTTCCTCGCCGCCGCCGCGGCCGCCGCCGTCCTTTCCATCGCGGGCGTCGCGCAGGCACAGGCCCCGACATTCTTCCGCATCGCCAGCGGCAGCGCCGGCGGCAACTACTTCCCGATGGCCGGCCTGCTGGCCAACGCGATCAGCAATCCGCCCGGCTCGCGCCCCTGCGACAAGGGCGGCAGCTGCGGCGTCGACGGCCTGATCGCCGTGGCGCAGGCCGCCAACGGCTCGGTCGCGAATGTCAACGCGATCCAGTCCGGCACGACGGAGTCCGGGCTCGTCCAGTCCGACGTCGCCTATTGGGGCTACAACGGCACCGGCGTGTTCGAGGGCAAGCCGAAACTCGACAAGCTGCGCTTCATCGCCACGCTCTATCCCGAGCATATCCACATCATCCTGCCGAAGAATTCCGGCGTGAAGACCCTGGAAGAGCTGAAGGGCAAGCGGGTCGGCGTCGGCCTCCCGGCATCCGGCGCACAGGTGGGCGCGCTCCTGATCCTGAACGCGGCCGGGCTGCAGAAGAACAAGGACTTCACCGCCGAGGAGCTGAACACCTCGCAGTCGGCGGAGCGCCTCCAGGACGGCCAGCTCGACGCCTTCCTCACCGTGACCGGCGCACCGTCTTCGGGCATCGCGCAGCTCGCCAGCACCGCCGGCATGCAGCTGCTGCCGCTCAAGGACAGCATCGCGGCGAAGGTCATCGAGGAGGCGCCGTTCTACTTCCGCTCGCCGATCCCGAAGAGCGCCTACGAAGGCATGACCGCCGACGTGCCGGCGCTCGCGGTCGCCGCCCAGTGGCTCGTCTCGGCCGACCAGCCCGAGGAGCTGGTCTACAACATCACCAAGGCCCTCTGGAACGACAACACCCGCAAGCTGCTCGACGGCGGCCACGCCAAGGGCAAGGAAGTGCAGACGAAGAGCGCTCTCGACGCGGCCGGCATCCCGCTGCATCCGGGCGCCGAGCGCTTCTACCGCGAAGCCGGCATGCTGAAGCAGTAACGCTCCGCCGAACGAACCGTCGGCCCGGTGCCCACCAGGGTGCCGGGCCGTCCTCATTTCCGGGCGTGCCCGGGCCCGACAGCAAGTCCCGCACCGACCGGTCGCGGGCGTAGGAACAGCAGGCGATGGCCGACGCCGACCTGAAGCGCGCGGACGCGCTCGAAGCGCAGTACGATCCCGAGATGAACTTCCGCCCGGTGCAACCGGGCGTAAAGCGGTTGATCACGTTCCTGCTGATCGTCCTCGGGGTCTACCACTTCTACACGGCCGGCTTCGGCATCCCGCGCGAGCAGTGGCACAAGGGCATCCATCTCGGCGCCGTCCTGCTGCTGATCTTCCTCACCTTCGCGGCCTTCCGCGGCCGCGCCACGGACGAGGCCGTCCGCCGGTCGCGCTTCGGCGGCGTGCCGCTCCTCGACTGGGTCCTGGGCATCCTCGCCCTCGTCTCGGCGCTCTATATTCCAGCCACGTTCACCGGGCTCGACCTCACGGGCATCGGGATTCCCCTGGTCCTGGAAGAGATGAACTTCCGCATCGGCGCACCGGCGCCGACGGACCTGTTCTTCGGCACGATCCTGGTGGTCGTCATCCTGGAGGCGACGCGGCGCGCGATGGGGCTGGTGCTGCCGCTGGTGGTGCTGGTCTTCATGCTCTTCGCGCTGTTCGGACCATCCATTCCGGTCGCGGTGCTGCAGCATCCCGGCGCCACCTGGCCGCAGTTTCTCAACCACATCTACCTGACGACGGAAGGCATCTACGGCGTGCCCGTGAAGGTGATCTCGACGATCGTCTTCCACTTCGTGCTGTTCGGCGTCATCGCCCAGCGCATGGGCCTCGGCAAGTTCTTCATCGACATCGCCCAGGTCTTCGCCGGGCGTTTCTCCGGCGGCCCGGCAAAGGTCAGCGTCGTGTCGTCGTCGCTGTTCGGCACCATCTCCGGGTCGTCCATCGCCAACACCGTGACGACCGGCTCACTCACCATCCCGGCGATGAAGCGGGTCGGCTATCCCGCGCACTTCGCTGGCGCCGTCGAGGCCGCCAGTTCCACGGGCGGCCAGATCACGCCGCCGATCATGGGTGCGGCGGCCTTCCTGATGGTCGAGTTCCTGGAGATTCCCTACACCACCATCATCCTGGCGGCGATGACGCCGGCGATCATGCACTACGTGGCTGTCCTGGCGATGGTCCATTTCGAGGCCAAGAAGCTTGGCCTCAAGGGCATGGAGCCGTCGGAGATTCCGCGGATCGGCGACGTGCTGCGGCAGGGCTGGCACACGACGGTGCCGCTGGTGATCCTGATCTACGTCCTGTTCTCCGGCTACACGCCGTATCTCGCCGCCTTCTGGGGCATCTCCAGCTGCATCGCCATCGGCTGGCCGCTGGCCGGCACGGCGCTCGCCGTACTGGCCCTGGTGGGGCGCAGCTTCGACCTCGTGTCGCTCATCCTCGACCCCACGACCGTCAGCCTGTTCCTGATCTCGCTCGCCATCGGCTTCATGCGCTGGCGCACGCGCGAGCAGTTCGCCTCGCTCGCCGACGCCTTCGCCATCGGCTCGAAATACGCCCTCGCCGTCGGCGCCGCCGGTGCCGCCGTCGGCATCGTGGTCGGCGTCATCACGCTGACCGGCGTCACCTTCCGGCTCGGCTACATGGTGACCCAGGGCGCCCTGAGCGTCGTCGACAGCATTCAGCTCCTGACCGCCCTGCTCCCCTTCGACATCGTCGGTGACGGCACGGAGAAGCTCGCGTTCTTCGGCGTGCAGCCGGCGATGCTGTTCGTGTCGCTGCTGTTCATCGCGATCTCCTGCGTCCTGATGGGCGCCGGCCTGCCGACGACGGCGCTCTACATCATGCTCTCGGCCATCGCGACGCCGGCCCTGGCGCAGCTCGGCGTGCCGCCGCTCGCCGCGCACCTGTTCGTGCTCTACTACGGCGTGCTCGCCGACCTGACGCCGCCTGTCTGCGTCTCGGCCTATGCCGCCGGCGGCATCGCCGGGGCCAATCCCTTCAAGACGGGCGTGACCGCCTTCCGCCTCGGCAACGCGAAGGTCCTGGTACCCTTCGTGTTCGTCTACTCGCCGGCGATGCTGATCGTCATTCCGGAATATTTCAGCTGGCCGGAATATGCGTCGGTGACGATCACCTGCCTGATCGGCATCGTTCTGCTCGGCGCGGCGCTCACCGGCTATCTCATCGCCCCGATGGGCAAGCCGCTGCGCATCCTGCTGGCGGTCGGCGCGGTGCTGATCGTGGCGCCCAGCATGGAGACCAACCTCTGGGGCCTGGCGCTGGCGGCCCCCGTCCTGGTGCAGCAGTGGCTCGGCTGGCGCCGGGCCGCAGCGTCCCCCCTCGCAGCGTAGGCGCGGCGCCGCAACGGGATTGTTGCCACGACCGGGCGTTGCGGCGAGCATGGGGCGACCTCCGGAACCATGGCAGCCATCCCGATGAGCGATCTCGAGCCCGTCCTCGACCATCTCCGCCGCGACTTCGGCGGCGCGGTCGGGCGCCTCTGCGACCTTCTCCGCATCCCGAGCGTCAGCACGGACCCGGCCTACAAGGCCGACGTGCTGCGCGCCGCGCAGTGGATGGTCGACGACCTGAAGAGCATGGGCTTCGACGCCGGCCTGCGGCAGACGCCGGGCCACCCGATCGTCGTCGCCCACCATGCCGGGCCGGGCGACGCCACGGACGGAAATGTCCCGCACATCATGTATTACGGCCATTACGACGTGCAGCCGCCCGACCCGCTGGAGCTCTGGGAGACGGGCCCCTTCGAGCCGACCATCGTCGAGGCGGCACGCGGCCCGCGGGTGATCGCGCGCGGCGCGGTCGACGACAAGGGCCAGGTGATGACCTGGATGGAGGCCTTCCGCGCCTGGATCAAGGTGCACGGCACGCTCCCGGTCCGCGTCACCGTGCTGCTCGAGGGCGAGGAGGAGTGCGGCAGCCCCAGCCTGCCGGGGTTCCTGCGCGACAACCGCGAGGAGCTGCAGGCCGACATCTGCATGGTGTCCGACACCGGCAGCTGGGACCTGGAGACGCCGGGCGCCACCTACATGCTTCGCGGCATGATGTATGCCGAACTGACGCTGCACGGGCCGAGCCGCGATCTGCATTCCGGCATGTATGGCGGCGCGGTGCTCAATCCGATCAACGCGCTCACGCGCATCCTGGGCCAGCTGCACGATGCTGACGGCCGCATCCAGATCCCCGGCTTCTACGACGACGTGGAAGAGCCGTCGGCGGCGGAGCTGGAGGCCTGGAAGGGGCTCGGCTTCGACGAGGCCGCCTTCCTCGGCGAGATCGGCCTGAAGACGCCGACGGGCGAGAAGGGCCGTACCGCCCTGGAGCGGCTCTGGTCGCGCCCCACCTGCGACATCAACGGCATCCACGGCGGCTACACGGGCGCCGGCGCCAAGACCGTGATCGCCGCCCATGCGACCGCCAAGCTCAGCTGCCGCCTCGTGCCCGGCCAGGATCCGCACAAGGTGTTCGCCGGCCTGAAGGCCTTCCTCGACGCCCGCACGCCGGCCGACGGCCGCTGGGAGTTCAAGACCTTCAGCATGTCGCGCGCCATCCGCGTGCCCGCGGATTCGCCCTGGCTGCAGGCGGCGATGCGCGGCCTCGCCGCAGTCTACACGAAGAAGCCCGTGCTGATCGGCTGCGGCGGCTCGATTCCCGTGGTCGGCATGATCCAGGACACGCTCGGCTTCGACTCCCTGCTCGTCGGCTTCGGCCTCGAGGACGACCGCGTCCATTCGCCGAACGAGAAGTTCGACCTCGCCTGCTTCCGCAACGGCATGCTCTCCCACGCCGCGATCCTGCAGCAGCTGGCGGACGTCGCGCGGCGGCCGGGGGCCTGACCCGGCACCATAAGGCTAAGCGACGCGGTCGCGTGCGCTGCGCTTGACCCGGTCCGGGCCAAGCGGGAGAAACCATCAGGGCAATAGGGTTGGACCGAGCGGATGAGCCAGGAACTGGAGGCGCTGCGTGCGCGCGCCTTGGAGCAGATCGCGCGCGTCGAGGCGCAGTCGGTGCGGCTGGGGTCGCCATGCGGCAACGGGGAGATGCTGTGGCACCGTTGGGGTGACGGCAGCAAGCCGCCGCTGGTGCTGTTCCACGGCGGCTACGGCTCGTGGCTCCACTGGTTCCGCAACGTGCTGCCGCTGTCACAGCACTACACGGTGTTCGCCGCCGACCTGCCGGGACTGGGCGAATCGGCCCCGCCGCCGGAGCCGCGGGATCCGCACGCCATGGGGAAGGTCGTCGCCGAGGGATTGGAGACGGTCCTGCCGCCGGGACCGTTCGATCTGGTCGGTTTCTCCTACGGCGCCGTCATGGCGGGCCACGCCGCGGCGCTGCTCGGCGAGCGCGTGCGCAGCCTCACCCTGGTCGGCGCCGGCGGCCTGGGGCTCAAGCGTGGCCACATGCAGGACCTCGTGACGTGGCGTCCCGACATGAGCGGCGAGAAGCTCGCCGAACTGCACCGGCGCAACCTGGAGATCCTGATGGTCGCCCACCCCGGGACGGTGGACGACGTTGCGCTCTACATGCAGATGACCAACACGATGCGCGCCGTCGTGAAGAGCCGTTACATCTCGCGCACCGCGTCCCTGGCGCAGGTGCTGCCGAGCGTGAAGGCGAAGCTCGCCGGCATCTGGGGCGAGTTGGACGGCACGACCCATCCCTACACCCAGGAGCGCTGCGACCTGCTGCGCTCGATACAGCCCGACGCGCCGTTCGAGGTGGTCCCGGACTCCGGCCACTGGGTGCAGTACGAGACGCCCGCGGCGTTCGACGCGACCCTGCTCGGGATCCTGCGCGGGCACGGCTGACCGCGTGCTCTACGCCGTCCCGCTGATCCGCGGCCGGCTGGTCCGGCGCTACAAGCGCTTCCTCGCCGACGTCGAGCTGGCCGAGGGCGGGGTGGAGACGGTGCACTGCCCGAATCCCGGGGCGATGATGGGGCTGCTGGCGTCGGCGGCCCCGGTCTGGCTGCTGCCGGCGGTCAATCCGAAGGCGAAGCTGCGCCTGGGCTGGGAGCTGGTCGAGGCCGACGGCACGCTGGTCGGGATCAACGCCAACCGGCCGAACCGCCTGGTGGAGGAGGCGCTCGCCGCCGACCGCCTCCCGGTTCTGTCCGGATATGCGGAGGTGCGCCGCGAGGTGCGCTACGGCCTGCGCTCGCGGGTCGACCTGGTCCTGACCGCACCGGACCGGCCGCCCTGCTATGTCGAGATCAAGAACGTCCACCTGCGCCGCGACGGCCACGGCGACGACCGGAACGACCAGGGGGGCGGCGTCGGATGGGCCGAGTTTCCCGACTGCGTCACCGCCCGTGGCGCGCGCCACCTGGACGAGCTCGGCAACATGGCCGAGCAGGGCTGCCGCGCCGTCGTGCTGTTCGTCGTCCAGCGCGCAGACTGCGACCGCCTGCGCCTCGCCACCGACCTCGACCCGGCCTTCGCCGCCGCCATGGCGCGCGCCCTGGCCCGCGGCGTCGAGGTGGCCTGCTGCGTCTGCGCCGTCACCCCGGCGGGCGTCGTCATCGAGCGCCCGATTCCGTTCGATCCCGCCAACCTGCCGCCGGTGACCACGTCACGCTGAGTCAGCCTTCGAGCAGCATCGCCGACCCGAGACCGCCCGCGGCGGCGATGGTGGCGAGGCCGAGGCTGCCGGGCGGCGTCGTCTGCAACTCATGCCAGAGCCGCACGGCGAGGATGGCGCCGGACGCGCCGATCGGGTGGCCGCGGGCGAGCGCGCCGCCGCCGCGGTTGACCCGGGCGGGATCGAGGCCGATGCCCTCGATGCAGGCGATGGCCTGGACGGCGAAGGCTTCCATCACTTCGGCGACGCTCACGTCGCCCGGCGCGATGCCGCAACGGTCGAGAAGCCGCCGGCTGGCGGCGATAGGCGCCAGGCCGGGCATGGCGGGGTCCCCCCCGGCGCTCGCCGTCCCTGCGATGCGAACCGTTCGGCCGTGCGGGTTCAGCCGGGCGGCGACCCGGTCGGACACCACCAGCACGACGGCGGCGGCGTCCGCCTCGACCGCGACGGTCGCCGCCGTGACGGCATGCCCGGCATCCCCGGCCAGCGCGGGCAGGCGGGCGCAGAGGGCAGGTGTGAGCCGCCGGGCGAAGGCGTCCCGGGTCAGGCCCGCGAGATCGACGATCTCGCCGGGCGACGGCGGTGCGGCACGCGCCGCGGCATGGCTGGCGATCGCATAGTCCTCCTGCAGCGCCCGCGTGATGCCGCAGACGCGGGCGAGGTCGGCGGCGGCCGGGATCATGTCGGGATCGCGCGCCGGCCAGGGCGAGAAGGGCGGCCGGTCGTATGGCACCGACGGCTCGCCCGGCGTCGGCGGCCGGTAGCGCCGTTCCGGCGCGCGGCTGAAGCTCTCGACCCCGCCGGCGACGACGACGTCCGCCTCGCCGGCGCGGATGCGCGCGGCGGCGAGGGCGATGGCATCGAGGCCGGCGCAGCACTGGCTGTCGACGGTCAGCGCCGGCTGGTCCTCGGGAATGCCCGCGGCGAGGAGGGCGAGGCGGGCCGGATTGCCGCCGCCGTAGAGCGCATTGCCGAGGATGACCGCGTCCACATCGCCGGCGGGCATGCCCGTGTTGGCGAGCAGCGCGCGGATCGGCGCGGCGGCGAGGTCCCAGGCCTCGATCGCCCGGAAGGCACCGCCGCGCGGCGCCACCGCCGTCCGGCACGCGCCGGCGATGACCGCACCGGTCACGGCAGCGGCTCGTACGCGCCGGCCGCCCAGCGGTCCTGCAGCGCGGCGAAGTCCGTTTTGCCGGAGGGCGTCAGCGGCCAGTCACGCACGACGCCGTAGCGGCGGGGAACCTTGTAGGGCGGTAGCAGCGCCCGCGCATGGGCGATCAGGCCGGCCGCGGTCGCCGCCTGTCCGGAGCGGAGCGACACGAGGGCCGCGAGCCGTTCGCCGCGCACCGCGTCGGCGACGCCGAAGACGCCGGCGGTGGCGACGGCCGGATGCGCTTCGAGCACCCGCTCGACCGCTTCGGGATGCACGTTCCGGCCGGCAGCGACGATCATCCGTCTGGCGCGTCCGACCAGGTGGAGATAGCCGTCGGCGTCGAGATGGCCGACGTCGCCGACGGACATCGCCTGTCCCGCCCGCAGCACGTCGTCACCGTCGGCGAGGACGTAGCCGGAGAAGACGAGCGGGCTGTCGACGAAGACGAGGCCCGTGCGTCCGCGCGGCAGACGCCGGCCGAGGCGGTCGCGGACGGTCAGGTCTACGCCGTGGAAGGCGCGCCCGACCGAGCCCGGCGGCACGGGCTCGCCGTCCTTCGCCACGGTCACGAAGCTGAGCTCGGAGGCGCCGTAGAACTCGGCGAAGCGGGCGTTCGGGAAGGCGCGGCGCAGGGCGGGAAGGGCGTCCGCGGCCCATTTGGCGCCGGAGGACAGGATCCAGCGCAGGCTGGGACACGGTGCGTGCCCCGCCGCCGCCTCGAGCACCAGCCGCAGGTGGGTGGGCACGCCGTAGAGGACCGTGGCCTCATGGGTGCGGACTTGGCGCAGGACGGAAGCGGGCCGAAAGCCGGTGGACAGGATGACGGTGGCGCCGGCGTGCAGGCCCTGCATCAGCGCATAGAGGAACAGCGAATGCGTCAGCGTGCCCGGCGCCACGACCACGTCCTGCGGACCGATGCCGAATTCGACCGCGTCGCCGGCGAAACTCTCGGTCCACGAGCGATGGTCGCGGCCGTAGCCCTTCGGCCGGCCCGTCGAGCCCGAGGTGAAGCCGACATAGAAGCGCGACCGGTCGGCGGGCTCCGCCGGGCGTTGGTAGCGGAGGGGCGCACCGACGGCGTCCGCCACGGCGGCGAACGGCAGGTGATCGTCGAGGCGGATCGCCTTCGGCCCGCCCCGATGCGGCGACCCGGTGACGAGCAGCGCCGGCGCCAGGGCGTCCAGCACCGCGTCGACCGTCGCCGCGGGCCAGTCTGGGTCGAGCACCTGCGCCTCGCGCCCGGCATGGGCGACGGCGAGCACGAGCAGCGCCAGCGCCGGGCCGGTCGGCAGGTGCAGCGCGACACCGCCGCCGGCCGGAACGCACGCGGCGACGTGCGCCGCCAGGCGGTCGAGCGCCGCAGCGAGTTCGCCCCAGGTCAAAACGTCGTCGCCGACCCGGAGCGCCGGCCGCTCGGGCCGCGCGTCGGCATGCGCCGGAATCCGGGACGTGACGCCCGCCATGGGACTAGGCTCGGCGGGGTGCCGGCATCGCCTTGCGCAGGCCGGCCGCGACGAGGCCCGTCGCGATCGCCTTCAGCATGTCGCCGGGCAGGAAGGTGCTGCTGGCGATGGCCGCCTGCACCAGCGTCATGCCGGCCTTCCACGCCAGGACCGGTATGCCGAAGGCATAGATGACGATGACGCCGCCGATGACGGCCGCCACGGCCGACCCGACGAAGACCGGCAGGCCGGCCAGCCGGCGCGCCACGAGGCCGCACACGAACGCGCCGGGGATGAAGCCGACCAGGAAGCCGGCGGACGGCCCGAAGAACACGCCGAGCCCGCCGCGGCCGCCGGCGAGGAAGGGAGCGCCCAGCGCCACGACGAAGACGAACAGCAGCACCGCGAGCGCCCCCTGACGGGCGCCGAGGACGACGCCGGCCAGCATCACGCCCAGCGTCTGGGCGGTGATCGGCACGCCGCCGGCGAGCGGCAGGTCGATGCGGGGGAGCAGGCCGAGAGCGGCGATGATCGCGGCGAAGAGCGCGATGCGGGCGATGGACCGTGTTTCCACGCGGGAACCTCTAACGTCTGGGGGTGGGCTGGCCGCGGTGCGCGTCGAAACCCTGGGCGTCGAAACCTCGGGCGTCGAGCGCGTCCGCCACCTGATCGGCCAGTCGTAGCGTCTCCGCCATGAAGGGCACAAGCAGCCGCCACGACGGCCGCCGCCCGGTGCGCGCCCGCCACGCCTCGCAGCGCAGGTCCCAGTTGGACAGAAGCACGGGCACGAAGCGCACCACGAGCGCCACCGCCAGCCCCAGCTTCTTCGGATTGAGCCCGACGACCCGGAGCGGCCGCAGCAGCGGCACCACGGCATCCATCAAGGCCTGCATCGTCGTCGTCATGGTGACGAGGTTCGCCAGCAGCACCATCGTGACGAGGCGAAGCACGGCGGTCAGCCCGTCGATCCACGCGCCGGTCAGTCCGTGCAGCAGCCCGATGACGGCGAGCAGCGGCAGCAGCGGCCGCAGGAGCGCGATGTGGCGAAGCGCCTGCCGTCCGGCGGAGGCATAGAGGGCGAGCGTGCCGGCGAAGGCGACCCCGAGCCATCCTGCACCCTCCACGGGGAGCAGCGCCGTGCTGGCGACCGCCAGTGCGGCGAGCTTGGCACCGGCCGGGACGCGGTGAAGCCAGGTGCGCCGGGCCAGATAGGTCGAGATCACGACGGCAGTTCCGCCGCGGCGCGGCGCCGGGCGTGGTCCCGGTAGGCGGCGATCACGTCTCCGGGCGGCCCGTCCGCGCGCACCGCACCCTGTTCCAGCCAGACGACCCGGTCGAACCCGGCGAGCAGGTCGAGGTCGTGGCTGGCCATGACCATGCGCTGCGGCAGCGCCGCGAGCCGGGCGCCGAGGGCGAAGCGCGTCGACAGGTCGAGGCTCGCGAATGGCTCGTCGAGCAGGAGGAAGCGCGGCTCCGGCGCGATGACGGCGAGAATGCAGACGAGCTGCTTCTGACCCTCCGACAGTTCGTGGATGGCGCGATCCTCCCAGCCGGCGCAGCCATGCGCGGCGAGCAGATCCGCGACCCTGGCGGCGACGGCGTCGCGACGCAAGCCGGCCTCGGAAAGACCGAACCCCACCTCCTCGGCCACCGTCGGAAACAGGATCTGGTGGTCGGGATTCTGGAAGACGAAGCCGACGTCCGCCGGCAGCGCGCGGCGGTGCGCGGCCGTATCGCGCCCGCCGACGAGGACACGCCCTTCGTCCGGCAGCAGCAGGCCGTTGGCCAGCCGCAGCAGCGAACTCTTGCCCGAGCCGTTGTCCCCGATCAGGCCGATCCGCCGCTCCGACAGGTCGAGGGTCAACCCCTCGAACACGGCGCGGTCGCCGCGCGCGAGCACGACCCCCTCGAAGCGGATTCCCCCCGCCGCGTCGACCGCCGCTCCCGTTGCCTCGGACATCATCGCTCCCGCACAGACCGCGCGTTCTCTAGCACTTGCGGGGAGGCCCTGTGCACCCGCGGCGCAGCAGTGCGACGATGCACGGCGAACATGACCGGCGGACACGGCCGGCGACCTGCGACCGCGATGGCCGCGACAAGCGTTACGCAGGACACTATGTACGCGGCGAGACGAAACGGAGACACCGACATGACGCCACTGCCGAAGACCGTGCGCGAGGTTCGCCTGAAGAGCCGGCCGCAGGGCATGCCCCAGGCGACCGATTTCGAGATCGCGGAGGTGCCGATGCCCGTGCCGGGCGACGGCCAGATGCTGATCCGCACCGTCCACATGTCGGTCGACCCGTACATGCGCGGGCGGATGTCCGACCGTAAGAGCTACGCGCCGCCCTTCGAACTGGGCAAGGCGATGGACGGCCGCTTCGTCGGCGAGGTCATGGAGTCCAAGGGCGGCCGCTTCGAGAAGGGCGCCTATGTCGCCGGCTTCGGCGGCGGCTGGAAGGAGTATCACGTCGCCGACGGCAAGGGCCTGCTGCAGGTCGATCCCGACCTGGCGCCGCTGCCGGCCTGGATCGGCGTGCTCGGCATGCCGGGGATGACCGCCTATGTCGGCCTGCTCGACATCGGCCAGCCCAAGCCCGGCGAGACGGTGTTCGTCTCGGCCGCGTCCGGTGCCGTGGGCGCGCTGGTCTGCCAGATCGCCAAGATCAAGGGATGCCGCGTCGTCGGCTCGGCCGGGTCGGACGAGAAGTGCCGCTGGCTGCTGGACGAGGCCGGGGTGGACGCGGCGGTGAACTACAAGACCTGCGGCGACCTGGAAGCCGCGGTGGCGCAGCACTGCCCCGACGGCATCGACGTCTATTTCGAGAATGTCGGCGGCGAGCATCTGGTCGCGGCGCTCAACCTGATGAACATGCACGGCCGCATCGCCGCCTGCGGCATGATCAGCCGCTACAACGACGCGGACGGCAAACCGCAGCCCGGTCCGCACAACCTCTTCCTGGTGGTCGGCAAGCGGCTGCGCATGCAGGGGTTCATCGTGTCCGACCATGCCGAGCGCATCGGCGATTTCCAGCGCGACGTCGGCGGTTGGATCCGTGCGGGCAAGGTGAAGTGGAAGGAGACCGTCTATGACGGCCTCGACCGCTCGCCCGAGGCCTTCCTCGGCCTCTTCAAGGGCGACAATTTCGGCAAGATGGTCGTCCGGGTCGGACCCGAGCGGCTCGGCTGAGGCGACAGCGGCGCATGGCGAGACCGCAGGCGGACCCGGAGATCGATCTCGCCTTCCGGGCCGCGGAGGTGTGGGGCCTCAAGGTCGCGACGATAGCGCGGCTCGCCGCGCTGGCGGTCACCAGCGTATGGGCCCTGTTCGCGACGACCGGCATGGTCACCGTCTTCGTCATCGGGATCATGGGACTGGTCGCGCTCAACGGCATGGCGCACTACGCCCTGCGGCGGCGCTCGCGGTCCGTCGTCTTCGCCTATCTGACGGTCCTGATCGACGTCTGCCTGATGGCGGGCGCGATGTTCGGGTGGACCTATTTCGGTTCGCCCTACCTGCCGGCGCAGATGTCGCTGCGCGACGGCCTCTCGGTCTATTTCTACATCCTCATCGCCGTCACCGGCTTCAGCTACATGCCGTCGCTCACCCTCTGGGCGGGCGCCTGCGCCGCGGCCGCCTGGATGGTCGGCGGCGTCTATCTGGCGAACCTGCCGGATTCCCTTGTGGTGGTGGACGACCTGCTGCCGGACGTGAGCGCCTACCTCGCGGTGCGGCTGGATCCCTTCTATGTCGACCTCTATCGGGTCGGACAGGATGCGGTCATCCTGATGCTGGTCGCCGCCATCGCGTCGGTGGCCGTCGCCCGCGGGCGGCGCCTGATCATCCGGCAGGCCGCCGCGGCGCGCGACCGGGCGGCCCTCGCCCGCTATTTCGCGCCGGGCACCGTCGCGCGGCTGACGGGCGGCCAGCAGATGCTGCACGAGTATGGTGCCAGCCGCGTGGCCGTACTGTTCGCCGACGTGGTCGGCTTCACGCGAATGACCGAAGGGGCGGCGCCGACCACGGTGATCGGCCTGCTGCGCGGCCTGCACGGGCGGCTGGAGACCGCCGTGTTCGAACACGAAGGAACCCTCGACAAGTTTCTCGGCGACGGCGTCATGGCGACGTTCGGAACGCCGGAGCCGGGGCCGCAGGACGCCGCGAACGCCCTGGCCGCGGGCCGGGCGATGCTCCGCGCCATCGACGCCTGGAACGACGAGCGGACCGCCGACGGCGAGGCGCCGATCCGTCTTTCGGTCGGAATCCACTATGGCGAGGCGGTGCTCGGCAACATCGGCTCCGACCGGCGCCTCGAATACGCCGTGCTGGGCGATGTCGTGAACGTCGCCAGCCGTCTGGAGACGCTGACCCGCGAACTCGGCTGCCGGCTCGTCATCAGCGAGGAACTCGCGGCCGCCGCGCGCGCCCAGGCCGGCGAGAGCGTGCTCGCGGGAATGACGGCCATCGGGCCGCGGCGCGTCTACGGACGCATGAGCGAGATCGACGTATGGGTCGACCGCCCGCTGGACGAGATGCGTGCCGTTCCGACGCTCGCCGTGGGCGCGGCGCCGACTGCCGCGAGGCTGCCCGCCTGACGGAGCTGGAGCCGCCCTATCGGGCGGCATCCGCCCCCGTCAGCGGTTTGCGGCCATGAACTGCTCCAGCCTGTCCATGGCGATGGACAGCCGGTCGACGTCGCTCGCGAAGCAGAGCCGCAGCCAGCCTTCGCCCTCGGGTCCGAACGCCGCGCCCGGCGCGATCCCGACATTGGTCTCGCGGTAGAGCCGCTTGCAGTATTCGAGCGTATCCTCGACGCCGGCGACGCGGAAGAAGGCGTAGAACGCCGCCCGCGGCTCGTCGATCGTCACCCCCGGTATGGTGCGCAGGCGCGGCACCACCGCGTCCTTGCCGCGCCGGAACTTCTCGCGCATCTCGTTGACGAAGGGCTCGCCCTGGGTGACCGCGGCCAGCCCGGCGATCTGGGTGAACTCCGAGACCGCCGCGGTCGTGTACTCGATCAGGCTCGTCAGATACTCGCCGATGCCGGCCGGGTGCGTCAGCCAACCCACCCGCCAGCCGGTCATCGCCCACGTCTTGGAGAAGCTGTTGATGACCAGCAGCGGGTCGTCGGGCTCGGCGATCTCCAGGAAGGAAGGTGCCACGTTGCCGTCGTAGACGATCCGCGCATACACCTCGTCGGCGATGATCCAGATGCCGTTGGCGCGCGCGAAGTCCAGGACGGCCTGCTGCTGGGCGCGGTCCATCGTCCAGCCGGTCGGATTGCCCGGCGAGTTGATGAAGATGATGCGGGTACGGTCGTCGCAGGTGGCGAACAGCCGGTCCAGGTCCAGGCGCCAGACGCCGTTCTCCAGGTCGAGCGGCACGCGGCGGGCTTCCGCTCCCCGCGATTCCGCCGCGCTGATGCAGTTCGGCCAGACCGGCGTGACGTTCACCGCATTGTCGCCCGGATCGAGGATCGCGTTCATCGCCAGCGAGATCGCGGCCATCCCCGACATGGTCACGGTCACGCGCTCCATGTCGATCGTCGTGCCGTAGAGGCCGCTCATATAGCTGGCGAGCGCCGAACGCAGTTCCGGCAGGCCGCGCTTGTGCGTGTAGAAGGTCCGTCCCTCGCGCAGGGCCGCGGCGGCGGCGTCGCAGATGAAGGCGGGCGTCGGGATGTCCGACTCGCCGTACCAGAGGGGAATCGTTTCCGGCTTGCCCATGCCGAGGCGGGACACCTCGCCGATCTTCTGCCTGGGCATGTCGAGCACGATCCTGCGCAGGGTCGCCTCGTTGCGCGCCTTCGTCTGGGACTGCGGTATCATGGGCCTTGTTCTCCGGTGGCCGCGGAGACTGCCTCAAGCCCCGGCGGTTGTCACCTGCCGGTGACGTCGATCGACTGCGGAATCATCAGCGTGACGACGGGAAGGCCGTCGCGCCCCAGGTTCAGCACCGCCATCGGGAACGACTGCGCGGCATTTCCCTCCGAGGAGAAGGCGCACTCGACGGCGGCGGCATGCACGTAGATGCCGTTTTCCCGCATGCTGACCAGATAGCGGTTGATGCCGTCCAGGGCCGGCACGCGGCTTGCGACAGGCACGGTCTCCCAACTCTCGGCCAGTTCCGCGAAGATGGCGATGAAGCGCCGCATCGCATCATCCTGCGCGTCGCCCGACGGCGGGTCCCGGTTGACGATGCGTGCGAACTGCGCCGCCTCCAGGGCCGGCCAGAGGTCGCGGGACCGCTCCGCGAGCGACAGAGAGACGGGTGCATAACCGGTTTCTACGGCCGGGTCGGCTTCGGTTTCTGGCACGCTACAATTCCCCGTGGGCTGCATGTCGACGGGACGGGCGGGATATCGCGACGCCGCCCGCTTCCCCGAGGCGGCCGATTCCGAGCTGGCGAGTGCACGAACCGGACCACCGGTCACGAACCTGTCGTACGGCGGACACCCGCCTGTCGCACCACGCCGCTAGCTTCGCCTCGTCGAATGCTGGCGCATGGAAGCGACGCGATGCAGACGGGTCACCCGGGCACGGCGGACGGCTCGACCGCCGGATCGAGCCGCCACACCTATGAACGCATGGCGGGCGTTTACGATCTCCTCGACGGCATCTACGAGCTCACCTGGAAGCGGCGCCTGCGGCGCGAGGTGTTCGCCCGCGCCCGTGGCCGCCTGCTGGACGTCGGCGTCGGCACCGGCTGCAATATCCCGTTCTACCCGGAGGACAGCGAGGCGGTCGGAATCGACAACAGCCCGGCCATGCTGCGGCGCGCCGGAAAGCGGGCCGAGCGGCAGGGGCGCACGGTCACGCTCCTGGAGCGTGACGTGTTCGCCAACGGCCTGCCCGACGGCGCCTTCGATACCGTCACCGCCACCTATACGATGTGCTGCCTGCCGCGCGACCGGCAGGCCGAGGCGTTGCGCGAGTTGCGCCGGGTCTGCGCGCCGGGCGGGCGCATCCTGCTGCTCGACTACGGACTCTCCGAAAAGCCGCTGGTACGGCTCGGCATGCGGCTGCTCTCGCCCTGGCTTCACTGGGCCTTCGCCGCACGCTACGACGCCGGGACCGAGGAGGCCATCCCCGTGGCCGGGCTGCGCATCGTCCGGCGACAGCTGTTCTTCGGTGATACCGTGCGCCTTCTGGTGCTCGAGGCGGCCCCGCAGGACGGTCAGCGCGTCGGCTCCGCGAAGCCCTTGTAGAGGATCGGCCCCGTCGGCCGGCCGGTCGGCGAGCCGCCCGCCGGCTCCAGCGTGATCTCGTAGAGCTGGCGCGCCTGCGGCCGCGGCAGGTCGGGACCCAGCAGGCTCGTCAGCTGCGCCTGGGGCATCAGGCCGAGCGAGACGGGTCCCGTCTCGGCGTCGGGCAGGGTCCAGACCTGCAGGATGCGGCCTTCCGGAATCGGGATGTCCGCCAGCGGGACGATGCGCACCCGGTCGTCGGCGAACGCTTCCACGACCGCTCCGGGATTGTTGGTGTCCGGATCGAGCAGGACGGCGACGACGATGGGCGGCGGCGGCTCGCGCAGGGACGGCAGCCCGAGGATGGCGGCCCCCGCGAGCAGGACGGCAGCGACGCTCGCTGCCAAGGCGCCCTGCCAGAGCCCGCGGCGACGGGCGGCCCGAACCGACGGGGGCGCGAAGGGAACGATGTCGGCTTCGGATCGGCCATCCAGCCCGGCGACGATGCGATCCCAGAGCGCCGGATCGACCGGCAACGGCTCCGCATGCAGGTCGAGTTCGAGAAAGCGGTCGCGTGCCGCGGCGACGTCTGTGCGCAGGTCGGCATCGTCGACGAGGCGCGCCTCCACCTCCGCCGCTTCGTGCGGCGTCAGCAGGCCCAGCACATATTCTTCGGCGCGCGTCGCCGTCTCGTTCCGTTCGGCGGGGCTCACGACATGCACTCCCGCAGGGCGGCCAGGCCGCGCCTGACCCAGGCCTTCGCCGTCCCGAGCGGTACGGCGAGGCGCCCCGCGATCTCACCGTGGGAATAGCCCGCGACATACGACATGAGGATGCTCGAACGCTTCTCCGCATCGAGGCCCTCGAGGCAGCGGCGCAGACGGCTTTCCAGCGGCAGCCGCTCGAAGGCGTCCCGCGTGGTGCTTTCGCCGTCGCGCCACGCAGCCAGATGCTCGTCACCGACCAGATCCTCGCGGGCGCCGTCGCGCAGCATGTTAAGCGCCCGGTTGCGGACGATCGCGTAGATCCAGCCGCGGCCCGACCCCAGCGCCGGATCGAAGGTGCCGGCCTTGCGCCAGATCTGGATGAACGCGTCCTGCACCGCCTCTTCGGCCAGATCGCGCCGGTGGAGGAACCGCTTCGCCACCGCGAGGAGCCGCCCCGCTTCCACGGCGAAGAGCGCTTCGAGCGCGGCACGGTCGCCCGAAGCGCAGCGTCCGATCGCACCGGCATAGTCGAACTGCCCGGTCGTCCCGTCTCTCACGCGACCCATCCCGTTGCGCGGCGCCCCGCCCGCAGAAAGCCAGCAGACGATCTACGCGCCGCGGCCGGTTCCGGACGCAGCGGCAAAGAAAAAAACGCGCAGAGCGCATCCACGGGACGCTGCCCGCGTGTAGCGGAAGGGTGGTTCGAAGCGGAGCCACCCTTCAGGAGACACGCATGAAATCGCTCAAGCTCGCCCTCGCCGCCGGCACGGTGCTGGGTTTCGCCGCCTCGGCGAACGCCGCCATGGTCGTCGGCCTGGTCGACGGCGGAACGCTCGTCATGTTCGACACCATGAAGCCGACCGTGGCGAGGACGATGAAGGTCACCGGAACCGGGCCGCTGCTCGGGATCGACGTGCGCCCCTCCAACGGCATGCTCTACGGGGTCGCCACAGACGGGACCGTCGTGACCATCGATCCCGCCACGGGAATGGCCAAGATGGTGTCGAAGCTGGACAAGATGCCGCCGGCCTCGCCCTCGGCCACAGCAATCGTCGACTTCAACCCTGCGGCGGACAAGCTGCGCTTCATGGGCATGGACGGCACCAACCTGCGCGCCGACGTCGACACCGGCAAGGTCACGACCGACGGCACCCTGGCCTTCCGGTCGGAAGACATGCATGCGGGCGAGAAGCCGGCCATCGCCGCGGCGGCCTATACCAACTCTTACGGCAATCCGGCGAAGACGGCGATGTACGACATCGACGCGACCATCGTGGCCCTGATCCAGCAGGTGTCGCCGAACGACGGCACGCTCGCCGCCGTCGGCAAGCTTGGCATCGAGGCGGCGCCGACCTATGCCTTCGATGTCCAGACCAACGCCCAGGGGCGCAACACGGCGTGGCTGGCGGCAGGCGACATGCTCTACACGGTCGACCTGGAAACCGGCAAGGCGACCGGCGTCGGCGTCATCGGCGGACTGCCGGGCGCGCTGACGGACATCGCCGTGATGCCGGACGCGTGACCTACAGCGCCAGTACCACCCGGAGAGCACTCGTCTCCTCCGGGTGCGGCTGGCGCCGGAAGCCCAGCTCGTCGCACAGAGCGAGCATCCTGCGGTTCTCGCGCAGCACGGCGCCCCAGATCTCGCGGATGCCGCGCGCCCGCGCATAGGCGATGATCCGCAGCATCATCAGCCGCCCAAGCCCGTCGCCCTTGATCGCGCTGTCGACCAGGATGGCGTACTCGGCGCGCGCATTGTCCGGGTCGGAGATGATGCGCACGACCCCGAAGACCGTATCCTGCCCGTCGGAACCGGTTTCCACGGCGACCAGCGCCATCTCGCGGTCGTAGTCGATCTGCGTCAGCCGGGCCGCCGCCTCATGTGTGAGCTGGCCCTTGGGGGCGAAGAAGCGCATCCGGATATCCTGCGGGTCGAGGCGGCGGAACATCTCGTGGAAGCTCGGCTCGTCCTCGGCACGCACCGGGCGGAGCAGGAAGGTACGCCCGTTGGGCAGCGCCACATGCTGCTCCAGTTCGGTCGGGTACGGCCGGATCGCCAGCCGTGCCGACGGGTCGGCGGCGGTCGCGCGGACGCGCATGCGCGCGTCGACCGCGATGACGCCCTGGTCGTCGGCGAGCAGGGGATTGACGTCGATCTCGACGATCTCGGCGAAGTCCGCCGCCAGCTGCGACAGCTTCACCAGACAGAAGGCGATGGCGTCGATGTCGGCCGGCGGCCGCCCGCGGTAGCCGCCGAGCCATCGCGCCATGCGCGTCGCGGCGATCTGCTCGCGCGCCAGCTTCATGTTGAGCGGCGGCAGGGCGAGCGCGCGGTCGTTGGCGATCTCGACCATGGTGCCGCCGCGGCCAAACAGGATGACCGGGCCGAACTGCGGATCCTCGATCATGCCGAGGATCACCTCGTGCGCGGCGGCGCGGCGGATCATCGCCTGCACGGTGAAGCCTTCGATGCGCGCGTCCGGCCGGACCGCCGCCACCCGTTCCAGCATCCGCTGCGCCGCGGCCTCGACCTCGGCCGGTGTCTCCAGATCGAGCGCGACGCCCTGGACGTCGGTCTTGTGCGTGATGTCGGGCGACAGGATCTTCAGCGCGACGGCGCCGCCGATGCGCGCCGCCGCCGCGCGCGCCTCGGCCGGGGTCGCCGCCGTTTCCGTCGCCACGATGGGAATGCCGTAGGCGGCGAGGACGCGCTTGGCCTCCGGCTCGGTCAACCAGTCCCGCCCGTCCACGAGCGCCCGTTCGAGTTCGGCTCGCACCGCCCCGCGGTCCGGAACGAAGGATTCCGGCAGGGACGGCGGCGTCTCCATCAGCAGTTCGCGCCGCTGTCGCCGCCGGGCGAGATGCATGAAGGCGCGGACGGCGTCCTCCGGCGTGGCGAAAGTCGGAACGTCGCTGCGAATGAACAGCCGGCGACCGGCGGCCGCGGCGTGCTCGCCCACCCAGCTCGTCAGCACGACGGGGCGCCGGCCGCGCCCTTCCTTACGCGCCGCCAGCGTATCCACCACGGCCTGGGCCGCATCGCCGCTGGAGGCGACCGCCGTCGGGCAGTTGAGCACGAGAAGCGCGTCGAGCCCCGGATCGTCGAGAAGGATGTCGAGCGCGGCCGCATAGCGTTCGCCCGTCGCATCGCCGATGATGTCCACCGGGTTCGCCCGCGACCAGGTCGGCGGCAGCACCGTATCCAGGCGTTCGATCGTCTCGGCACCGAGCGTCGCCAGGGTTCCGCCGGCACCGATCAGGGCGTCGGTCGCCATCACGCCCATGCCGCCGCCGTTCGTCAGGATCCCGAGCCGGCTCCCCGCGATGTCGCGGACGCGCGCCAGCGTCTCCACCGCGCCGAACAGCTCCTCGATGCTGCGCACGCGCAGAATGCCGGCGCGCGCGAACGCCGCGTCGTAGACCGCATCGACGCCGGCCAGTGCGCCGGTGTGCGAGGAGGCCGCCCGCGCGCCCTCGGCGAAGCGGCCCGCCTTGATGGCGATCACCGGCTTCACCCGGGCCGCGGCGCGTGCGGCCGACATGAACTTCCGCGAGTGCGTGATGGCTTCGATGTAGAGCAGGATCGCCGTGGTCTCGCGGTCGGTCGCGAGCCAGTCGAGCATGTCACCGAAGTCGACGTCGATCATGTCGCCCAGCGAGACGAGGTGCGAGAAGCCGATGCCGCGCGGCACCGCCCAGTCCAGGATCGAGGTCACCATGGCGCCCGACTGCGCGACGAAGGCGACGCCGCCGCGCTGCGGCCGGATGTGCGCGAAGCTGGCGTCCAGCCCGCTGCCCGGCACCAGGACGCCCAGGCAGTTCGGTCCCACGACGCGGAGCAGATGCGGCTTCGCGGCGTCGAGCACCGCCTGGCGCAGCCGGTGCCCATCTCCGCCACCGTCGCCCCCGCCTTCACCGAAGCCGGCGGTGATCACGATGGCGGCACGCGTGCCCCTGTCGCCGAGTTGCCGGATCAGTCCGGGCACGGACTCGGGCGGCGTCGCAATGACGGCGAGGTCGGGGACGTCCGGCAGCGCCTCGATCGACGGAAACGCCTCCAGCCCCTCGATCGACGTCTCGCGCGGGTGGACGGCGCGGATGCTGCCGCGGAACCCGGCCTGGGCGAGATTGCGGGCGAGGACCGCGCCGACGGAACCCTGCCGGGTGCCGGCGCCGACGACCACGATCGATTGCGGCCGGAACGCCGCGTCCAGGTTGCGTACGGTCATCTGTCGGTGAACTCCCGGGCGATCCGGCGATAGTCCCGCTCGGCCTCTGTGCCGAAGCAGACCAGCACGACCCGCTCGATCTGCGGCAGTTCGCGCAGCGTGTGTTCGACGGTCAGCAGCGCGATCCGCGCCGCGCGGTCGAAGGGGAACCGATAGACGCCGGTGCTGATCGACGGGAAGGCGATGCTGCGCACGTCATGTCGCGCGGCGAGCCGCAGGGCATTGCGATAACAGGACGCCAGCAGCGGATCGTCGTTCCGCCCGCCCGACCAGACGGGGCCCACGGTGTGGATGACGTGCCGTGCCGGCAACCGATAGCCGGCGGTGATGCGCGCTTCGCCGGTCGGGCAGCCGCCGAGGGTCCGGCATTCGGCGAGCAGCTCCGGACCGGCGGCGCGGTGGATCGCACCGTCCACGCCACCGCCGCCCAGCAGGCTCTCGTTCGCCGCGTTCACGATCGCATCGACCTGCTGGCGCGTGATGTCGCCTTCGACGATGTCGATCCGCTCGAACATGAGCCGTAGTCGTCCTAGGCCGCCGCCTCCGCCGCCGAAGGTTCGAGCGCCGCGGCGAGCGCGTCGTCGACCTTCTCCAGCCAGACGAACTTCAGCGCGTTCCGCGTGCTTTCCGGGATCTCCTCATAGTCCTTGCGGTTGCGCGCCGGCAGCATGACGGTGCGGATGCCCGCCCGGTGCGCGGCGATGACCTTCTCTTTGATGCCGCCCACGGGCAGCACGAGGCCGCGCAGGCTGATCTCGCCGGTCATGGCCAGGTCGCTCTTCACGGTGCGGTCGGTCAGCAGCGAGGTGAGCGCCGTGAACATCGCGACACCGGCGGACGGCCCGTCCTTGGGAATGGCGCCCGCCGGCACGTGAACGTGGATGTCGCTCTTCTCGAAGATCGCCGGGTCGATACCGATCGAGGCGGCGCGCGCCTTCACCACCGTCAATGCGGCCTGGACGCTCTCGCGCATCACGTCGCCGAGCTGGCCGGTGAGGATCAGCTTGCCCGCGCCCGGGGTCCGCGTCGCCTCGATAAACAGAATGTCGCCGCCGACGGGGGTCCAGGCGAGCCCGGTCGCCACGCCCGGCACGCTGGTCCGCATCGCCAGCTCGCCCTCGTAGCGCTTCGGTCCCAGGATCGCGGCGAGATCGTCGACCGTCACCACGACCTTCGCGTCCTTGCCCTCGGCAATGCGCATGGCCGCATGGCGGAAGACGGTGCCGACTTCCCGCTCCAGATTGCGCACGCCGGATTCGCGCGTGTAGTCGGCGATGATCGCCGCCAGCACGTCGTCGCCGATCTCCACCTGTTCGGGCTTCAGGCCGTTCGCCTCCAGCTGCCGCTTCACCAGATAGCGCTTGGCGATCGCCAGCTTCTCTTCCTGCGTGTAGCCGGCCAGCTCGATGACCTCCATCCGGTCGCGCAGCGGGCCCGGAATCTGGTCGAGCACGTTCGCCGTCGCGATGAACATCACCTTCGACAGGTCGAAGGGCACCCCGAGATAGGTGTCGCGGAAGGTGGAGTTCTGCTCCGGGTCGAGCACTTCAAGCAGTGCGGAGGAGGGGTCGCCCTGATGGCTGCGGCCCAGCTTGTCCATCTCGTCCAGCATGAAGACGCCGTTGCGGGCGCCGACCTTGCGGATCGCCTGGATGATGTTGCCCGGCAGCGCGCCGATATAGGTGCGCCGGTGGCCGCGGATCTCCGACTCGTCGTGCACGCCGCCGAGCGCGATGCGCGTGAACTTGCGGCCCGTGGCCCGCGCGATCGACTGGCCGAGCGACGTCTTGCCGACGCCGGGCGGGCCGACGAAGCAGAGGATCGGGCTGCGGCCGTGCGGCGCCAGCTTGCGCACCGCCAGCCATTCCAGGATGCGCCGCTTGATCTTGTCGAGGCCGTAGTGATCCTCGTCGAGGATGCGGCGGGCCTCGGCGATGTCGATCTCCGGCTCCGCCTCGATCTTCCACGGCAGGCCGATCAGCCAGTCGAGATAGGTGCGCGTCATCCCATACTCGGCGGCCGCTTCCGGCATGCGCTCCAGGCGCCGCAGCTCCTTGTCGGTCTGCTGGCGCACCTCGTCGGGCATGCCAGCCTTCTCGATCGCCTCCTTCAGCTCGGCGATCTCGGCCGCGCGCTCGTCCTCCTCGCCCAGCTCCTTCTGGATCTGGCGAAGCTGTTCGCGCAGGAGGTGCTCGCGCTGGCGCGCTTCCAGCGTGTCCTTGGTCTGCTGGCCGATCTGCTGCGAGAGCTTCAGCACGCCGATGCGATAGGACAGGCGCTCCAGCACCATGTCGAGGCGCGCCTGGACATCGAGCGTCTCCAGGACCTGCTGCTTCTCTTCCGGCTGCAGGTCGAGGAATGCGGCGACGAAGTCCGCCAGCGCCGAGGCGGACTGGATCGACTGGATCGCGCCCGCGAGTTCGCCGGGCGCCTGGGGCAGAAGCTGGACGGCCTCGACGGCGCGCTCCTTCAGGCGATGGACGCGCGCCTCGACTTCCGCCGTGCGGAGTTCGCTCTCGCCGATCTGCTCGACGCGCGCCACGAGAAACGGATATCCGTCCAGGAACTCGATGACGCGGAAGCGGCGCTCGCCCTGGCAGACGACATGGTGCGAGCCGTCCGGCGCGGTGACGTAGCGCATCACGGCGGCCACGGTGCCGATCGTGTGCAGGTCGGCGCTGGTTGGGTCTTCGACGCTGGCGTCCCGTTGCACGAGCACGCCGAGAGGGCGTTCGGAGCGGGCGGCCTCCTGGGCGGCGGCGACGGAGCGCGGCCGTCCGATGACGAACGGCAGCACGATCCCCGGAAACAGGACCATGTTGCGCACCGGCAGGATGATCATGGCGTCCGCGGGAAGCTCGGCCGCGGGAGAGGTCTGCGTCTGGTCGCCGTTCATGATGTCAGCCCAGCTTGCGAAGACTCAGGATGAGGCAGCCGTCCTCGAGTTCGGGCCGCCCGGCCTCGTACCGCCCGGTGGGCAGGACGATGCGGCGTTCGAACCGGCCGTGCGGGATCTCGAGACGGTGGATGGCGGCGCGGCGCAGGCCGGGCGGCAGGCGGCGCTCCCCGCGCACGATCAGCACACCCGAATCGACGACCACCTCCAGGTGATCGGACGAGACACCCGGCAGCGCTGCGACGATCCACAGCGCCTCTTCGGTCTCCAGGATGTCGAGCGGCGGCTCCCAGGCGGGGCGGCGGGCCTGGGCGGGCGCGGGCATGAAGAACTGGCGGTGCAACCGCTCGGCGCGGTCGATCCTCTCGCAGGCTTCGTCCCACATCCAGACGCCGGGCGTGCGTGGCGGCATTGTCTTCCCTCGCGGATGCGATCAGGGAAAAGAGATGTGGCGCCTATGGTTCCCTTACAACCAGCGGCGACACCGGCGCCCCTACCTCAGTAGGTCACGCAGGCGGCGTTGAGGATTCCGATGACGATGGAGAAGGCGCCGACGACGATGGCCGGGCCCACCTCCGCGCCTTCGATCTGCCGGACGAGTTCCGGCAGCAGCAGGCGCGCAACGAGGAAGGCGAGAAGCTGGATGACCAGGGCCACGACGCCCCACACCAGCATGTCCGCGATGCTGACGCTGTTCTCGATCACCCCGGCGAGCGGAATGGCGAAGCCGATCATCGCACCGGAGAAGCTGATCGCGGCGGCGCTGTTGCCGGCACGGATCAGCCGGAGCTCGTTGAACGGCGTCACGAAGGTGTAGATCAGCGCGAACACGGCGAGCAGCAGGCAGGCGGCCGCGAAGAAGAGCGCGAAGAAGGGAAGCGTGCCGAGATAGTCGGAGGTGGGGACGAACAAGGATGGTCTCCGAAGCGACGGGCGGGCGCGGACCAAGGTGCAGGGCGGCGCCCGGTGGCGCAAGCGCGATGCGGGATGCCGGCAACATCGCGTCCGCGGCGGCGTTGACGGGAGACCGCTGCTGCAGGAGTGCCGGGTGCCGCTCGATCCCATCGACCAGGTCGATCTCGTCTTTTCCGACTGGCGGCCGATCCGCCACATCGACGATCCGCTGAGCAAGGATCTGTCGGCCGTCGCCCGGGTCGGACGCTGCCTGTTCGTCGCATGCGACGAGACGGCGAGCGTGGAGCGTCTCGTCGAGAACGCCGCCGGCGACTTCGCGGCGCATACCAGCATCCGGCTCGGCGACTTCTTCGATCTCCCCGAAGGACAGTCCGGCGAGATGGACATCGAGGGTTTGGCTGCCGCGGACGGCTATCTCTGGATCGTCGGTTCGCACGCGCTGAAGCGCAAGAAGGCCAAGCGGGACGAGCACGGCCATGAAGACGCTCTGGAGCGAATGGCCGAGATCGGCCGCGACCCCAACCGCTACTTTCTCGGACGGGTGCCGCTGCGCGACGAGGGCGCCGGCATGTTCGGTCTCTGCGACGACGTCGGAGGACGGAAGGCCGCCTGCCTGAAGCTGAGGAAGTCGCGCTCGACGCTGCATGAATGGCTCGAGGAGGATCCGCATCTGGCCGCCTTCCTCTCGATCCCGTCGAAGGAGAACGGCTTCGACATCGAGGGCATAGCGGTGCGCGGCGACCGCGTCTGGCTCGGACTGCGCGGGCCGGTGCTGCGCGGCCATGCCGTAGTGTTGGAACTCTCGCTTAAGGAGCCGTCCAGCGGCCGTCTCACGGCGCGGCGGATCGAGGGCAAGGCCCGGTACCGCAAGCACCTGCTCGACACCCAGGGCCTCGGCGTCCGCGACCTGCGGCTCTGCGGCGACGACCTGCTGCTGCTGGTCGGGCCGACGATGGCGTTGGACGGCACGGCCTTGGTCCTGCGCTGGCGCGACGCGGTCCGCGACATCCGCTCGGGCGTCGTGGCGCCGCAACGGATCGGCGTCGTCGCCGAACTGCACTATGGCCTGGAAACCGATCATCCCGAAGGCCTGGAGCACGCCTCCGACGCGCGCGACGGCAGCCTCCTCGTCATCTACGACGCACCGGGGCCCGATCGGGTGGATCCGGACTCGTTCACGGTCCGCGCGGACATCATCAAGCCGGATCTCGACGAACCGGCCTCCGGCCGGCCAAGCAACGCTCCGAAACCGAAGCGCCGCTGACCGGCGGCGTGTCTGCCGCTTCCGTGTCGGGTCAGGGCGTGGTTCGATCGGTCATCGATCCCGCCCAGCGGGACATCCGACCATGCGGGGTGCTCCATGACCGATCGTGCCTTCGACACAGCCACCAGCCTCGCCGCGGCCCTCCGCGACGGGAGCGTGGGCAGCCTGGAACTGCTGGATCACTATCTCGCCCGGGTTGAGAGATTCAACCCAAGGTTGAATGCACTGATCTGGACGGATATTGACGGTGCCCGCGCACGGGCGAAAGCAGCGGACGATGCGCGTGTGCGAGGCGAAAGCTGGGGGCCGCTGCACGGCCTGCCGATGACGTTTAAGGAATCCTACGACATCGCCGGCGCCCCCACCACCTGGGGCCTGCCGGAATACAAGGATACCAAGGCGGAACGCCATTCGCTGCCCGTGCAGCGGTTCGTCGACGCCGGCGCCATTCCCTTCGGCAAGACCAACGTTCCCGTGATGCTCGCCGACTGGCAGAGCTTCAATCCCGTCTACGGCACGACGAACAACCCGTGGGACCTCTCCCGCACGCCGGGCGGTTCGTCGGGCGGTTCCGCGGCCGCCCTGGCGGCGGGCCTGACGGGCCTGGAGGCCGGCAGCGACATCGGCGCCTCCATCCGCAACCCCGCGCATTACTGCGGTGTCTTCGGCCACAAGCCGACCTGGGGCATCTGCCCGTCGCGCGGCCACGCGCTGCCCGGCGTCGTCGTGCCGTCGGATATCTCCGTCATCGGCCCGCTGGCCCGTGGCGCCGACGATCTCGATCTCGCGCTGTCGGTCATGGCCGGGCCGGACGAGATGGACGGGGCGGGCTGGAAACTGGACCTGCCGGGCCCGCGCGGCGAGACGCTGAAGGACCTGCGCGTCGCCGTGATGCTCGACCATCCCTGCGCGGAGAGCGACGGCGAGATGCTCGACGTCCTGCAGGCGCTGGTCGACCGCCTCGCGGCCGCGGGTGCCCGGGTGGACGACCGGGCAAGGCCGGCGATCGACCTCGCCCGGCAGCACGAGGTCTACATCACCCTGCTTCGCGCGGCCACCTCCGGCCGGCTGCCGCCGGCCGTGTTCGACCAGCATCTGCGCGACGCCGAACGACTCGCCGACGACAAGAGCTATTACGCGATGATGGCGCGCGCCAACACGATGCGGCACCGCGACTGGCACCGCTGGAACAATGAGCGGGGGCAGATGCGGCTCGCCTGGGCCGACTTCTTTCGCGACTGGGACGTCCTGCTCTGCCCGGTGGGCGCCTCGGCTGCCTGGCCGCACGACCAAGCGGGCGATCGTGCGCAACGCACGATCCTGGTCAACGGGAAGAAGGTTCCGACAACCGACCAGATGTTCTGGGCCGGCATCGGCGGCGTGGTCTTCTTGCCCTCGACGGCGGCGCCGGCCGGCCTGACGAAATCGGGGCTGCCGGTGGGCATCCAGATCCTGGCGCCGCACCTGCACGACCGCACGGCCATCCACGTGGCGCGGCTGATCGAGCGGACCTGCGGCGGCTTCGTGCCGCCGCCCGGCTACGAATAGCGGTCCGCGCGGCGTTCAGCCCGTCTCGCGCGCCTTCAGGCGGGACAGCAGGCCGTCGAACTGGTCGAGGTCGGAGAAGCGCAGCGTCACCGACCCGGCCTTGCCGTCCCAGTTGATCTTGACCCGCAGACCGAGCAGGTCCGCCAGGTCGCGCTCCAGGGCGACCGTATCGGCCGTCTTCGGCGGCGCGGTGCGGCGCCCGGCACCGTCCGCCTTGGCGCCCTGGACCAGCCGCTCCGTCGCCCGTACCGACAGGCCCCGCGCGACGATCTGTGCCGCCAGCACGGCCGGGTTCGCCGCTCCCACCAAGGCCCGCGCGTGGCCGGCGCTGATCGCGCCCTTGTCGAGCAGCTCGCGCACGCTGCCCGGCAGGCCGAGCAGGCGCAGCGTGTTCGCGATGTGGCTGCGGCTCTTGCCGACCGTCTGGGCCAGCTGTTCCTGGGTGTAGCTGAAATCGGCGATCAGGCGGTTGTAGCCCTCGGCCTCCTCGACCGGCGACAGGCTCTCGCGCTGGACGTTCTCGACGATCGCAATCTCGAGCGCGTCCTGGTCGGACAGGTCGCGCACGATGACCGGCACTTCGTGCAGCTGCGCCCGCTGGGCGGCGCGCCAGCGTCGCTCGCCCGCGACGATCTCGTACCCGTCGGAGCC
The DNA here is from genome assembly GCF_040549485.1 of Constrictibacter sp. MBR-5. Lineage (NCBI taxonomy): Bacteria > Pseudomonadati > Pseudomonadota > Alphaproteobacteria > Rhodospirillales > Allostellaceae > Constrictibacter > Constrictibacter sp. MBR-5. Next base: position 246,192 of record NZ_JBEPTK010000003.1, read on the forward strand.
GTCGGCGGGACGCCGCACCAGGATCGGCTGCAGGATGCCCTTCTCGCGAATCGACTGCGACAGGGCCTCGATCGCATCCGCATCGAAGCGGCGCCGCGGCTGGAACTGGCCGGGGCGCAGGGCCTCGACCGGCACCGTGCGCGAGGGACGGGCGCGTTCATCCGCCGCGGCGGCCTCCGTGGTACCGTTGCCCAACAGCGCGGAGAGGCCGCGTCCCAGCTGACGACGATTGCCGGTCATCGAATGGCCTCCTCACGGGCGATGAATTCTTCCGCCAGACGCACATAGGCGACGGCGCCGGCGGAACGCGGATCGTAGGACAGCACCGGCAGCCCGTGCGAGGGCGCCTCCGACAGGCGCACGTTGCGCGGGATCTCCGTGCTGTAGATCTTCTGGCCGAGATGCGCGCGGACGTCGTCGGCGACCTGGATCGACAGGTTGTTGCGCCGGTCGATCATGGTCAGCACGATGCCCTGCAGGCGCAGCCGCACGTTCAGGCTCTCGCGGACGCGGTCGATGGTGCGCATCAGCTGCGACAGGCCTTCCAGCGCCAGGAATTCCGCCTGGAGCGGGACGAGGACCGCGTCGGCCGCCACGAAGGCGTTCAGCGTCAGCAGGCCCAGTGCCGGCGGACAGTCGATCAGCACGTAGTCGACGGCTGCGCGGCTCTCGCGCAACGCGTCGCGGAGCCGCTGCTCGCGCCGCGGCGCCTGCACCAGTTCGACCTCGGCGCCGGCGAGCTCGGGGGTGGACGGAATGAGCCAGAAGCCGGGAAAGGCCGTCTCGACCAGGGCCGCATCCAGGCTCGTCTCGTCGAGCAGCACCTCGTAGCTGCCGAGGCTCCGGTCGACGCGCGATACGCCCAGGCCCGTCGATGCGTTCCCCTGGGGATCGAGATCGATCACCAGGACATCATGGTCCCTCGCCGCCAGCGCAGCGGCCAGATTGACCGCGGTCGTCGTCTTGCCGACGCCGCCCTTCTGGTTGGCGATCGCGATGACCCGTGGCGCGGCGCGGCGCTCAGCGGTGGCGTCGGGGTTTCGTGTCGACACGCCTGATGTCTTCCAATCGGAGTATGGTGCCCGTCGGGTCGGAGCGGCTCGGCAGGCGGGTGGCCCGCATGCGCCACCCCACCCGTGCATCCGCCAGTTCCTCGTCGGTTCGGGCACCTTTCAGGAGGAGGGCGCAGCCACCCGGTCGGATCACGGGAGCGATCCAGGGGAGGAGCCGCGTCAGCGGGCCCACGGCCCGCGCGGTGACGACGTCGGCGACGCCGGCCAGTGCGCCCTTGCCGAGCGTCTCGAGCCGCTCGGTCCAGATCTCCACCGGCGTACCCGTCGCCTCCGCCGCGGCGCGCAGGAACGCGCACTTTCCGTGGTTGCTCTCGACGAGACGGACGTTCTGCATGCCCATGATCGCCAGGATCAGGCCGGGAAAACCGGCACCCGAGCCCAGATCGACGATCTCGTCATCCTCGTCGAGCAGCGGAAACAGCTGCGCCGAATCGAAGATGTGCCGGCGCCAGACGTCGCCGAGGCTCGCGGCGCTCACCAGGTTCTTCCGTTCCTGCCATGTATTGAGCAGGTCGACGAACACGGTCAGCTTGTCGAGTGTTTCACGTGAAACGCCCGCCGTTTCGGCGAACCATTCGGGGCCATGATCGCCCGTAGCGGCCAAGCCGCCGGGAGCCGGGTCCGCGACCATCTCAGGCCGTCCGCCGCGGCGCGTCGCGCCGCACGAAACGCAGCAACGCGTTGACGGCAGCTGGTGTCACGCCGGGAATGCGCGCGGCGGCGCCGATCGTTGCGGGGCGCGCCCGGTTCAGCTTTTCGCGGATCTCGTTGGACAGGCTGCCGACGCTGCGATAGTCCAGGTCCGGCGGCAGGCCCAGCGCTTCGTCGCGCCGGAAAGCCCGAATGTCGGCCGCCTGGCGCTCCACATAGCCGGCATACAGCGCCTCGATCTGCAGCTGCTCCAGGACGTCGGCCGGGATTTCCGCAAGTTCCGGCCACGCCGCCGCCATCCGCCCCGCGTCGCAGTCCGGCAGCGCCAGCAGGTCCAGGCCGGACCGGCGCCGGCCGTCCCGATTGATCGGAAACCCCAGGCGCGCCAGCGACTCGGGCGATCCGCCGACCGCCGACAATGCGGTCCTTGCCCCATCAAGTGCCGCCGAACGCGCCGCCCATGCCGCCTGCCGGGCCGCGCCCGCCAATCCCACCGCCACCGCCCGCGGCGTCAGGCGCTGGTCCGCGTTGTCGGCACGCAGCAGCAGCCGGTACTCGGCCCGCGACGTAAACATGCGATACGGCTCGTCCGCGCCGCGGGTGATCAGGTCGTCCACCATGACGCCGAGATAGGCGTCCGCGCGGTCCAGCAGGAAGGGCCGGCTCCCGGCGGCAGCGAGCGCGGCATTCGCGCCGGCATACAAGCCCTGCGCCGCCGCTTCCTCGTAGCCCGTCGTGCCGTTGATCTGCCCCGCGAGGAAGAGCCGCGGGATCCGGCGCGTCTCCAGTGTCGGCATCAGTTCGCGCGCATCGACGCAGTCATATTCGATGGCATAGCCGGGCCGCAGGATCGTCGCCCGTTCGAGGCCGGGAATGCTCGCGACCAGCCGCGCCTGGACCTCGCGCGGCAGCGAGGTCGAGATGCCGTTGGGATAGACCGTATCGTCGTCGAGCCCTTCAGGCTCCAGGAAGATCTGGTGCCGCTGCTTGTCGGCGAACCGCACCACCTTGTCCTCGATCGAGGGACAGTAGCGCGGCCCCGTCGACTGGATCTGTCCCGAATAGATCGGCGCCCGGTGGATGTCGGCGCGGATGATCGCGTGGGTCGCCTCGGTCGTCTCCGTCACGTGGCAGACGGTCTGCGGCGTATCGATGCGCTCGGTCAGATAGGAGAAGGGCGTGGGCGGATCCTCGCCCTCCTGCACCTGGAGCGCCGCCTTGTCGATCGTTCGCCCGTCGAGCCGCGGCGGCGTTCCGGTCTTCAGCCGCGCAAGGGTGAACCCGGCGCGCGACAGGGTCTGCGAGAGGCCGTCGGACGGCTCGTCACCGACACGCCCGGCCGGGTAGCGCTCCTCCCCGATATGGATCAGGCCGCGCAGGAAGGTGCCAGTGGTCACCACGACGGCCCCGGCGCGAATTCCCATGCCGTCGCCGGTCACCACACCGCACGCGTTGCCCGCGGCGTCGAGCAGCAGGTCCTCGACCGCGTCGGCGCGAATCTGGAGGTTCGCCTGCTCCGCCAGCAGCGCCTGGACCGCCGCACGGTAGAGCTTCCGGTCCGCCTGGGCTCGCGGGCCGCGGACCGCCGGCCCCTTGCTCCGGTTGAGCATGCGGAACTGTATTCCGGCCCGGTCGATGGCGCGCGCCATGATCCCGTCGAGTGCATCGATCTCGCGGACGAGATGGCCTTTCCCCAGGCCGCCCATGGCCGGGTTGCATGACATCTCGCCGATCGTTTCGATCTTGTGCGTGATCAGAAGCGTCCGCGCGCCCAGGCGCGCCGACGCCGCAGCCGCTTCGCAGCCGGCGTGCCCGCCGCCGACGACAATTACATCCCAGGCTTCGCTCATGGGCGGAATGTATGGGCGGGGCGCTACGCTGTCAAAGCGGCCCGGCATGTTTCACGTGAAACGTTCACTTCCCGATGCAGAAATCGCGGAAGATCACGTCCAGCAGGTCCTCCACGTCCACACGCCCGGTGATCCGGCCCAGTTCCCGAACCGCCAGCCGGACGTCCTCCGCCGCGAGGTCCGGCTGCGTGACGCCGGCGAAGCGCGACAGATGGTCCACGCAGGCCTCGATCGCCAGCCGGTGCCGGAGCCGCGACAGCACCGGCGCCTCGGTCTCCTTGCCCACATGGTCGGCGATGCGGTGCGCCAAAGCGGCCAGCAGTTCCGCCATGCCCGCGCCGGTGCGCACCGACAGCGGATGCGCCGCGTGATCGTCGATCGCCGACTTCCCCTCAAGGGCGACCAGATCGACCTTGTTGGCGCAAACCATCATGTCCGCGACGCCCGCATCGCGAAGACGATCCCGGATCCCGGCAGCGGCTCCGGGGTCGGTCGCGTCGACCAGCACCAGCACCAGGTCCGCCTGCGACGCCCGGGCGAGCGCCCGGCGGATGCCTTCTTCCTCCACCGGGTCGGCGCCGGACCGCAGACCCGCGGTATCGGCCACCACAGCCGCGTAGCCGCCGATGTCGAGACGCACCTCCACCACGTCGCGCGTCGTACCGGCGGTCTCCGCGACGATCGCCGCATCGCGCTGCGCCAGGGCGTTGAGCAGGCTCGACTTCCCGGCGTTCGGCGGGCCGACGATGGCGATCGAGAAACCGTCCCGCACGATCTCGCCGCGCCGCCCGTCCGCCAGATGTGCCGCCATCTCCGTGCGGACCGCCGCGACCGCGGTCCGCGTCGCCGCGCCGATTCCGTCGGGCAAGTCCTCGTCGGCGAAATCGATCTCCGCCTCCAGCCACGCCAGAGCACGCGTCAGGCGCCCCGTCCAGTCGTCGTAGACCCCCGCCAGGCGGCCAGAAAGCTGACGCAGGGCCTGTCTGCGCTGCGCCGGTGTGTCGGCTGCCACGAGGTCCGCCAGGCCTTCCACCGCGGTCAGATCGAGCCGGCCGTTCTCGAAGGCGCGGCGGGTGAACTCGCCCGGCTCGGCCGGACGCAGGCCGGGCATGCGGGAGAGTTCGTCCAGCATTGCCGACACCACGGCGCGGCCGCCATGCACGTGCAGCTCGACGACGTCCTCGCCGGTGAAGCTGTTGTGCCGCGGGAACCAGAGGAAGAGCCCCTCATCGATCACGCCTCCGGCACCGTCGCGGAACCTGCACAGGGTCGCCCGCCGCGGCTGCGGTCCCGCGCCACCGTGGCCGCGCAGCCGCTGCAGCGCGTGCACCGCCTCCCGGCCGGAGACGCGGAGGATGGCGATCCCCGCACGCCCAGGGGCCGTCGCCACCGCGAAGATCGTGTCTTCCCTCAGAACCTGACCTCGCCGGTGCGGCCGTAGATCCGCGTCAGGCACAGCAGGATGTCCACCGTGGCACCGTCCTCCGCCAGCGGCAGGACGATGTTCTCGAGGATCCGGAGCATCCGGCTGCGCTGGTCCAGGAATGGCGGCCCGCGCCGCCAGCTGGGCCGGCGCGTTTCGACAACATCTTGATATCGCTTATAATATCCTGCATCGAGGTTCGGGTGCGCCTCGTCGAACCACTGTCCCGTCAACTCGCGCCCGTGCGCGGCGACCACGGCGGTGCCCACCAGCCGGTAGCGCATCCTGAACGGGTCGCGGTGGATATCGAGCATCCAGATGTCGGGCAGCAGGCGCACGATCCGCGCGGGATCCAGGTCTCGGCGCGCTGGAAGTAGTCCCGGCGCCGGGCGAAGGGCGTCCCAATAGGCGTAGATGGCACCGATGTCCGGGTGCCAGCCCACCGCCGCCGCATCCGCCGCCGAGCCGACGGCCAGGGAGGCCTCCTGCTCGGGAAACCTCATTCGGTGCGCGGCTTGCCCTCCGCCGCCGTGCGGAACTGCGACCAGAAGCGCTGCATCTGGTCGAGGCCGGTGGCAGCGGCAGGCATCCATGCCTTCCACAGGGCTTCCGGATCCATCGAACGGAGGTTCGACAGCAGCCTGTCCTGCATTTCCTGCATCACCGCCTGCTGCATCGGCTGCACATCGGGCAGGCCGAGAAAGTGGCGCGCCTCTTCGGGCGTGCAGTCGATGTCGATGCTGACCTTCATCGGATACTCCTGCCGGCGGCTGGACACCTGTCTCATGTGGTTCATCGCGTGGCACCGAACAACTGTCGTCAATCCCGGCCGGTGCCTTGAGACGCTGCGCCCAAGGCCACAGCTTAACAGCTGAACCGACGCCTGCGAGGACCGGCGATGACCGAGAACCTGCTCCGCGACGAAACGAGCCCCTACCTGCTCCAGCACAGGGACAATCCCGTGCACTGGCGGCCGTGGGGCGAGGCCGCCCTGGCGGAGGCCGAAAGCGCGCGGAAGCCGATCCTCCTGTCGGTCGGCTATGCCGCCTGCCACTGGTGCCACGTCATGGCGCACGAGAGCTTCGAGGATCCGGCGATCGCCGCGGTGATGAACGACCTGTTCGTCTGCATCAAGGTCGACCGCGAGGAACGCCCGGACGTGGATGCCATCTATCAGCAATCCCTGGCGCTGCTCGGGCAGCAGGGCGGCTGGCCGCTGACCATGTTCCTCACCCCGGCTGGGGAGCCCTTCTGGGGCGGCACCTATTTCCCGCCCCAGTCCCGTTGGGGCCGGCCGGGCTTCGCCGACGTGCTGCGGACGATGGCCGAGGCGTGGCGCACCGATCCCGACAAGGTGCAGGCGAACGTCAAGGCGATCCGGGACGCGCTCGACAAGGCAACCGCGTCCAAGGCCGGCGACGCGACGCTGACGGTACCACTGATCGACAGGATCGCGCGCCGGCTGGTCCGCGAGACGGATCCCTTCCACGGCGGCATCGGCGAGGCACCGAAGTTTCCCAGCGTCCCGGTATTCCTGCTGCTCTGGCGGGCCTGGAAACGGACGGGACTGGAGCCCTTCCGCCGCGCCGTCCTGACGACCCTGACGCAGATGAGCCAGGGCGGCATCTGGGACCATCTCGGCGGCGGCTTCGCCCGCTATTCCGTCGACGAGCGCTGGCTCGTGCCGCACTTCGAGAAGATGCTCTACGACAATGCGCAGATGCTCGAGCTGCTGACGACGGTCTGGCAGGACGAGCGCGATCCTCTGCTGGAGGCGCGCATCCGCGAGACCGCCGCCTGGCTGCTCAGGGAGATGCGTGCCGGCGCCGCAGACGACGGCAGTGCCGGGTTCGCCGCCAGCGTCGATGCCGACAGCGAAGGCGAGGAGGGGCGCTTCTACGTCTGGACGGAGGCCGAGATCGACGCGCTGCTCGGCCCCGAGAGCGCATCGTTCAAGTCGATCTACGACGTGACGGCCACCGGCAACTGGAAAGGCCGCACCATCCTGAACCGCCTGGAGCGACCCGACCTCCTGTCCAACGCGGAGGAGACCCGGCTCGCCGCCGCCCGGGAGACGCTGCTGCGGGCGCGCGCGAAACGCCCGGCACCGGAGCGCGACGACAAGGTTCTCGCCGACTGGAACGGCCTGACGATCGCGGCTCTGGCGCGGGCGGCCGTCGCCCTTGACGAACCGCCGTGGCTCGATGCCGCCCGGGACGCCTTCGCGTTCGTCGCACGCCATATGGTCGACGGCGATGGACGCCTGCGCCACTCCTGGCGGGACGGGCGCCTGCGCCATCCGGCGACGCTGGACGACCATGCCCAGATGGCGCGGGCCGCGCTCACCCTGTTCGAGATCGTCGGCGACCGGCGTTATCTGGATCATGCACGGAACTGGGCGGAGGCCGCGGAACGGCACTTCGCCGACCCCGCCGGCGGCTATTTCATGAGCGCCGACGATGCGGATGGCCTGATCGTGCGGCCGAAGAGCACCGCCGACAATGCCACCCCCGGCGGCAGCGGTACCATGGCCGAGGTCGAGGCGCGGCTCTGGCTGCTCACCGGCGAGATGGCATGGGCGGAGCGCGCCGGCCGGACCATTGCGTCGGTCTCCGGTGAGATCGAGCGCAACTTCTATCCGCTCGCGACGCTGATCAACGCGGCGGAACTGCTCGAATCGGGCCTGCAGATCGTGATCGCGGGTGCCGACGGTGCCGATGCGATGCTGCGCACGGTATGGTCGCTGTCGCTGCCGAATGCGGTGGTGACCCTCTCGGACGACCGCGCGCCGCTGCCGGCGAATCATCCCGCGGCAGGCAAGGGTGCGGTCGGCGGCCGCGCGACCGCCTATGTCTGCGAGGGGCCGGTCTGCTCGCTGCCCCTGACGGAGCCGGACGCGCTGCGGGCCGACCTGCTGCGGCGTTATCGCGGAAGCCCGCAGAGGGCCGCATGAAGCGCACTCCCTTCGCGCGCTGTCGCCAAACCGCGCGGCCCTCGCCATATGCGGCGGAGTCCAGTCAGGGAGCATGATGTGCGGATCGATCTCATTGCGGCGGCGCTCGCCTGTGTCGCCCTCGGCGGCGCGGCGGCCACGTCGTCCTCAGCCCAGTCCTACGGCACCCGCGCTGGCAGCGGCTACGGCCCCGCCACCAATTTCGGGTCCTTCGCCTATCCGTCGCACAGCTGCGGCGGCGCGCCGGTGCTTCCGGTCCGGCCGTCCAGCATGACCTCGTCGCGCGCCGTCAACGACTACAACCGCGAGGTGGATGCCTACAATTCGCAGCTGCAGGTCTATTCCGAGTGCATCACGGCCTATGTCGAACGGGCCCGGAACGACGTCGAACTGATCCGCGAGAGGGCGGAAGACGCCAGCGCCACCCTCGGCCCACAGCCTAGGACGATGCGCTGAGCCGCACCCGCAGCCGGCCGCCGGCGCCGCAGGCGGCGTCCAGCCCGGCCGTCCAGGCCCGCTCCAGCAGATCGGCTTCCAGCGCCCAGCGCCGTTTCACCGCCAGCCAGCCGTCCACATAGCGGCACCACGTCGAGAGCCGCGGCGGCATCCAGGAGAGCGGGTCGCCGTCGGCTTTCGACCGGTTCGTCCGCGCCGAGAGGACGATGAGCTGACCACCTGTCCGGTCGTTGGCGAAGGCTTCCCGGCGCGCCGGGCTCCAGGCGTGCGCACCGCTCCGGTGGGCTTCGCCGAGCGGCACCATGTGGTCGACGTCCACCGCTCCCGGATCCTGGGTCTCGCTGCCGGACCAGCGATCCAGCCACAGGCCGGCGGTCACGCGGCAGCCGTCCGCCGACCATCGCACCGGCACCAGGCTCTGTGCCGCCAGGGTCTCCTGGCGCGCGTCGCGGCAATCGCCGTCCGTGTCCGACCAGTGCGGATAGAGCGCGCGATCGTAGGGGACGGAAACCGGATAGAAGATCTCGTTCTGGCGCACGCCCAGGACGGCCGCGAGCAGCACGCCGGCGATGCCGACGCGCTTCACCCACCGCCGCGCCCAGGTCGCGGGCCGAAGGCCGCCGCCACGCCGGGCAGTTCCGCGCCTGATGAAACCGATACCGGGCCAACGGCCGGAGGCGGGCCGTCGGCCCTTCCTCCGAGCCATATATGCCAAGTCAGTTGCGGTAGGACGGGTCCTCGCGGTCCAGTTCGGCGAGGAAGGTCGGCCAGTGCCGTTCGCTCGTCGCGAGGCTCTCCCGGAACGCGTCGAACTGCTGCCCGGTGTGCTCGCAGACCTCCTTCGACGGCAGCGACACCGTCTTTCCCTGGCCGTGTGCGGCGGCCATAGCCGCGAGCTGTGACGCGCAGCTCTTCTCCAGGTGATAGAGGATGTTCCAGGCCATGTTGACCGTCACGCCCAGCGCCAGCAGGCCGTGATTGCGCAGGATGCACGCGAAGTGCGGGCCCAGGTCGCGCACCAGCCGCTCGCGCTCGCTCAGGTCGGTCGCGATGCCCTCCCAGTCGTGATAGCCGATACGGTTGTAGAACATCATCGACGACTGGCTGATCGGCAGCAGGCCGTCCTTGATCGACGCGATCGCCATGCCGGCGACCGTGTGCGTGTGCGCGACGCAGACCACTTCCGGCCGCGCCATGTGCACGGCGGAATGGATGGTGAAGCCGGCCGGGTTCACCGGAAATCCGGTGTCGAGGACGATCTCGCCGTCCATGTCGACCTTCACGAGGCTGGAGGCCGTGACCTCCTCGTACATCAGCCCGTAGGGATTGATGAGGAAGTGATGGTCGGGACCGGGCACGCGCGCCGACAGGTGCGTGGCGGCCAGATCCGTCATGCCGTACTTCGCGACCAGCCGGTAGAGGGCCGCGAGATCGACGCGGATCTTCCACTCCTCCGGGCTCACCTTGTCGCGGAGCGACGGGGTCTCGAACGAGGGCGCGCTGCGGCGCAGGGCGATGGTCATCTGCGCCTCCCTCAGTGCCGCCAGCTCGGGTCGGCGCGGTCGAGCAGCCGCAGCTGCGATTCCCAGCCATCCTGGCGATAGGTGTTGTCGCCGCGGTCGAACTGGCCGAGCGCCTTCTCGCACAGTTCCTGCGACGGGGTCAGCAGTTCCGCGCCGGTCGCCATCGCGGCCAGCTGCACCTGGCAGACCTTCTCCAGCCGGTAGAGCAGCACCCAGGCGTTCCGGATCGTCTTGCCGCAGACCAGGATGCCGTGATTCTTCAGCATCATGACGCTGGCCTCGCCCAGGTCGGCGATCAGCCGCTCGCGCTCGTCCAGGTCGAGTGCCACGCCCTCGAAGTCGTGATAGGCCGTGCGGCCGTAGAAGCGCATCGAGGCCTGGGTCAGCGGCATCAGCCCGTCGGGCAGCGCGGCCACGGCCATCCCGGCCGGCGTGTGCGTATGCGCGACGCAGTCGATGTCGTGGCGCGCCGAGTGCACCGCCGAGTGGATGGTGAAGCCCGCCGCGTTCACGCCGTACTCGCCGTCGATGACCTTGCCGTCCAGGTCGATCTTGACGAGGTTCGACGCCGTGACCTGGCTGAACAGCAGGCCGTGCGGGTTCAGCAGAAACTGGTCCTGCGTGCCGGGAACGCGGGCCGAGATGTGAGTGGCGGTCAGGTCGGTCATGCCGTGCTTGGCGACCAGCCGGTAAAGCGCCGCGAGATCGACCCGCGTCTGCCACTCCTCCGGGCTGACACGGTCGCGGATGGACTTACCCTCGGTGGAAACAGCTGCCAGGGCCATGGGAACCTCCTCGCGGAGCCTGATTGAGCCTCAGAGTATAACGGATCTCCATGCACGCGCTATGCCGGGCCGCGCGCCGTCCACGCCCGGGTTCCTCTCCGGTCACGGATGGCGCCGCGGGGCGCCGAGACCCGACCGCCGCCTGGGAACACGGCGCCACGCGCCGGCAGACGGACCCGCGATTGACGTGGCGCGGACGGCATAGGAACCTTCCGTCACGAACGCCGGCCGGGACCGCCCCACGAGGAAAAGACCGCGGTCCGAGAGAAGCCGGCCGTCCCGGGAGAACGCCGCCGATGAAGATCAAGTCCGTCACCGCCACCTGGCTGCACGTGCCGATCCCCAAGGAGAAGCAGCACGTCAGCGATTTCGGCCCGACCCTGTCCTTCGATTCGACCCTGGTGCGGATCGAGACGGAGAGCGGCCTCGTCGGCTGGGGCGAGTCCAAGGCGGCCGTCGGCAGCAGCGGCACGAACCACGCGCTCGTCGTCTGCATCGAGAAGGAGATGGCGCCGCTGCTGATCGGGCAGGATGCGCGCGACATCTCGCGGCTGTGGGACGTCATGTACAACGGCACGCGCGCCCACTTCGCCATCGACCGCGGCCATGTCTTCCCCGTGCTCGGCCGGCGCGGCCTGACGGTGTCCGCCATCGCCGGCATCGACATGGCGCTCTGGGACATCCTCGGCAAATCGCTGAATGCGCCGGTCTGGCGCCTGCTCGGCGGCCGGCGGCGGGAGAAGATGCCGGCCTACGCCTCCGGCGGCTGGGCGCCCGTCGACCGGATCGGCGCCGAACTGCAGAGCTTCATCGATCGCGGCAACTTCAAGGCGGTGAAGATGCGGGTCGGCTCCGGCGACGGCGAGCTGTCGCATTCGGTGGCGCGCGTCCATGCGGCGCGCAAGGCGCTCGGCCCCGACATCGACATCATGTGCGACGCGCACGGCACCTATACGGTGGTCGAGGCCAAGCGCTTCTGCCGCCAGGTCGCCGACTGCAACATCGCCTGGTTCGAGGAGCCGGTGACAGCCGACGACAAGCGCGGCCAGGCCGAGGTGCGCGCCTCGACCGACATCCCGATCTCGGCCGGCGAGAGCGAGTTCACCCGCTTCGACTTCCGCGACCTCATCGAGCTGCGCGCCGTCGACATCCTGCAGCCCGACCTGTCGATCGCCGGCGGCATCACCGAGGCGATGCGCATCGAGGCGCTCGCCTCGGCGCACCAGCTCCGCTTCGCGCCACACCTCTGGGGCGGCGCGCTCACCTTCGCCTCCGGCCTGCACGTCGCCGCCGTGGCGTCGACCGGCTTCATCCTGGAGTACAGCCTGGGCGCCAACCCGATGCTGCACGAGCTGGCGGTCGAGAAGTTCCCGGTGATCGACGGCTGGGTCGACATCCCGGACCGCCCAGGCCTGGGCGTCACCATCGACGAGGACTTCGTCGCCCGCCACCGCAAAACCTGACGCCCCGCTTGCGGGGCCCCGCGCCCTGACCTAGAACCTTGCCCATCGCCTCACGCGCGCCGGGTTAGCTCAGTTGGTAGAGCAACGGTTTTGTAAACCGAAGGTCGGGGGTTCGAGTCCCTCACCCGGCACCAACGGTCGGCTGTGTCCGGCCCGGAGACATAGGTAACGGCCCGTACCTATGACATGGGTGACAGCCTGGTCCGGAACGGGTTCTCGAGGGGCTGCAGGGTCTTATGCTCCGGGTCGCTCCACCCGGGATCGTCATGCATGAAGCTGACGATCAGATGCCTGGCCGGTATCCGCGACATGAGGCGGGACCGCATATGAAGATGGTCGTGTTGGTCGCTGTTGCCCTTGCGGTGGCATGCGGCTTCGGGCAGGTGACCGCGGCTGCGATTGCCGTGCCGAGCGGCGCATCGACCCGGGTCGAACATGGCGGCGGCTGCCGAAAGAGCTCACCTCCCGGCCAGTGCTGCCACATGGACAGGCGAACCGGCGTCGTTCACTGCCACTAGGCCCCCTCAAGCCTGCTTCGCCCGCGTCGCGTTCAGCGGTGTGGTCGCACGGTCCGGGCGGCCCTGGGCCCAGGCGAGGGCCGTGCCCAGGATGCCGCGCGGCAGGAAGATGATGAACAGCACGAGCAGGAAGCCGTAGATCGTCGCGTCCAGTCCGACCATGTCGGTGCCGATCATCACGCGCAGCGACTCCGCGAGCAGGATCGTGAACACCGCGCCGACGGTCGGCCCGAGCAGGACGTAGAGGCCGCCGGCGACCACCGCGAAGACGATCTGCAACGACACCGCGATGCCGGAGACGGTCTCCGGGTTGATGTACATCTGGTACTGGCCGTAGAGGATGCCGGCGAGCGCGGTCAGCACGGCGCTGATCACGGTGATGCGGATCTTCTGCGCCATGACGTTCACGCCGACGGCCGCCGATGCGTCCTCGTTCTCGGCGATGGCCTCCATCGCATAGCGCGCCATGCTGCGGTCGACCTTCCACCAGACCCACAGGCCGAACGCCCAGCAGACGAGCGCCAGGACATAGAAATAGTCCTTGTCGGCGAACTGCAGCGCCCACCACGAGACGCCCTGCCCGTCCTGGCGGGGCGTCATGCCGAGCGAGCCGCCGGTGTAATCCCGCATCGCGACGATGGTCAGGCGCACCACCTCGGTCAGCGCCAGGGTCACCAGCGCGAAATAGTGGCCGACGATGCGGAAGCGGAAGCAGGGATAGCCGATCAGCACCGCTGCACCCGCCGCCAGTAGCAGCGCCACCGGTATCCCGAGCCAGGGCGTGACGCCCCAATGGTTCCAGAGCAGCGCCACCGCATAGGCGCCGATGCCCATGAAGGCGCCGTGGCCGAGCGACACCAGCCCGAACCGCCCCATGATCGACCAGGCCGTATAGGCGAGCGACCAGATCAGGATGAGGATCAGCATGTGCATGTAATAGTCGGGCACGCCCAGGAACGGCACGAGCAGGAGCCCGACGCCCAGGACGACGGCCGCCATCCCCTGGTTCATGATTTCTTCCCCAGCAGGCCCTCGGGCTTGATGATCATCATCACGATGAAAAAGGCGAAGGCGACGACGTAGCCCCACTCGATCGCGAAGTAGAAGCCGCCGATCGCGATGATCTCGCTGAAGATGAAGGCGGCGATGAAGCCGCCCACCATGTTGCCGAGCCCGCCCAGCACGCAGATCATGAAGGTGATCGGGCCGAACTGCAGGCCGATCGCCGGGTGCACGTCGTACTGCAGCACCAGCAGGCAGGCGGCGAGGCCGGCCAGCGCCCCGCCGATGGCGGAGGTGATCAGGTAGACCTTCCGCGAATTCACGCCCATCAGCACCATGATCTCGCGATCCTGGGCGATGGCGCGGATCGCCGTTCCCATGAAGGTGCGCGTCAGGAACAGGTACAGGGCGGCCATGCCGAGCAGCGCCGCGCCGAAGGCGAGCAGGCGGGCGAAGCTGATGTACATGTCGGCGAATTCGAGGATCGGCAGGCGCAGGCCCAGATTGCGGAAGTCGATGCCGAACAGGACGGTCGCCAGGTTCTGCAGCAGGAACAGCACGCCGCCGGTCGCCAGCAGCTGGTTGATCGGCGGCGTGCCGAGCAGCGGGGCGATGACCAGATAGTGCAGCGCTGCCCCCATGAGCGCCACGCCGGCGATCGCCAGCGGTCCCGCCAGCGCCAGCGGCAGGCCGTGGTCGGTGTAGAGGAAGAACACGGCGTACATGCCGAACATCACCAGTTCGGCGTAGCAGATCCACACCACGTCGATGACGCCGAAGACGAGGTTCAGGCCGAGCGCCAGCAGGGCGAGAACCCCGCCGAGCAGCAGCCCATTCAGGATGGCCTCCAGCAGATAGATGTCGAAGATCGCGTCCATCTCAGCCCTGCCCCCTGTTCTCGAACGCGGCGTCTGCACGCCCCAGTTCTGACGCCTCGAATTCAGACGCCCCGATTCAGACCCCGATGTAGGCTTTGCGGACATGCTCGCTGTCGAGCAGTTCGGCCGCCGTCCCCTCGGCGCGGATCGAACCGGCCTCGAGCAGGTAGGCCCGGTCGCAGACCTGGAGCACCTGCCGGACGTTCTGTTCGACGATCAGCACGGTGAAGCCCTCCTGCCGGATGCGCCGGACCAGGTCGAACACCTGCTGGACGATCACCGGCGCCAGGCCCGCCGACGGCTCGTCCATCAGCAGCAGCTTCGGCGACGACATCAGCGCCCGGCCGATCGCGCACATCTGCTGCTCGCCGCCCGACATCGTGCCGGCCAGCTGCCTGCGGCGCTCGCGCATCCGCGGGAAGAGCTCGTAGACGAACTCCAGCTGCTGGCGGAACTTCGACCGGGCGGCCGAGGGAAAGGCGCCCATGCGCAGATTGTCCTCGACGGTCATGCCGGGAAACAGCCGCCGGTTCTCCGGCACGTGCGCGATGCCGAGATCGATGATCTGGTGCGGCGGCACGTCGGCCAGACGCCGCCCCTCCATCTCGATCGTGCCGGCGCGCGACGGGATGAGGCCGGAGATGACGCGCATCAGCGTCGTCTTGCCCGCTCCGTTCGGGCCCAGCACGGCGACCGCTTCGCCCGCCCGCACGTCGAGCGAGACGTCGAACAGCGCCTGGAAGCTGGCATAGCCGGCGTCGACGTTGCGCAACTGCAGCATGCCCGCTCCGATCCTCCCTTGGCGGCCTCCGGTCGTCCCGGCGCGGCTTCTTCTCGTTCGGCCGGTGCCGCGGCTGCGGCGCCGGGTGGTTCAGGCCCCGGTTAAGGCTGCGGTTCAGGCGCGGGCGGCGACGGTCGCCTGGGCGGCCGCGCTGTCGCGGCCCAGATAGACCTCGATCACGCGCGGATCGTGCGCCACCTCGGACGGCAGGCCCTCGGAGATCTTCTCGCCGTGGTCGAGCACCATCACCCGGTCGACGACCCGCATCAGCACGCCCATGATGTGTTCGACCCAGATGATCGTGATGCCCAGTTCGCGCCGGATGCGGTCGAGCATGTCTGCGGCCTGGTCCATCTCCGCCTCGTCCAGCCCGCCCAGGCTCTCGTCGGCGAGGAGGAGGGTCGGCTGGGTGGCGAGCGCCTTGGCGAGTTCGAGCTTCTTCAGGCCGGCCGCACCCAGCAGCCCGACCTCCGCCTTCGGGTCGTTCGGCAGGCGCACCGCCTCGATCGCCCGCTCCGCCGCCTCCCAGGCCTTGGTGCGGCTGACGGTGCCGCCCTGGCCGAAATAGCCGGCCAGCGCGACGTTCTCCAGGATGGTCAGCCGGCGAAAGGGGCGCGGGATCTGGAAGGTGCGGCCGATGCCCATGTGGCAGATGCGGTCGGGCGACAGGCCGCCGATCTCGCGTCCGTCGAGCCGGATCGACCCCGCCGTCGGCTTCAGCGTGCCGGAGACCATGTTGAAAATGGTGCTCTTGCCCGACCCGTTCGGCCCGATGAGGCCCAGGATCTCGCCCTTCGCCACCTCGAAGGACACGTCGTTCACCGCCGTGAAGCCGCCGAAGCGCTTCGTCAGCCCCGCTACGGAGAGCATCGCGACCTCCTGCCTGGAAGGGTCCGTCGCCTCCGCGTCGGTCAGCGCGCCGCGTAGGCGTGCGCCGCCGGCAGCGGCAGCACCGGCTCGGCGGCCGCGATCGTCGCCGGCCAGACGATGCTGGGCTCACCCTTCACGAACTGGATCACCACCGGGAAGGAGCGCGCGTTCTGCCCGGCCATCGGGTCGCCCGGCGGATTGAACTTCACGCCGTAGCCCTGCATCGTCCCGCCCTCGGGGATGTCGGTGTCGAGTGCCGCCTTGCGCAGCGCCTCGGCATCCCAGCCGCCGTATGTCTTGATCGCGCGGGGCAGCACGTCGCTGAAGAAGATCCAGCTGTTGTTGTAGCCCATGCTGGTGTGCGGCGGGATCGCGTCGACCTTCTTCTCGCGCTTGTACCCCGCGACCATGTCGTCGATCAGCTCCGGGATGCCGGCCGCCAGCTTGGAGCGGTCCATCATCTGCGCCGGTGCCGGATCGACCGTGAAAAGCAGGTCGACGTCGTCGCCGAAGGTCGCCTTCAGCTTGTCGATCTGGCTGTGGCCGGCGCCGTGGCCGACCAGCGCCTTCCAGCGCAGGCCGAGTTCGCGCGCCTGGCGCATGAACAGCGTGATGTCGGGATTGTAGCCGGTGTGGAAGATCACGTCGGCCCGCGCCCGCTTCAGCTTGGTGACCAGCGAGGACAGGTCCGGCGACGTCGCCGCATAGCCCTCGTTCAGCACGACCTCCATGCCGTGCTTCTTCGCCTGCGCCTCGTTCGAACCGGCGACGCCGACGCCGTAGGGACCGTCCTCGTGGATGATCGCGACCTTCAGCCCCTTGGCGTCCTGGCCCAGCTTCGCCTTCGCGTAGTGCGCGATCATGTCGACCGAGACCTGGCCGAACTGGTCGCTGTGCGCCGTCGGCCGGAAGACGTAGGTCAGGTTCTTGTCTTTGAAGACGGCGGAGGAGATGCAGATGTTCGCCCACATGAACACCTTCGCCGCGTCCATCTTCTGCGCCAGCGGCACGCAGTGGGCGCTCGAATAGATGCCCATGATCAGGTCGACCTTCTCCTGGCTGACCAGCCGCTCCGCCTCGTTGATCGCGACGTCGGTCTTGCTCTGGGCGTCGGCGTAGATCGCCTCGATCTTGTGACCCTCGACGCCGCCGGCCGCATTGATGCGGTCGATCAGCAGCTTGGTGCCGACGGCCGCGGGCTCCGACCCGCCGCCGGCGAACGGTCCGGTATAGTCGTGGATGAGTCCGACCCGAATCGGCTTCTTGTCCTGGGAGAGAGCCGGACCGGCGATTACCGTCGCGGCGAGGGCGGCCAACAGGGTACGGCGCACGTTCGCATTGATGCGCATCTTCGGAGTTCCCTTCCCTGACCATTTTTTTATTGCGATCAGTGTCCGCACGCGCGGGAATTCTTGTCAAGCCGTTCCGGCGGCCATGCGCCGAAAGCGCAGTGCAGCTGGCAGACCGGCCACGCCGGACGCGGCGGTACCATCCTTGCTCCTGATCTTTGCCCTATCCTCGCCCTTGCCGGCTGCGTCGGCGCTCCGCTATCGCATGCCCATCGGGAACATCCAGCCGCCGGTGCACAGCTTGACCCCAGCCAGCCGACCGTCCGCCCATCCGGCCCGGCCATCCGCACGCGCCGCAGATCCGGCGTTCGGCGGCTGATGATGCGACGCTCCACGACCCGTCCGACCTGGTGGCCGATCGCCCTGCTCAGCATGGCCGCCTTCTGCGTCGCCGCGACGATGCGCGTCGCCGATCCGATGATCCCGCGCGTCGCCCTCGAATTCGGCACCACCGCCGGCGAGGCCGGGGTGATCGTGACCACCTTCACGATCGCCTACGGCCTCTGCCAACTGATCTACGGCCCGCTCGGCGACCGCTACGGCAAGTTCCGCCTCATCACCCTGGCGATGACCGTCTCCGGCCTGATCGTCGGCGCCGGCGCGCTGGCCGGATCGATGGGGACCCTCGCATGGCTGCGGCTCGGCGCCGGGGCGATCACCGCCGCGGTCATCCCGCTCGCCATGGCGCATGTCGGCGACCTCGTGCCCTACGACCGGCGGCAGGCGGTCCTGGCACACTTTCTCTCCGGCCAGATCCTGGGCGTCGTCTTCGGCCAGGCCGCCGGCGGCGCGCTGATCGAGGCGACCGACTGGCGCACCGTCTTCGTCGTCCTGGGCTGCGCCTACGGGCTGGTGGCCCTGCTGCTCTGGTACGAACTGCTCTCCGGCCGGCCGCAGCCCCCGGCCGACCGGCGCAAGGGCGGCATCGCCCGAGCGATGCGGCAGTATACCGGCATGCTCGCCGCCCCGCGGCCACGCGTCGTGCTGGCGGCCGTGTTCGTCGAGGGCTTCCTGTTCTTCGGCGCCCTCGCCTATGTCGGTGCCTTCGTGCACGACCGGTTCGAACTCGACTTCGCGACCATCGGCCTGCTGCTCGGCTGCTTCGGCATCGGCGGCCTGTGCTACACCTTCTCCGTGCGGCCCATCGTGCGGACGCTCGGCGAGAGCGGCATGGTCACCGCCGGCGGCGTCGTCCTCGCCGCCAGCTTCGCGGCACTGGCCTGGATGCCGGTCTGGCCGGGCGTGGCGGTCGTGATGGCCGGCGTCGGCTTCGGCTTCTACATGCTGCACAACACCCTGCAGACCAACGCCACCCAGATGGCGCCGGAGGCGCGCGGCGCCGGCGTCTCGCTCTTCGCGCTGGTCTTCTTCCTGGGCCAGGGTGCCGGCGTGCAGGTCTACGGCATGGTCGTCGACAGTCTCGGCTTCGCGCCGGTGTTCCTGACCGTCGGGCCGGGGTTGCTGATCCTCGGCATCGTCTTCGGCCGCAGCCGCCGCCGATCCTGAGTGGATGTCTTGAAGACTCAGTCCCGCGGCGTCGGCAACGCGGGCATCGGCAGGGGACCAAAGGAGACCGCGAAGCCGTCCTGCGTGTGCCTGACGACGCTGCCGGTCGCCATCATGTCGGGTGCGACGCTGACCAGCATGCCGGTGCCGAGCGGCGGCCGGATGTCGGCCAGCAGGCGCGCGCCGCTGGTCGACAGGTCGTTCAGGGCGACCGTGGTCCAGGGCGAGACGGCCGCGCAGGCGGACGGCGCGGCGACCGGAAAGCGTTCGTGGCTGCGGCGGTCCGCGCTCCGCCGGGGGGAACTTCTGCGCGACATGATGCTGACTCCAGGGTCCGGATCCTATTCTGACCCGGAGTCGTTACCGAGCCGTCACGAAGCACGGTTTACCAATGGTATGCGTAGACGATCCGGCCGGCACGACTCTGGCAGGAACATGATTGGGCGGCGGCCCGGGCCGCGGGCCGCACGTCACGGGGTTGGTCTCGGAGGGCCTGAATGGAAGCGCGCGAATACGACCTGCTGGTCATCGGATCCGGCCCTGCCGGACAGCGGGCGGCCATCCAGGCGGCGAAACTGGACAAACACGTCGCCGTGGTCGAACGCCGGGCGGTCGTCGGCGGCGTCTGCATCAACACGGGCACCATCCCCAGCAAGACGCTACGCCAGGCGGCGATCGACCTGTCCGGCTATCACATGCGCAGCGTCTACGGCGCGTCCTACTCGGCCAAGCAGAAGATCACCATGCAGGATCTGCTGTTCCGCGCCGACCATGTGATCCGCAACGAGATCGACGTGACGCGCCACCAGCTCCTGCGCAACGGCGTGGAGCTGTTCCAGGCGGACGCATCCTTCGTCGATCCGCACACCGTCCGCCTGAAGAGCTTCGACCTGCACCAGGGCTACCGCGACGTCTCGGCGGACAAGATCGTCATCGCGGTCGGCACCAGCACCGCGCGGGATCCGCACATCCCGTTCGACGGCCAGCACATCTTCACCAGCGACGACGTCCTGGAACTGCGCGACCTGCCGCGCACGCTGGCGGTCGTCGGCGCCGGCGTGATCGGCATCGAGTATGCGACGATCTTCGCGGCCCTCGGCGTGCGCGTGACGCTGGTCGACAAGCGCAAGCGCCTGCTGCCCTTTCTCGACGCCGAGATCGCCGACGCGCTCGCCTACCAGATGCGCGACAACCGGATGACGCTGCGGCTGGGCGAGGAGGTGAGCGGCATCGAGCCGTTCCACGACGAGCGCGGCGACCATGTCCGCATCCTGCTCGCCAGCGGCAAGCAGATCGTCACGCACAAGGCCCTCTACAGCATCGGGCGCACCGGCGCGGTGGGGAGCCTGAACCTGGAGGCGGCGGGCGTCGCCACCGACGACCGCGGGCGCATCGCCACGGACGAGCACTACCGCACCGCGGCCGGCCACATCTATGCGGTCGGCGACGTCATCGGCTTCCCCAGCCTCGCCTCGACCTCGATGGAGCAGGGCCGGCTGGCGGCGTGCCACGCGTTCGGCGTGGCCGCGGAGACCATGCCCGACCACTTCCCCTACGGCATCTACACGATCCCGGAAATCTCGACCGTCGGGCGGAACGAGGAGGAACTGACCCAGGCGGGCGTTCCCTACGAGGTCGGCAAGGCCTCCTACAAAGAGATCGCCCGCGGCCAGATCATCGGCGACGCCACCGGCCTGCTGAAGCTCCTCTTCCACCGCGAGACGCGCAAGCTGCTGGGCGTGATGATCATCGGCGCCGGCGCCTCCGAACTCGTCCATATCGGCCAGGCGGTTCTCGCCCTGGGCGGGACGATCGACTATTTCGTGCAGACGGTCTTCAACTACCCGACCCTCGCCGAGTGCTACAAGACGGCGGCGTTCGACGGCATCAACCGCATGGGCTGACCGTCGCCCCGCGGCCGGCACTTGCGCCTGCGGGCGTGTCGCGCGAAAACCCCGCTTTCCGCTATGTGAAACCGACGGGATCGAGCGATGTACATCAATGGCGCGTGGGAACCGGCCGAGAGCGGCGCGACGTTTGCGGTGACGAACCCGGCCACGGGCGAGAAGCTGGCCGACGTGCCGGACGGCGGCCGGGCGGAAACGGTGCGTGCCATCGACGCGGCGCACGCGGCGTTCCGCGGCTGGGCCGGCCTGACCGCCTATCAGCGCTCCGAGTTCCTCTACCGCGCCTGGACGCTGATGCTCGAGCGCAAGGAGCATCTGGCCCAGACGATGACGCGCGAGCAGGGCAAGCCCATCCGCGCCGCGCGCAACGAGGTGCAGTACGGCGCCGACTTCCTGCTCTGGTACGCCGAGGAGGCGAAGCGGGTCTATGGCGAGACCATTCCCGCGCCGCGCGGCGACCAGCGCTTCATCGTCCTGCGCCAGCCGGTCGGCGTGGTCGGGGCCGTCACGCCCTGGAACTACCCGGTCTCGATGCTGACCCGGAAGATCGCTCCGGCGCTCGCCGCGGGCTGCACGATCGTGCTGAAGCCGGCGGAAGCCACGCCGATGTGCGCCATCGAGATGTTCAAGGTCCTGCACGACGCCGGCATCCCGAAGGGCGTCGTCAACCTCGTCACCGCCAACGACCCGGCGCCGATCGGCGAGGAGTTCCTCTCCAACCGCAAGATCCGCAAGCTGACCTTCACCGGCTCGACCGAGGTGGGCAAGATGTTCGCCCGCGGTGCGGCCGATCAGATGAAGCGCGTCTCGCTCGAACTGGGCGGCCACGCGCCGTTCCTGGTGTTCGACGACGCCGACCCGGTGCACGCCGCCAAGGGGGCGGCGATGGTGAAGATGCTGAACACGGGCCAGGCCTGCATCAGCCCGAACCGGATGTTCGTGCAGCGCAGCGTCGTCGAGCCGTTTCTCGACGAACTGGTCTCGCGCGTCACGCGCATGCGTGCCGGCAACGGCATGGAAGACGGCGTTGCGGTCGGACCGCTCGTCGACGACGGCGCCATCGAGAAGGTCGACCGCCAGGTCAAGGACGCGGTCGCCAAGGGCGCCAAGCTGCTGTGCGGCGGCCATCGCCTGATGGACAACGGCCTCGACCGCGGCACCTTCTATGCCCCGACCGTGCTCGCCGACGTGCGGCCGGACATGCTGATCTACCGGGAGGAGACGTTCGGCCCGGTCGCTCCGGTCATCGCCTTCGACAAGGAGGAGGAGGCGCTGGAGATGGCCAACGACACCCATTACGGCCTCGCCTCCTACGTCTATACGCAGAACCTCGCCCGCGGCATGCGCATCTTCGAGGGCCTCGACTTCGGCATCGTCGGCATCAACGACATCAACCCGACCGCTGCGGCCGCACCCTTCGGCGGCTCCAAGCAGAGCGGCCTCGGCCGCGAGGGCGGCCACGAGGGCATCGGCGAATATCTCGAGACGAAGCTCGGCGGCTTCTCCGTCTGACGATCTTCCCGGCCGGCTCCCGCCGGCCGGGAATCGCCCCCCTACGCGGCGAGCAGCGTGTGGGCCCGGTCGAGTCCCACAGGGTCCGTGCCGAGTAAGGCGTCGACTATCGCCGCGTCGCTCGCCCGCCCCGCCAGCGGGTCTTCCGGGCGGAGCCGGTGGTCGATGACCATCCTCGCGAGCAGCAGCCGCCGTGCGTCGCCGCCCTCGGCACCCAGCGCCGCGCCTTCCGACGCGAGGAGCGTGGCGGAGGCCACGTTGTAGAGGGCGCTCGAGGCGGTCCGCATGAGCGGCTCGTCGCCGTCGCGGGCGGTCTTCTCGGCGAAGGCGACCGCCCTGTCGACCAGTCCGGAGAGTTCGCCGCGGAACTGCCCGGGGAGCGCCCGCGCGCCGTCCAGCGTCTCCTGCAGGGCGTCGCCGAGGTCCTCGTGGGCACCGGCCTTGCCCACGGCGCGGGTGACGATGTCGAGCGCGTTGATGTTGGACGTGCCCTCCCAGAGCACGCCGATATGCGCGTCCCGCACCAGCCGTGCGGCGACCCAGTCCTCGATGTAGCCGTTGCCGCCGCGCACTTCCATCGCACCCGTGGCCACGGCGATGTTGTCCCGGGCGGTGCGGTACTTGAGCAGCGGCGTCAGGATCCGTGTGAGCCGTTCGGCGCGGGGATCGCCCGCTTCCGCCCGCTCGAGCTGGACCGCGATGTGGAGGATCACCGACAGCGCCTGCTCCGTCGGCACCATCAGCTTCATCAGCTGCCGGCGCAGCAGCGGCTTGTCGATGATCGCGCCGCCGAACGCGTGGCGGGCGCGGGCGACGACCATCGCCTCGTTCAGGCAGCGGCGCATCATGCCGGCGGCGCGCACCCCGTGCGACAGGCGCGACATGTTGACCTGATCCATCATCTGCTTGAGGCCGCGGTTGGCGTGCGGCCCGACCTCTCCGATCGGATAGGCCACGGCGCCTTCGAACACGATCTCGCCCGACGCCATGGAGCGCGTGCCGAGCTTCTCCTTCAGGCGGACGATCCGGTAGGCGTTGCGGGCGCCGTCGTCGAGCCGGCGCGGCAGCACGAACAGCCCGAGCCCGCCGCTGCCGGACGGCGCACCCTGCGGCCGTGCCAACAGCATCGCCACGTCGGCGTCGGCGCAGGAACAGAACCACTTGTCGCCGTAGAGGCGCCATTCGCCGTCTTCGAACCTGGCTTCCAGCTCCGCCTCGCCGACGTCCGAGCCGCCGCTCTTCTCGGTCATGAACTGGGCGCCCATGAGGATTTCGCCCTGGGTCTGGCTGGTCATCCCGGGAAGGAAGCGCCGCTTCAGCGCCTCGTCGCCGTGCCGCTCGATCAGCAGCGCCGAGGTCTCGGTGGCGGAGATCGGGCACATCAGGCCGAACTCCGACTGCACGAACAGATATTGGAAGATGTATTTGCCGACGGGCGGGACGCGATCGTTCCAGCCCAGCACGCCGGTCCGGCGCGACATGCAGTGGATGCCGAACTCGCTCAGCGCGATCCGCTCCATCTCGTGATAGGCCGGATGGAACTCCACCGCGTCCTCGTCGCGGCCGAAGGCGTCGCGGACCCGAAGGGTCGGCGCGTGCCGGTCGCAGATGCGCGCCAGTTCGTCGAGCCGCCCGCCGGCGATGCGGCCGAGGCGGCGATAATGCGGCAGCATGTGCGCATGGAGATCGGCCGGCATGTAGAGAGGCATCAGGCTCCGCAGGCTGGTGTCGATCTCGAAGAAGTCGAGGCCGTGGCAATCGGGAGCCAACCTGTCGCTGTTCGTCGGCCGGTGCGCGACCGGTCCGGGGGTGAGCCTGCGTGTGACGACCATGTCGACGGTCCCTCGGTTCGTTTCCGTACCAGGAAGATCCCGCCGCGGCGTTGACGGCGCAAACGACTTTGCCGGATACAGTGTGTGAGTGTTGCGCAACCAAGGCGCCCCTGCATGCCGCGGATACCCTCGACCATGTCACTCAGCGTGTTCGAGGCGGCCGCACGGAACCTGAGCTTCTCCAAGGCCGCCGAGGAGCTGAACCTGACTCCGGGGGCGGTGAGCCGGCAGATCCAGTCGCTGGAGACGGCGCTGGATGTGAAGCTGTTCGAACGGAGCCATAAGCGCGTCTCCCTCACCGATGCCGGCCGGTCCTACCGCGACGCGATCCGCCTGCCGCTGGCGGAGCTGGCTGCCGCGACGGAGCGGATACGCGGGCGCGGCGACAACGCCGTCGTCTCGGTCGTCGCCTATCCGACCTTCGCGATCCGCTGGTTCATTCCGCGGTGGGGCCGCTTCTACGACCGGCACCCTCAGGTCGACCTGCAGCTGACCACCTCGCTCGACCCGGTGGATTTCCTGCGCGGCAGGCCGGATATCGCCATCTGCGTGCCGCCCCTCGGCGAAGCGCCGGCCGGGCTGGTGGGTGAGAAGCTGATCGAGGTGGACCTGATCCCGGTCGCGGCGCCGGACGTGGCCGTGCGCCTGCACAGACCCGACGATCTCGCCCAGGCCACCCTGCTGCACGGGGCTCCGCGACCGCGCGACTGGGAGCGGTGGCTGTCGACGGCAGGCTTGGGGGCGGCCGTGGCGTCGATCGATCCCACCCGGGGACTTCGCTTCGAAAGCCTGAACCTGGCGATTCAGGCGGCGATCGAAGGCTTGGGCGTGGCGATCGCGATCGAGGCCCTGGTGCGCGAAGACCTGGCCTCCGGCCGTCTGGTCGAACCTTTCGGGATCGTCCGCCGCTCTCGCCGGCCGATCCACATGATGTACCCCGAGGGCAACGCGGAGAAGCGCGCGTTCCGCATGGTCCGCGACTGGCTCCTGCGCGAAGCCGGCGCCGCGTCGACGAACTGAGAGCGCAAAAGAATCGGCCCCGGGACAGGATCCCGGGGCCGATCGTCGACCGATGGACTGTGCTCGCGGATCAGGCCGCGCGCACCCGCCCGATGAACTGCTCCACCTCGGTGCGGAGCTTTTCGCACTCGCCGGCGAGACTGCCGGCCGCGTCGACCACTTCGGAGGCCGCGGCACCCGTGCGCTCGGTGGCGCCGGTGACGCCGGTGATGTGCGACGACACCTCCTGCGTGCCCATCGCCGCCTGCTGCACATTGCGGGCGATCTCCTGGGTCGCCGCGCCCTGCTCCTCGACCGCCGCCGCGATGCCGGACGCGATCTCGTCGACATTGGCGATCGTGCGGCCGATCGCGGCGATGGCGTCCACGGCCTTGGTGGTCGAGCCCTGGATCGCCGTGATCTGCGCCGCGATCTGCTCGGTCGCCTTGGCGGTCTGGTTCGCGAGGCCCTTGACCTCGCTCGCCACCACCGCGAAGCCCTTGCCGGCCTCTCCGGCCCGGGCCGCCTCGATCGTCGCGTTCAGCGCCAGCAGGTTGGTCTGGCCGGCGATGTTGTTGATGAAGTCGACGATCTCGCCGATCTTCTGCGCCGCCTCGGCGAGCGTGCGGATGATCGCGTCGGTGCGCTGTGCCTCTTCCACCGCCTGGCGGACGATGCGCGTCGACTGCGAGACCTGCGAGCCGATCTCCTCGATCGAGGTCGAGAGCTCTTCCGCCGCCGACGCCACCGTCTGCACGTTGCCGGAGGCGTTCGCCGACGCCGCGGCCACTGCGTTCGCCTGCCCGTTGGTCTCGTCGGCGAGGGACGCCATGCCCTCCGCCGTGCCGCGCATGCCGCGGGCGGCGGTCAGCACCGTCTCGACGACGCCCTGGACGCTCTCCTCGAAGGCGGTGGCGAGGCGGTGCAGTTCGGCCCGCCGCTGCGCCGACGCCTCGCGGCGCTCCTCCTCGGCACGGGCACGGGTCTGTTCGACCTCGGCCGACGTGTCGCGGAACACGACCAGCGCCTGGGCCATGTCGGTGATCTCGTCGCTGCCGCCGCTCGGAATCGGCGCCTGCAGGTCGCCTGCCGCCACGGCCCGCATGCTGTCGGCGAGCGCGTTCAGGCGACGCGTCAGGTTGCGGCGGACGTACAGCCAGCCAATCAGGAACGCGGCGAGGATCGAGCCTGCCGCCATCGCGACCAGCCAGCTCTTGCCGGCGACGACCGCCTCGGCCGCGCTGGCGGAACCGTCGTCGGCCAGCGTGCGCGCGGCGGCCACGAGGCTCTGGACTTCCGCATCCAGTGCCGCCGCCGGCTCGCGCGTCGCCTGCAGCACGGCGGCCGCGTCGCTCGCCACCTGCAGTTCCTGGCCGCGCAGTGCGAACAGGCCGCCGCCGCCCTCGCCGAAGCCGACCAGCTGTTCGCCGACCTTGCGGGCGGCGTCCATGCCTTCCGCATCCTCGATCAGGACCATCCGATTGATGAAGGTGCGCTGTTCGGCATCGAAGCCGGCGGTCAGCCGCTTCAGCTCTTCCGGCGTCGCCGTGTGGGCTTCCATCAGATACTTGACCAGCGTGTCGGCTGCGGCGCGCAGCTCGTAGCTGGTCTGGTAGATCGGCAGCTGCAGATCGACGACGCTCGAAACCGCCGCCTGGATGCCCCCCGCGGCGCCGTCGTCGGCGCTGGTGCTGCTGGTGACGGCGCCGCCCAGGTCCATCGTGATGTTGTAGAAGGCGTCGTCCGCCACCTGGGTAATGGCGCTGCGGAACCGCTGCTGGATCTGGACGGCGGTGTTGGACACCTCCCGCCAGGCCTCGTTCAGCTGGATCTGCTTCGCCTGCAGCCGGTCGAGTTCCTTGATCTGTGTCTCGAGCGTGTCGAGATGCGTGCCGATGCGAGCGACCGCCTCGCCGTCGACGCCGGTCTCGGCCAGGCCCTCCAATTCCGCACGGGCCTCGTTCACACCCTCCTGGACCGCCGCGACGGCGGCCTGGCGTTCTTCCTGCGTCGCCGTGGCCAGAACGCGCGGCGCGGCGCCGGTGATGGACGTCGCCTTCTCCGACAGCTGCAGCGAAGAGGTGATCGCCGGCAGGCTGTTGCGGGTCACGCTGTCGATCGTCGTCTCGATGCGGCCGAACGACCACCATGCGACACCCGACGCGACGACGGTGGTCGTCGCCACGCCGGCGAAGGCGAGCATGAGACGCGCGTTGATGCCGAATGCCCGCCTGCCCTGGCGCGCCGCGACGGCTCCCGTCGGGGCAACGTCATCCTTGGCCGGGGCTGACGACGCAGCCCCTTTCCTCTTCCTGAAGACCTTCAGCATCGTTCCGCCTCACGCTCGCATTGTCCGGCGTCCGGAGCCACCGAGCCTCGCGCTCGGGTGGGCGGCCGGGTCAAAATCTCGTGATACGGTACCGGAGAGGAGTAAAACGCGTCTTAAGCCTTCGCGGAACTTTCGACGCGGAAGTCGCTCAGTGCGATTCGCGCTGGCGGAAGGGATGCGCCGGGTAGACGCCGAGGATGCGCACCTCGCGCGAGAAGAAGTCGAGTTCCTCGAGTGCGAGCCGCACGTTCGGATGGTCCGGATGGCCCTCGACGTCGGCATAGAACTGCGTGGCGGAGAATTCGCCGCCGACCATGTAGCTCTCCAGCTTGGTCATGTTCACGCCGTTCGTCGCGAACCCGCCCATGGCCTTGTAGAGAGCGGCCGGCACGTTCCGCACGCGAAACACGAAGGTCGTGATCAGGCGCCCGCTCTTCGGATCCGGGACCCGCGGTTCGCGCGACAGCACGATCATACGGGTCGTATTGTGCTTCTCGTCCTCGATATCCGGCTTCAGCACGTCGAGGTCGTAGATCTCGCCGGCGAGCGACGAGGCGATCGCGGCCTCCTCCGGATCGCCGCGCCGCGCCACGTAGGCGGCGGCACCCGCGGTGTCGGGATAGGTCACCGGCTGCAGCCCCAGCGCGCGCAACGACCGGCGGCATTGCGACAGCGCCTGGACATGGCTGTACACCCGCTTGACCGAGGACAGGGCGGTGCCGCGGGGCGCCAGCAGCTGATGCTGCACCCGCTGGAAATGCTCGCCGACGATATGCAGCCCGGTTTCCGGGAGGAGCTGGTGGATGTCCGCCACCCGACCGGCGACCGAATTCTCGATCGGGATCATGCCGATCGCCGCGCGACCCTCCTCGACGGCGGCGAACGCCTGCTCGAACGAGGCGCAGGGCAGGGTCGTCATGTCCGGATAGGCCGCCCGGCATGCGAGGTCGGAATACGCCCCGGGTTCGCCCTGGAAGGCGATCGTGCGCGCGGGGTCGACGTCTCGGGTCATGGGCCGCCTCGGTGTCGGTCGAACCGGTTATTGCCGCGATCCCGCGCGGCCGGTCAAGCATGGCGGGGTGAATGCGGGCGGGTCAGGGGGCGAGCAGGCTCCGCGCGCGCTCCAGGTCGGCCGGGGCATCGACGCCCAGCGGGACGGTCCGCACGACCGCGACGTCGATCCGCATGCCCGCCTCCAGGGCGCGAAGCTGCTCCAGCCGCTCGCGCTGTTCCAGGACGCCCGGCGGCAGGGCGACGAACCGTTCGAGCGCGGCGCGCCGGTAGGCGTAGATCCCGATATGGTGGAAGAGCGGCCCCTCGCCGCTCGGCGCCGTCGCCCGCGTGAAATAGAGGGCCCGCCCGGCGGCGATCCCCCGCCCGTCCATCGCGGCCGGGACGAACACCGCCTTGACGACGTTCGGATTGGTGCGTTCGTCGGGATCGACGATCTCGGCGGCGACCGTCGCGATGTCGACCGCCGGGTCCGACAGCGGCAGCAGCACCGCGCGGATCACCGCCGGATCGATCGCCGGCAGGTCGCCCTGCACGTTGACGACCGCATCGTAGCGTCCCGCGGGATCGAAGGCCCGGAGCGCGGCCGCCACCCGATCCGACCCCGACGGCAGGTCGGGATCGGTCAGGACGGCCTCGCCGCCAGCCGCCCGCACCGCTTCGGCGATCGCCTCTTCGGCGCAGGCCACCAGGACCGGTCCGATTCCGGCGGCCACGGCGCGCTCCCACACCCGCACGATCATCGGCCGGCCGTGGATGTCGGCGAGCGGCTTGTTCGGCAGGCGGGTGGAGGCGAGGCGGGCGGGGATGACGACGATGGCTGTTGCTGACACGGGATTCCGGTCCTGTAGGGGCTAAAGATGCGGCGCGACCCATCGCCGCATAGCGATGCCTGCGCGAGAGGAAATAGTTTCCGACGTGTGGGACCACATGCGCAAGTCGGCCGGCGGCTGTTGAACGACCCGCAGGCCGCGGGTAATCTCCCGCGGCTTCGCGCCGCCGCACCAGCAAGCTTAGAGTGACCGGATGAACGCCTTCGAGCTGAACAAAGTCGCCGCCGCCGTGTTGCTCGCCGGCGTCATCGCGATGACGACCGGACTGATCGCGAAGCTGCTCGTCAGCCAGCCGCATCACGTGGAGAGCATCATCAAGGCGACGGGCCAGGAGGCGGCACAGCCTGCCGGCGGTGGCGCCGAAGAAATGCCGCCGATCGCCAACCTGCTCGCCGACGCCTCCCCGGAGGCCGGTCAGAAGGTGGCGTCGAAATGCACCGCCTGCCACGGCTTCGAGAAGGGCGGCGCGAACAAGGTCGGTCCGAACCTCTACGGAGTCGTCGGCGCGGACATCGCTCACCACGAGGGCTTCTCCTATTCCTCGACGCTCGCGAGCCTCGAAGGCACGTGGGACTACGACAAGCTGGACCACTTCCTGTACAAGCCGCGGGAGTTCGCGCCGGGCACCAAGATGAGCTTCGCCGGCCTGTCCAAGCCGCAGGACCGCGCCGACATCATCGCCTATCTGCGGACGCTGAACGACAACCCGCCGCCGCTGCCGGAGCCGGTCGCCGCGCCCGCCGCGGAAGCCGCGCCGGCCGCCGCACCCGCGGGCGACGCCGCCCCGGCCGGTGCCGCACCCGCAGGCCAGGACGCGAAGCCGGCCGACGCGGTCCCCGCGCAGCCGGGCGTGCAGCCCCAGGCGCCCGCGGCGGGCGACGCCTCGGGCGGCGGTTCCAGCACCGGCCTCGGCGCCCAGGGAACGGGCGCGCAGGGCCTCGGCACCCACAGCCCGGGCGGCGCCGCTGCCGGCACGGGGGCCGAGAGCGCCGGGTCGCCCACCCCGGGCGCCTCGTCCGGCACGTCCAACCAGGCTGCGCCGCAAGGCCAGGACGCCAGCCCGGCGCCGCAGCAGCGCTGACGGATGAGCACGGCCCGGGCGGATACGCACCAATGACGCTCGACGCGCTCGCCGACTTCGCCGGCCGGCTCGTCGACGCCACCGGGCCGATCGCCCGGCGCTGGTTTCGCGCGCACCTCGACGTCGAGACGAAATCGGATCTCAGTCCCGTCACCCGCGCCGACCGCGATGCGGAGACGGCGATGCGCAGCCTCATCGCCGACGTCTTTCCCGATCACGGCATCATCGGCGAGGAGCACGGCTCGGACCGTCCCGACGCCGAGTATGTCTGGGTCCTCGACCCGATCGACGGCACCAAGGCCTTCATCACCGGCAAGCCGCTGTTCGGCACCCTGGTCGCCTTGCTCCACCGCGGCCGGCCGGTCATCGGCATCATCGACGCGCCGGCCCTCGCCGAGCGCTGGATCGGTATCGAGGGCCGCCCGACGACGTTCAACGGCCGCCCGGTCCGGACGCGCCCCGGCCCCATCGGATCGACGATCGTCAACAGCAGCAGCCCCGACATGTTCGCGGGCCCCGACGTCGCCGCCACGGCGCGGCTGCGCGCCGCCGTCGGCGGCTGGCACTATGGCGGCGACTGCTACGCCTACGGACTCCTCGCCAGCGGCTTCATGGGCCTGGTCGTCGAGGCCAAGATGAAGCCGTTCGATCACCTTCCGCTGGTCGCGGTGGTCGAGGGCGCCGGCGGGCGGATCACCGACTGGGCGGGGCGCCCGCTGCGCGCCGACAGCGACGGCCGCGTTCTAGCCGCGGCCGACCACGCGCTGCACGCGGCCGCCCGCGACCTGCTCCGGGGCTGAATCGGCCGACGGAAGGCCGTCCGGCCGGGCGCTTGATCCGCTTCGGCCTGCGGCTGGGGAGCGGGGAACAGCTCCGACGTGTAGCCGAACAGGCGGTAGGCGACCAATCCGGCCCATTCGTGCGCCGGACTTTCCAGGTTCCACAGCTCCTCGGTGAGATCCAGCCTGAAGAACGGCGGCCGCCGCGGATTGACCCGATAATCCACCTGGTAGGGCCGCAGGTCGAAACCGGCCTTGCGGAACACCCCCATCGACCGCGGCATGTGCTGGGCGCTGGTCACCAGCAGCCAGGTCTCCTCGGGACCGGGTTCGATCATCGCGGCGAGCGCCCGCGCGGACTCGTACGTCGTCCGCGACTTTCCCTCGAAAACCACCCGCGACAGGTCGACGCCGAGATCCGCCAGGAGAGGCTGCACCTCCACCGCGGCCGACCGCCCTCCGCCGAGCGATCCCGATCCTCCCGCGAACACGAGCATCGCCTCCGGAAACCGGCGCGACAGCATCACGAACGTCACGATCCGCTCCGCCGATTCGCCCAGGCTCGACTGGCCGACCGCCGCGGTCATGTCGGGACGCGTGCCCCCGGCCAGCACGATGATGCCGTCGACCCGCTCCGGAAGCACCGAGGCGGCACGGAAGCGCTGCTCCAGGGGCGAGGCGATCCAGTCCGAAATCGGCAGTACCAGCCCGGCCGCGAGGATGAGCGCCGCGACCGTCACCAGGACGCGCCCGGTCCTGCGCCATCGCGTCCAGAGGAGAAGGGTGCCGACCGCAAGCAGAAGGAAGATCAGGTTGGCGGCGGACGCGAGCCACCCCAGGACTTTCGACAGAACGAACATGCGGCCCCGCGCCGGCTAGAGATGATTCAGGAGGGTCGCCGCCTCGACCGCGTCGGCGGTCTCGTGCCCCTCCGCGAGCGACGCGTACAGCGCCTGCAGATCGGCGAGGGCTTCGCCGCCGAACGCCTGCGCGCGGTCGATCGCGATGCGCAGGCGCAGGAGGCCCGCGGCCTGCTCGTCGGCGATGGCGCGCGCGCGGGCGAACAGCGCCTCCGCCGTCGCCGTGTCGCCGCTGCCGGCCGCCAGGACCGCGCGGCGGCGCACGACGTCGCCGTGACAGAATGCCATGCCGTGCGTCTGGATGTCCGCCTCCGCCGCCGTGAGGGCGGTGACGGCCTCGTTCGCGGCGCCGCAGCGATTCAGCACCTCCGCCTTCAGCGCCAGGAAGTAGGGCCGCATGATCTCGGCGCCCGTCGCGGCATATTCGGTCAGCGCCGTGTCGAGCGCTTCCAGCCCGCCGCGCGGATTGCCGAGCATGGCGAGCGCCCAGCCCTGCAGTCCCTGCGCCCAGCCGCGCCAGTAGGTGTAGCCGCCACGACCGGCGAGCGACAGAATCTCCTCGGCGATCAGACGCACCTGCTTCGGTTCGCGGCGCATCTGCCTGACGGCGGCGGCGATGCTGAGCGCGTAGGCCAGGCTGTGCTGATGCCGGACCAGCCGGGCGCGGGCGACCGCCTGCTCGCAATGTGCGAGCCCACTGTCGGGGCGGCCGAGAGCGCACTCCGCCCAGCCCAGGTTGCACTGCGCCAGCACGGCCGGATCGGAGATGAACACCACGGTCTCGCCGCCGGCGCCGTTGGTGCGGCACATGTCGAGGGCGCGGGAGAGATGATCGGCGGCGTCGGACAGTTCGCCGATGAAGAACCGGCAGAGGCCGAGCGCGCGATGCGCCTGGATCAGCAGGTTCACGTCGCCGAGATCCTCCGCCTGCTGCAGCATCTCCTCGCCGAACCGGCGGGCGACCCGCGGGCGGCCGCGCACCTGATAATAGGAGAGCAGGCCGCGCCGCGCCTGGAACAGCATCCCCGGCTCGGCCAGGACCTCGCTGAGCAGCAAGGCGCGCGCGAACGCCCGCTCGACCCGCGGGTCGGCGTTGCCCGCGGTGATGATCATCTGGCCGCCCAGCGCGATCTGCAGCCGCAGCTCCTGGCGCTGCCGGTCGGGGCTGTCGGGAAGCTCCGCCAGCGCTGACAGCGCGTTCGCGATCTGCGCCGCGGCCTCGACGTTGGCGGACCGTGCGGCCGAGCGCCTGCCGGCCGCCTCCCACAGGTCTGCCGCCTTCGCCGCGTCGCCGGCCAGCGCGTGGTGGCGCGCCAGGATCTCCGGCTGCTGGCGCGTCGTCTCGGGAAACGCCTGTTCGAGCGCCATGGCCGTGCGGCGGTGGTAGAGTTGGCGCGTCTGCCGCACCAGCGAATCGTAGGCCGCATCCTGCAGCAGCGCGTGGGTGAAGGCATAGGACGGCAGTTCCGGCTCGTCCTCGCGGCAGAAGAACTGCGATCCCACCAGGGTCCGGAGATGCTCCTCGAGCAGCGCCTGCTGGAGGTCCGCGACCAGACGCACCAGCAGTTCGGGGAAGGAGCGGCCGAGCACCGAGGCGATCTGGGCCACCTGCTTCGAGCCGCCGAGCGCGTCCAGGCGCGCCATCAGCGAGTCGCGCAGCGTCATCGGGATCGCCGGCGCGCCGGCTGCCCCCACCTCGAAGCGGTCGTTCCGCTCGATCAGCAGCGGCGAGGCGACGACCGCCCGGGTGAGCTCCTCGACGAACAGCGGGATCCCGTCGGCGCGCGCCAGGATCAGGCCGACGACGTCGTCGGGGAGTGGCTTGCCGGCGGTGCGGACGACGAGGTCGCGCGCCTGGTCGAGCGACAGCACGTGCAGCGGCAGGTGAAGCAGGCCCGGCAGGTCCGCCACGGAACTTCCGCCGCCGGGGCGGGTCGTCGCGACCACCATCAGCTGGCTGCCGGACAGGCTCTCGCCGAGCAGCCGAAGAAAGCTTCGGGTCGAGTCGTCGGCCCAGTGAAGGTCTTCGGCGACGAACAGCACCGGCCGCTCGCGCGACGCCGCCGACAGCCAGCCGACGAGGCCGTCCATCAGCTTCTGCCGACGCTGCTCCGGGTCCATGGCCGGATCCGAGGGCGCCTCGGCCAGCGCCGGGTCGAGAAGCGCCGGCAGGCCCGGATCGAGATGCCGCGCCAGCGGGCTGCCGCCCGACGCGACATGGTCGACGAGTTCGGCGATCGGATGGAACGCCGTCGTCTCGTAGTATTCGGAGCAGTGGCAGCGCAACAGGGCGTCCGGCCCGATGCCCGCCTCCTCCTGCAGGGCCATCAGCAGTCGGGACTTGCCGATGCCGGCGGGGCCCTCGAGCAGCACGAACTGTCCGGCGCCGTGCCCCGCCCGCGCCCAGCGATCGCGCAGCAGCTCCAGCTCGCGCGTCCGGCCGAGCAGCATGCTGCGATGCGGGCGGGCGCCCAGCCGGTCCCGGGCACCCGTCTCGTTCAGCACCTCGTAGAGCGCCACCGGCTCGGCGATCCCGGCCAGGACGCGGGCGCCGAGCGCCCTGAACTCGAAGAAGCCCTCGACGATGTCGTGCGTCGCCGTGCTGATGACGATCGCGTTCGGCGCCGTGCTGATGACGATCGCGTTCGGCGCCGCCTGGGCCTGCAGGCGCGCGGCGACGTTGGGAGCGCTGCCGACCACGGCCATCGGCTCGTGCGTCATGGCGGTGCCCATATCGCCCGCGATCACCAGGCCGGTATGGATGCCGATGCGCAGTTCCAGCGGCGGCCAGTCGCGCGCCACGAAGGTGTCGTTCAGGCGCTGCATCCCCAGGCGGATATCCAGGGCGGCCAGGATCGCGCGCCGGGGATCGTCCTCGTGCGCCTTCGGGTAGCCGAAATAGACCAGGATGCCGTCGCCGAGATAGCGGGCCACGCTGCCGTCGTAGCGGGCCACGCTGGCGGCGCAGACGTCCCGATAGTCGAGAATCAGCTCGCGCAGATCCTCCGGCTCCATCTGTTCGGAGAGCTGCGTCGACCCGACGAGGTCGCAGAACATCACGGTGACCTGCCGCCGCTCGGAGAGAGCGGCGGGGTTCTGCGCCAGACCCTCCCGGCCCGACCCGGCCGTCGCCGTCAGGCGGGCGCCGCAATTCCCGCAGAAACGAAAGCCTGCGGGACTGACGGTGCCGCAACTGGCGCAGGATATTTCAACCGGCGATCGCTCGTTCACCCGACGCTCCGTCCGCGGCGACGTCCGTTCCCCGAGGTGGAAAAAGGACGCATCATGTACAATCGCCTTGCGCCGGGGATGGGCCCCTGCAAGGCTTGCAGTTACCGCGCCGTACCAACCGACATACCCCACGATCATGCCTGCGACGGACCGAAGCCGCTACCGCCTCGAAACGGTCGATACGCGCAGCCGCCTGCAGCTGGCGATCGAGCGTCTCGACCCGTTGCTGGAGATCGCCGCGCTGGACCAGGTCCGGGGCGGTCGCCCGGTCGCTGCCGGCGACGTGTTCGCGACGGCCTCCCGCTTTCCCTTCCTGGCCGAGGGGGGCGCCGTCCGCACCGCGATCGACGGCCTGCAGCCCGGATTCGTCCTCCGCGACGACGGTCGCATATTCTCCCGCCGTAGCTTCCCGGACGACCCCGCGGAGCCGGGCCGCGCCTACCATTTCCAGGGCGCGGTCGACATCCCCGAGGGCGGCGGCCGGGTCGCCCTGGAGACGGCGGCCGGACTGCTGCAGAGCGGCGCGGTCGACGCGCTCTTCGTCGGCCCCCGCCTGAGGCCGCAGCTCGACCACTCGGTCAAGGATGCCTGCGGCCCGACCTTCGCGACCCTGCCGTCGGCGGCGGGACTCGACGGGCGCGGCGTCGTCGTCGGCATCGTCGACTATGGCTGCGACTTCGCCCACCGGAACTTTCGCCGCGCCGACGGAACGACGCGGCTGCTCCACCTCTGGGACCAGAACGGCGCCGGCGGCATTCCCGAGGCCGATTACGGCCGCGAATACGACCGCGCGGCCATCGACGCCGCCCTCGGCGAGGCGGATCCCTACGCGGCGCTGGGCTACGACCCGCACGCCAATTATTTCCGCGCCGGTAAGGTCGAGGCGGCGCACGGCACGCATGTGATGGACATTGCGGCGGGCAACGGCCGCGGCACCGGCTGTCGCGGCATGGCGCCGGAAGCCGACATCGTCTTCGTCCAGCTCCGACGCTACGCCTGGGACGGCGACCCCGATCTCAACCGCACCGCCGCGGTGCTCGATGCAGTCGCCTACATCTTCGCGCGCGCCGGCGACCGCCCGGCGGTGGTCAATCTCAGCCTCGGCACCAACGGCGGCAGCCACGACGGGACGAGCGTCGTGGAACGCACGATGGACATCTTCCTGAAGGTCCCGGGCCGGGCGATCGTCGTGGCGGCGGGCAACGCCGGCGCCGCCGCGCTGCACGCCGCCGGCACCATCGCGCCGGACGGCGACCGCAGCCTCGGCTGGCAGTTTCCCGAGGGCGACGACGGTCCGAACCAGCTCGAAATATGGGCCGACGGCCCGCTCGCGCTGGAGCTCACCGATCCGGCCGGTACCGTGCTCGGCATCGTCGAACCCGGTACGACGGGGGCGGTCAGCCGCGACGACGTCCATGCAGGCGCCGTCGTCGGCAGCCGCCATATCGACGAGAACCTGGAAGTGCTGACGGCTGTCATCCGGCCCTCGGGCAGGAAGGGTACCTGGCGGGTGAGGCTCGTGCCGCGCTGCGACCGGGCGGTGCGCTTCGATGCCTGGATCGACCGGGACGATCCGGGACAGTCGCGCTTCGCCGCGGAGGACGCGGACCCCGCCTGCACGCTGGCGTCGCTGGCCTGCGGAATCGGGACGGTGGTGGTCGGTGCGCACTATGCGCTGGCGGTCAATCGCGACCTCGCGATGTTCAGCGCCCAGGGCCGGACCCGCGACAGCCGCGAGAATCCCCATGTCACGGCCCCCGGCTACAGCGTCTGGGCGGCGGTCTCGAAGGGCGACCCGCCGCCGAAGCGCGGGCGGCCGGCAGCAAGGGCGCCGCGGGCGGCGATGTCCGGCACCAGCATGGCGGCACCGCACGTGACCGGCGCGATCGCCCTGCTGCTCCAGGCGAACCCGACGGCCGACGCGGCCGCCATCCGCGAAGCCCTGATCGCATCGGCGGACCGGCCGCCCGCGCGCGACGGCTGGCATGCGGGCCACGGATTCGGCTGGCTCAATCTCGCCGGCGCCCTCGAACGACTTGGAGGGCGACGTGAGCCCAGTGCCCCCAGTGCCTAGGAAGAACCCCTACCATCTCGAGCGGCCGCTGAAGGTCACCCTCTCCTGCACCCAGACCTGCAATCTGGACTGCAAGCACTGCTACGCCGACTGCGATCCCGCCCGCGCAGGCGACGAAATGCGGGCCGACGAGTGGCGGGCGCTGGTGGACGGCCTGATCGACGACGGCGTGGTCTCGCTCTTCATCGAGGGCGGAGAGCCCTTCCGCCGCACAGACGACCTGCTCGCCCTGCTGCGCCACTGCGCGCGCCGCATGATGACGCGGATCCGTACCAACGGCACGCTCGTCACCCCCGCACTCGCGCAGCAGCTGAAGGCGGTCGGGCTCGGCGGCTGCCTGGTCGACGTGATGGGCGCCCGTGCCGCGACCCACGACGCCATGACCGGCACGCCGGGCAGCTTCGACCGCGCCTGCGCCGGGATCGCCGCCCTGCTGGACGCCGGCATCCCGACGGAAATGCTGCTGATCCTCAACCGGACGAACGTGGCCGAACTCGACGACTACATGGCCCTGGCGCAGTCGCTCGGCGTGCGCAAGGTCGGCATCCTGCGCCTCTATCCGATCGGCCGCGCCAAGCGGCACTGGGCCGAGCTTGCCCTGTCGATGGACGAGATGGCGGCGGCGATCGACGGGCTGCGGCCGCCGCCGGGCATCAAGCTGATGCAGTCCTGGCACCCCAACGACGGCAACTGCTGCTGGCAGATGGCGGCGGTCACGCCGTTCGGCCGATCGATCGGCTGCTCCTATCTCCGCGAGTTCGTCGACTATGGCGACGTCCGCGAACAGGGCATCCTGCCGACCTGGGACGATCCGCTCTACCGCGAACTGCGGGCCGGCGCGGTAGAGAAGTCCTGCGGCACCTGCTCCACCACCCAGGGGTCGCACGGCGGCTGCCGGTCGACGGCCTACGCGTTCCATCGCCGGTGGAGCGCGCCCGATCCCTTCGACGTCACCCTCAACGACGGAGTCGACCTGCGTGTCCTCCCAGAATGGCTGCTACAGGCTGGTCCCCGGCGTGCGGGTTAGGCCCGTGCCGGAACTGGAGACATGCGTCGTCTTCACGCCGGCCGACCCGCGGCTCTATCGGCTGAACCTGAACGCATGGCTCATTCTCGAGCTCTGCCAGGGACTGTCGCCGGAAGCGCTGGCCCAGGCCTATCTCGAGGCCGTGCCGCCGACGCCGGATGCCGAAGCCCAGCTCGATCAGGGGCTCGCCACGCTCCTGGAGTCGGGCATCGTCGAACAGTGCCAACCATAACGAAGAGGAGTCGGACGTGAGCAGCAGCGATCTCGAACGCCTGAAGGGCATGATCAAGTCCCGGGACAGCCTCGATGCCCCGACCGCCGTCGCGCTGGATCCGGAAGTGCGGACCGGCGAAACCTTCATCCTCACCGATCCCGGCGGAACCCGCGCCGGGGAGCCGGGCGCCAACATCAAGGCGCTGGTCAAGAACAAGACGCTGGTCGGCGCGGTGACGATGGTCTGGGGCTACGACGTCGCGCTGGAGCACGGCGACCGCTTCGGCGCGTGGCTGCGCGACAACGAGGCGGCGCTGGCGGCGGCCGCACCGAAGGGCGTCAACTATCGCGGCACCTATGCCGTCTTCTCGACGACGGAGAAGCACACCGGCAACTACCGCACGATCTGGGCCTACGACTCGCTGAACGCGCTCCAGGCGATGTATGCGGCGGCGGGCGGCACCGACGAGTTCGCGACGCTGTTCAAGCAGCTGAACGACTTCCGCGACCGCAGCCGCGACGCCAACCGTGCGCAGGAGATCCTGGTGCCGGCAGCCGCCGCGGGCCGGATCTGACGCCGTAGCCGGCTGCCGGGGGCGTCAGGCTTCGGCGCCCACCAGCATCTGCAGCGCGGCGCTGTCGAGGATCGTGATGGCGCCCCGATCCCGGCTGATCAGCCCCTCCTCTTCCCAGAGGCTGAGCTGGCGGTTCACGCTTTCGCGCGATGCGCCGATCATGTTGGCAAGGTCGCGCTGGGACAGTTTCGCACCCAGCGCGACTCCGTTCGACACGGGCCGGCCGTGCGCGTCGACCAGATGCAGCAGCGTCTTCGCGAGCCGCGCCTGCAGGTCGAGGAAAAGCACGTCCTCGACCTGTTCGGTCGTCCGGCGCAGCCGTTCGCACAGGACCGCGATCAGCCGCAGGCAGATGTCCGGGTGCTTCTCCAGGAACGGCACGAAGTCGCGCCGCTCCAGGATCAGCAGCTCGCAGGCCTCCATGGCGGTCGCGTCGGCGGTCCGCTCCTTGCCGTCGAGGAGGGCGATCTCGCCGAAGATCTGGCCCGGATGGATGATGTTGAGGACGATCTCGCGGCCTTCGGGCGACGGCGAACTGATCCGCACGCGCCCCGACAGGACCGCCATCAGCCCCTGGCCGGGCGACCCCTTCTCGAAGATCACTTCGCCGGCGCCATAGGCGCGGGCGTGCGAAAAGCTCACCAACCGCTCGATCTCGGCCGGGCTGAACCGGCTGAAGAGCTCGTGCGAGGCGAATACCTTTCGCTTGTCCATCTTCGCGGTGGCCGCCACGCTCGTCTCCGGACGAAGCTGAATACAGCGGTATGATAGCGCCTTCAGTTGCCTTGCGATACCAGCCGGGTGACGCTGGCGCAGCGCCAGAAACTGTCGCAGGCGCGCTGCCGTGCCGACAGCTGGCCGACACCCTGCCGAGCCTCGGCCTGCCCCGTTGCGCCCTGTTGCGGGATCGCCCCGCCCGACAGCATGTTCGCCGTGGCGATGCGCTGCCCGGCCGCCGCCGCCCGCGCCCGTGCGACGGACTCTGCCGCCGGCCGGCCGAGCGCCGGCATTTCCGTGAACCGATTGACCATCTCGACCACTCCCGATCCGCACGGCGGCCGCGGCCGTCGCGCGCCGGGAACGTATGCGCACCCGCGGCGCGAACCAGTGAGGCGGCGCACACCTCGCGTTTCGCCACAGCGAAACGCCGTCAGTTTCGTACGGTGTTGTGACGGCCGCCGGGTGCGAACTGCGACAGCGTCTCCGGCCGTATCGGCGCGGCGGGCGGCGTCGCCGGCGGCGTGAAGGCCCGAAGCAGCCGCTCGCGGAAGGCGTCCATCCGCCGCGGCCGCACGTCGCCCGGCCGCGCCGCCGGCACCCAGTCCCACGGGCCGGCCGCGGCTTCCGCGACGGACGCGGCCGCGACGATGTGGACCGGCACGTCGCGCGACGCGCCGGCGCCGGTGATCAGCGGCGCCGGCTGATGGTCGCCCAGCAGGATCAGCACCATCTCGTCGCGGCCGTAGGCCTCGACATAGGCCGCCAGCGTCCGCAGCGAATAGGCCACGGCCAGCGCATACTGGTGGCGCACCCGCTCCGGGTCGCGCCATACGACCTCGGGCGGATCGCCGACCGCGGCATGCGGCGTGAAGACCGTCCCGTCGCCGACCGACGCCCAGTCGAGCAGCGGCGCCACCGGCGTCCACGGCGCGTGGCTGGAGATCAGCGCCATGGTCGCCATCACCGGCGGCCGGTCGGCGGCCGCCAGCTCCAGCCGGTCGAAGGCGGCCAGCGTGAACTGGTCGGGCATGGTGACCCAGTTGAAGGGCGCGCCGCGATAGCCGAAGTCGTCCGCCACGTAGATGCGGTCGAAGCCGAAGCGGCTGCCCTCCGGCCACGGCGCGGTGATCGCCGGCATCGCCGCCACGGTCCGCCAGCCGGCGCGGCCGAAATCGCGCACCAGGGACCGCGGCTCGCCGGCCACGAGGCTGTCGTAGCGCTGCTGGCTGTCGATCCACAGGCCGGACAGCACCGAGCCGTGCGCCAGCCAGCTCTGCCCGCCGACCATCGGCGCGGTCAGCCAGCCGGAGCGGATCGCCAGACCGCGCGCCGCCACCGCCGTTTCGAACGCGTCCAGCGCGGGGCCGACGGTCGCCGTATAGCGCGGATCCTCGATCGCCGAGCGTCCGTAGGATTCGACGAACACCAGCAGCACGTCCCGGCCGGCGAGCCCCGACAGCAGCCGCCCGTCCGCGACGTCGGCAAAGGCGTCGGACACCGCCTCGTCCCGGAGCGACCGCAGGTCGGCCAGTCCGGCGATCGCCCCGCCCGTCCTGTCGTAGACCAGACCGCCGGCGCTGGCCCCATCCACCGGCGGGCGCAGTGCGGCGCCGGCAAGCAGGAGCGCTGCCGCACCGGCCCACGCGACGCGATGGCTGCCACCGGCCGACGGTGCCGGCAGGGCACGGGCGAGCACGCCGAGCGCGCGATGTGTCGCGGCGACCGCTCCGGCCAGGACGGCGGCCACCGCGGCGGCGGCGAGCAGCGCCCGTCCCATCCCGATCGCCCCGACCAGCAGGTCCCAGCCGGCCGCCGCGAGATGCAGGTCCAGCACCGGGTCGAACGGCCGGCCGAGCGCCGCATGCGCCGCCATGTCGGCCAGCTTCAGCGCGACCGCGGCACCCGTCGCCGCCGCGAGCAGCCGACAGGTGAGCGGGCGCCACCGTGGCGGCGAGACGAGCAGGATCAGCAGGATCGCAGGCAGTTCGTACGGCACCCGCAGGAACGCATCCGGCGTCAGCGCGTCGACCCTGTTCGGCAGCGCCGACAGGAGCTGCAGAACGCCTAGCGAGACGAGGATGGCCGTACCGGGCACACGCTGTTTCCAACCGGCGGGACGCCCGCGACGCGCGGGCTGCAATCTCGGTCTACGGGACCCGCGCGCCGACGGATCACGCCGCGGCCCCGCTCAGCGGTTGTCCGAGAAGCGCGAGTCGCGCCAGGCCAGGGCCGCCTTCAGGCCCTGTTCGCGACGCAGGCGGCCGAACTCGGCCTTCTCCTCGCTCGGCGTGGCGTTGAGGATAACGTCGATGTCGAGCGACGCCTTCAGCGCGTCCCAGAGT
The DNA here is from genome assembly GCF_040549485.1 of Constrictibacter sp. MBR-5. Taxonomy (NCBI): domain Bacteria; kingdom Pseudomonadati; phylum Pseudomonadota; class Alphaproteobacteria; order Rhodospirillales; family Allostellaceae; genus Constrictibacter; species Constrictibacter sp. MBR-5. The sequence goes on from NZ_JBEPTK010000003.1 coordinate 288,598, forward strand.
CCCATGATCTCATAGGTGCGGTTGATCGCCCGCTTGGTGAAGAAGACCGACGGGCCGGCCGCCGCGGCGATGTCCGTCGCCAGTTGCAGCCCGCGCGCCAGTACCTCGTCCGGACCGCCCGGCACCACCTCGTTGACGATGCCGATCTCGGCGGCGCGCCTGGCGTCCATCTTGTCGTTGCCGGTCAGCAGCATCTCCTTGGCGTGCTTCGGGCCGACCATCCAGGGCAGCAGCATCGCGACGATGCCGGTGCCGAAGCGCACCTCGGGCTCGCCGAAGCGCGTGCCTTCGGCGGCGACCGTCAGGTCGCAGGCCAGCGCCACCTCGAAGGCGCCCGCCATGCAGAAGCCGTGCACCGCGGCCACCGTCGGCTTCTCGCAGCGCCAGAACGACATGATGAAGTCGAACTGCCGCTCCATCTGCGCCTGGACCTTGTCGACCGTCGACATGTCGCGCGTCGCCGAGGCCTTCATGTCGAAGCCGGCGGAGAAGGCGCGGCCGGCGCCGTGGACGACGATCGCCCGCACCGCCGGGTCGGCCTCGAAGGCGGCGAGGGCCGCGACATTCTCGGCCATCGCCTCGTTGTGGAAGGCGTTGAGCACCTCCGGCCGGTCGAAGGTGAGAATGCCGACCGGCCCCTCCCGGCGCGTCTTGACGAACTCCTGGCTCACGCTGCGCTCCCCGTCATCATGGTTCGCGCCAGCATGCCGCAAGACCGGACCGTTGCCCATCACCCGGCCGCTGGGCCCGGCCCTGCGGACGCCGCTCAGCGTCCCTTGAACACCGGCGCACGCTTGTCGACGAACGCCTGGGCGGCCTCCATGTGGTCCTCGGTGCGGCCGCAGCTGGTGTGGCGCAGGGCCTCCGCGTCGAACACGGTGGCCAGGTCGGCATAGGCCGCCAGGTTCATGTTCTCCTTGATGTAGCCGAGCGCCACGGTCGGGCCGCTGGCCAGGCTCTGCGCCATCGCGGCGACCTCGGCGTCGAAGCGGTCGTCCGGCACGACGCGGTTGACGAGGCCGATCGCCGCCGCCTCCTCGCCGGTCAGCACCGGGCTCAGCATGTAGAGTTCGCGCGCCTTGGCCGGGCCGACGACCCGCGGCAGGAAGTAGCTGCCGCCGAAATCGCCCGACAGGCCGACCTTGCCGAACGCCGTGGTGAACTTCGATCCCGGCGTGGCGATGCGTAGGTCGCAGGCGAGCGCCAGCGACAGGCCGGCGCCGGCCGCCGCACCGCGGATCGCCGCGATCGTCGGCTTCGGGATGTGGTGCAGCAGGCGCGCAACCTCCATGCGGGCACGCAGGTTGCGCACGCGCCGGTCGAAGCTGGCGTCGCGCTCGCTGCCGGTCGCCATCGCCTTGACGTCGCCGCCCGAGCAGAAGGCCTGCCCGGCGCCGGTCAGCACGATGGCGCGCACGTTCGGGTCGCGCTCCGCCGCCTGCACGGCCTCGAGCATCTGCTCGAGCATGACGAGGGTCAGTGCGTTCCGCCGGTCCGGCCGGTTCATCGTCAAGGTCAGCAGGCCGTCTTCCAGCGACTGCAGCAGCACCGCGTCTTCCATGTCTCGCTCTTCCCTCTTCGTCGTTTCGGCGCCGCCCGCGGCGCCCCCGGGCAAGGTCGCACGGACCGGCTTTCGACGGAACGGGGTCGGCGCGGGGACGGGACGACAGGCGCGGAGTGGCGGTCTATGGTCGCTGCCGAACCGTGGATCCGCGCCGGGAGGCGAGACACAGCCGTGACCCGCCTGCCCGCCCTGCTGAACGCGCGCCTGCCCTTCTATTACGGCTGGGTCGTGCTCGGCTGCGTCTGCTGCGCCGGCTTCGCGCGCCAGGGCCCGGCGGTCGCGACCCTCTCGATCTTCGTCGAGCCGATGACCGCCGACTTCGGCTGGTCGCGCACCGCGATCTCCGGCGCCGTGTCGCTCGGCGGCCTGCTCGCCGCAGTGACCTCGCCCTATCTCGGCGTCCTTCTCGACCGGCACGGCGCGCGCACGATGCTCTGCCTGGCGATCGTCGCCACGGGCTTCGCCACCATGGGCCTGTCGCTGATCGGCTCGCTGCTCTTCTTCTACCTGCTCTACTGCATCGGGCGGATGAACTTCGCCGGCCCGTTCGACCTCGGCATCTACGGCGCGATCAACAGCTGGTTCGTCGAGCGGCGTCCGCTCGCCACGTCGATCGCGACGCTGGCGCAGATGTTCGGCCTGATGTCGATGCCGCTGATCGCGCATTTCGCCATCCAGGCGGGCGACTGGCGCAGCGGCTGGGTGGCCGTCGGCATCACCGTGCTCACCATCGGCCTGCTGCCGACCTGGCTGCTGATGGCGCGCCGGCCGGAGGATCTCGGCCTCCTGCCCGACCGCAGCCGCGCCGCCACCGCCGCGGCGCACGCCAGGGCCGGCGCCGGGGCCAGCAGCGACCCGATCGCCGAGCCGGTCTTCACCCGCGCCCAGGCCATGCGTACCCCGGCCTTCTGGATGCTGGCGCTCTACACCCTGCTGATCTACCCGGTGCAGGCGGGCATCAGCCTGCATCAGGCGCCGCACCTGATCGAGAGCGGTCTGGCACCCACCGTCGCCGCGACGGTGATCAGCACCTTCTCCTTCGCCTCGGCGATCGCCGGTTTCGGCCTCGGCATCGTGACGCGGCGGATCGGCGTCAGCGCCGCGCTGATGGTCGTCGGCGTCTGCCTCTCGGCCAGCGCCGTCGCCCTCGCCGCCGTCACCGGCGCGCTGCACGCCTATCTGGCCGCCATGGTGTTCGGCATCGGCATCGGCGGCCTGACCACCGTCCTGCCGATCGCCTGGGCCGACTATTTCGGCCGGCGCAGCTTCGGCGCGATCCGCGGCGTCGCCCTCACCATCCAGGTCACCGCCCAGGCGTCCGGTCCGCTTCTCTCCGGCGCCCTGCGCGACTGGACCGGCGACTACACGCTGTCGCTGGAGGTCTTCGCCGCCCTCTCGCTCGCCGGCACGCTCGCCATCCTGTTCGCCCGACCGCCCCGCGCGCCGAGGTAACCGGCGGGATCGGCGGTGGACTTCGGGGCGGGCCTTGCACACCTCGGAAAAGGGGAGCGAGACCAATCGGCCGGAGCGCGCATGGACCGCCTCACAGACTATCTGTCGTCGCTGCAGGCGAGCCTTCCCTGGGTTCCCGACCGCGCGATCAGCCTCGCCGTCATCGCAGTCGCGGTCGTTCTGGCCTGGTGGCTGCACCGGATCCTGTTCGCGGCCGTGCTGCGTCTCGTCAGCACGGACAACCTGTTCCGCCGGTCGCTCGTCACGCGCACCCGACGACCGTCTCGCCTGGCCTTCCTGATGGTCGCCACGATGCTCGCCGCCTCCGTCGCACCGCTGTCCCCGGAAGGGGCGGGCATCGTTCGGCACCTCATGCTGCTCGGCCTGATCCTGCTGATCGGCTGGATGGCGAGGACGGCGCTGCACATCTGGCTGGTCGTCCACCTGCGGCGCTTCAAGCTGGATTCGGCCGACAATCTCCTGGCCCGCAAGCACGTTACCCAGACCCGTATCCTGCAGCGCATCGCCGAGATCCTGATCATCATCGTCACCATCGCGGCGGCGCTGATGACGTTCGACGGCATCCGCCAGTACGGCATCAGCCTGCTCGCCTCCGCCGGCGCCGCCAGTCTGGTGGTCGGGCTCGCGCTCCAGCCCGTCCTGAAGAACCTGTTCGCCGGCATCCAGCTGGCGATCACCCAGCCGATCCGCATCGACGACGCGCTCCTCGTCGAGAACGAGTGGGGCAATGTCGAGGAGATCACCGCGACCTACGTCGTGGTGCGGATCTGGGACTGGCGCCGGCTGATCGTGCCGCTCAGCTACTTCATCGAGAAGCCGTTTCAGAACTGGACGCGCGAGGGCTCGGCGCTCATCGGCAGCGTCTTCCTCTACGTCGACTTCACCGTGCCGGTAGCGGAGCTGCGCGCCGAACTGGAGAGGGTCGTGCAGTCATCCGACCTCTGGGACGGCCGGGTCGTCGCCCTGCAGGTGACGGACTTCAGGGAGAACACGATGGAGATCCGGATGCTGGCCAGCGCCAGCAACGCAGGCCGTACCTTCGATCTGCGCTGCGAGGTGCGCGAGCGGATGGTCGCCTTCGTCCAGCAACGCTATCCGCACGCCCTGCCGCGGCTGCGCGCCGATGTCATACCGGGCGGCGCAACCGCGCACGTGGACGGTCCCGCGCCGGGACCCTCCACGCAAGCCGGCTGACGGACCCCCGGCTGACGGATTCCGGTACCGTCTACTCCGCGGCGGTCGCGGCGCGGCGCGGCGGCGCGTCCAGGGTGAAGCCCTCGTACCCGTTGGCCGCCACCGCGTCGCATTTCTCGCGATAGACGCCGACCCCGCCGACATAGGGCATGAAGACCCGCGGCTTGCCGAGCACGTTGGCGCCCATGTACCAGGAGTTGGCTTCGGGATAGAGGGTGCGGTGGGCGACCTCGTTGCCGTGCTCGACCCAGGCGTCCTCGGCCGCCAGGGTCGGCTCGATGCGCGTGGCGCCGCTGGCGCGCATGTCGTCCAGGCAGCGGGTGATCCAGTCCACGTGCTGCTCGATCGACACGATCATGTTGCTCAGCACGGACGGGCTGCCGGGGCCGGTGATCATGAACATGTTGGGGAACCCGGCGCTCATCAGCCCCAGATAGGTGCGCGGCCCCGCCGCCCACTTGTCCGCCAGGCTCTGATTGCCGGTGCCGCGGATGTCGATCTTCTGCAGCGTGCCGGTCATCGCGTCGAAGCCGGTGGCGAACACGATGTCGTCGACGGCGTAATCGCGGCCGCCGACGCGCACCCCCGTCGGCGTGATCGCCTCGATCGGGTCGCCGGTCAGGTCGACCAGTTCGACGTTGTCGCGGTTGAACGTATCGAAATAGTGGCTGTCGACGCAGATACGCTTCGTGCCGATCGGGTGGTTGCGCGGCTGCAGAATGGCGGCCTTCTTCGGGTCCTTCACCATCTCGGCGATCTTGCCCCGGACGAATTCCGCTGCCGTGTCGTTCGACGCCTTCTTCGTCAGCAGGTCGTGGAACGCGCCCATGAAGGCGGTGCCGCCGACTTCCCAGCGCGCCTCGTAGTGGCGGCGCCGCTCCTCCTCGGGCACGTCGGCCGCCGAGCGCGGATCGATGTCGTAGAGGATGCCGGTGCGCATCGCCCGCGCCTTGCGGCGGCGCTCGGCATATTCCGCCTTCCACTCGGCCTCGTATTCCGGCTCCATCGGCCGGTTGCGGGTCGGGATGCTGAAGTTCGGCGTGCGCTGGAAGACCGTGAGGTGCTTCGCCTGCTCGGCGATGACGGGGATCGCCTGGATCGCCGACGAGCCGGTGCCGATCACCGCGACCCGGCGTCCAGCGAAGTCGACAGGCTCGTGCGGCCAGGCGCCGGTATGGAAGGTGCGGCCCTGGAAGCTGTCGATGCCGGGGATCTCCGGCAGCTTCGCCGCCGACAGACAGCCGGTCGCCATGACGCAGTGCTGTGCGCTGACCCGGTGGCCACGATCGGTTTCGACCATCCACCGGCCGCTCGTCTCGTCGAAGGCGGCGCGCGTCACGCGCGTCTCGAAGGTGATGTCGCGGCGCAGGTCGAACCGGTCCGCGACATGGCCGGCATAGCGCAGGATCTCCGGCTGGCCGGCGAAGCGCTCGGACCAGCGCCACTCCTGCTGCAGATCCTCGGAGAAGGAGTAGGAATACTGCATGCTCTCGACGTCGCAGCGCGCGCCGGGATAGCGGTTCCAGTACCAGGTGCCGCCGACGTCGCTCGCCACGTCGAAGATGTGCGCCGACATGCCCAGCCCGCGCAGCCGGTGCAGCATGTAGAGGCCGCCGAAGCCGGCGCCGACGATGACGACGTCGACACTGTCGGGGACCGTGGCCTGCGTCTGCGCCTGATCGACGGGCATGCGTTTCCTCTCCGGACTCTTGCGGCTGGATGATCACCCCAGGTTGTCCGGACAGCATGTCGGAGTCAAGCGTGGCGGCCCCCGCACGCCCGAAATCCGGGGATGCGCGCCGCCGCGGATGGGCTATCGTCCGCGTTTTCGAGACGCGTCAGGGAACGAGAGATGATCAAGCGCAGCGCAGAATATGCCGGCATCATGCACGAGGTGGTCGAGCACAACGGCGTCCTCCACTTCGCTGGCGTCGTCGCCGAAGACGCGAGCCTGGACATGGAAGGCCAGGCCCGGCAGGTCTTCGCCCAGCTCGACGACCTGCTGAAGACGCATGGCTCCAGCCGTGACCACATCCTGTCGGCGCTCGTCTTCGTCACCGACATGAAGGCGAAGCCCGCGATGAACGTCGCGTGGAAGGAATGGCTGGCGCCGGCGAACCTGCCGACCCGCGCCACCATCGGCGTCGCCGACCTGGACGGCTACCTGATCGAGGTGGTCATCACCGCGGCCGTCGCGAAGTAGGTTGGCAGAGACGGCGCCGCGACCGACGCGCAGGCCTTGGTCGCGGCGCCGGCGCCAGACATACTCGACGCATCGGAACAGGGAGGGAGCAATCGGTTAGTCGGTACGCAGCAACGGTAGGACGTCCACCCCCAAAAAAGAAAACAGGAGGAGACGATGGGACGCAGTCACCGTATCAGGGCCCGTGTGGTGCCATCCTTGCTCGCGGCATGTCTGCTGGCGGCGGTGCCGCTCGGCGGCGCGGCGGCGCAGAAGGCCGGCGGCATCCTGAAGGCGCAGCAGTTCAACAATCCACCCAGTCCGTCGATCCACGAGGAAGCCACCGTCGCCGTCGTGGTGCCGTTCATGGCCGTATTCAACAACCTGGTCATCTACGACCAGAAGGTGCCGCAGAACTCGACCGAGAGCATCCGTCCGGAGCTCGCCACCGAGTGGAAATGGAACGACGACGGCACGAAGCTGACCTTCAAGCTGCACGAGGGCGTCAAGTGGCATGACGGCAAGCCGTTCACCGCGGCAGACGTCAAATGCACCTTCGACATGCTGACCGAGAAGTCGACGACGCAGAAGCTGCGCCGCAACCCGCGCGGCGCCTGGTACGGCAATGTCGAGCAGGTCTCGACCAACGGCGATCACGAGGTCACGTTCGAGCTGAAGCGCCGCCAGCCGTCGCTGCTCAATCTCCTCGCGTCGGGCTACACGCCGATCTATCCCTGCCATGTCTCGACCGACGACATGCGCAAGAAGCCGATCGGCACGGGGCCGTTCAAGTTCGTCTCCTTCAACCAGAACGAGAGCATCAAGCTCGAGAAGAACAAGGAGTACTGGCGCAAGGGGCTGCCGTACCTCGACGGCATCGAGTATGCGATCATCGCCAGCCAGTCGACGCGCATGCTATCCTTCATCGCCGGCAACCAGGACATCACCTTCCCCAGCGACGTGTCGCCGCCGCTGCTGAAGGACATCAACTCCCAGGCGCCGCACGCCCAGTGCACGATGCGGCCGAGCAATGTCAGCACCAACCTGATCATCAACGAGTCCGCACCGCCCTTCGACGACCCGAAGATGCGCCGGGCGATGGCGCTGGCGCTCGACCGGGACGCCTTCAACGAGATCCTGAACGAGGGCAAGGCGTCGATCGGCGGCACCCTGCTGCCGCCGCCCGCAGGCGTCTGGGGCCTGCCGACCGAGAAGGTGAAGACCCTCGTCGGCTACGGCGACGTCGAGAAGAACCGCGAGGAAGCGCGGGCGATCATGCGGGAGAAGGGCTACGGCCCCGACAAGCGCATGAAGCTGAAGGTGATCACCCGCAACATCCCGACCTTCCGCAACCCCGCCGTCATCTTCCTCGACCAGCTGAGCGAGATCTACGTCGACGCGGAGCTCGAGATCATCGAGAGCGCCGTCTACTACAACACGGTGTTCCAGAAGAAGTATTCCGTCGGCATCAACCAGACGGGCAGCGCCGTCGACGATCCGGATCAGCATTTCTACGAGAACTATGCCTGCGGCTCGCTGCGCAACTATACGGGCTATTGCAACAAGGATCTGGAGAAGAAGTTCGACGCGCAGTCGGCCGAAACGGATCTGGAGAAGCGCAAGCAGCTGGTCTGGGAGATCGACGCGTTCCTGACCAACGAGGTCGTGCGGCCGATCATCTTCCACGGCGTCGCCGCCGGCTGCTGGCAGCCCTACGTCAAGAACTACGGGCTGATGGTCAACAGCATCTACAACGGCTGGCGCTACGACGAGGTCTGGCTCGACAAGTAGGGCCATGCCGCCGGCGCGGCGGCGGAACGGTTGCGGCGGAAGGGTGTTTTTGCTCGGTCTTTCCCGAGAACGGAGCTCTGACCGATGCGAAACATCCTCCTCGCCGCGACCGTCGCCGTAGCGACGGCACTCCCCGCCGCCGCCTCGGCGCAGGGCACGCAGGCGGTGGGCTACCGGGAGGCCGAGGACGACCGCGCGATCGTCCAGCCCTTCAACCGCACCGTCGACGAGATCGAGGACATGAACGTCTTCGGCACGGGCGGCGAGAAGATCGGCGAGGTCGACGAAGTGCTGGTCGACAGCGCCGGCAGCATCGTCGCGGTGGCGGTCGAGAGCGGCGGCTTCCTCGGTATCGGCGACGAGGAAGTCGTCGTGATGCTGGACCAGCTGACCCTGGAGGGCGACCGGTTCAGCACCGGCCTGACGAAGGACCAGCTCCTGGCCCTGCCGCGCTGGAAGGACTGACCCCTTCCGCCGTTCCCGGGGAGCCCTTGTTCGCCGGGTATCCCCGTGTAGTCTGACGGTCGTCGGTGCCGCGCGCGAGCGGTGTCGGCGGCCGTTGGCATCTGGGGGCAGGGTTGATCCGTCTGGTACCGGTCGTTCTGGCCGTCATCTGGGGCCTGAACTGGCCGGCGGTGCGGATCGGGCTGACCGCCATGCCGCCCTTCATGCTGCGTGCGTTCGGCATGGCCTGCGGCGCGGTGATCCTGTTCGCGCTGGCCACCGCCCTCGGCCGCAGCCTGCGCGTGCCGCGCGCCATGTGGGTCCGCACGGCCGTTGCCGGCGTCCTCAACATCGGCCTGTTCAACATCGCCGTCGCCTTCGCCCAGCTGGCGACCTCGACCTCGCGCGCGGCGATCCTGACCTTCACCATGCCGCTCTGGTCGGCCCTGTTCGCCCGGCTGCTGCTCGGCGAGCGGCTCGACCCGGCCCGCGCCTGGGCCCTCGCGGCCGGCGCCCTCGGGCTCGCCCTCCTCGCCGTGCCGGTCTTCGCCGGCGAGGGCAACCTGCTCGGCCTCTTCTTCCCGCTGCTCGCCGCCGTCAGCTGGGCTTCCGGCACGGTCTTCCAGAAGTGGAAGCCGATCGACGCCGACCGCATGGCGGCGACCGCATGGCAGCTCGCGGCCGCGGCGACGCTGGCCGCGACGGGCATGCTCGTCACCGGCACCACCGCGCTCGTCGGGCCGATCGACATCGAGGTGACCTGGGCGCTGCTCTATCACGTCGTCCTGGCGAACGCGCTCGCCTACTTCCTCTGGTTCGGCATGCTCGACCGGATCAGCGCCACCACCACGGCGATGACGACGCTGATGATCCCGGTCGTCGGCGTGCTCGGCGCCATGGCGCTGATCGGGGACCGACCCAGCCTGCTCGACATGCTGGGATTCGCCGCGATCCTGCTCGCCGCCGCCATCGTCCTGCTGGGTTTCGGGTCGGCCTCGCGGCGCTGACGTATCCCACCGCGATTGTCAGCCTGCCGGCTTTATCATACCGTTCGCGCGTTCTCAGGGCGGGGCGGAAATCCCCACCGGCGGTATGCGGCGTCAGCCGCGAGCCCGCGAGCGCCTTCCGCGTGCGGAAGGGTCGAGCAGATCAGGTGCGATGCCTGGGCCGACGGTCACAGTCCGGATGGAAGAGAACGTGCGTTCCTGCTGCCCGCGCCGGGCATCGGGTCCGCTCGTGATCGCCTTGGGTGACGTGTCCGTTAGCCAGAGGAGATCGCGATGACACCCACCCGCTACGCCTTCGTCAAAGCCCAGTGGCACGCCGACATCGTCGACCGTGCGCTCGACGGTTTCCACGAGCTCGTCCCGGCCGAGGCCGTCGACGTGTTCGACGTGCCCGGCGCCTTCGAGCTGCCGCTGCTCGCCCGCGACCTGGCGGCGAGCGGCCGCTACGCCGCGGTCGTGGCCGCCGCCTTCGTCGTCGACGGCGGGATCTACCGCCACGACTTCGTCGCCCAGGCGGTCGTCGACGGGCTGATGCGCGCCGGCATGGATTCCGGCGTGCCCGTGCTCTCGGTCTCCCTGACGCCGCACCAGTTCCAGGAGACCGAGCATCACCGGCGCATCTTCCGCGCGCATTTCGTCGAGAAGGGCCGCGAGGCCGCACGGGCGGCGCTGATGATCGGCAAGGTCCGCGCGTCCCTTGCGGCATGAGGTCCGCGGGGTGAGGCGGTGACATTTCAGCCGCCTTGCCCCTGCCCGCGATCGTGCTAGCCTGCGGCCCCAGATCTGCGCGCCGCGGGCCCCGTGCCTCCGTCAGCCGCGCTTTCGGAAAAGGGATCTCCCGATGTCCTCCTCGACGCTCGCCCATATGGAAACGAACGACCTCGACGCCTTCTTCATGCCGTTCACCGCGAACCGGCAGTTCAAGAAGGACCCGCGGCTCGTCGTCGGCGCCGAGGGCATGTATTTCCGCACGCCCGACGGCCGCCAGGTGATCGACGCCTCGGCCGGCCTGTGGTGCGTCAACGCCGGCCACTGCCACCCGAAGATCGTCGAGGCGGTGCAGAAGCAGGTCGCCGAACTCGACTTCGGCCCGACCTTCCAGATGGGCCACCCGAAGGCGTTCGAGCTGGCTTCGCGCATCGGCGTGCTCGCGCCGGGCGACCTCGACACGGTCTTCTTCGCCAACTCCGGCTCCGAGGCGGTCGACACCGCGCTCAAGATCGCCATCGCCTATCACCGCGCCCGCGGCGACGGCCAGCGCTACCGCCTGATCGGGCGCGAGCGCGGCTATCACGGCGTGGGATTCGGCGGCACCGCGGTCGGCGGCATCAAGAACAACCGCAAGGCGTGGGGCCACATGCTGGTCGGCGTCGACCACATCCGCCACACCCACGATCTGTCGCAGATGGCGTTCAGCCGCGGCCTGCCGGAGTGGGGCGCCCACCTCGCCGACGACCTGGAGCGGCTGTGCGAGTTGCACGATCCCTCCACCATCGCCGCCTGCATCGTCGAGCCGGTCGCCGGCTCCACCGGCGTGCTGCCGCCGCCGAAGGGCTATCTGAAGCGCCTGCGCGAGATCTGCGACAAGCACGGCATCCTGCTGATCTTCGACGAGGTCATCACCGGCTTCGGCCGCACCGGCACCGCCTTCGCGTCGGAGACGTTCGGCGTCGTCCCGGACATGATGACCCTGGCCAAGGGCATGACCAACGCCACCGTGCCGTCCTCGGCGGTCGTCATGCGGCGCGGCATCTACGACGCCTTCATGTCGGGGCCGGAGTGGATGATCGACCTGACGCACGGCTACACCTATTCCGCGCATCCGCTGGCGGTCGCCGCCGGCCTCGCCACCATGGACGTCTACCAGGAGGAGGGCCTGTTCCAGCGCGCCGCCGACCTCGCCCCCTATTTCGAGGACGCGATCCATTCGCTGAAGGGCCTGCCGAACGTCATCGACATCCGCAACTTCGGCATGATGGCCGCCATCGAGGTCAGCCCGCGCGAGGGCGCGCATCCCACGGCGCGCAGCTACGACCTGTTCCTCGACTGCTGGCAGAACGGCGTCTACACCCGCTTCGCCGGCGAGACGCTGGCCTTCTCGCCGCCACTGATCGCCGACCGCGGCCATGTCGACCGCATCTTCGAGACGGTGGCGGCGGCGCTGAAGCGCGTCGCCTGAGGTCGCGGCGCCACATCGCGGGCATTTTCGCCGTATGCGGGGTAAGTCTTTCTTAAGCGGGCTGGCCTAGGGTCGGATCGGGCGGAACACAACCGTCGAGAGCGCAGGACGCGCGGTCCACCGCAGGTAGCCCATGCCCGTTGACGGCGAAAAGACGAACCGTTTGCATGCGGCGCTCCAGGCGTCGGGCGACGTCGCGTACGACTGGGACCTCCGGGCCGACACGATCGGCTGGTTCGGGCCGGTCGCCGATGCGTTCGGGCTGGAGGAGGGCGCCGTCCTCGCCACCGGCGACGCCTTCGCCGGTGCGATCCACGGCGACGACCTGCCGCTGCGGCTGAAGTGCCTCGCCCGGCATTTCGTCACCCGCGAGCGCTTCGAGTGCGAATACCGCATCCGCTCCGGCACCGGCTTCCGCTGGGTGCACGAGCGCGGTGCGGCCGAGTTCGGCGCGTCGGGCCGGCCGGTCCGTCTCGCCGGCACGCTGCGCGCCATGACCTCGCGCCGCCTCGCCGAGGAGCGGCTCGAATATCTCGCCAGCTACGACGAGCTGACCGGCCATTTCAACCGCAGCCGCCTGCGCCAGGCGATCGAGCAGGCGCTGGCCCAGGCCGGCCGGCGCCGCCGGCGCGGCGGCTTCCTGCTGGTCGACATCGACCATCATGCGCGCATCAACGACGCCTTCGGCTTCGAGAACGGCGATGCCGCCATCGTCAGCCTCGGCGAGCGGCTCGACCGGCTGGTCGGGCCGGGCGACGTCATCGGCCGCATTGAGGGCGACGCCTTCGGCGTCCTGCTCGACAAGGGCGGCGAGACGCGCGTCCAGCATCTGGCCGAACGCATCATCCGCAGCCTCGGCGAGCAGCCGCTGGCCACCGCCGGCGGTCCCGTCTCCGCCACCGTCTCGATCGGCGGCATCGTCTTCCCCGAGGCGGCGCAGAGCGCCCAGGACGTCGTCGCCCGCGCCGAGACGGCGCTCGCCCAGGCCAAGCGCGACGGCCGCAACCATTTCGTGCTGTACCGGCTGAGCGACGAACAGCGCCGCGACCTGCGCCAGGACATGATCGTCGCACGCCTGGTCCAGCGGGCGCTCGCCGAGGAGCGGCTGGTCCTCGCCTACCAGCCGGTGATCGAGGCGAAGGGCGGCCGCATCGCCTTCTACGAATGCCTGCTGCGCCTGCGCAAGCAGACCGGCGAGATCGTCGGCGCCGCCGAGTTCGTGCCCGTCGTCGAGCAGCTCGGCCTGATCCGCCAGATCGACCGCAAGGTGCTGAGCCTCGCCGTCGCCGAGCTCGTCGCCGACCCGGAGGTCGTGCTCGCCATCAACATCTCCGGCCTCACCGCCAACGACCCGGCCTGGCTGCGCGCCCTGGTCGCCCTGCTCAAGGGCAAGCCCCACCTCGCGCGCCGCCTGATCGTCGAGATCACCGAGACCGCGGCGATCCGCGAGATCGGCGAGACGGCCCGCTTCGTCGCCTCGGTGCGCGAGCTCGGCGCGCGCGTCGCCCTCGACGATTTCGGCGCCGGCTACAGCTCATTCCGCCACCTGAAGGCGCTGCCCGTCGACATGGTCAAGATCGACGGCTCCTTCGTCGACGAGGTCGCCGCCGACGAGCGCAGCCGCCTGTTCGTCCGCACCCTGGTCGGCCTCGCCGCCGGCTTCGGCCTGACCACGGTCGCCGAAGGCATCGACAGCGCCGAGACCGCCGCCGCCCTGGCGGCCGAGGGCGTCACCTACCTCCAGGGCTTCCACCTCGCCGAACCCCGCCTGTTCCGCGCCCCCGTCCGGAGCGAGGGGGCAAGTCCGATGCCCATCCCGAAGCCTCTCCCGGCGCAGCGCACCGCGCGACGGAAGGGTCGGGGCGCGGACGGCGCCGGGCCCGCGGACTGACCTGCCTCTCCATTTCGGCTGTCCCTGTCGCTTCCGGCATTTGTCCGTATAAACTCCGGCCGATCCAGACGGGAGGCCGCCCTATGTCACAGACGCGCACCGAACAGCTCATCCCCGGTTCCGACAGCCTGACGCTCGCCGTGGAGGGCGGCGTCGGGCTGCTTACGCTGAACCGGCCGAACGCCAAGAACGCCCTCGACGGCGACATGATGCGCATCGGCATGCCCGCCTTCGTCCACCGTGTGCGCGAGGACGACGCCATCGCCGCCGTGGTGATCACCGGTGCCGGAGGCGATTTCTGTTCCGGCGCCGACGTGAAGCGCATGGGCGGTGCCTCCGCCATGAGCCACGCGGAGCGCAACGAGAACCTGCGCGCCATCCTCGGCTGGATCTACGGCCTGATCCACCTGCCGAAGCCGGTGATCGCGGCGGTCGACGGCATCGCCTTCGGCGGCGGGCTCAGCCTGGCGCTGACCGCCGACATGCTTTTGATGAGCGACCGGGCGCGCTGCAGCCTGTCCTTCGGCCGCATCGGCCTGACGCCGGACATGGGCGTCGGCTACACCCTGCCGCGCCGTGTCGGTGCGGCGCGCGCCAAGCAGCTCGCCTTCACCGCGCGCTCCGTCTTCCCGGACGAGGCGCTGGCGCTGGGCATCGCCGACGCCGTCCACCCGGCGGCCGACCTGCTGCCCGAGGCGACCCGCATCGCCCGCCGCTTCGCCGAGGCCTCGCCCGAATCCCTCGCCCAGGCGAAGCGCCTGTTCAACATGTCGCTGGACAGTACGCCGGAGCAGATGATCGAGGCCGAACTCGCCGGCCAGCTCGCCTGCCGCCAGACCGCCTACCACGAGGACGCGGTCGCCCGCTTCGCCCGCAAGGAGCCCTACCGCTTCAACTGGGACGCCATGGACAAGGCTGAGGGACGATAGGCCGCCCCCTCCCTGAGGAGCGCCCACCGGGCGCGTCTCGAAGGGCGGGGACGGCCGGTCCGCGAACCAGCCTCGGCCCGCCCGCGCGCTTCGAGACGCCGCCTCCGGCGGCTCCTCAGCACGAAGGCTACGCGCGCCTCAGCTGAAGATGCCGGCGTCGGTCACACCCCCAGGCCCGGCCTCCGCATCGTCCGCCGCGCTGACGGTCAGCTGCGGCGTCGACCAGGCCTTCCGAGTCCGCATGTCGGTCTCGTCCGCGCTGGTCTTCGGGCTCTCGAAATCGTCGGTCATGCGGTCTCTCCATCGACACGCGTTTTGCGGCACCACTGTACCGCGACCCGCGGATACGAGATAGTGCGATTGCCGATAGCGGCGCGGCGGCTATTCCGCCGCCTCGTCCTCCCCGGGCACTGGCGCGGCAGCCTCCGCGGGCGCTTCCCCCGGCAGCCGCTGCACCGCCTCCAGCCGCCGCCCGATCGCCCGTTCGCGCACCCGCACCGCGTCGATGTCGCGCTCCGCCTGGCGCAGGCGCTGCTGCACCTTGTCGAGCACGTCGCCATATTTCCCGAACTCGCTCTTCACCGCCGCCAGCAGCCGCCACACCTCGGACGAGCGCTGCTGGATGGCCAGCGTGCGGAAGCCCATCTGCAGGCTGTTCAGGATGGCGTTCAGCGTCGTCGGCCCCGCCGGCACCACCCTGTACTGGCGCTGCAGCGCGTCGGCGAGGCCCGGCCGGCGCAGCACCTCGGCGTACAGGCCCTCGGTCGGCAGGAACATCACGGCGAAGTCGGTGCTGTGCGGCGGGTGGACGTATTTGGCGCCGATCTCCTGGGCCGAGCGCCGCACCCGCGTCTCCAGCGCGCGCAGCGCCGCCTCCTCGGCCGCCCGGTCGCCGGCGTCGGTCGCCAGCACCAGCCGCTCGTAATCCTCCACCGGAAACTTCGAATCGAGCGGCAGCCAGACACACCCGGCCGTTCCCGCGCCGGCGGCGCCGGACGCCCCGGACGCGCCGTCCCCGGGCAGCCTGATGGCGAACTCCACCCGCTCGCCGCTGCCCGGCCGGATCTCGACGTTGCGGCCCACCTGGTCCGCCGTCATCGCCTGGTCCAGCAGCGCGCCCAGCGCCACCTCGCCCCAGGTGCCGCGCGTCTTCACGTTGGCCAGCACGCGCTTCAGGTCGCCGACCCCGGCGGCCAGCGCCTGCATCTCGCCCACACTCTTGTGCACCCGCTCCAGCTGCTGCCCGACCAGCCCGAATTTTTCGCCCAGGCGCTGCTCCAGCGTGGCGTGCAGCTTCTCGTCGACGGTGGCGCGCATCGCCTCCAACTTGGCCGCGTTGTCGGCGCGCAGCGCGTCCAGGCGCGTCTCGACCGCCGCCTTCACCGCCTCCAGACGCTCGGTCTGCATGGTGGTCAGTTCGACCACCCCGCCGCGCAGGTCGCCGCCCAGCCGGTGCAGCGTCGCCGCCACCTCCTCGCGCAGATCCCGCGCGGCCCGTGCCGCCTCCGCGCGCGCCGCCGCCGTCTCGTCGCGCAGCGCCCGCTCCAGATCCACCTCGGCCCGGCGGCCGCGCCGCACGCCGAGACCCAGCCACACCACGGCCACCAGCAGCAGGACCACCAGCCCGACCAGCAGCTGCGTAGCCGCCGTCTCCGCCGCCAGCGACCCCGCCACCTCCTCGAACCAGCGCCCGACCCCCTCCGCCAACGCAACCCCGTCTCAACGCTCTGTCCCGGCCGCGCGCGCCGACGCGCCGCTCCGATATCCACCGCGCCGCCCATAGCCCGGCGCATGACGAGCACATACCGTGAACACGCCCGGCGCCGCAACCCCGACACCCGCGCCCATCCCTCTCCGTGTCATGCCCGGGCTCGACCCGGCACCCAGGGCCGACGCTTCAACGCCCCGTGCAGCGCCGGCCATGACGGACTATGGTGAACCCGATGCGATCACGGAACGCGACGCGATAAGCTCAGCTGATACGTATTCGCAAGGGCACTGAGCAGATGATTATCGCGACAGACCTGGATTAAGTTGACTATGTTCACTCCGTCGAGCCGTGTGCTTGTGTTTGCCGCACTCCTTGTTTCTACAGGGCTGTGGCTGGCCATCTCTTCGATTGCCGCGAATGCAGTCCATGTATTTGCAAAGGGCAATTACGCGTGGAACGGGTTTGGGTCGATCTCCGCATGGTCCCTCGCTGCCTGCTCGCTGTGGACCCTCACAGTCGGCTATGTGCTGACGAAGAGTGATATTGTCAGCGGCAAGACGTTCTGGCTCGGTATCTGCGCCGTGCTTGGGTGGGTGCTGTTGCTCTCGGTATTGGCCGTGCTCGGTGACGAATGGCTCGCTGGGCTGAAGGCTGTCTCGTCGTTGGTGTGGGCCGCCGAGGTTGCGGGAGCTGCGCTCCTGGTCAGGTATCTGCATCGACACGGGTCAGAGTTGCCAGCCCTTCAGGGACTATGGCTCGGCGTTGTGTCTCTGACGCTTCTGGTCGGTGCAAAGGCGCTTTTTCTCGGTTTGGTACCTGGCGTGACCGTGAGGATATAGGACGAAACGGGCAAGCGGCGGCGCCCAGCGGCACCACAGTCACCAGCAGCCGCACCGCGCCAGCGGCGCCGGAGGGACCAGCACAGGCCGTGAACACGCGCGGCATCGCAACTTCGCCCCCTTCGCAGATCAGCGCGTGCGGATCGTCGGGTCAGTCTGCGATGCCATCCTTCGGCATCGGCGGCGCATCCCAGAAGCCTCGTCAGATCGTCGCGCTTCGCCGTTACACCCGCGCGCGAGCAGCACCTGTCATCTGCATGGGAAGCGGGATCCGCTGGGCGGACGATAGAGCGGGCACGGGCAAACTAAGCCACGAAGGGAGCGAGGGGCCGGAGCCCTCCGCCCTGCCTCACGCGGCGTTGCTGCCCCGCAACTTGGCGGCGCCATCCCCGCATCCCGGATCAGCTGAAGGTGTCGGACCCATCGCCGCCAGCCTAGTCTCCCACCGTTTGTACTATCATCCGACCCGACTGTTCCGGTCGCGTGCTTGTACTCAGCCCAGGTGGGCACCTAGTCTTGGCAACCTGCCGAAGGAATAGTGCCATGGCCGACGACATCGAAGCCCTGCGCAGCGAGATCCCCGCCTTGCGGCGCGCGCAGGCGAACGACACCGCTATTCTGAAGACGCGCCGCGCCGAGTTGGTCGAGCTGCGAGCCATTCTGCCGAACCTCACGGGCACAACGGGTCCGCTGCAGGAACGGGAGATCTACCTGGTCGCCAGCATCAAGCGCCTCGAGGCCCAGATCGTCGACATCGGCCGGGCGATTGAGCTGATCGGGGAACAGGCGTCGTAGGCGAACGTCGTTCGCCGGCATGGCCTCGGCCCTCGCTCCCCCTAGAACTTCCCCGTCTTCCTGTACCCGTCGAACACGTCCAGGAACTGCGACCAGCCCTTGTAGACGTTCTCCAGGTATTTCTCCGTCACGCCGCCGTCGACGCTCACGTCCATGCGGATGCCCAGGCCGCCGTCGGTGCGGCGGAAGGCGGTGGTGTAGCGGCGCTTGGTGTTCCATTCGTTGAGGTCGCGCAGGTCGAGCCGGTCGCCGGGCTTCCACCAAGTCTGGAAGGTCATCGAGCGGCAGCGCTGGCCCTCCTGGCAGTTCGGGAAGGCGATGCTGAAGTCGAGGCCGTTCGCGGCGCTGGAGATGAAGGGGGCGCCGCTCTTGGATTCCTTGATCTGGGCGGGATGGCCCATGCCGGCGACGATGCGCTGCATGTCCTCCGCCCGGACGCCGTCATACACCGACTGCGCCGATGCGCCGGTCGTAACCAGCGTGCCGAACCCCGCCAGCAGGGTGCACGCGAACAGGAACCGACGCATTCGTGTCTCCGGGTGATGTGAGGCGCGCACCCTAGACGAACCCCGGCCCGCGTCCATCGCCGCGGCGGGCTGAGCCGCGCGGGGGTCGCGGTTTTCGACATGGCGGAATCATCGCCACAGGTCGCAGGGGCGGGCCGTGCGGGCCTTGGCCGGGCGTTCGCCGTCAGCTATATGAATAATGTCCTGGATGGCACGGCGCGGCGCGCGGCGGTCCGGGCCCTGCTGTCGGACACCGTGAAGATGGCATCGCCCGATACCGGACGCCGGACGGGAACCCGCTGCCGCGACCCACGAAAACCCATGAAAGGGAATGTTCGCCCACCCGCACACGCCGGGGACCGCCAGGGAGACCGCGAGAGGGACCGCGAGGCGGACCCCCATGAAACACCATGAAAACCTATCCGCCGCAGCGGGGCGTCGCAGGGGCACCCCCATAAAACACCATGAAAACCTATTCGCCGCTCCCACCCCTCATCCCACCCCTTCACTACGCTTCCCCGCCCGGAGAGACCGTCCCGCCGGCCCCGGCTTGTGGGGCGGCGGGCGGGGTCCTATCGTCGGCGCCACACCGACGCCCCGACCGCGAGGATCCAGCCCATGACCGCATCCGCCCCCGACCGCCTGCGCGCCCTGCTGGCGCAGCCCGACTTCGTCGTGATGCCGGCGGTGTGGGATGGGCTCAGCGCCAAGCTGGCGGCCGCGGCCGGGTTCAAGACGGCGTTCCTCTCGGGCTCCTGCGTCGCGGCGAGCCGGCTCGGCGGGCCGGACCTCGACCTCGTCTCGTTCGGCGAGATGTTCGACAGCTTCCAGATGGTGCACGGCGCGGCGCCGCAGACGCTGGTCCTGGCCGACGGCGACCACGGCTACGGCAACGCGATGAACGTGCAGCGCACCGTGCGCGCCTATGGCCGGGCCGGCGCCGCCGCCGTGCTGATCGAGGACAAGATCACGCCGCGCGCCCTGACCGCCGCCGGCAAGCCCTGCCTGCCGCGCGAGGACGCCCGCATGAAGATCCGCGCCGCGGTCGAGGCGGCGAAGGAGAGCGGCATCCTGGTGCTGGCGCGCACCGACTGCCGCCCGACCCAGGGCATCGACGAGGCGGTGGCGCGCATCGAGATGTATGTGGAGGAGGGGGCCGACATCCTCTTCCTCGACTCGCCGGCCGACGACGACGAGGTGCGCCGGGCGGTCGCCGCCGCCGCCGGCCGGCCGTCCTTCGCGGTGCTGTCGCCCGGCGCGCCGCGCGCCACGCCGTCGCAGAAGCAGGCCGCCGAACTGGGCTTCAAGATCGGCACCTACCCGACCGGCATGCTGTCGCCCGCCGCCGCCGGGATGAAGGCGGGCCTCGCCGCCCTCGCCGCCGGCGAAGCCGAGGCCGCCTCGGCCATGGCCCCGGCCGAACTGCGTGACACTCTGGGCTACGGCGACTACGACCGCATGGCCAAGCCGTTCATCGTGCAGGGATAAGGCGGGGCGGGCAGGGCGCGGCGCCCTTTCCATCGCCTGCCGCGGCGGCTAGCATCGCCGCCTGCCAAGAGGAGGAGCTGCGGTGACGGCACTGGAACTCGACCATGTCGGATTCATGGTCCACGGGCTCGATGCCGGCGAGGCGTTGTGGCGCCGGCTGGGCTTCACCCTGTCGCGCCGCAGCCGCCAGATGGGCTTCGACAAGGCGACCGGGACGACGCAGAACTGGGCCTCGGCCAACCACATCGTGCCGCTGCGGCGGGGCTATCTGGAGCTGATCGGCATCGTCGACCCGGCGGCGCCGAACCCGTGGGCCGGCCATCTGGCGAAGGGCGAGGGGGCACACATCCTGGCCATCCGCTGCGGCCGGGCCGATCCGACCTATGAGCGGCTGGGCGCGGTACAGGACGCCTTCGACCCGCCGGTCGACCGGCGGCGGCAGGCGCCCTACGGCGACGGCGAGCGCGAGATGCGCTTCCGCAACATCTTCAGCCGCGACGCGGCGACGCCTGAGGCGCGCTGGATCCTGATCGAGCACCAGACGCCCGAGGTCATCTGGCAGGACGCGCTGATGACCCACGCCAACGGCGCCGTTTCGCTGGAAGAGGTGGTGCTCTGCGGCCGCGACACGCGCACGCTCACCGACCGCGTCGGCGGCATCCTGAGCGACGCCACCCAGCAGTTTGAGGCGGGCGTCACGCATTTCGCGGCCCGCGGCGGCGGCAGCATCGCGGTGGCCGACCCGGTGGCCTTCGCGGCACTCTACGAGGACGAGCGGCCGCCGGAGCGGCCCTGCATCGCCGCCGTGCGCATCGGCGTCGCCAACGTCGCGCGCTCCTTCGATTATCTGACGGCGGCCGGCTTCGTCGCGCACCGCGGCGAGCGGCCCGACAGCTTCTGGATCAGCGCCGCCGAGGCCGGCGGCTGCGTCCTGGAGTTCGTGCAGGCGGACCGCAGCCTCGTCGCCGACACCCCGTCCATCACCGCCGTGTCCGCCGGGTCGGCCACGACGCCGACCTGGACCGTCACCGCCGACCCGGCACCCGTGGCCGCACCGACCGCCGCACCGGAGGCCTCACCGCCGGCAGCACCGATCCGCCTCGACCTCGCCGACCTGCAGCTCGACCATATCGGCGTGGCGGTCGGCGACCTGGACATGGGCGAGGCGACCTACGAGCGGCTGGGCTTCCGCCTGACGCCGCGCAGCCTGCACTCCGGCGCCATCACGCCCGGCGGGCCGGTCGAGCCTTGGGGCTCGGGCAACCACTGCGCGATGTTCGTGCGCGGCTATCTCGAGATCCTCGGCATCACCGACCCGAACCTGCACAGCTCGGCCAAGGCGATGCTGGCGAAGTACGAGGGGGCGCACATCGTCGCCTTCGGCGTGAAGGACGCGGCCGGCGCCTACGAGACGCTCAGCCGGCGCACGCCGGGCATCAACCCGATGCGCGCCCTGGAGCGCGACGCCGCCTACGGCTCCGGCACGCGGCGGGCGAAGTTCCGTAACGTCTACACCACGGCCGAGGCCTTCCCCGAGGCGCGCTTCATCTTCATCGAGCATGTGACGCCGGAGGTCATCTGGCAGCCGACGCTCCTCGACCACCCCAACGGCACGCTGGGCATCCTGGAGGTCGCGATCTGCACCGCCAACTTGGCGGAGAGCCGGATGCGGCTCGCCGGCCTGCTCGGCGCCGAACCGGACGAGGACGCGCATGGCGGCCTGGTCTGGCGGCTTGGCCGCGGCGCGCTGCGGCTGCTGTCGGAATCCGCGCTGGAACGCTGGGCGCCGGGCACGCGGCCGCCGCACGTCCCCTGCGTCTGCGGCCTCGTACTGGAGGTCGGGCACCTGCACAAGACGCGCGACATCCTGGAGGCACAGGGAGTCGAGACGCACGACTATGTGCACGATCATGCGGACGACCGGCCGGCGCTGCGTATCGACGCCGCCGAGACGCACGGCATCGTCCTCGCCTTCGTCGAGGCGGAAGACCGCACCCACCCGCAGGAACCGCTCGTCGGACCGCAATAGGACCAGCCGCATGCCGATCATCAACCGCATCGCCGAGTTCCAGTCCGAGCTGACCGCCTGGCGGCGCGAGCTGCACCGCCATCCGGAGACGGCGTTCGAGGAGGAGTGGACCTCGGCCTTCGTCGCGGAGAAGCTGGAGTCCTTCGGCCTGGAGGTGCACCGCAACATCGCGAAGACCGGGCTGGTCGCCGTCCTGCGCGGCCAGACGGACAACGGCCGGGCGATCGGCCTGCGCGCCGACATGGACGCCCTCGACATCACCGAGGCGACGGGCGTGCCCTACGCCTCCGAGCGGCCCGGCAAGATGCACGCCTGCGGCCATGATGGGCACACGGTGATGCTGCTCGGCGCCGCCCGCTACATGGCGGAGACGCGCAACTTCGACGGCACCGTCTACTTCGTCTTCCAGCCGGCCGAGGAGAACGAGGGCGGTGCCCGCGTGATGATCGAGGAAGGCCTGTTCGACCGGTTCCCGATGGACGCGGTCTACGGCATGCACAACCGGCCGGGCCTGCCCGTCGGCCGCATGCAGATGCGCGAGGGCCCGTCGATGGCGGGCTTCGACATCTTCGAGATCACGATCGACGGCTACGGCACCCACGCCGCCCGGCCGCACCAGGGCATCGACCCGGTGGTCGTCCAGGCGCAGATCGTCATGGCGCTGCAGACCATCGCCAGCCGGCAGGTCGACCCGATCGAGAGCGTCGTGCTGAGCGTCACCCAGGTGCACGGCGGCGACACCTGGAATGTCATTCCGCCCCGCGTGGTGTTGCGCGGCACGGTCCGCTGCTTCAAGCCGGAGGTGCAGGACCAGACCGAGGCATCGATGCGGCGCATCTGTGCCAACATCGCCGCCGCCTACGACGCGCGGGTGGAGGTGCGCTACGAGCGGCGCTATCCGCCGCTGAGCAACGATCCGGCGCACATTGCGCTCTGCGCGGAGGTCGCGTCGGAGGTCTGCGGCGCCGACAACGTGACCGTCGGGTCGCCGCCCGGCATGGGCTCGGAGGACTTCGCCTTCATGCTGCAGGAGAAGCCCGGCGCCTACGTCAACATCGGCAACGGCGCCCTCGGCCAGCATGGCGGCACCGTCGTGCACAATCCCGGCTACGACTTCAACGACGAGGCGCTGACCTGGGGCGCGACCTTCTGGACGCGGCTCGCGGAAAAGGCGCTGCCGCGCGGCTAGGCGGCCGGTTCAGCCGGTCGGGTAGAGGCCGGCGACCCGCGCGCGGAGCTGGGTGAGCGCCAGCACGGCGTCGAGCACCGGCGTGTCCACGCCGACGAGGTCGCCGAGCTCGGCCACGGCCGCGACGAGGGCGTCGATCTCCATCGGGCGGCCGCGCTCCAGGTCCTGCAGCATCGAGGTGCGGTGGTCACCGACGTCGACGCCGGCCTGGATGCGGCGGTCGATCGAGATGCGGAACTTGGCCCCCAGCGCCTCGCCGACCGCCTGCCCCTCGGTCATCAGGCGGTGGACGACCGCATGCACGCCCGGGTCCGTGCCGATCTGGCGCATGGTCGCCAGGGTGAGCGCCGAGACGGGGTTGAACGACATGTTGCCCCAGAGCTTCACCCAGATGTCGTCGCGGATCGACGGCCGCACCGGCGCGCGCAGGCCGGAGGCGATGAGCTTCTTCGACAGGGCCTGGACCCGGTCGGAGCGCGAGCCGTCGGGCTCGCCCAGGCCGTAGGCGTCGCCCTCGATGTGCTTGCACACGCCGGGTTCGACGATCTCGGCGGCCGGATAGACGACGCAGCCGATGGCGCGACGCGGACCGATGCCGTGCCACTGCGCCCCGCCCGGATCGACGCTCTCGATCACCCGGTCCTTCCAAGGACCGTCGAGACCGTGGAAGTACCACCAGGGCACGCCGTTCATCGCGGTGACGACCGCCGTGTCGGACCCGAGCAGCGGCTGCATCCGCTCCACGACCCCCGGCGACTGGTGTGCCTTCAGCGTGACGATCACATAGTCCTGCGGCCCGAGCTCGGCCGGATCCTCGCTGGCCGCCACCGGGACCGTGAAGTCCTCGTCGGCGGTGATGACGCGCAGGCCCTTCTGGCGCATTGCGGCCAGGTGGGGGCCGCGGGCGATCAGACTGACCTGCGCGTCGGTGCGCGCGAGGAAGCCGCCGAGATGGGCGCCGATCGCACCGGCGCCGTAGATGCAGATCTTCATTTCACCAGCCCGAGCTTCTCCGCGAGGCCGATACGCTGCAGCTTGCCGGTGGCGCCCTTGGGGATCTCGTCGAGGAAGACGACCGAGCGCGGCACCTTGAAGTCGGCGAGACGCTCCGCCGCCCAGTCACGCAGTTCCTGCTCGGTCAGGGCCTGGCCCTCGCGCAGGACGACGGCAGCCCCGACATCCTCGCCCAGCATCTTGTTCGGCAGGGCGAAGGTCACGACCTGCTCGACCGCCGGATGCTCGCAGAGCACGTCGTCGACCTCGCGCGGGCTGATCTTCTCGCCGCCACGGTTGATGATCTCCTTCAGGCGACCGGTGATGGTGAGGTAACCCTCCTCGTCGAAGACGCCCTGATCGCCGGTGCGGAACCAGCCGTCGACGAATGCGCCCTCGTTCGCCTCGGGATTGTTCTCGTACCCCTTGGTCACGTTGGGTCCCTTGATGACGACTTCGCCGCGCGACCCGGAGGGTACGAACAAGCCCTTTTCGTCCATGATACGGACCTCGGGACCTGCGGCGATGCCGACCGTGCCGGCCTTGCGCGCCCGCGGCGGCAGGGGGTTCGAGGTCATCTGGTGCGAGGCCTCGGTCATGCCGTAGGACTCGACGACCGGGCAGCCGAACAGCGCCTCCAGTTCGCGCATCACCGGCGGCGGCAGCGAGGCCGAGGAAGAGCGGATGAAGCGCAGCTTCGCCTTCGCGACCGACTCCTTGTTGCGGTCGCCGCGCGCCAGGATGGCCTGGTGCATGGTCGGCACGGCCGTGTACCAGCTCGGTTCCGCCTCATCGAGCCAGCGGAAGAAGTGCAAGGCGTTGAAGCCCGGCGTGCAGAAGACGCTACCGCCCGCCGCGAAGCTCGACAGCACGGCCGCGATCAGGCCGTGTATGTGGAACAGCGGCATGATGTTGAGGCAGCGATCCTCGTGCGTCAGCTTGAGCGTCGCGTCGATGTGCGCCGCCGAGGCGCAGACGTTCGCATGGCTGAGCGGCACGATCTTCGGCCGCGAGGTGGTGCCGGAGGTATGGAGCACGAGTGCCACGTCGGCCGAACCGGCATATCCCTTGGAGGCGGCCTTCTCGGTCCGCGCCCGGCCCCCCTCGGCGAGGAGCGTGAAGCTGCCGGCACCGGCGCTCTCGTCGGCGGCCAGGCGCAGCAACGGGATGCCCAGCTTCTCCGCCACCGCCACCGCGGCCACGTCCTCGCCCTCGGGGACGACCACGGCCTTCGCCCGAAGGTCGGTGATGTAGAATTCCAGCTCGTCGGCCCGGTAGGCGGGGTTCAGCGGCGCGGTGGTGGCGCCCGTCGCGATGGACACGAAGGCCGCCGCCATCTCCGGGCCGTTCGGCAGCACGATCGCCACGCGGTCGTTGCGGCCGATGCCGAAATCGTTGAGTGCATCGACCGTTCGGCCGGCGAGCTTCTGGAGCGCCTTGTAGGTCAGGGGCGCGCGGCCGGGCGCCGCCAACGCAACGGCTTCACCCTCACCCGCGTCGAGCAGGTCGAGAATGGTCTTCGAATCCGCCATAGATCCTCACATGCGACGGTCGGCAATGACCGAAAGGCCGCGCACGATACCAGTGCTCCGGAGGCGGTGCCAGCGTTCGCGCTGACGCCGCACCCCCACAGGCATGCGTGGCACCTGTGGACCCGAAATCCTGGCCGTGGCGAGAGCATCGTATGGAAACGGCAAGCATGGAATCGAAGCCTAGGCTAGCTCGCGGGCCGGCGCTTGAGATTGCGTGCACGTTCTCTCTCGCCTTACGGACGCGACGCGGCTGCGACGATGGTTGCGAGGTGCCGCCGGTCTGCTTCGCTCCATGAAAGCGCGACGACGCGAGCGTAGGCGGCAATGTTGCTCTGAGTGGCAGAAACGGCGCAGTTCGAATCAGGGGCCGGAAGAAGGTCCGCGATAGCCAGCTGCTCGATATGTTCAGCATCGAGTTCGATGGCTGAGATACGTGCCCGCAGAGCCGCCGCCTGCTCGGGGTCGACCCCATGCGGATCCGCCTTCAACAGGTGTCGCAAACTGCGCAGAGGGCGGACGATCCCGGTATGCCAGCGATACACCCGCGCGATGGCCTCAGCGATCGCGCTCTCCGGGAGAATAGACCCCTGATTCCCCGCCCAGACTGCGAACAGCAACATGTTGACGTCGAGTCCATGGCGGTTCTGCAGGGCTAGGCAGGCCTCCGCCACGCCCGGCTTGGCATAAGTCCGCACGGACCAGTCCCAGAAGGCACTGGGCGGCCAAATGCCGGTATCGATGGGCTCGCTCAGATATCCCCCAGGCAGATGCCGAGCGCGCGGGCGGTGTGGACCACCGGGCCGGTCACATCAACCGCATGGTAATGGGCGATGGCATCCGCGAGCGGCACGTCGATGACCCGTCGATTGCTCCACGCGACCATGCGGTCCGAACGCCCTTCGGCGATCACGTCCACGGCCGCCACGCCGAGCGACGTGGCGAGGAAACGGTCGTAGGGGGTGGGTGTGCCGCCGCGCTGAATGTGGCCCAGGACCGTCACCCGCGTCTCGGCGCCGGTCATCTCCGACACCTTCGCACCGAGCCAGTGGCCGACGCCGCCGTATGTGGCGCCACCGCCGACATGTTCCCGCGTGACCGCGGCGCCGTCGGTCATCTTCACGGCTTCCGCGACGACGATCAGCGCGAAATTTCGGCCGTTGCGCTTCAGGTCCAGGATCTTCTGCGCCACCGCCTCGAGCCTGTACGGTATCTCGGGGATCAGGATCACGTCGGCACCACCGGCGATGCCGGCGTTCAGCGCGATATGACCGGCATCGCGGCCCATCACCTCGAGCACCATGACCCGGTCGTGACTGGCAGCGGTCGGCTGAAGGTGGTCCAGCGCATCGGTGACCGCTGCCACCGCCGTCGTGTATCCCACGGAGTTCTCGGTGATCCCGATATCGTTATCGATCGTCTTCGGGACGCCGACCAGTTCGATGCCCCCCTGGTTCGCCAGGCGGCGCAGGATCGCGAAGCTGCCGTCGCCGCCGATTCCGATCAGCGCGTCGAGGCCGAGCGTGCGCCACCCCTCGATCACCTCCTCGGACCGGTCGAGCACCGATCCGTCGGGCATCGGGAAGGCGAAGGGATCACCCTTGTTGGTGGTGCCGAGAATGGTGCCGCCGCGGCGGAGGAAGAGCCCGTCGAACTGCTTCGGGTCGAGCGCGCGCGCCTGGACCGGCCGCGCCATGAGGCCGGCGGTGCCCTTCTCAATGCCGATCACCGTCCAGCCGAAACTGGCCGTCGCATGCAGCGTCACCGCCCGAATGACCGCATTCAGCCCGGCACAGTCGCCGCCGCTGGTGAGAATCCCGATGCGCTTGCTCATGCTCTCTCCTCGCTCGATCCGGTCGAGGCTTCGATATGCCGGTTCCGGCATGACATTGTCAGGTCCGAGGGCGGGCGAGGTTCTTGTCGGGCCCGGACTGCGCCGAAGCGACCGAGCCGACAGTGTCGCCGACCACTCCCCGGCTTTCCAGATGAAAACGCGTCGGGTGCGCCGCGGTACCGCCTCCGCGCTGTTGCCTTAATTTGCGGCGGCGTGACGCGAGATCTCCTCCTGCGTAACCCGTTTGTGCTATTCTGCGCCCGCCAAGAAGCGAGGGTATGGAGCATGCAGGCGGAGGAAAAACTCGAGAACCTGAAGGCCGAACACCGCGATCTCGACTACGCGATCGGAACGCTCACCGAACGCCTGCCATACGATCAGGTGCAGGTGCAGCGCCTGAAGAAGCGCAAGCTCTGGCTTCGAGACGTGATTTCGCGGCTGGAAGCGGATCGACAACCCGACCTGATCGCCTGATCCGCGGCGCGGCGCAATAGCCGCACGCGACCGCCGAATCGCTCACGCCGGTTGACACGGACCAGCCGGCTTCCTATTCGAATGCCCAGAGACGGCAGGACTCACGAGGATCCCCCATGGCGAAGCCCAACACCGTTCTGATCAAGATGGTCAGCTCGGCCGACACCGGCTTCTTCTACGTCAAGAAGAAGAACCCGCGGACGAAGACCGAAAAGCTCGAGATGAAGAAGTACGATCCCGTCGCGCGCAAGCACGTCGCGTTCAAGGAACAGAAGATCAAGTAGACTCTCGACCGGTCGAACGATCCCAAGGGGCCGCCAACGCGGCCCCTTCGTCGTTTCGGGCAACCGCACCGCCCGCTTCCGGCACGCAGCCGTCATTTTCGTTGAAGCCCGACGGCATCCCCCGCAGGATCGGCTCTCGTCCGACCGAAGCGGAGCCGCGCCCGATGTCTGTCCAGCCGTTCCCCCTGATCGAGGTATCCGGCCCGCCGCTCGAACGCGGCCGCGCCTATGGCCGACAGGCCGCCGGACGGATCGAAGGCGGCATCGCCCACTACACGAAGCAGCTCGAGGCGCTGCGCCTCTCGGCCGCGGACGTCGG
This sequence comes from Constrictibacter sp. MBR-5, assembly GCF_040549485.1. Taxonomy (NCBI): domain Bacteria; kingdom Pseudomonadati; phylum Pseudomonadota; class Alphaproteobacteria; order Rhodospirillales; family Allostellaceae; genus Constrictibacter; species Constrictibacter sp. MBR-5. The sequence continues at coordinate 317,242 of NZ_JBEPTK010000003.1, forward strand.
CGGCCTCGTGGAGCGCTACCTGCCCATCATCGAGGGCTTCGATCCCAACTATGTCGTCGAGATGCGCGGCATCGCCGAGGGCGCCAGGGTGCCCTTCGCGTCCGTGGCGCTGCTCAACGCCCGCACGGAGATCCTCAAGCTGGCGCTCAACCGGTTCGAGGGACATGCGCCCCAGGACGATCCCGACGGCTGCACCGGCGCGGTCATCCTGCCCGAGGCGACGCGCGACGGCGTCCTGTTCCACGGCCAGAACTGGGACTGGAAGGCCGAGTGCGCCGAGACGGCCGTGGTGCTGAAGGTACATCGCGACGACGGCCCCGACCTGATGACCTTCACCGAGGCGGGCGGCCTGGGCCGGTCGGGCCTGAACGCGGCCGGCATCGCGATCACGGCCAACTATCTGGAATCGGACCGCGACTATCGCCGGCCGGGCGTGCCGCTGGCGCTGATCCGGCGCAAGGTGCTGGAGTGCGCGCACTATGCGCTGGCGCTGCGGGTCGTCGCGACGACGCCCAAGTCGGCCGCCAACAATATGATCGTCAGCTACGCGCCCGGCTTCGCGATCGACTTCGAATGCGCGCCGGACGAGGCTTTCCAGCTCTATCCCGAACGCGGCGTCCTCACCCACGCGAACCACTTCGTCAGCCCGGTCGCCCTGTCGAAGCTGAAGGACACCGGGCTGATCAACGTGCCCGACAGCCTCTACCGCGACCGCCGCGTGCGCACCCTGCTGGAGCCTCACATCGGCTCCATCACGATGGACCATCTGCGCGAGGCGCTGTTCGACGACTTCGCCAGCCCCTGGTCGGTCTGCCGCCCGCCGCGCGACAATTTCGAGGGCAATCTGTCGGCCAGCGTGGCGATGGTGCTGATGGAGCCGGCGCGCGGGGTGATGGAAGTGGCCCCGCTGCCGGCCATCAACCGCAGCTTCACGACCTATACGCTGGAACCCGAGGCGCCCACCCGGGCCCGGGCGCAGGCTGCGGAGTAGGGCCGGTCTAGCCGAGTGCCTTCACGTTCGCGTGGAGATGGTCGACCAGTGCCGGATCCAGCTTCAGGCGCCCGGCCAGCATCGCGAGGTAGCCGCGCTCGGCCGGATCGTCGGGATCGATCGCCATCAGCGAGGCGGCATAGATCTCGGCCGCTTCTTCCGGGGTGCGGGCCGCCGCGGCGACGGAATCGATGTCGAGCGGCTTCGAGAGCTCGTCCAGGACGAAGGCCTTGGCTTCGCCGTCGAGATCCAGGACTTCGACCTGGCCGAAGATCCGCTTCTGCTCCTCGGCGTCGATATGGCCGTCCGCCTTGGCGGCGGCGATCATCGCCCTGACGAGGGCGAGGCCGACACGCTGTTCGCCTTCGCCCGGGGCCGGCTGGAATGCGGTGCCCGCGGGCGGCGGCGGCAAAGCGTCCTGACCGGGCGCCGCCTGTGCCGTGGCACCCGGCGCCTGTCCCGCCTGCCAGTCCTGCCATGCCTTGTACGCCAGCGCCCCGACGACGGCGAGCCCGCCATATTTGAGAGCGGACCCGGCGAGCTTGCGCGGCTTCTTGCCGCCGAGCAGCACGCCGGCGAGCCCGCCGACGAGCGCACCCTTGCCGAAACCGCCGGTCGCGAGCCCGCCCAGCGCTTCGGTCAGGCCGCCGCTGCCGCCCATTCCACCGGTCGCCCCACCGGTGGTGCGGCCGGACAGCATGCCGCCGAGGTCGAATTGGCCTCCCTTGGACCCGGACTGGCCCCCCGCACCCAGGAACTGGTCGAGCAGACGCTTGGCATCGAACATCGCGGATCGCTCCCTCGGAAGGCTAAACGCAAGCCTTCACATAGGAGCGCCCGCGCTCGCGGAAAGACCGATTGCCGGAAGGCGACCTCAGAACGGCCGGTCGCCCTGCACCGTCACGCGGAAGCCCGAGCGCACCTGCGGGAAATAGTCCCACATCGCCTGATGCTGGACGCAGCGATTGTCCCAGAACGCCACCGAGTTCTTCCGCCAGCGGAAGCGGCACTGGAACATCGGGTCGGCGACATGGTCCCACAGCAGCTTCAGGACCGCGTCGCTCTCGCTCTTCGACAGTTCCTGGATGCGCGTCGTGAAGAAGCTGTTCACGTAGAGCGCCTTGCGGCGGGTCTCCGGGTGCGTCCGGACCACCGGATGGACCGCCTTGGGATAGACCTTGCCGGCGTCGTCGCCGACCTGGTGCGTATAGCGGCCGCGATACACGTGCTCGCCGTCATGCACCGCGGTCAGTCCCTCCAGGAACCGCTTCATCGGCTCCGACAGCGCCTCGTAGGCCGCATACATGCTGGAGAACAGCGTGTCGCCGCCCGAGTCCGGAAGCGTGTGGATGTGCAGGATGCTGCCCATCGGCGGCCGCTCGTCGCACGACACGTCGGAGTGCCACTTCTCGCCGGCGACATGTTTGGAATTGGCGTCCGCATGGATCAGCAGGACCTCGGGATGGCCCTCCGGTCCGGGCGAGCCGGGATGCACGTGCAGTTCGCCGAACAGCCGGCCGAAGGCCTTGTGGCGATCCAGGTCCATCTCCTGGTCGCGGAAGAACAGCACCTGATGCTGCATCAGGGCGTCGTGGATCTCCTGGAAGGTGCGGTTGCCGAGCGGCTTGCCGAGGTCGACGCCGAACACCTCGGCGCCGATGCGCGGCGTCACCGGCTTCACCTCGATTGTCTCGTAGGTCATTGGCGTCTCCTCGCTGCCGTCCGTCGCTGCGGACTTGTGAGCCAAGGCTACGCCGGTGTTCGCGCAGCGTGAAGGGCGGTCCGGACCGGCGCCTTGCCCATCCGGGGCCCCGTCTCATACTCTGCGACACCAGAACGCCGCGCGCGAGCGGTGCCGCTGCAGGAGATGCGCCGATGTCCGACCAGCTGATTCCCGTGCCGGAGGCTTTCGCCAAGTCCGCCCTGATCGATAAGGCGAAGTACGAGGACATGTACCGCCGCTCGGTCGACGACCCGGAAGGTTTCTGGGCCGAGCACGGCAAGCGCATCGACTGGTTCACGCCCTATACGAAGGTGAAGGACGTCTCCTTCGAGGCCGACGATCTGCACATCCGCTGGTTCTACGACGGCACCCTCAACGCCTCTTACAACTGCCTCGACCGGCACCTGGAGAAGCGCGGCGACCAGGTCGCGATCATCTGGGAAGGCGACGACCCGTCGAAGGACCGCAGGATCACCTACCGCGAGCTTCACGCCGAAGTGTGCAAGTTCGCCAACGTCCTGAAGTCGCTCGGCGCCAAGAAGGGCGACCGCGTCACCATCTACCTGCCGATGATCCCCGAGATCGCCGTCGCGGTGCTCGCCTGCGCCCGCATCGGTGCGATCCATTCGGTGGTCTTCGGCGGCTTCTCTCCGGAGAGCCTCGCCGGCCGGATCAGTGACTGCGGATCGTCGCTGGTCGTGACCTCCGACGAGGGCGTGCGCGGCGGGCGGCCGATCCCGCTGAAGAAGAACACCGACGCCGCGCTGGAGCATGCGCCTTCGGCGAAGACATGTGTCGTGGTCAAGCACACCGGCGCCGCCATCGACATGAAGGAAGGCCGCGACCATTGGTACGGCGACCTGATGGCAAAGGCCTCGGCCGACTGCCCGGCGGAGCCGATGAACGCCGAGGACCCGCTGTTCATCCTCTACACGTCGGGATCGACGGGGAAGCCGAAGGGCGTGCTCCACACGACCGGCGGCTACATGGTCTATGCCTCGATGACGCATCAGTACGTCTTCGACTATCACGATGGCGACATCTACTGGTGCACGGCGGACGTCGGCTGGGTCACGGGCCACAGCTACATCCTCTACGGGCCGCTCGCCAACGGCGCCACCACGCTGATGTTCGAGGGGGTGCCGAACTATCCCGATGCCAGCCGCTTCTGGCAGGTCGTCGACAAGCACAACGTCAACATCTTCTACACTGCGCCGACCGCTATCCGCGCCCTGATGCGCGACGGCGAGGGGCCGGTGAAGAAGGCGAGTCGCAAGTCGCTGCGCCTCCTCGGGTCGGTCGGCGAACCCATCAATCCCGAGGCGTGGCTCTGGTACTACAACGTCGTCGGCGAGCGGCGCTGCCCGATCGTCGACACCTGGTGGCAGACCGAAACCGGCGGCATCCTGATCACGCCCTTGCCGGGCGCCACCGCGCTGAAGCCGGGCTCGGCGACGCTGCCCTTCTTCAGCGTCCGGCCCGCACTGGTCGACGAACAGGGCAAGCGCATCGAGGGTGCCGCATCCGGCAACCTCGTGCTGCTCGACAGCTGGCCGGGCCAGATGCGGACCGTCTACGGCGACCACCAGCGCTTCTACGATACCTACTTCGCCATGTATCCCGGCACCTACTTCACCGGCGACGGCGCGCGCCGTGATGAGGACGGCTATTGGTGGATCACCGGCCGGGTGGACGACGTCATCAACGTCTCGGGCCACCGCATCGGCACTGCCGAAGTGGAGAGCGCCCTCGTGGCCCACGCGAAGGTGGCGGAGGCCGCGGTCGTGGGCTATCCGCACGACCTGAAGGGCCAGGGGATCTACGCCTACGTCACCCTGATCGCCGGGGAGGAGCCCAGCGAAGAGCTGCGCAAGGAACTGGTCCAGTGGGTGCGCCGCGAGATCGGCCCGATCGCCTCGCCGGACCTGATCCAATGGGCACCCGGCCTGCCGAAGACGCGCTCGGGCAAGATCATGCGCCGCATCCTCCGCAAGATCGCCGAGAACGATCAATCCAACCTGGGTGACACATCCACGTTGGCAGAGCCGGGCGTCGTCAATGATCTTGTCGACAACCGCATGAACCGCTAGGCGGGCGACGCAGGCACCGACGCCAGCGCCCGGGCGAGCCGCTTCACGCCGGCGACGATCTCCGCGTCGTCGACAGCGCCGAAGCCCATCAGCAGGCCGCTGCGGTCCGGCTTAGCCGCATAGTAGCTCGAGAGGGGAGTGACACTGACGCGCTGCGCCGACGCACGGCGCGCGGCCTCCCGGTCGTCGAAGCCCGCACTGCCGGACAGATCGGCCAGCAGGTGCAATCCTCCCTCGCCCGGAGCCGGCCGCAGCAGTCCGCCCAGATGGGTGTCGATGGCATCGATCATTACCGCGCGCCGCTCGGCGTATCGCGTCCTGCACCGCCTGAGGTGCGCAGCGAACTGACCGGATTCGATGAAGTCGGCGAGCGGCGCCTGGGCGATCGCCGGCGCATGGTCGTCGACGGCGGCTCGGGCGCGGCGGAATAGGTCGACCAGCGGCGCCGGCAGGACCAGATAGCCGAGCCGCAACGATGGGAAGAGGACCTTGGAGAAGGTGCCGACGTAGATGACCCGCCCGTCCTGGTCGAGACCCTGGAGCGCCGCCAGCGGCCTGCCGGCATAGCGGTACTCGCTGTCATAGTCGTCCTCCAGGATCCACGCCCCTGCCTCGCGCGCCCAGTCCAGCAGCGACAGCCGGCGGGCGAGGCTCATCGTCACGCCCAGCGGAAACTGGTGCGACGGCGTGACGGCCGCCAGCCGTGCAGACGGCGCCATCCGGCGGCCGGCGGCGACCGATATGCCTTCCGCATCGATCGGCACCGGAATTGCCGTCGCCCCCGCCGCCAGCATGGCCGCACGCAGGCCGGCATAGCCCGGCTCCTCGACCCAGGCCTCTTCGCCCGGATCGAGCAGCAGCCGCGCCGCGAGGTCCACACCCGCCTGTGCGCCCGACACGATCATCACCTGGTCCGGGTCGCAGCGGACTGCACGGACGGCGCGCAGATAGGCGGCGATCGCCCGGCGCAGCGGCAGCCAGCCCGACGGATCGCGCTGGCGCATCAGCTCGCCGGCCGGGTGGCGCCACCAGCGCACCATCGCGCGGCCCCATTCGCGCGAAGCCACCGCATCGAGTTCCGCCGCAGCCAGGGCGAAGGCGGGATGCCGGTCCGGCCGGCGCGGAACGGCTTGGGCGATGGCCTCGCCGCGCCGCGACGGTCGCGCCGGAATGCCGCCGCCCGCGGTGCCCGCCGCCGGGCCGGCTGCTCCGAGCAGCATCTCCGGCAGTACGGAGGAGACGAACGTTCCCGCCCCGACGCGGCCTTCCACATAGCCTTCCGACAGCAGCTGCTCGAAAGCCGTGGCCACCGTGTTGCGCGACAGGCGGAGTTCGCTCGCGAGCGCCCGCGTCGACGGCAGCCGGACGCCGGGCGCCAGACGTCCCGCGAGGATAGCCTCGCGCAACTGGTCGTAGAGCTGGCGGTGCAGCGGCGTGGCGTTGTCCCGCGCCAGCCCTAGTGAGACGAGGGTCGTCCGGCGGGCGCGGGGAGCGGCGGCGGTCCGGTCTGCCATGACAACTGCTCGAAGTGGCTCTAGAAGGATCACGCGAAATGGCACTTTTGCCAGGGCCACTGTGCGCCTACCGTCGCTGCCGTTCAATGGTGGACGCCGGCGACGGAATCGCATGGCTGCGGGCCGCCCCTGTCGGCCCCCGGTCGGCCGACGTCCGCCCAGAGGAGCTGAGATGAGCGACTTCAAGCCGACCGCGAAGACGAAGATCAAGCGCCTGAACAAGCGTGCGCACTATGATCGCCAGTCCACTTATGCTGTGCTGGACGCCGGCCTCGTCGCCCATGTCGGCTACGTCTTCGACGGCCACCCCTATGTGACCTCGACCAGCTACTGGCGCGAAGGCGACAGGCTGTTCTGGCACGGCTCGTCGGCGAGCCGGATGCTGAAGACGGTGCGCGGCGGCGTTCCCGTCTGCGTCAACGTCAGCCTGATCGACGGCCTCGTCCTCGCCCGCTCCGGCTTCCACCACTCGGTCAATTACCGCGCCGTGATGATGTTCGGGCAAGCCGAGGCGGTCACCGACGAGGCGGAAAAGCTGAAGACGCTGGAAGCTTTCACCGAGCGCCTGTTTCCCGGGCGGTGGGCCGAGATTCGGCCGGTCACCAAGCAGGAGCTGAAGGCCACCATGGTCCTCTCGATGCCCATCGAGGAGGCGGCGACAAAGATCCGCACGGGCCCGCCGGTCGACGACGAGCCGGACTACGAACTGGATGTCTGGGCAGGCGTGCTGCCGCTCAAGGTGGTCGCCGGCGAGCCCGTCGCCGACCCCCGGCTGAAGGCGGGTGTGCCGCTCCCCGACTATCTGCGCGGCTACGACCTGGAAGCCTACGGCGAGCGGCGCGAGGCGGCGGAGTAGGCCGGGATGCTGCAAGCGGCGCTATTTGCGCGGCTTCACGTGCTCCTGCAGGCGCGGCATGATCTCGACGAAATTGCACGGCCGGTAGCGGTAGTCGAGCTGCCACCGCAGGATGTCGTCCCAGGCGTCGCGGCACGCACCGGGCGAGCCCGGCACCGCGAAGAGATAAGTACCCCCTGCGACGCCGGCCGTCGCACGCGACTGTATGGTCGACGTGCCGATCTTCTGAAAACTCAGCCAGCGAAAGAGTTCGCCGAAACCGGCGATCTCCTTCTCGTACACCGATGCGAAAGCCTCGGGAGTCACGTCGCGGCCGGTCACGCCGGTGCCGCCGGTGGCGATGACGACGTCGATCCCGGGATCGGCGATCCAGGCTCGCAGCCTGCCCACGATCTCGTCCTGCTCGTCGCGAACGATGGCACGATCGGCGAGCGTGTGACCCGCGCCCGTCACCCGCTCCACGAGGGTACGGCCCGACACGTCGCCCGCCTCGTCGCGCGTGTCGGAGACGGTCATCACGGCGATATTCACCGCAACGAACGGACGGCTCTCGTCAATTTTTGACATTTTCGGCCAGGTTCAGCGGCGTGGGATCCAGGCCCTCATAGCGCGGCCACTCGCCCGCCACCACCGCATCGAGGGACGGATTGGCCTGCCCCATGCGCTGGCGATAGATCCAGAAGTTCGACAGCACACGCTCGACGAAGATGCGCGTCTGGCGCGCCGGCAGCGTCTCGATGAACAGCAGCGGGTCGTTACGGAAGTCGCCGTTGCGCTCCCATTTCCGCAGGTTCCCGAGACCCGCATTGTACGCGACCGCGAGCTTGAAAAGGTTGCCCTCCACCTCGCCGCGATCGAGCAGATAGGCCAGATATTGCTGGCCCAAGCTCACGTTCAGCTGGGGTTCGTAGAGAACCTCCTGGGTCTTCCCGGTGAACTCGTAGTCTTCGGTCAACGACGTCGCCGTCGCCGGCATCAGCTGCATGAGCCCGCGGGCGCCCACCGGACTGGTCGCCCGGGTGTGAAACTGCGACTCCTGGCGCATGAAGGCATAGATCAAGGCGCGATCCACCTTGAACCCTTCCGCCGGCACCCAGGGCGGCGTGGGGTACAGTGCCCGATCGCGCGTCGTCGCCCCAAATTGCGCGAGGCGGCTTCCCGCCCTCACTGCGGTGTGAGGCAGCTGTATGGCATCCGCGACGGCGAGAAGGGACCGCGCATGCTCGGGGCCAATCTTCCAGATATGTGCCCGAAGCTCCTCCTCGGCGAGGACGGTCTGCCCGACCTCGGCGAGGGCAATCGCCCGGCGACCGCCGGGAATGCTCAGCACCCTCTCCACATCGGCCTTCGACAAGGCCGGTTCGGACCAGTCGAGCGCGCTGTCCAGGCCGAGCGCCCGCCGGGCAATGAGACCGTAGAACGTCCGCGGGTGCTCCGCGGCCGCACGCAGCCACGACTCGGCTTGTTCCGGCTGACGCAAACGCAGATGCACCCGCGCCGCCCAGTAGGATCCCGCCGCCACGTTCCAGGACAGTGCAGCCGGAGAGCGCGCATGCTCCTCGAAATGGATGACCGCACTACGAAGATAGCCCATGCGGAACGCCGCCAAGCCGGCGATCCAATGTCCGACGGATACGCTGTCGCTGGAGCGGAAGGCCCCCGCTGAAGCCAGCTCATAAGCCTTCGTGTTGTCGTTGGCCACATAGTAGGCCATCGCGATATCCGACCGGATCCGGTCGAAGGCCGCGAGGGAAATGGAATCGGCCGCGTCGGCCGCCGCCTTCTCGGCCTCAGCCAGCAGGCCTTTTCCGATCAGTTCGTTCACCCGCGCCGACACCTGGGCCGCCCGCAAGGTGACGATGATGCGCGGCGGCGCCTGGGTACCGACCGGCGTGCCTGCGACATCCGCAGGCGGCGAACCGATTTCGGGGACCAGCGGCGCCGGCGCATCCTTGGGCTTGCGGCGAATCGCCAGCTCATAGAGGCGTTCGGCATCCGGATGGTCGCGATAGTCCGCCATCCACGACCGGAGTTCCTCGTAGGAGGAGCGGTAGCGGGTGGGGTGCATGTAACGCTGGAAGAGAACGTGGCCCATCAGGACGCGGTCGCGCAGGCCGGCGATGACCCCGTCAGCGTCCTTCCACCTGCCGTCTTCCTGGAGGTGGAAGATGCTGCGGTATCGGGTCGCATCGTCGGCGTCGAGGACCCGGGGCATCTGTCCGGGCTGTGCGGCGCTCATGTCGCCGAGGCCCATATCGAAGCCGGCAGCCGCCGTAACCGATGCGGACAACACGAATGCCGCCGCCATGCCCGTCAGCAGGCGGCGATTTCCGGGGGTCGTTGGCCGCGCTACGCCGGCCCGTGTTTCAGTCGTCTGTTCCACGGCGGGCTAACAAGTAGTTTACCGTCGCGGGGGTTGGCAAGCGGGAGTCTGCGCCGCCGTCGCCGACAACCCTCACACCTCCGTGTCGAGCCGCTCTCGAACCGCGAGAAAGTCGCGCCACGCCTCGCGCTTCTGTCCGGGAGACCGCAACAGATAGGCGGGATGGAACGTCGCCATGGTCGGTATCGGCCGTGCCATCCGCGGGGTGGCGAAGCTGTGCCAGCGGCCGCGGAGGCGCATGATTCCCTCCTGCCGGCCCAGCAGCGTCTTCGCCGAGGCGCCACCGAGCAGCACCAGCACGGCAGGATCGACCAGTTCGATCGCCCGCTCGACGAAGGGCAGGCAGGCCGCCACCTCAGCCGGGAGCGGCGTTCGGTTTCCGGGCGGCCGCCAATAGATCACGTTGGAAATGAAGACGGTGTCGCGATCGAGGCCGATGGCCGCCAGCATCCGGTCGAGCAGGCGGCCGCTCGCCCCGACGAACGGCAAGCCGCGCCTGTCCTCCTCGGCGCCGGGCGCCTCGCCGACCAGCATCAGGCGGCCCTTCGGGTTGCCGTCGGCAAAGACCGTGTTCGTCGCCGTCCGCTTGAGCGTGCAGCCCTCGAAGGCCTCGACCCGGCGGCGCAGGGCGTCGATGTCCGTCACGTCCGACAGGTCGCCGGCGGCTGTCGGGACGGCTGCCGGCCGGGGCGACGCTACGGACGGAGGTGTCGCGGCCGATACAGGCCCCGCGGCCGGAGGCGCGATCCGAACCGGAACATCTTTCACCGCAACAGGTTGATGAGGGGTGCCGGCGAGGCGGTCGACGGGGTGGTCACCCACGGCTTCGTCTGCGCCGGCCTCGATCAGCCAGCGCAGAACCTCGCCGAGTTCATGGCGCGGCGGCATGGCAACCGCTGTCCCTGTGCACTATCTTGACCGCCTTTATGACCGTCGCGCGCCTGGACGTAGGCGCCGCCGGACCCAGAGCCTCGGCTCTCGCCGAGGCCCCAGGTATAGCCGACGAGGGGAAATGATGGAACGCGAAAGCATGGAGTTCGACGTCGTGGTGGTCGGCGGAGGTCCCGCCGGCTTGGCCGCTGCGATCAGGCTCCGGCAGCTCTCGGCCGAGCAGGGCCACGATGTCAGCGTGTGCGTCCTGGAAAAGGGTTCCGAGATCGGCGCGCACATCCTTTCCGGCGCGGTGTTCGATCCGCGGGCACTGAACGAACTCTTCCCCGATTGGAAGGAGAAGGGCGCGCCGCTGCTGACCGAGGTCAAGGAAGACCGGTTCCTCCTTCTCAGCGAGAAGGGGTCGACCCGGATTCCGAACTTCCTCCTGCCGTCGACCTTCCACAATCACGGCAACTATGCCGGCAGCCTCGGCAATCTGTGCCGTTGGCTCGGCGAGCAGGCAGCGGAGTTGGGCGTCGAGGTCTATCCCGGCTTCGCGGCAGCCGAAGTGCTCTATCACGAGGACGGCAGCGTGAAGGGCGTCGCCACCGGCGACATGGGCGTTTCCCGCGAAGGCGAGCAGAAGGGCAGCTACACGCCCGGCATGGAGCTACACGCGAAGTACACCTTCTTCGCCGAAGGCTGCCGCGGCTCGCTCGGACGCCAGCTCATGGACCGGTTCAAGCTGCGTGAGGGCTGTCAGCCGCAGAAGTACGGCATCGGCCTGAAGGAACTGTGGCAGATCGATCCGGCCAAGCACCAGCAGGGTCTGGTCATGCACACGGCCGGGTGGCCGATGCAGACGGACACCTATGGCGGTTCGTGGATGTACCACACCGAGGACAACACGGTATCGATCGGATATGTCGTCGGCCTGGACTACAAGAACCCGTATCTGAACCCGTTCAAGGAATTCCAGCGCTACAAGACCCATCCCGCCATCCGCAGCTACCTGGAAGGCGGCAAGCGCATCGCCTACGGGGCGCGGGCGATCAGCGCCGGCGGCGTGCAGTCCATGCCGAAGCTCGTGTTTCCGGGTGGCATGCTGATCGGCGACGATGCCGGATTCCTGAACGTGCCCAGGATCAAAGGCAGCCACGCTGCTCTCAAGACCGGCATGCTGGCCGCCGAAGCGACCTACGAGGCGCTGAAGTCCGGCCGCGAAGGGCATGACGAGGTGACCGCCTATCCCGAGGCCTACAAGGCATCCTGGCTCCACGAGGAACTGTGGAAGGCCCGCAACTTCAAGCCGGCGTTCCGCTGGGGGCTCTGGGGCGCCATGCTGTATGCCGGCATCGACCAGAAGCTCCTCGGCGGCAAGGCGCCCTGGACGCTGCGCCACCAGAAGGCGGACAACGAAAGTCTGGTGAAGAAGGATCAGGCGAAGCCGATCGACTATCCGCGTCCGGACGGCGAGATCAGCTTCGACCTGCCCTCCTCGGTCTATCTGTCGAATACCAATCACGAGGAGGACCAGCCCGTCCACCTCACGCTCAAGAACCCGGCCGTCCCGACCGAGGTCAATCTTCCGCTGTACGATGCGCCGGAGCAGCGTTACTGTCCCGCGGGCGTGTATGAAATCGTCGAGGACGCTGGCAGCCCTCGTCTACAGATCAACGCTCAGAACTGCGTGCACTGTAAGACATGCGATATCAAGGATCCCACCCAGAACATCGTCTGGGTCACGCCGGAGGGCGGTGGCGGGCCCAACTATCCGAACATGTGACGGGGACGGTCGTCACGCCGTCGAAGATCCTCTCGGAGGTGGCTGACGCATGTCGTCGATAGCCCGCGCGTTTTGCCTGACCGTGTCGCTGCTGGCCCTCGCGCCGTCGGCGGTCTGGGCGGCAGGTCCTTCCCGGCCTGCCGTCGACGAGCCGGTCGTCAAACCGGACAGGCGGAGCACGTCGCTATGGGGCCGGTCCTTCTCCGGCGCCTATCTGGCCGGCCGCCACGCCGAGCGCGAGTTCGATCTCGGCACCGCAGCCGACCAACTCGAACGCGCGCTGGCGCTGGCACCGGACAATCTGGAACTGCAGCAGCGGGTCTTCCTGCTGAAGCTCAGCGACGGCCGTTTCGACGCCTCGCTGCCGCACGCACGGAAGCTGGTCGACGCCCAGGACGGCCTCACCCTTTCCGTCATGCGCGTCGCCCTGGAGCAAGTCCGGCAGAGCGACTACGCGGCGGCACGCAAGCTCGTCGAAACGATCCCGCCGCTGCGCTACAACGCGGCCGCGCGCCCGATACTGCTGGCATGGATCGCCCTGGCGGATCAGGGACGCGACGCGGCCCTCGCGGCCCTGGAATCGAGCACAAACCAGCGAGGCTTCCTGCGGCTTCTCGCCCTGCATCGGGCGCTGATCAACGACGTCGCAGGCCGCCCCGACGCCGCGGCGGCCGCCTTCTCGTCCCTGATGGAGGGTGATGGCGACCCGTCGCTGCGAGTGGTGCAGCTGGCGACGAATTTCTACGCGCGGCAGGGCGATACCGAACAGGCTTCCGCCCTGCGCGACGCCTATCAGCAGACCCACCCGCAATCGGTCACGCTGATGCCCGAGCCCGTGGCGACCGGCGGCACTCCCGAACCTCTGATCCGCGACGCACGGGACGGAATTGCGGAAACGCTCTTCAATCTCGCCGGCATCTACTATGACGACCGCGAACTGGCGATGGCGCTGGTTCATGCGCGACTGGCCGAAGGCCTGCGCCCTGGCTACCCGATGAGCACCCTGCTCATCGGCGAGATCCTGGAGACGCAGAAACGGTATGCCGACGCGCTCGCGCTCTACGCGGCGGTGGGCGAGGACACGCCCTTCGCTGCCGCACTGGCACTGCGGGTCGCACGCAACCTAGACCAGCAGGATCGGACCGACGAAGCGGTGCGCGTGCTGGAGGCGTTTGCCGCCGACAAGCGGCCGGGAGGAGTCGAGACGCTCCTGGCGCTCGGCCACATCCTGCGCGGTCGCGAGCGGTTTCAGGAGGCCACGCAGGCCTACGATCGCGCGATCGAGCAGGTCGATACGCTGCAGCCGCAGCACTGGGGCTATTTCTACGCCCGCGGCATCGCCCTGGAACGCTCGGGAGAATGGGAGCGTGCCCAGGCCGACCTGAAGCAGGCCCTGACGCTCAGCCCGGAACAGCCTTATGTGCTGAACTATCTCGGCTACTCCTGGATTGACCGCCGCGACAATCTCGAAGAAGCGGAAGGCCTCGTCCGCCGTGCCTCAGAGCTGCGACCCGAGGACGGCTTCATCGCCGACAGCCTGGGCTGGGTCTATTTCGTCACCGGCCGCTATGAAGAGGCCGTGCGCGAACTCGAGCGCGCGGTTCAGCTGGAACCGGGCGACCCGACGATCAACGAGCATCTCGGCGACGCCTACTGGAAGGTCGGCCGCCGGAACGAGGCGCGGTTCCAGTGGGCCCATGCGCTGCGCATGGATCCGGACGAGAAGCGCGTCGCGGCGATCGAGGCGAAGGTCGAATGCGGCCTCGACGGCTGTCCGGTAAAGGCCGCTCGCGGCGGCTGACGCGCATGACAATCCCGCTGTCGTGATGCCGCCGGCCATCACCGCCGCCGCGCATGCCAAGATCAACCTGTTCCTGCACGTCGTCGGACGGCGGCCGGCCGGCTACCACCTGATCGAAAGCCTCGTCGCGTTCGCCGACGCGCACGACGTCGTGTCGGTCAGGCCCGCCGACGGCCTCAGGCTTTCAGTCGACGGACCCTTCGCCGACGAACTGGACGGGCCGGTGGAGCACAATCTCGTCCACCGCGCGGCAACGGGGCTGCAGGCGGCGTATGCGATATCGGACGGGGCCGACATCCGCCTGACGAAGAACCTTCCCGTGGCCTCCGGCATCGGCGGCGGATCCGCCGACGCCGCCGCCGCGCTCCTCGCCCTCTGCAGGCTGTGGAACATCGATCCCGACCAGCGCCGGCTGGCGGACCTGGGGCTCGCTCTGGGCGCCGATGTGCCGGTATGCCTCGCCGGCACGCCGGCGCTGGTGTCTGGCATCGGGGAAACCGTGGTGCCGCTTTCCGCGCTTCCGCCTTGCGGCATCCTCCTCGTTAACCCGCGGGTCGCGCTGTCGACGGCAGCCGTGTTCCGAACGCGCATAGACCGCTTTTCCGTTCCGCGTCTCCCAGGCGGCAACCTCATTGGCGAGATCGCCAGTGCCGCGGAGTTGGCGCGGTTTCTGTCGCTGTACGACAATGATCTTGCCGAAGCGGCAATCCGGCTCGCGCCGGACATCGCGCCGACGCTGGACGCGATCGCTGCGACGCCCGGATGCCTGCTGGCACGCCTCTCCGGCAGCGGCGCCACCTGCTTCGGCCTGTACGAGAGCGCCGGCCTGGCGGAGGCGGCCGCGACCCGTGTCGCCGCCGAGCATCCCGCCTGGTGGATCGCGCCGGGACGCCTCCGCGGCTGAGCGTCACCCGCCGCGGCCGAGTTCGTCCTCCAGCTTCAGGATCATGGCGGTGGTCGGCACGACGCGGTCGGGCGTCAGGCTGATGGAATCGATCCCGTGGCGAACGAGGAAGTCCGCCACCTCGGGATAGTCCGAGGGTGCCTGCCCGCAGATGCCGACGTGCCGGCCGTTGCGCCGGGCCCCCTCGATCGCGAGCCGGATCGTCTCCAGCACGCCGGGATCGCGCTCGTCATAGTCGAAGGCGACCATCTCGGAATCCCGATCCACGCCGAGGACCAGCTGGGTGAGATCGTTCGAACCGATGGAGAAGCCGTCGAAGATCCGGGCGAAGGCGTCGATCTGCATGACGTTGTTGGGGATCTCGCACATCACGTACACCTCCAGCCCATCCTCGCCGCGAACGAGCCCGTGTTTCGCCATCAGCGCGACCACGGACGCGCCCTCGTCCACCCGGCGGCAGAAGGGCACCATGACCTTGAGGTTGGTCAGGCCCATGTCGCGGCGGACCCGCAGCAAGGCCGCGCATTCCAGCGCGAACCCCTCCGCATAGGCGGGGTGGCCGTAGCGCGCCGCACCGCGGAACCCGAGCATCGGGTTGGGCTCCGCGGCCTCGAACGCAGCACCGCCGACCAGGCTGCCATATTCGTTCGTCTTGAAGTCCGAGAGACGGACGATCACCGGCTTCGGCCAGAAGGCCGCGGCGATCGTTCCCACCCCCTCCGACAGCTTCTCGACGAAGAAGGCGGCGCCGTCGCCGCCATGGTGCCGGGTCAGACGCCCGATCTCGCTGCGCGCCTGCGGGTCTGTCACGCGCTCGGGGTGGAGAAGGGCCATCGGATGGGCCCGCACATGCTCGGAGATGATGAACTCCAGCCGGGCGAGGCCGACCCCGTCGTTCGGAACGAAGCTGGTCCGGAACGCCAGTTCGGGGTTGCCCAGGTTGATCATCACGTGCGTGCGCGGCCGACGCGTGTCGCCGATCGCGATCACCTCCGTCTCGAAGGGCACGGTGCCGGCATAGACCCGCCCTTCGTCGCCCTCGGCGCACGACACCGTCACGATGGCATCGTCCGCCAGCGTCTCGGTCGCGGTCGCCGCGCCGACCACCGCGGGGATGCCCAGTTCGCGGGCGACGATGGCCGCATGGCAGGTCCGCCCGCCGCGATTTGTTACGATGGCCGACGCCGTCTTCATCACCGGCTCCCAGTCGGGCGTGGTCGTGTCGGCCACGAGGACGCCACCCGGTTCGAAGCGTTCCAGGTCGCGGGGGCCCCGGACGATCCGCACGGCGCCGCAGCCGACCCGCTCGCCGATCGCCCGCCCGCGGGCGAGAATCTCGGCGGTGCCTTTCATGATCCAGCGTTCGAACCCTGCGGCGGCGCGCTGCGAGATCACCGTCTCCGGCCGCGCCTGGATCAGGAACAGCTCCCCGGTCAGCCCGTCCTTGGCCCACTCCATATCCATCGGCCGGTGCTCGCCGGCCTTGGCGCTGTAGTGCTTCTCACACTTGGTCGCGAAATCGGCGAGGAGCATCACCTCGGCATCGGAGATGCAGAAGCGGTCGCGCTCGGC
The DNA here is from genome assembly GCF_040549485.1 of Constrictibacter sp. MBR-5. Lineage (NCBI taxonomy): Bacteria > Pseudomonadati > Pseudomonadota > Alphaproteobacteria > Rhodospirillales > Allostellaceae > Constrictibacter > Constrictibacter sp. MBR-5. Next base: position 333,735 of record NZ_JBEPTK010000003.1, read on the forward strand.
GTCCGCCGTCTCTACCGTCCGGGTGCTGTGACGGCTCGACCCTTCGGCGTAGATCATCTTCTGCTGCTTGGCACCCAGCGTGCGGCGAAGGACGCAGCGGCGGCCGGCATCGAAGGTCGGCTTGTGGACGTAGAATTCGTCTGGATCGACCGTCCCCTGGACGACCGTCTCGCCCAGCCCCCAGGCGCCCGTGATGAAGACGACGTCGCGAAAGCCGGACTCGGTGTCGAGCGAGAACATCACGCCGCTCGAGGCCAGGTCGGCGCGCACCATCTTCTGGATGCCCACCGACAGCAGCACCTTCAGATGATCGAATCCCTGGTCGATCCGGTACGAGATCGCCCGGTCGGTGAACAGCGACGCGAAGCAGCGCTTGGCGGCGTCCAGCACCTGCGCATCGCCGGAAATGTTGAGGAAGCTCTCGTGCTGCCCGGCGAAGGAGGCGCTCGGCAGGTCCTCCGCCGTGGCGCTGCTGCGCACCGCGACGCTCGTATGACCGCCATAGGCCGCTTCCAGTTGTCGGTAGGCCTCGACGATCTCCGCCGCCATGTCGTCCGGCAGGGGCGCCCCATAGACGAGGTCGCGCAGCGCCCGCCCGCGCCGGGCGAAATCCGCCATGTCGCGCTTGTCGAGGCCGGCGATCAGCGCGCGCATCGCCGCGTCGATACCGGCACGCTCGACGAAGTGACGATAGCCGTCGGCGGTGACCGCGAAGCCGTTGGGCACGTTCACGCCCATCGGCACCAGTTCGCGGTACATCTCGCCGAGCGAGGCGTTCTTGCCACCCACGAGGGCGACGTCGCCGATTCCGAGGTCCGCAAACCAGCGGATGAAGCTGGGCTGATGTGCCATCCGTTGCTCCTCGTACTGTGCCGCCAGCCGGCGGATCATCGGGACGAACCTGCACCGGCAAGCCTTCGACGGCATTGACGCACGTCAAGCGCGAGCGATCCAGGCTGCCGGTTGACCGTGGGAGGACGGGCGGTCGATCATCGGACACGCCGTCGGCAGAGACCGGCCGCCCGTCGCGCAGTGGGAGAAGCGCCTTGAAGATCGCCAGCGTCACCGTCGACCGATACCGCTCCGACGCCAAGGCCGCGGCCCCCGGCTACGGCGGCGAAATCCTGATTGTGACCGTCTCGACCGACGATGGACCGTCCGGCATGGGCTTCGCGACCGCGTCCTCTGCGAGCGCGCCCATCCTGACGGCTTTGATCGAGACCATCATCCAGCCGGTGATCGCCGGCGAGGATGCGATGCTGACCGAGCGCCTCTGGTGGCGGATGCACGAGGCGATCCCGCGTCGGGGCGGGGAGGGGCTGATGCGTCTCGCCACGGCCGCCGTCGACTTCGCCCTCTGGGACATCAAGGGCAAGGCGGCCGGCGTGCCCGTCGCGGCGCTCTTCGGCGGCCGCCGCGAGAAGATTCCCACCTACGCCAACTGCGCCCATCACCTGCCGGCGGACAAGCTGGCCGAGCGTGCCGCCAAGGACGTGGCGAACGGGCACAAGGCCCTCAAGATCCGCGGCACGCGTAGCTTCGTGACGCCGGCCGAAGCGACCGAGCGGGTGCGCCAGGTGCGCGCCGCCATCGGCCCCGGCATCCGCCTGATGGTGGACGTCAACGGCAGCTGGGACGTCGACACCGCCGTCCAGCAGCTGAAGGCGTGGGAGCCGTACGACGTCTACTGGCTGGAGGAGCCGGTGCCGCCGCACGACATCGCGGGCTACCGGCGCGTGCGCGAACGGTCGGGCGGCACCTATATCGTCGGCGGCGAGCAGCATGTGGGGCTCGGCGAATTCGAGCGGCTGATCGGCATGGAGGCGGTCGACATCGTCCAGCCGAACGCGGCGATCACCGGCGGCATCACCGACTGGCTGCGCATCCACGCCTTCGCCACCGCCAACGGCATCCCGGTCTCGCCCTGGAACCTGCAGGCGGTGCATCTGCACATGGCGGCCGGACTGCCGAACGTGCAGTGGATCGAGTATTTCATGCCCGACAACGCGCTGCTGGCGTTCCAGACGCAGCTCTTTACGGGACCGGCACTGCGCGAAGAGGTCACGCCGGACGGCGTCTTCCTGCTGCCGCCCGACGCGCCGGGCCTCGGCCTGGAGATCGACCCGGCGATCGCCGAGGCGACCCGCGTCAGGAACTGAGCGAGGCGCGCGCCGCCGAGGCCGCGGCGGCGGGCGCGGGCGGCGTCGTGGTGAGGAAGGCGTCGTCGATCTGCCCGAAGAGTTCGACGGCCCAGTCGACGAAGGCCCGCAGCTTGCTGCTGGGGTGCCGCGTCGGCTGATACGCGATGAAGAGGGGCAGCGGCCCGCACTCCCAGTCGTTCAGCACCGGGACGAGCCGCCCGTCGGCGAGGTGCTCGTCCACCAGCATCGTCGGTACCTGGATCACGCCCAGCCCGGCGACGCTGGCGGCGATGTAGGACGTGCATTCGTTCACCGACACGGACGGACGGCCGTCGATCTCCAGGACCTCGCCGTCGCGCAGGAATTCCAGGGACAGCGGCGCACCGCCGGAACTGCCGGTGAAGAAGCCGACGATGCGGTGATCCGCCGCCAAGTCGGACGGATGCTCGGGCCTGCCGTGCCGCTGCACGTAGCCCGGCGAGGCGCAGGTGACGCCGCGCAGCGTCACCAGCTTGCGCGCCACCAGCGACTGCTCGCCCGGGTCGCAGGCGCGGATCACGCAGTCGACGTTCTCGCCGAGGAGATCGACCAGCCGGTCGGACACGCCGACATTTACCTGGATCTCGGGATAGCGCGCATGGAAGTCCGGCATCGCCGGAATGAGAATGCGGTGGGCCACCGCCGCCGGCACGTCGATGCGCAGCCTGCCGTGCAGCCTGCCCTGGGAGAGCGTCATGCTGCCGTCCAGCGCCTCGATGTCGCCGAGCAGCTTGCTCGCCTTCTCGTAGTAGGCGGCTCCCTCGTCGGTGACGGTGACGCGCCGGGTCGTGCGGTGCAGCAGCTTGGTGCGCAGGTGCGCCTCCAGGATCTGCACGAGCTTCGTGACGGTCGGCTTGGGAATATCCAGCGTCTGCGCCGCGCGGGTGAAGCTTCCGGCCTCCACCACGCGCACGAAGGCGCGCATCGCCGCCAATTGATCCATAGGCTTGCCCTCGGCCACCGTCCACCGGCTGCGGCGGATGGTAGCGATTGTTCACCAGCGGGAAAAATGAAATTCCGAAACGCGCCTTTATCCCGCGGCACGGCATCCATACCCTTTGTTGCAGCGCAGCACATCCCTGCCGCGCCCGTCGCGCCACGGCATGGCGAACAACCGGAGTTCACCGATGACCAGTCGACGGCGCCTGCGCCGGACCGGCAGCGGTAGGCCCGTGCCGGACCGGCAATCCCTATCCGGCGACATCCGAAGTATCGGCGCGCCGCGGCTCGTTCCGAACGATGCCGCCGGCCGCGCCAGAGGAGCCTGACATGTCCTCTTTCCCGACCAAGAGCGTCCTGCTGGCCGTTGCCGTCCTGGCAGGCGCCGGGGCGCTCGGCGCTCCCTTCATCCTCGACAGCATCGGGCATGGCGCCAAGGCCGAGGCCCCCGCCCAGGCGACGCCGCAGGCGACACCGGTCTCGGTCGCGCGCGTCGAGCAGCACGCCGTCTCCCCCTGGGACGAGTTCTCCGGCCGGCTCGAGGCCGTGGAGCGCGTCGAAATCCGCTCGCGCGTCGCCGGAGCCATCCAGGCGGTGCATTTCCGTGAGGGCGCGCTGGTGAAGAAGGGCGACCTTCTCGTCACGATCGACCCCGCCCCGTTCGCCGCGGCCGTCGAACGCGCCCAGGCGCAGGTTCGGGCGGCGCAGGCCAACGTGGTCCTGACGCGCCGCGCACAGGACCGGGCGCAGTCGCTCTCCACCACCGGCAACATCTCGAATCGCGACCTCGATCAGCGCGTCAACGCCTACCGCGAGGCGAGCGCCAACCTCGCCGGTGCCGAGGCGGCGCTCAAGGCCGCCCGCCTCGACCTCGGCTACACCACCATCGAGGCGCCCGTGTCGGGGCGGGTCGGCCGGCGCGAGATCACCGTGGGCAACCTCGTGTCCGCCGGTCCGCAAGCGCCCGCCCTGACGACGCTCGTCTCGGTCGACCCGATCTATGCGGGCTTCGAGGCGGACGAACAGATCGTGACCCGCGCCCTGAGCCTGCTGCCCCAGGGCAAGGACGCGCGCGCCGAAATCGGCCTGATCCCGGTGCAGATGGGCACCGCCGCGGACACGGGCACGCCGCTCACCGGCCGCCTGCAGCTGGTCGATAACGCCGTCGACCCGCGCAGCGGCACGGTGCGCGTGCGCGCCGTCTTCGACAATCCGGACGGGCGGCTGATGCCAGGCCAGTTCGTGCGCATCCGGATGGGACGGCCGGTAGCCGAACCGGCGCTGCTGATCACCGAGCGCGCCGTCGGCACCGACCAGGACAAGAAATACGTCATGGTCGTCGACGGCGACAACAAGGCCACCTATCGCGAGGTCACCCTCGGGCCGACCGCGGCAGGCCTGCGCATCGTCACCTCCGGCCTGAAGGAAGGCGAGCGCATCGTCGTCAACGGCCTGCACCGCATACGGCCCGGCGCGCTGATCGCGCCGCAGGCCGTCCCCATGGAGAACGGCGGCGCCTGACGGCGCCCACTCCGCCGCCCTCTCCGATGCCGTTCCGCCGCCGGCCGTGCCGCGCGGCTTCCCGACGCGAGCGAAAACGCCATGAACCTCTCCAGGTTCTTCATCGACCGTCCGGTCTTCGCCGGCGTGCTGTCGATCCTCATCCTCGTCGCGGGCCTGCTGGCGCTGCGCATCCTGCCGATCTCGGAGTATCCGGACGTCGTGCCGCCCTCCGTGGTCGTGCGCGCCCAGTATCCCGGCGCCAACCCGCGCGTCATCGCCGAGACGGTCGCCACCCCGATCGAGGAGGCGATCAACGGCGTCGAGGACATGCTCTACATGAGCAGCCAGGCGACGACCGACGGCCTGATGACGCTGACCGTCACCTTCCGCCTCGGCACCGATGCCGACAAGGCGCAGCAGCTCGTTCAGAACCGCGTCTCCCAGGCGGAGCCGCGGCTGCCGGAAGAGGTGCGCCGCCTCGGCGTGACGACGATCAAGAGCTCGCCCGACCTGATGATGGTCGTGCATCTCCTGTCGCCGAACGACCGCTACGACATGACCTACCTGCGCAACTACGCCGTCCTGAACGTGAAGGACCGTCTGGCGCGCATCGACGGCGTCGGTCAGGTACAGCTGTTCGGGTCCGGCGACTACGCTATGCGCGTCTGGCTCGACCCGCAGAAGGTGTCGGCACGCGGCCTGTCGGCCTCCGACATCGTGCGGGAGATCCGGGCGCAGAACGTCCAGGCGGCCGCCGGCGCCGTGGGCGCCGCCCCGGCGATTCCGGGCCTCGACGTACAGCTCTCGATCAATGCCCAGGGCCGGCTCCAGACGGCCGAAGAGTTCGGAAACATCATCGTCAAGAGCGGTACGGACGGCGAGGTCACGCGCCTGCGCGACCTGGCGCGCATCGAACTCGGCGCCGCGGAATACGCGCTTCGCTCGCTGCTGAACAACAAGTCGGCCGTCGCGGTGCCGATCTTCCAGGCGCCGGGCTCGAACGCGATCGAGATCGCCGACGAGGTCCGCAGGGTCATGGAGGAGATCAAGCGGAACATGCCGGAAGGTGTGGACTACGAGATCGTCTACGACACGACCCAGTTCGTGCGCGCCTCCATCGAGGCGGTCGTGCACACGCTGCTCGAAGCCGTCCTGCTGGTCGTCCTCGTCGTCGTGCTGTTCCTGCAGACTTGGCGTGCCTCGATCATCCCGCTGGTCGCCGTGCCGGTCTCCATCGTCGGCACCTTCGCCGTGATGTACCTGTTCGGTTTCTCGATCAACGCGCTCAGCCTGTTCGGCCTCGTGCTCGCCATCGGCATCGTCGTCGACGACGCCATCGTCGTGGTGGAGAACGTCGAGCGGAACATCGAGAACGGCCTGTCGCCGCGCGCCGCCACCTACCGGGCGATGAGCGAGGTGTCGGGGCCGATCATCGCCATCGCCCTCGTCCTGGTCGCGGTCTTCGTGCCGCTCGCCTTCATCAGCGGCCTGACGGGACAGTTCTACCGCCAGTTCGCGCTGACCATCGCGATCTCGACCGTCATCTCGATGATCAATTCGCTGACCCTGTCGCCGGCGCTGGCCGCGCTCCTGCTGAAGGGGCACGACGCACCGAAGGACCGGCTGACGCGCGCCATGGACTGGTCGCTCGGCTGGCTGTTCCGCGGCTTCAACCGCGGGTTCGGCGGTGCGACCCGCGCCTATACGCGCAGCGTCGGCGGCGTGCTGTCGCGCAAAACCGTGATGATGGCGATCTACCTCGTCCTGATCGGCGCCACCGGGCTGCTGTTCCGCACCGTGCCCGGCGGCTTCGTGCCCGGCCAGGACAAGCAGTATCTGGTCGGCTTCGCACAACTGCCCGACGCCGCGACCCTTGACCGGACCGAGGAGGTGATCCGCCGCATGGGCGACATCGCGCTCACCCAGCCCGGCGTCGAATCCGCCATCGCCTTCCCCGGCCTCTCGATCAACGGCTTCACCAACAGCTCGAACGCCGGGATCGTCTTCGTCGGCCTGAAGCCGTTCGCCGAGCGGACCACGCCGGAACTCGGCGGCGGCGCCATCGCCGATCAGCTGAACGCGAAGTTCGCGGCCATCGAGGACGCGTTCATCGCCATGTTTCCGCCGCCGCCCGTGCAGGGCCTCGGCACGATCGGCGGCTTCAAGCTGCAGATCGAGGACCGCGCCGGCCTGGGCTACCAGGCGCTCGACGAAGCGACCAAGGCGTTCCTGGCGAAGGCGCGCACGGCGCCCGAACTCGCCGGCCTGTTCTCCAGCTACCAGGTGAACGTGCCGCAGCTCTACGCCGACATCGACCGGACCAAGGCAAGGCAGCTGGGCGTCGCGGTCACCGACGTCTTCGACAGCCTGCAGATCTATCTGGGCTCGCTCTACGTCAACGACTTCAACCTGTTCGGCCGCACCTATTCCGTGCGCGTCCAGGCGGACGCCCCGTTCCGCGCCCGCGTCGACGACATCGGCCAGCTCAAGGTCCGCTCCGCCGGCGGCGAGATGGTCCCGCTGTCGGCCCTCCTGCGCGTCCGCCCCAGCGCCGGGCCGGAGCGCGCGATGCGCTACAACGGCTTCCTGACCGCCGACATCAACGGCGGCCCCGCGCCCGGCTATTCGACCGGCGAGGCGCAGGCGGCGATCGACCGCGTCGCCGCGGAAACCCTGCCCCAGGGCTTCGACTACGAATGGACCGAACTGACCTACCAGCAGATCCTGGCCGGCAACTCGGCCATCCTCGTCTTTCCGCTGGCGCTGTTCCTCGTCTTCCTCGTCCTCGCGGCCCAGTACGAGAGCCTGACCCTGCCGATCGCGATCATCATGATCGTGCCCATGAGCCTGCTGGCGGCGATGGCCGGCGTCTGGGCCACGGGCGGCGACAACAACATCTTCACCCAGATCGGGCTGATCGTGCTGGTCGGGCTGTCGGCGAAGAACGCCATCCTGATCGTCGAATTCGCGCGCGAGCTGGAGCTCGCCGGCCGTTCGCCCTACGAGGCGGCGGTCGAGGCCAGCCGCCTGCGGCTGCGGCCGATCCTGATGACATCCTTCGCCTTCATCATGGGCGTCGTGCCGCTGGCACTTTCCACAGGTGCCGGTGCCGAGATGCGCCAGGCGATGGGCATCGCGGTACTGTTCGGCATGCTGGGCGTCACGGCCTTCGGCATCTTCCTGACGCCCGTCTTCTACGTCCTGCTTCGGCGCCTGGCGGGGAACCGGCCCCTGGTCAGCCACGGCGAACATATCGAGGCACCGGCCGGCAGCCCGCAGCACTGACGGCACTCGCCAGGGAAGTGTCGGGCAGGGGGGTCATGGGCAGGGGCGCGGCGCGGCGGTAGAAACGCGGTGGCGTCTACCGTGCGGCGCCGCGAACCGGCGGACTCCATGGCCCCGACCAGCAAGATCCCGATCTATTATGGATGGCGCGTCGTCGGCGTCTGCTTCGTCGCGGCCGTCTTCACCTGGGGCTTCGGCACCTTCGGGGCGAGCGTCTACCTCGCCGAGGTGACGAAGGCGCACGGCTGGCCGATCGCGCTCGTCTCGTCCGGGGTCACGGTCTTCTATCTGACTGCCGCCCTGTCCGCGATGTTCGTCGGCCGCGCCATCGACCGGCACGGCTCGCGCCTCATGTTCGTCGCCGGTTCGATGGCGCTCGGCGTGGGGACCGCCGCCGTCGGCAGCGTCTCCGCGGTCTGGCAGCTCTACGCCGCCTTCGTGATCCTGGGCCTCGGCTACTCGGTCATGTCGGTTACCGGCCTGTCGGCCACGGTGGCCCCGTGGTTCGAGCGCCACCAGGGCCGCAGCATCGCCATGGCACTGACCGGGGCCAGCGTCGGGGCGATGGTCGTGGTGCCGCTGTTCGTCCTGGCGATCCAGCAGTTCGGGTTCCCGGCGGCCGCCCGCGGCGGCGGGGTGCTGACGGTGCTGCTGCTCGTCCCGCTCGCGCTCTTCGTGCTCCGCTACCGCCGGCCGCAGGACATCGGGCTGATGCCCGACGGCGCGCCCTCGCTTCCCGTCCGAGCCGGGCCGGCCGCGACACCGGCGGCCGGCTGGACCAGGGCCACCGCCATCCGGACATCGGCGCTGCGAACGACGACGATCGCCTTCGCCCTCGGACTGGTCGTCCAGGTCGGTTTCCTGACGCACCATATGAAGCTGGCCGAACCGCTCATCGGGGCGACGGGGGCCGGCTGGCTCGTGGGTGCGACGGGCACGGCGGGGCTGATCGGCCGCCTTATCCTCGCACGCGTCGCCGACGTGGTGTCCCTGCGCCACTATACCGGGGCGATCATGGGGACACAGGCGTTGGTACTCCTCGCCATCGCCGTCTTTCCCACGATGCCGGTCCTGATCGGCGGAAGCCTCGTCTACGGCTTCTGCCTTGGCCAGATCACGACGCTCTCGCCGATCGTCGTGCGGCGCGAGTTCGGCGCCGCCTCCTACGGCGCGATCTACGGCGCCGCCGCCATGGTCATCCAATTCAGTTCCGCCCTCGGTCCGGCCGTCTACGGCGCGCTGCGCGACCTGCTCGGCGGCTACGGCCCGGTGCTGGCGACTGCGGCCGCCTTCGAACTCGCGGCCATGGCGGTCATCCTCGCCGGTCGCGCTCCCGGCCCCGCACCCGCTGAAAAGGGGCAGCCGGCCGTTGATGCGGCGGCGGAGGGAGGCTAGCGTTCTCGCGGCGCAGCATCGGCAGGAAACGGACGGGAGATCGCAATGCAGTTCGGATGGCTCACCCTGTCCTTGTCGCCCTCGCCGGAGGAGGACGCCGCGCGCATCGACCAGCAGATCGAACAGGTCTGCGAGGCGGAGCGCCTGGGCTTCGGCGACGTCTGGCTGACCGAGCATTATTTCACCGGCGAGAGCGTCTACAACGACGCGCTGCTCTTCGCCGCCGCCCTGGCGATGCGGACGGAACGCATCCGGATCGGCTTCGCCGTGGTGCAGATGCCCTTCCACCATCCCGTCCGGCTGGCGACCCAGCTCGCACTCCTCGACAATCTCAGCAAGGGCCGGATCGACGTCGGGGTCGGTAAGGGCACCGTCTACAACGAATACGAATTCGTCGGCCACGGACTGCGCAGCGACGACAGCCGCGAACGCATGGAGGAGGCCGTCGACATCCTTCAGCGTGCCTGGCGCGAGGCTCCGCTCTCGTACGAAGGGCGCTTCTACAAGGTCCAGGTCCCGCAGATCCGCCCGAAGCCGGTGCAGCAGCCGGGGCCGCCGCTCTGGCGCAGCGTCATCTCGCCCGGGTCCTTCACCGACTGCGGCCGGCGCGGCATCCCGATCCTGACGGCGCGCCTTCCGGTGGCGCGGATCAAGGAGCGCTGGGATCTCTACGCCGCCGGTCTCGCAGAAGGCGGCCACGACGCGGCGACATGCGAGCGGCTGCTGGCCCAGGCGGCCCTGTGGCGCAACGTCTACGTCGCCGAGACCGACGCGCAGGCCGAGGACGAGCTGTCGGCCCTCCTGCTGCAGACGCGGTCGCACATGATGCACGTCCGCGAGGCCTACAATCCGCCCGACTTCACGATCGACCCGGTCATGCTCAACGCCTGGACCGACCCGAAGATCAGCGACGCCGACGCACTGCCCTTCGTGCTGGAGACGGGCTGCCTCTACGGCTCGCCGGCACGGGTGCGCGAACAGGTCGCCGAACTGCGCGATGTCGGCGTCCGCCATCTCCTGTGCCAGACCGGCTTCGGTGACATGGACCACGAACAGAACCTCGCCTCGATGCGCCGGTTTGGCGAACAGGTGATGCCCGCCTTCCGCGACTAGCGGTTTCGGACGGCCGTCGGTCCACGCCGAGGACGGTCGCGACACGAGAACAGGGCGTGGAAGGAAACGGTCCGATGGGCGACCCGCGCGGCGTCGCACTGGCCTTGTTGTGCGCGATCTCCTACGGGGTGGCACCGTCGATGGCGCGGCTGGCATACGACGCCGGCGCCGACGTGCCGACCGCGACCACCGCACGGTTCGTCGCCGGCGTCCTGGCCGTGGGCATGCTGGTCCTGGTCAGCCGCCGAGGCCTGCGCCTGCCGGCGCGCGCCAACTGGGGCTCGCTCGGTCTCGGGTTGCTGTCGACGGTCACGTCGCTCGGCTACATGGGATCGATCTTCTTCATCCCCGCCAGCCTCGCCGTGCTGATCTTCTACACCTTCCCGCTGATCGTCGCGGTCGGCGCGCGCTGGACCGAGGGCGAGCCGCTGGGGTGGCACAAGCTCGCCGGCCTCGCCGTCGCCTTCGCGGGACTCTGCGTCGCCCTCGGCGTGGAGCTGACCCAGGTGGACCCGCGCGGTCTGGCACTGGCCGGCGTGGCGGCCTTCGGCGCCGCCACGCACATCCTCGCGATCAGCCGCGTGGCACCCCTGGCAGGCGGTTCGACGCTGCCGCTCAACCTGCGCAGCATGAGCGTGGCGCTCGCCTTCAACGCGGTGCTGCTGGCCGCCCACGGCGGCCCCGCATGGCCGGTCGGCGACATCGGGTGGCTGGGCCTCGGGGGCACCGCGCTCTTCTTCACCCTCGGCGTGACCTTCATGTACGCGGCGGTCGCTAGTCTCGGCCCGGTTCGCGCGGCCATCGTCATGAATCTCGAGCCGCTGATCGCGATCTGCGCGGCCATCCTGCTGCTCGACGAACGCTTCGGTCTCAATCAGGCGATCGGGGCGGCGATGGTGCTGGGCGCGGTCGCCTGGGTGCAGCTCCGGCGGTCGCGCGCGGTACTGAAGGTCTCCCCGATCGGGACGCGGGACGCGCCGCCGCTCAGGCCAGCCGCCAAAGAGGATCCGACAGCTTCTCGATGAAGGCCGCATGCGCGGCGAGTTCGTCGTCGGACGGCGCATGCGGCCGCGCGGGCCGGTGCGGACGGTCCACGACGATCACGGTCGAAGCACTTCCCGTCGCGCCCAGCAGGAAGCCGGGCTGGCGGCCGCCGCAGAGCTCCAGATACACCTCGGCCAGCAGTTCGCAGTCGACGATGGCGCCGTGCTTCGTCCGCACGCTCAGGTCGATGCCGAAGCGGCGGCACAGCGAATCCAGGCTGTTCGAGCCGCCGGAGAAGCGCTTGCGTGCCAGCTCCAGGGTACAGACCAGCCGTTCCATCGGCAGGGCCAGACGCTTGCAGCGCTGCAGTTCGGCGTTCAGGAAGCCCATGTCGAAGGCGCCGTTGTGGATGATCAGCGGCGCGTCGCCGATGAACGCCAGGAACTCGTCGCAGATGGCCTCGAACAGCGGCTTGTCGGACAGGAAATGCTCGGACAGGCCGTGGACCTCGTAGGCCTCGTTCGGCATGTCGCGCTGCGGGTTGATGAAGGTATGCCAGTGCCGGCCGGTCGGGAGATGGTTGACCAGCTCGACGCAGCCGATCTCGACCAGGCGATGCCCCATCAGCGGGTCCAGGCCGGTCGTTTCCGTATCGAGAACGATCTCACGCATGCCGTCGGCGCCGTCCCTTCGTTTTGCCGTCCATGATCTTGCGCACGATCCCCGTCACGGCCCGTCGCGTCAACCCGCGTCCGAGGCCCGACGGCACGACGAAGTCGGCCCGGCGCCGCTTCTGTGCGTCGGGCATCTGCTTGGCGCGGATCGCCTCGAACCTCTCGCGCGTCATTCCGGGCCGGGCGAGCACCCGCTGCGCCTGCATGTGCGCCGGTGCCGAGACCACGACCGTCACGTCGCAACGCCGGTCGCCCCCCGTCTCGAACAGCAGCGGGACGTCCCGAACGACCATCCGCTTGCGCTCGCGCATCGCCTTGGCGATGAAACGCCGCTCGGCGCGAAAGACCCGCGGGTGGATGATGCGTTCCAGGCGGCGCAGGGCAGCGTTGTCGCCGAAGACGCGCCTGCCCAGTTCGCCCCGGTCGACCGCACCGTCCTTGACGACGCCGGGGAACGCCTCCTCGACCGCCGCGACCGCACCGCCGCCGGGGCCGAGCAGCACGTGCACCGTCGCGTCCGCGTCGAAAACCGGGATGCCCAGGTCTCGGAACATCCGCGCGGCGGTGCTCTTGCCCATTCCGATGGAGCCGGTCAGCCCGATGATGACGGGTCGCTTCATCGTGTCAGATCCGCCAGAAGGAAATCGCGCAGGGCGTCGTCGACCTGCGGCTCCACGCCGAACCAGGCGGCAAAGCCCGGCCGCGCCTGATGCAGAAGCATGCCGAGCCCGTCGACGACCACGTTGCCGCGTGCGCGCGCGGCGCGCAGCAGTTCCGTCTCCAGCGGCACGTAGACGATGTCGTCGACCACCGCCGTCGTCGGCAGGTCGGCGAGGTCGAGTTCGAGCGGCGCCTGGCCGGCCATTCCCAATGTGGTCGTGTTGACGAGAAGCGCCGCACCGCCCAGCGCCGCTCCCCGCTCTCGCCAGTCGAAGCTCGACGCCACGCCCGGCGCCAGGGATGCGACGGCGTCGGCCCGCTCGCGGGTGCGGTTCAGGATCCGGATCTCGCCGACGCCGGCGTCGGCCAGTGCGGCGCAGACCGCCCGCGCCGCGCCGCCCGCGCCCAGGATCACCGCCGGGCCCGCTGCCGGCGACCAACCGGGCGCCGAAGCACGCAGATGCTCCAGGAAACCGAACGCATCGGTGTTGGAGCCGGAGAGACTGCCGTCCGCGCCGACCACCACCGTATTGACCGCGCCGATCCGCCGCGCCACCGGGTCGACGTCGTCGACGAGCCGGAGCAGGGTCTCCTTGTGCGGCACGGTCACGTTCGTCCCCGCAAAGCCGAGCTTCGGCAGTGCCCGCAAGGCCGCTTCCACGTCCTCGGGCCGGATGGCGAACGGAACATAGGCACCGTCGATGCCGTACCGCTCCAGCCAGAAGCCGTGCAGGCGCGGCGAGCGCGAATGCGACACCGGCCACCCCATGACGCCGGCGATGCGGGCCTTCCCCGTCAGGATCATCGATGCGGTCTCATTCGGCGCGGTCTCATTCGGCCAGCACGCGCTGGGCGCGCAGGAAGTCGAGCAGCGGCAGCAGGGGCAGTCCGAGCACCGTGAAGAAGTCCCCTTCGACCCGCCGGAAAAGCTGCGCCCCGAGCCCTTCCAACTGGTAGGCGCCGACGGAACTCCAGGCCGCCTCGCCCAGGCTATCCAGGTAGCGCTCGACATAATCGTCCGTCAACCGGCGCATGCTCAGGACGGCGCTGTCCGTGTGCTGCCAGATCCGCGCGCCGTCGCGGACGACGACGGCCGCACTGATCAGGCGATGGTCGCGCCCGCGCAGGGCGTGCAGGGTTGACCGCGCACCGTCCCGGCCATCGGCCTTGTCGAACCAGACACCGTCGCAATCGAGCATCTGGTCGGCACCGATGACGAGAGCGCCGGGCTGCCGCCGGGACACCGTTTCCGCCTTCAGCACCGCAAGGGCCTGTGCGACGGACGCGACGTCGGCGCCGGCCGCACGCAGGCTGCGCTTGACCTCGTCTTCGTCGACGTTGGCGGGCTGGCGGATGCAGTCGAGGCCGGCCTGTTCGAGCATCGCCGCGCGCGCGCGGCTGGCCGAGGCCAGGATCACCGGCACCGGTGCCGGGCCTCGGAGAAGCTGTTCCTTCGCGTCGGTCACGTCCTGACGATTTCCTCCTGCCGGTCGGCGATCAGCTGGATGATCGCCGTCGCCGTCTCTTCAATCGAGCGCCTGGTCACGTCGATGATCGGCCAACGGTGACTGAGAAAGACGCGACGCGCCTCGGCGATCTCAGCCTTCACCAGGTCGATCTCCACATAGGACGTCTCCTCCTGATTCAATGCCAGGAGACGATTGCGCCGGATCTGCACCAGCCGCATCGGATCCAGCGTCAGGCCGACGACGAGCGTGCGGCGCAACGCGAAGAGCTCGCGCGGCAGCGGCACGTTCGGGACATAGGGTACGTTCGCCGACCGGAGGCCGCGGTTGGCGAGATAGACGCAGGTCGGTGTCTTCGACGTCCGCGACACCCCGACCAGCACGACGTCGGCCTGATCGAGGCTCCAGGTGGATTGCCCGTCGTCGTGTGCCGTCATGTACTGCATGGCGTCGATGCGGTCGAAATAGCTGGCATCCATCGCATGCTGGCGCCCCGGCGTCCGCCGGCTCGGCGTCCCGACGATCGCTCCGAGGGCGCCGAGGAGCTGATCGAGCACCGGAATGAACGGCACGTTCATCCGGCGCGACGCCTGCTCCAGGGTGTTGCGCAGCGTCTCGTCGAGGACGGTGCAGACCACGATGCCCGGCTGGCTGGCGATCCCGTCGATCGCCCGCTCCATCTGCTCCTGCGTCCGGACCAGCACCCAGAAATGCTCGGTGAACTCCACGTCGTCGAACTGCACGAGACAGGCCCGCGCGACGCTCCGCGCCGTATCGCCGGTCGCGTCGGAAACCAGGTGGAGATGGACCTTCTTCATGGGCGAAGGGGTCTCGCAAACTGTTCGGTGAACCTGTGGATCGATGACCGGTTATCCCGGGGCGGTCCGATACCATACCCGCAGTTGGAGTTTCCCTCCATCGGCCGCTCACAACGTGCCCGCTATCGACGAAACATGAGGACGGATCGCCGCCCGCCGCAGATTGCTTGGCTTATCCCCACTTTCCCCGCTTCTATCACCATTGGCGCGCGCCGCTTGTGCCCGCTTGTCCGGAGGAACGGCGCGACGAGGCTTGGCAGCGGGGGATATGTGGATAGATCTGTGCGTAACCGCCGCGTTACCAACAATCCCCGTTATCCTCGCGCCATCTACCGCCTCAACCTATTTAAGATTCTTTCTGGATGTTCCTGGCACGTGAACGAATTCGAGGCCGAGATGCCGCCTGCCGCGGATAAGCCGTTTCTGAGGGCCCTAGGCGGTGAACCCGCTGCCCGACCGCCCTTCTGGCTGATGCGTCAGGCCGGGCGGTACCTTCCCGAGTATCGTGCCGTCCGGGCCGGGACCGGCGGTTTCCTCGACCTCTGCTACACGCCGGCCAAGGCGGCCGAGGTGACGCTGCAGCCAATCCGCCGCTACGGGATGGATGCGGCGATCATCTTCTCGGACATCCTCGTGGTTCCGCACGGGCTCGGGCAGGAGGTGGCCTTTCGCGAAGGCGAAGGGCCCGTCCTCGAACCGGTGCGTTGTGCGGCGGACCTGGAGCGGCTGAATGTCCAGGGCGTGACGGAACGGCTCGCACCCGTCTACGAGGCGGTGGACCGCGTCGCGGGCGCTCTGCCCGGCGAAACGGCCCTCATCGGCTTCGCAGGGGCCCCCTGGACAGTGGCCTGCTACATGGTGGAAGGTCGAGGCAGCCGGGACTTCGGCACGGTCAAGCGCTGGGCCTTCACCGACCCGGACGGGTTCGACCGGCTGATCCGTCTGCTCGAACAGGCGACGGTCGCCCACCTCTGCGCACAGATCGCGGCCGGTGCCGAGGTCGTGCAGCTCTTCGATACCTGGGCCGGGGTCCTGCCCGAACGGGCGATGCGGCGCCTTTGCCTCGACCCGTGCCGGCGGATCGCCGCCGCGGTAAGGGCGGCGCATCCGGGCGTTCCCGTAATCGCCTTTCCCCGCGGCGTCGGGCCGGCTATGTCGGCCTATGCCGCGTGCGGTGACTTTGCCGCCGTCAGCATCGATCAGGCGATCTCCCCCGACTGGGCGGCCCGGCATCTTCAGCCGCATGTCGCCGTGCAGGGCAATCTCGATCCCTGGGAACTCGTCGCCGGCGGGTCGGCCCTAGCGGACGGAATCGCACATATCCGCGCATCGCTCGGCGGCGGACCGTTCGTCTTCAATCTCGGTCACGGGATCGTTCCGCAGACACCGCCGGAGCACGTCGCTATGCTGGCCGCTCTGCTCCGCGGTGAGGGGAATCGCGCGTGAGTCGCATAGCCGTCGTGCTCTTCAATCTCGGGGGACCGGACAGTCCCGATGCGATAAGGCCCTTTCTCTTCAACCTCTTCAACGATCCGGCGATCCTCACCCTGCCGGGACCGTTCAGGACGCTCCTCGCGCAGTTTCTGTCGCGCCGCCGTACGCCCGCCGCCCGCGAGATCTACGCGAAGATGGGCGGCTCCTCGCCGCTGCTGCCGAACACCGAGGATCAGGCGCGGGCGCTCGCCGACCTGCTCGCCGGCAATGGCGACGTGCAGATCTTCATCGCGATGCGCTACTGGAATCCGCGTGCGGACGAGGCGGTCCAGGCGATCAAGGCCTACGGACCCGATCTCGTCGTCCTGCTGCCGCTCTATCCGCAATTCTCGACGACGACGACGGCATCGTCGCTGCGCGAGTGGTTCGCCGTCGCGGATCGGCACGGATTGGACGTTCCGACCCGGACCGTCTGCTGCTACCCGACCCTTCCGGGCTTCATCAACGCCTATGCCGACCTGGTCATCCCGGCGATTCGCGAAGCGCGCCAGGCCGGTGCCGTCCGTGTCCTGCTCTCGGCGCACGGGCTGCCGGAGCGGGTCGTCCGCAACGGCGATCCGTACCAATGGCAGGTCGAACAGAGTGCTGCGGCCCTGGCGCAGGCGGTGCGCAACCGCGCGCCGGAGCTGGGCGAGGTCGACTGGCGCGTCAGCTACCAGAGCCGGGCCACACCGGAGGCTTGGCTCAAGCCAGATACCGAGGACGAAGTGAAGCTCGCCGGGGCGGAGCGTCGCGCGCTGGTCCTCCTGCCGATCGCCTTCGTCTCCGAGCATTCGGAGACCCTGGTGGAACTCGACATGGAATATGCCGAGGTCGCGGCACATGCCGGTGTCCCCCGCTACGTCCGCGTCCCGACCGTCAAGGCCGACGAGCAGTTCGTGGCCGGCCTCGCGGAACTGGTCCGGCGCATGCTGGTCAGCGATAAGCCGATCTGCTCGCAGTTCGGCAACCGGCTCTGTCCGGTCGGATTCTCGGGTTGCCCGAACAGCAGGCGCTGACGCCATGTCCGACCTGCTGATCACGCTCTATCCGTGGACCAAGTCGCTGCACATCGTCAGCGTGATCTCCTGGATGGCGGGCCTCCTCTATTTGCCGCGCCTGTTCGTCTACCATTGCGCCTGGGCAGCCGGCTCGGATACGTCGGAACAGTTCAAGGTGATGGAGCGGCGCCTCCTCCGCTACATCATGAACCCGGCGATGATCGCGACCTATCTGTTCGGCGCGATGCTGGTCTTCACCCCGGGGGTCATCGACTGGTCGCAGGGTTGGTTCCACGCGAAGCTCGCCCTGGTTGTGGGCCTGACGGTGGCGCATCACGTGTTCGCCGCCCGGTACAAGGAGTTCGCGGCCGATCGGAACAGCCGGCCAGCCCGGTACTACCGCGTGGCGAACGAGGTGCCGACGCTCGCGATGATCGGCATCGTGGTGATGGTGGTTGTGCGGCCATTTTGATGACCTACCCAATTTGGCCCTTTACTCTCGTCTCTCGCCCGTCTACATAAATTCTGCACCTCCGCTGGACCGACGGCGCTCGGCTGGCTGTATCATCAGAGCTGACCTCTCCTTGATCGCCTGTTGGCGGTGCCCTTCTCTTTAGCTCCCCCCGCCGGGAGCAATCCCTTCTGTTCAAAAGCGCCACTTCCGGAAGTCGCCCATGACGGACACGCTCCTGTTGGACCCGAAGCCGAAGGTCATGAACCTTCAGGACATCAAGCGGAAGACGCCGCAGGAACTCCTTGCTCTCGCCGAGGAGTTGCAGATCGAGAATGCGAGCACCCTGCGCAAGCAGGACATGATGTTCGCGATTCTCAAGCAGCTCGCCGAGCAGGAGGTCACCATCCTCGGCATCGGGGTGCTCGAGGTTCTCTCGGACGGTTTCGGCTTCCTGCGCTCGCCCGAGGCGAACTACCTGCCCGGGCCGGACGACATCTACGTCAGCCCCAGCCAGGTCCGGCGCTTCGGTCTGCGCACCGGCGACACCGTCGAAGGCGAGATCCGCGGTCCCAAGTCGGGCGAGCGCTACTTCGCACTGCTCAAGCTCAACAGCATCAATTTCGACGAGCCCGACAAGGTCCGGCACCGGATCAACTTCGACAACCTGACGCCGCTCTATCCGGAAGAAAAGCTGAACCTGGAATACCAGGATCCGACCAAGACCAAGGACTACACGACCCGCGTGGTCGAACTGGTCACGCCGCTCGGCAAGGGCCAGCGCGCACTGATCGTCGCGCCGCCGCGTACCGGCAAGACGATGATGCTGCAGAACATCGCCCATGCGATTTCGGCGAACAACCCGGGCGTCTACCTCATCGTGCTGCTGATCGACGAGCGGCCCGAGGAAGTCACCGACATGCAGCGTTCGGTGAACGGCGAGGTCATCAGTTCGACCTTCGACGAACCGGCGACCCGCCACGTCCAGGTGACCGAGATGGTCCTGGAGAAGGCGAAGCGCCTCGTCGAGTACAAGCGCGACGTGGTCATCCTGCTCGACTCGATCACCCGCCTGGCCCGCGCCTACAACACGGTCGTTCCGTCCTCGGGCAAGGTGCTGACCGGCGGCGTCGACGCCAACGCGCTGCAGCGGCCGAAGCGCTTCTTCGGTGCGGCGCGCAACATCGAGGAGGGCGGATCGCTCTCGATCATCGCGACGGCCCTGATCGACACGGGCAGCCGCATGGACGAGGTGATCTTCGAGGAGTTCAAGGGCACCGGTAACTCCGAAATCGTCCTCGACCGCAAGCTCTCCGACAAGCGCATCTGGCCGGCCATCGACATCGGCAAGTCCGGTACCCGCAAGGAGGAGCTGCTGGTCGACCGTGCCACGCTCTCTAAGATGTGGGTGCTGCGCCGCGTCCTGATGCCGATGGGTGCTCAGGACTCGATGGAGTTCCTGCTGAACAAGCTGCGCGAGACCAAGAGCAACGGCGATTTCTTCCAGCAGATGAACCAGTAGCCTGCCGAGGCGTTTGCGCCGGGTACCCCGGTCGGCCTCGTCCTCTCCCTACCCGGCATGTGGTCTGTAACGTCCGGGTGTTACTTCGATTGGCCGGCACGGCTAGTATCGCAGCCGGCTGCACGTCTCGAAGACCAGGGAGAAGCGCATGGCAGTCCGTGGACAGCGGCTGACGGCGGATCTTATCGCCGAAGTCGTCGCTATTGCCGGCAGCAAACTGAAATCCGACGCCGCCCCGCTCGCGCAGGAGTTCATCCGGCGGTTCTACGCGCACGTACCGCCCAGTGACATCCTGGGCGTCGGGGCGGAGACGTTGTACGGCGCGGCACTCTCGATGCTGCGGTTCGCATCGGATCGGCCCCCCGGAACGGCCAAGGTACGCGTCTACAAGCCGACGCTCAGCGAGGACGGATGGGAATCCACCCATACCGTCGTGCAGGTCGTCAACGACGACATGCCCTTTCTGGTGGACTCGGTCACGGCCGAGCTGAACCGGCGGGGTCACACCGTCCACCTCGTCATTCACCCGATCATCCCGGTTACCCGCGAGGCCGGCCGTATCGCGGCGATCGGCGCGGCGGGCGGGGCCGCCGAGTCGGTGATGCACGTCGAGATGGACGAGGTGACGAACCTCGATGAACTCGAGACCATTCGCGCGAATCTCGTCCGGGTCCTGGCCGACGTGCGGGTTGCCGTGGCCGACTGGCAGGCGATCCGCGATCGTCTGCAGGCGACCGTCGCCGACCTGACGAGCCAGGCGCACCGCGGCGTATCCACCGAGGAGGCAGCGGAAGCGGCGGCCTTCCTGCAGTGGCTCGACGACAATCACTTCACGTTCCTCGGCTGCCGCGACTACAGGTTCGAAGGCGGCTCCGGAGAACTGAAGGCGGTTCCGGAGCCCGGCTCCAGCCTCGGCATTCTCCGCAGCGAACGGCTCGAACCCGACGATGCGCCGGCCGGGCTCGCGGTTCTACCGGCTGCCGCGATCGAATCGCTGAAGTCGCCGATCCTCATCGACATCAACAAGGCGAATGCGCGGTCCACGGTCCACCGTCCGGTCCACATGGACTATGTGACGGTGAAGCGCTTCGACGCCGACGGGCGGGTCGCAGGGGTGCGCCGCTTCCTCGGCCTGTTCACCTCGGTCGTCTACAACAGCAGCCCGCGTCGCATACCGATCCTCCGCCACAAGGTCACGCAGGTCGTTCAACAGGCCGGCTTCGCGCCGAACAGCCATGACGAGAAGGCGCTCGTCCATATCCTGGAGGCCTATCCGCGCGACGAACTGTTCCAGATCGGCCAGGACGATCTCCTGGAGACGGCGCTGGGGATTCTTCACCTCCAGGAGCGCCAGCGCATCGCGCTCTTCACCCGCGCCGATCCGTTCCAGCGCTTCGTATCCTGCCTCGTCTATGCCCCCCGCGATCACTACAACACGGGAATCAGGCTGCGCTTCGCCCGGATTCTGGAGACCGCCCTGTCCGGCGAGGTCACGGCGTTCACGACGCAGGTGTCCGACGAGCCCCTGGCGCGGATTCAGTTCCTGGTCCGGACGACGCCGGGCCAGGTGCCCGAATACGACCCAGCCGAGATCGAACGGCGGCTCGCGGAAGCCGGCCGGTCATGGTCGGATCGGCTGCAGCAGGCCTTGGTGGCCCATCTCGGCGAGGAGCGTGGTCTCGCCGCCTGGCGGACCTACGGCGAGGCTTTTCCCGCCGGCTACCGCGAGACCTATCACGCCGATCTGGCCGTGGCCGACATCGCTCTGCTCGACGGTATGGGCGCCGGCGGTGGCTTGGGGATGAACCTCTACCGGCCGATCGAAGCCGGGCAGCACGAACTGCGCTTCAAGCTCTACCATGCCGAGACGCCCGTACCGCTGTCCGACATCCTGCCGATGCTGGAGCATATGGGGCTGCGGGTCATCGGCGAGGTGCCGTACCGGCTTGAACCCGCCGGCCGCCGGCGGGTCTGGATCCATGATTTCGGTCTGGAGACGGCGGACCGGTCGGCCGTCGACCTGCGGGCGGTGCGCGACAAGTTCCAGACCGCCTTCGATCGCATCTGGACGGGCGAACTCGAGAGTGACGGGCTGAACCGCCTGATCCTTGCCGCCGGCCTGGACTGGCGCCAGATCGTCGTACTGCGCGCCTTCGCGCGCTATCTGCGCCAGGTCGGGGCGCCGTTCAGCCAAGCCTATATGGAGGAGACGCTCGCCCGCCATGCCGGCATCGCCGGCAGCATCGTCGCCCTGTTCGAGGCGCGCTTCGATCCGGCGCGGCACGACCCGCAGCGCGTGGCGGCGATCACCGACGATATCGCGTCGTCGCTGGAGGCGGTGCAGAGCCTGGACGAGGACCGCATCCTGCGCCGCTTCCTCAACCTCGCCGAGGCCGCCGTCCGCACCAACCACTGGCAGACCGGCACCGAGGGGCGGCCCAAACCCTACCTTTCCATCAAATACGACTGCGCGAAGGTGGAAGAGCTGCCTTTGCCGCGCCCGATGTTCGAGATCTTCGTCTATTCGGCCCGGATGGAGGGCATCCACCTGCGCGGCGGCAAGGTCGCGCGCGGCGGGATTCGCTGGTCGGACCGGCGCGAGGATTTCCGCACCGAGGTCCTTGGCCTGATGAAGGCGCAGATGGTGAAGAACGCCGTCATCGTGCCGGTCGGCGCCAAGGGCGGTTTCGTGCTGAAGCGCCCGCCGACAGAGGGCGGCCGCGAAGCGCTCCAGGCCGAAGGCATCGCCTGCTACAAGCTGCTGGTCAGGGGGCTGCTCGACGTCACCGACAACCGCGACGGCGACGCGATCGTGCCGCCCGCCGACGTCGTCCGCCACGACGGCGACGACCCCTACATCGTCGTCGCGGCCGACAAGGGCACGGCCTCCTTTTCCGACATCGCCAACGGCCTGTCGGCCGAGTACGGCTTCTGGCTGAAGGACGCCTTCGCCTCCGGTGGCTCCGCCGGCTACGACCATAAGGGAATGGGCATCACGGCGCGCGGCGCGTGGGAATCGGTGAAGCGCCATTTCCGCGAGATCGGCCGCGACATCCAGTCCGACGACTTCACCTGCGTCGGCGTCGGCGACATGGCGGGCGACGTGTTCGGCAACGGCATGCTGCTGTCGCGCCATACGCGTCTGGTGGGCGCCTTCAACCATCTGCACATCTTCGTCGATCCGAATCCCGATCCCGAAGCCAGCTGGGCGGAGCGGAAGCGCCTGTTCGATCTGCCGCGGTCGAACTGGACCGACTACGATCCCGGCCTCATCTCGCAGGGCGGCGGAGTCTTCAGCCGTCAGGCCAAGGCGATCCCCGTCTCGGCCGAGATGAAGGCGCTGTTCGGCATCGACACCGCCCAGGTGACGCCGAGCGCGCTGATGACCGCCATGCTCCGCGCCGAGGTCGACCTGCTCTGGTTCGGCGGCATCGGCACCTTCATCAAGTCGGCCGAGGAAACCAACGCCGAGGTCGGCGATCGCAGCAACGATGCGCACCGGGTGAACGGCGGCGAGATCCGCGCCAAGGTGGTCGGCGAAGGTGCCAACCTGGGCGTCACCCAACGCGGACGGATCGAGTACGCACTCGCCGGCGGGCGCATCAACACGGACTTCATCGACAATTCGGGCGGCGTCGACACCTCGGACCACGAGGTGAACATCAAGATCCTTTTGAACGCCGCCATTGATGCCGGCGAGCTGACGATGAAGCAGCGCGACGCGCTGCTGAAGCAGATGACCGACGAAGTCGCGCAACTGGTGCTCGCACACAACTATCTCCAGAGCGGTGCGATCAGTGTAACCGAGGCGGAGGCGGCCGCGCTGCTGCCGCAGCATGCCCGCTTCATCCGCCGCCTCGAACGCGCGGGGCAGCTCAACCGCAGCATCGAGTTCCTGCCCGACGACGAGGTGATCGGCGAACGCGAGACCGCCGGTCTCGGCCTGACGCGGCCCGAACTGGCGGTTCTGCTCTCCTACTCGAAGATCGTGCTCTACGAGGAACTGCTGGCGACCGGCCTGCCGGACGATCCGGAGCTGGTGGACGATCTCGTCCGATACTTTCCGCCCACGCTGCGCGACGGCTGGCGCAGCCAGATCGCCGGGCATCGCCTCCGCCGCGAGCTGGTCACCACCTTCGTCACCAACACCGTCGTCGATCGCGCGGGCATCGGCTTCGTCGAGCGTCTGCAGGACCGGTCGGGCCGTGGTGCGGGGGATGTCGCCCGCGCCTTCTCGATCGCGGTGGCGGCTTTCGGCCTGCGCGACCTCTGGGAGGCGATCGAAGGGCTCGACAATCGGGTGCCGGCCGCGGTGCAGATCGGCATGCTGCTCGACGGGCGACGCCTCGTCGAGCACGGCACGCTGTGGTTCCTGCGGCACGGCGGCAATCCACTCGACATGGCGGCCCATCTGGAGGCTTACCGTCCGGGCATCGCCGACTTCTGTGCGAACCTGCCGCGCGAGCTGTTCGAGGACGAGCGCCGGTCCGTGGCGGCGCGGCGCTCCGAACTGCAGAAAGCGGGCGTGCCGGACAAGATCGCGCGCGCGGTGGCGGGGCTCGACGTGCTGTACGGTGCGCCCGACGTGGTGCGCCTGGCCCGAAGCTGCGGGATGTCCGTCGAGGCGGCGGCCCACGTCTGGTTCGCCGTGGCCACGCGTTTCGGCCTGGATCGGCTGCGCGACGCGGCGTCGACCATGACGACGCGCACCGCGTGGCAGCAGCTGGCTGTCGAGACGTTCCTGGATGACGTCTTCGGCCATCAGGCGACCCTCACCGCCCAGGTGCTGGCGGCCGGTGCGTCCGGCGATGCCGAGGCGGCGGTCGAGGCCTGGACGGCGCAGCGGCCGGCAGCGGTGGCCCGCTACGATCGCACGATGGAGGAGATCGGGTCGGCCGGCATGCTCGAGATCGCCATGCTGACGGTCGTCAACGGGCAGCTCCGCGCGCTGGCGGCCGCGTGACGGAGGTTCCCGAGCCGGCCGCCGCAACGCGCGCCGTCACCCACTCGGCCTCGCGGCCCGATGGCGTGCCGGCACGGGCGCTCTGGTCCTGGTGCCTGTTCGACTGGGCGAACTCCGCCTTTCCGACCGTCATCATCACCTTCGTCTTCAGCGCCTATTTCGAACTCGGCGTGTCGGGCAAGGGTGCCGACGGTACGGCGCACTGGGCCTTCGCCCAGGCGCTCTCCGGCATTCTCATCGCCATTCTCAGTCCGATCCTCGGCGCCATCGCGGACTTCAGCGGCCGCCGCAAGCTCTGGCTCGCCGCCCTCTCGGGCACCTGCGTCGTCGCGACCGCCATGCTCTGGTTCGTTGAGCCGGATCCGTCGTGGGCGTTGTGGGCGCTGGTCCTGGTCTCGATCGCCAACATCGGCTTCGAGATGGGCACCGTCTTCTACAATGCGATGCTTCCCGGGCTGGTGCGCCAGTCCCATCTCGGCCGCCTCTCGGGCTGGGCGTGGGGGCTCGGTTATGCCGGCGGGCTCGTCTGCTTGGCGCTAACCCTGGTGCTCTTCGTCCAGGCGGAGCAGCCGCTGTTCGGGCTCGACAAGGCGCAGTCCGAGCATGTGCGCATCGTCGGCCCCTTCGTGGCCGTCTGGTTTCTGCTCTTCGCGGTTCCGCTGTTTCTGTTCGTCCCGGACGCCCCGCAGGGCCTGCGCATGCGCGAGGCGGTGGGGAAGGGGCTCCGCCAGCTGCGCGGGACGGTGAAGACGTTGCGCGCGCATCGCGAGATCGCCCGCTTCCTGATCGCCCGCCTGTTCTACATCGACGGCCTCAACACGCTGTTCGCCATGGGCGGCCTCTATGCCGCCGGGACGATCGGCATGGACTATGAGGAGATCATCGTCTTCGGGATCGCGCTCAACGTGACGGCGGGTCTGGGTGCGTTTGCTTTCGGCTGGATCGATGATCTGTTCGGCTCCAAGCGGACGATCGCGTTCAGCCTCGTCGCGATGATCGGACTGGCCGTGCCGGTGCTCCTTGCCCAGTCCGAGACGACGTTCTGGATCTTCGCACTGCTGCTGGGGATCTTCATGGGCCCGGTCCAGGCGGCGAGCCGTTCGCTGATGGCGCGCTTGGCGCCGCGCGGCATGGAGACGGAAATGTTCGGTCTCTTCGCCCTGTCGGGAAAGGTCACCTCCTTCATCGGCCCGACCCTCGTCGGCTGGACGATCATCGTGACCGGCAGCCAGCGCATCGGCATGTCGACGATCCTCATCCTGCTGGTCATCGGCACTATGCTGCTCTGGCGCATGCCGGAGCCGCCGCGACGCGAGGACTGACGACGCCGGAACACCGGGTGAGCGAACCCGATCCAAATGCGTAAAGGGGCCGCGGCATCGCCGCGGCCCCTTCGCGTGGGAGATCCTGTCGCGTCGTGACGCGATCAGAAGTCCATGTCGCCCATGCCGCCCATGCCACCGGCGCCCGGACCGCCCGCGGCCGACTTCGGCTCCGGCTTCTCGGCGACCATCGCCTCGGTGGTGATCATCAGCCCGGAAACCGACGCGGCGTCCTGCAGCGCGGTACGCACGACCTTGGTCGGATCGACGATGCCGGCCTTCACCAGGTCGCAGTACTTGCCTTCGGAGGCGTCGTAGCCCCAGCTGGCGTCGGTGCTCTCCAGCATCTTGCCGACGATCACCGAACCGTCCGACCCGGCGTTCTCGGCGATCTGGCGTGCCGGGGCCTGGATCGCGCGGCGGATGATCTCGACGCCGACGCGCTGGTCCGCATTCTCCGGCTTCACCGATTCGAGCGCCTTGATCGCGTAGAGAAGGGCCGAACCGCCGCCGGGCAGGATGCCTTCCTCGACCGCCGCGCGCGTGGCGTTCAGGGCGTCGTCGACGCGGTCCTTCTTCTCCTTCACCTCGATCTCGGTGGCACCGCCGACGCGGATGACCGCGACGCCGCCCGCCAGCTTCGCCAGACGCTCCTGAAGCTTCTCACGGTCGTAGTCCGAGGTCGTCTCCTCGATCTGCGCCTTGATCTGCGTGCAGCGCGCTTCGATGTCGGCCTTCTCGCCGGCACCGTCGACGACCGTGGTGTCGTCCTTCGTGATCGCGACCTTCTTCGCCTGGCCGAGCATGTCGAGCGTCACGCTCTCCAGCTTGATGCCGAGGTCTTCGGAGATGACCTGGCCGCCCGTCAGGGTCGCCATGTCCTCCAGCATCGCCTTGCGGCGGTCGCCGAAGCCCGGTGCCTTCACCGCCGCGACCTTCAGGCCGCCGCGCAGCTTGTTGACGACCAGCGTCGCCAGCGCCTCGCCCTCGATGTCCTCGGCGACGATCAGGAGCGGCCGGCCGCTCTGGACCACGGCCTCGAGCACCGGCAGCATCGACTGCAGGTTCGACAGCTTCTTCTCGTGCAGGAGAATGTACGGGTTCTCCAGCTCGCAGGTCATCTTCTCGGCGTTGGTGATGAAGTACGGCGAGAGATAGCCACGGTCGAACTGCATGCCCTCGACGACGTCGAGCTCGGTCTCGAGGCTCTTGGCCTCCTCGACCGTGATGACGCCCTCGTTGCCGACCTTCTGCATCGCCTCGGCGATCATCGCGCCGATCGCCTTGTCGCCGTTGGCGGAGATCGTGCCGACCTGCGCCACTTCCTCGCTGGTCTTGATCTTCACCGACCGGCTCTTCAGGTCCGCGACGACCGCTGCGACCGCGAGGTCGATGCCGCGCTTCAGGTCCATCGGGTTCATGCCGGCGGCCACCGACTTGGCGCCTTCACGGACGATCGCCTGGGCGAGAACCGTCGCGGTCGTCGTGCCGTCGCCGGCCACGTCGTTGGTCTTCGAGGCCACTTCGCGCACCATCTGGGCGCCCATGTTCTCGAACTTGTCCTTGAGCTCGATCTCCTTGGCGACGGTGACGCCGTCCTTGGTGATCCGCGGTGCGCCGAACGCCTTGTCGATGATGACGTTGCGGCCCTTCGGGCCCAGCGTGACCTTCACCGCGTCGGCGAGGATGTTGACGCCGCGCAGCATGCGGTCGCGCGCGTCCGTGCTGAACTTGACTTCCTTGGCAGCCATTTCGATCGTTCCTTAGTTGGTCAGGGCTTCGACGTGCAGTGGATGCTGCCGGTTCAGGCGGCGGCCTTCGCCGCTGCACCGCCTTCGACGATGCCCATGATGTCCGACTCCTTCATGATCAGGTAATCCTGACCGTCGAGCTTCACTTCGGTGCCGGACCACTTGCCGAAGAGGATGCGATCGCCGACCTTGACGTCCAGCGCCTGGATCTCGCCCTTCTCGTTGCGGGCGCCCGGGCCGACGGCGATGATTTCGCCTTCCTGCGGCTTTTCCTTGGCGGTGTCGGGAATGATGATGCCGCCCGCCGTCTTCGTCGTCTCTTCGACGCGCTTGACGACGACACGGTCGTGCAGAGGCCTGAACTGCATCTGACTGCTCCCTCGAATATGCTGTAGAGGATCCCGATACGACCTGCGGCCCTAAATCCCGGGGCCGCGACGGCCCGGATCTATGCGCCGCACAGGATCCTTTCAAGGGGGTTTTTAGCACTCT
Source organism: Constrictibacter sp. MBR-5 (assembly GCF_040549485.1). NCBI lineage: Bacteria > Pseudomonadati > Pseudomonadota > Alphaproteobacteria > Rhodospirillales > Allostellaceae > Constrictibacter > Constrictibacter sp. MBR-5. The sequence continues at coordinate 361,727 of NZ_JBEPTK010000003.1, forward strand.
CAGTGTCTGACTGCTAACAAATTTCGGCGCGCTGGCAGCAGTCGCTGGAAGCGGCTGCTAGTCCATTGATTTTATTGATTTCTGCGCGAGCGTGTGCCGAAATTCCCTGGTCCTGACACTTTCGTGGGACGGTTCAAGGGAGAAGGACCGTGACCGATCTGGAGAGACAGCTCATGGGATGGCGGCTGACGACCGCCGAAATCGTCTACCGCCTGCCCGACCACCCCTGCCTGCTGCAGACGTTCGTCTGGCAGAAGCTTGACGCGGCGCCGAAATATCCGGCGCTGCAGAAGTTTCTCGATTTCTGGGAGCGCGAGATCGAGGCGAAGATCCACACGGTGCGTGTGGCGCAGCGGGGGATCGTCAGCCCGGCCGACTTCCGGACGACCCCCCACTTCGCCCTGAACTGAGGGCAGGAGGCTGCCGACGCCGGCGCCGGTCAGTTCTGGCCGGTCGCCTTCTGCCCGGCGATCGTGCCGACGCCGACATAGCTGCCGCCGGAGCCGTTCGTTCCGCTCAGGATCAGGTCGCCGATCACGCCGCCGACCGGATCGCTGCCGTTCCTGGCAAATGAACCGACGACGTTGCCGCTGACGTTGCCGTCGCTGGAGATGACGTTGATCGACATGCGGTTCGTCACGGCGCTCGCCGAACCGGTATAGTCCCGGTTGTCGAAGTCGTTGATGTGCATGGACCCGGAGCGGGTGCCGAAGTCGAAGTTCGCCGTCATGCTGCCGGTCGCCATCCGGAACTGCCCGTTGTCGACGACGCTGCCGACCGCATGCCCCGCATAGCTGGCGGTCCCGGTCGTCGGTATGTCCGCGGCGGTCGGAAGCTTGCCCGCGACCCAGGTGCCGAGCGCCACCAAGTCACGCTGCCCCGGCGTTTCGCTGCTCGACGCTCCCGGCACGTCCGCCGCCCAATAGCCCCACGTCAGGAAGGAGCAGGAACAGAGCTTCGTCTCGTCGACCCCCTGCGGCGCCTGCAGGAGGTCGTGGGTCACCATCACGGTGACCGGCCCGCCGGGCGTGCCGCCGGGCCCGTTCGGGGAGATGATGGCGGCGAATGTGTCGTCGTCGAAGAAGAGGCTGTTGACCGAGCGGCCCTTCCCGAACTCGTAGAGCCGGTCGAGGCGCAGATCGGCGTCGATGTGATCGCCCTCGACGCTGCGTTCGATGGTCAGGGTCGGCGTCGGGCTGCCTGCGGCGACGATCACGCCCTCCAGATCCGTCGAATTCGACAGCAGCGCGATCGGGTCGCCCGTGCCGTCGTAAGTGAACCGTAGGCTTGTGCCATAGCCTTCGATCGTATCGGTCGTGCGCGTTCCCGGCGAACCGCCTGGTGCCGAGGGCAATCCGCCGAAGATCCCGCCGAGTCCGCCTCCGGGCGAGTGCGATCCACCCCCTGTAACGGCATCCCGGACCTGGGTGTTGGCGCCGGTTTCGACGACGTCGCGTATCTGGCTGGCGCCGCCGGCGGTCCCCGGCTGCAGGTTGCTGGTGCTGCCGCCGGTGGCGTAGTTGGCCGCCGCGAAATGCAGGATGCTGCCGCCGGGAAGCCTGTTGCCCAGACCCGCCCGCGCGCCGACATCCGTCGGCTGCTCGGGGGCGCTGCCGCTGCCCGGCGTGTTCAGGGCGGCCAGATAACTCCGCAACGTGGCCGCCGAGGCGCTACCGCCGTCCTGTGGGGCGCCGCCGTTCGTCACGACCCGCCGTCCGATGGAGCGGGAATCCATGTTCAGGTTACCGGAAGCGTTGCTGACGTTCAGCGTGCTGCCGGCGACGAAGACGATGTCGAGCGGATCGGACGCGCCGAGTACCACGCTGCCGCGGATGCCCAGGGTCGCGGTCGGCGTCCGGATCGTGGCGCCGCTGGTGGAGCTGATCTTGCCGCCGACGAAGCGGAACAGTCCTTTCGTCACCGACACCACCATCTCGCCCGTCGAACGGTCGGGGTCGTAGACGAAGCGGTCGATGACGACTTCCGAGTTCGGGCCGACCGTCAGGGCCGACTGGTCGAGGAACAGGATCTGCGTCTGACCGGCGCCGGCCGTGACGATCTTCTCCTCGAAGACGATGTCCTGGCCGATGAAGAGCGTGCGGGTTGCCCCGCCCGGCGGCGTGCCCGTCGCTTCCGGATTGACGGCCGCGGTCGTGCCGACGCGCGCGGCGTCGGCTGCCTGTGGCGCCACGGCGAGTGCCGCGGCGATCACCGAAGCGACGGTCAGCCAGTGGTAAGGCCGCATAGCGATCACCTTTACTAAAACGTCGCCAGCACGCCGAGCGTGAAGGACCAGTTGTCGTAGCTGTAGTTGGTCAGGTTCGAGTCCTGATCCTCGTACCGGATCTGGCTCTCGATCGAGATATCCGAGGTCACGCGCGCCGAATGATTGAGGCTGACCTGCCAGATGTTGTCGGACCGGTCGGTGTTCGGATTGACGGCCACGTCGGCATCGTCATACCAGCGCTCGCCGAAGGAGACGGCGAGCGCGACCTGCCACGGCAGCTGGATGGACTCGAACGGCGCGGCGTAGCTGTAGCGCACGCCGGCCAGCAGCCCGTATTCCCAGTTCGACTGATGCGCCGTCTTGGCGTCGTCGCGGATGACGGTGACGCCGCCGAACATCATCCAGTCCGGATCGATCGCGTAGCGGCCTGTCAGGCCGAGCGTATGCTCGTCGCCGGTATAGTCGTCCGCGTTCGGCGACCGGTCCGAGTTGTGATAGTCCTTGTAGCGGAACGCGTAGCCCAGATCGACGATCGCCTGGTCGTTGACGACCTGACTGACCTCCGCACCGCCGCCGACGCTGGCGTAGAGCAGCCGTCGGCCGAGGTCGACCACGTTGCCGAGCGCGTAGACCCGCAGCGACGTGCCCTTCCACTCTCCCGGGTTGAGCGCGATGCGCGGGCCCGTCTGAATCTCCGCGAGAGCGATGTCCAGGTCGGTGAAGTCGAACTGCCAGGCGCCGTAGCCCGTCAGCCGCGTCTCCCACCACTCGCCGTAGGGCGAGTCGAAATTGTAGCGGTGGACCAGCGATCCGGAGAGGAACGCGTTGAAGTCGTCGTCCGCACGGAACTCGTCGTCGAGCCGCGCGTCGAGGCCGAAGGCCTGAACCTGGCTGGAATCGGGGCCCGCATTCGCATTGGTCTGATAGCGAAGGCCGCCGAAGACCGAGCCCGCGAACACGTTGCGCGCCGTCCGCTGGTCGATCTGGGCGAGCAGCGTCTCGATCCGTTCCCTTACCGGATCAGGCACCTCGGGTGCCGTCAGCGCGTCCTGCAGGTAGACCCGCGCCATCTCGTCGGCACCGATGCGCATGTAGAGCGCGCCGAGTTCGAGCCGAACCCGCGGCAGGTCGGCATTGTAGATGAGCATGCGCTCCAGCGTGGAGATGGCGGCGTCATACTCGCCGAGCCGTGCCGCCAGCGCGGCGAACTCGAACATGGCGTCGAGATCCGCAGGCCGTTCGAGCAGTGTCTGGAACAGGGCGTCGTAGCGAGCGCGTTCCGCAGCCTGGTCGCTGGTCTGAGCCGCTGCCCCTATGGCAGTGCCAGCCACGGTCGCCGCCAAGGCGAACGCCGCCAAATGCCGTTTCACTACTTGCCCCCCGACACAGAACCGTCAATGCGGATGCTCCATGAGCACCACTACATTGTCAACGAAGGCACGGTTGTGCATGTGACCTACGCCACTTACGCCTGATTCATGTGGCAGAATCGGCGCAAGTCACGGCGCCGGAGGCGCATCGCAAGTCACGGCGCCGGAGGCGCATCGAGTCACGGCGTCAGAGGCGCATGAAGTCGGCTTCGATCGTCCGCGTCAGCTCGTCTTCGACGAAACGGCGATAGGTCAGCATCATCATGCCGCCGTCGTCGAGCCGGCGCTCGTAGACCTGCCGCTCCAGCTGGCCGTCGCGCCTGAGGCCCAGGATGTCGATCCGCAACGTCCGGTCGACGATCCGCGCCCACGCGGCGAGATGGGCGAACGGATCCGGTGACGCTTCGTCGGCCACCCAGATCCCCGTCTCCGCCGTCTGGCGGAAGGTCATCTTCCGCTCGCGCTGCCGTACCGATCCCGCCACGTCGCCCGCCTCGAAACTGGCCCACGTCACGCTGAAGCCGCCGCCGGGCTGCTCCTCGATCAGGAGTGTCGCAGCGCGCTTCGCCGCGGTGTTCTGTTCGGTATGGCCCGCCCAGGGACCCGCGAAATCGGACAGACGCGCGGCGGGCAGCGCCGTCGTCGCCGCAGGGCTCGCCACCGCCGGTGCGGGCGCACCGCCACCGGGCGTCGCGGCCGCACAGCCGGCGACGCCGGCGGTCAACGCCGCCATGAACAGGAACTTCGCCGGTCGCATCCGCATCTCCGCCACCATGGTCTCCCGATGTTTATCAGCCTGTAGGGTCACCGTCAGCCGGCTGCTCCGCGATCAGTCGGTCCCGAGATAGGTTTCGCGCACGGCCGGGTCGGCCCGCACGGTGTCGGGTGGGCCGGAGGCGATCAGGCGGCCCCGGCTCATGACGAGGACGCGGTCCGCATAGCCGAAGACGATGTCCATATCGTGTTCGGTAAACAGCACGCCGACGGAACGGTTCTTCGCGATCCCGTGGACGAGGCGCATGAGGTCGCGCCGGCTGCTCGGTGCCATGCCGGCGGTCGGCTCGTCCATCAGCAGCATGCGTGGATCCTGCGCGAGTGCGATCGCGAGTTCGACGCGCTTCAGGTCGCCATAGGCCAGCGCGCCGCAGGTGGCGTCGCCCAGCGCCCGCATGCCGACGAGGTCCAGCAGCGCATCGGCTTCCTGGACGTAGAGCCGCCGCGCGACCGGCAGCATCGAAAGCATGCGCTGGCGCCCGGCGATCAGCGCGGCCTGAACGTTCTCGCGTACGGACAGCGAGCCGAAGGCGGCGGTGATCTGGAACGTCCGCCCGATCCCGGCCCGGGCGGCCTCGCGCGGCGGCAGGCCGACCAGCTCGCGCCCGTCCAGGCGCACGCTGCCGGCATCGGGCCGCAGCTGTCCGTTGACGCAGTTGAAGCAGGTGCTCTTGCCGGCGCCGTTCGGGCCGATGATCGCGACCAGTTCCCCCGCCGCGACCTCGAAGCCGATCCCGTCGACTGCGCGCACGCCGTCGAACGACTTGCGCAGGTTCGATACGGCCAGCGTCGTCATCGGACCCACCGGTACCAGAGGTATTGCAGCTGTCCGGCGATCCCGCGCGGGAACAGGACCACCAGCAGGACGATCCCCAGGCCGAGGAGCGCGCGCCAGAAGTCGGTGGCGGCGGCGAGTTCGACCTGCGTGGCCTTGTAGGCGGCCGCGCCGACGAGCGGTCCCGACAGGGTGCCGATACCGCCGAGCAGCATCATGACCAGACCGTCGACGGAGACGCCCACGCCGAGGGCATCCGGAAAGACGCTGCCCTTGAAGAAGGCGTAGAACGCGCCGGCCAAGCCGGCCGCCATGCCGGCCAGGGTGAACGCCGCCCAGCGGATGCCGCGCCGGTCTATGGCCGACGCTTCCGCGCGCAGCGGGGAGTCTCTGCAGGCGCGCATGCCCAGGCCGAGCGGCGCGTGCACCATATGCCGCAACGCCATCGCACCCGCGCCGCACAGCAGGAGGGCCAGCCAGTAGAGCGTTTCCGGCGACGAGGCCCAGCGCGGCGGCCAGATCCCGATCAGGCCGTTGTCGCCCCCGGTGACGTCGTACCACTGGAACGCGACCGCGTAGCAGATCTGGGCGAAGGCGAGCGTCAGCATGGCGAGGTACACGCCCGAGAGCCGTATGCAGAACGCACCGAAGATCCCGGTGCCAACCGCTGCCAGGGCCACGCCGGCCGCGAGACCGGCCGGCATGCCCGCCTCCAGCCAGCGCACGGCGAGGGCGGCACCATAGGCGCCGAGCCCGAAGCCTGCGGCATGGCCGAAGGACACGATGCCGCCGATGCCGGTCAGGAAATGCAGGCTGGCCGCGAAGAGGGCGAAGACGATGATCTCGGTGGCGACCGAGAGCATGTAGGGCCCGGCCACCAGCGGCATCGCGGCGAGGAGGAGCGCGATCGCCAGGGCGGCCGCCTTGCCGGAAGCGGGAAGCGGCCGCAACGGCGCTTCGGCCTGGAGGATACGGGCGGCGGCCGGCGCCTCGGGGCGACCCAGCAGGCCCCACGGGCGGACGATGAGCACCGCCGCCATGAAGAGGAACAGCAGGACGATCGTGATCTCGGGGAACGCCAGGATCCCGAACGCCTGGAGCTGACCGATCAGCAGCGCCGCGACGAACGCACCGGGAATGCTGCCCATCCCGCCGACGACCGTGACCACGAACACCTCGACGATCACGCCCAGGTCCATGCCGAGGCTGGCCGGGTGACGCGGCAGTTCCAGTGCGCCGGCGAGGCCCGCGAGGCCGGCCCCGACGGCGAAGACCGAGGTGAACAGGCGCCGCTGATTGATGCCGAGGGCGGCCGTGAGTTCGCGGTTCTCGGTGGCCGCGCGGATCTGGACGCCCCAGCGGGTGCGTTGCAGGCAGAACCAGAGCAGGCCGAGCACCACCGGACCGACACCGATCAGGAACAGGTCGTAGGTCGGCACCGCCTGCCCGAAGACCTGCACCGCACCGGCGAGGCCCGGTGCCCTGGGCCCGAGCAGGTCCTCCGGCCCCCAGACGGCGAGGGTCGCGTCGGCCAGGACCAGTAGGATTCCGAAGGTGGCGAGCAGCTGGAACAGTTCGGGGGCGCCGTAGATCCGCCGCAGGACCGTCATCTCGAGGGCGGCGCCGAGCACGGCCACGGCCGCCGCGGTCAGCGGCACGGCGATCCAGAACCCGAAGGCGTCGCCGAGGACCGGGGCGAGCAGGCCGACCGCGCTGTATCCGCAGAACGCGCCCAGCATGTAGAACGAGCCGTGGGCGAAATTCACGACCCGCGTCACGCCGAAGATCAGCGACAGCCCGGATGCGACGAGGAAGAGCGACGAGGCGCTGGCGAGCCCCGTCAGGAACTGGACGAACAGGAACGACATTCGCCGTCAGGACCTTCCCGGCGTAGAGGAGGTGGCGCCGGGTGGCGGCCCGGCGGACGTGCAAATCGGATCTACCGAGCCCAGTATCGGAGGCGCACCGATGCCAAGTCGCGCCCCGAAAACCGATGCGGTGCCATGATGGAACCAAGCTTCTCGCGCCGCGTTTGCAGCAGGAATATCAACTAACGGCCCGGAGACGGCTATGCACAGCATCTTCTATATCATCGGCGTCGTGGTCGTCGTCATCGCGATACTTTCGTTCCTCGGTCTGGGCTGATCCTCGTCTTAGCCGTCTGGGACCGGACGCCCTGCCGCTCCGCCTGCAGACAGCGCTCTCAGGAGGATCGGTACGGGCGACCGGACGAGCCGACTGAACACCGAACGATGCCCGCGCGATGAGAGTTGCGCGGGCATCGCCATTCTGAAGCCCCGGGCCGCTGCTGGCTACCGCCGAGGCGGTCTCGCCGCGGCGGCGGTTCAGCCGGTATGAAGTCGGGTGGCCGGATGCGGATCGGCGAGAGGGTCGGGCTCGGCCATGATGGGTGCATGCGCCGGCGGTGGCAGCCGCTCCGTCCACTCGTCGCGCGGCGCCGGCGGCGCGGCCGCGCGTCGTGGCTTCCGCTTCCCGGACAGGAGAAGCCAGACGAGGCCCGCGCCCACGAGCGCCACGGGGATGGGGTGGCGGCGGACCAGCTCGACGAAGTCGCTGCGGTCGCGGCCGTTCAAGGCGCCGTCGAGCATGTCGTCGAGAATGCGCCCCGGCGTGAGCCGCCGCTCGATTTCTCCGACCGTCGCGACCAGGGATGCCCGGGTCGCCTCGATGTCGCGCTCGATCTCCTCGGGGGACCGGCTCATCGATGTTGCTCCTCGTGACGCAGGGTATGGAGGGTTCGCCGGGGCGCGAGCGCCCGCGCGCGCATCGAGCGTCGACCCCAAAGGACCAGGAGAAGGCCGACGAGCAGCACGCCGCCCCCGACAATCAACCCGGCCACCGCCTCGCCGATCAGTGGCGAGAGCAGGAAGACCAGGGTCCGCAGGGCGGCGGTGACGGCGGCAAAGGAGACGAGCAGGCCCACGATCAGCAGGACGATGGCGCCGCTGACCTTGTCGGCCTTCTCGCCCAGTTCCGTCCGGGCGAGCTCGAACTCGTTGCGTACGAGCCGGGTCGCGTCCCGAACCAGATCCGCGAATAGCGTCGCCATCGAGCGATCCCTGTCCCATCCTCGCCGTGCCGGCGGCGCCGGCCGTGCCTCTTCGAGGATCAGTAACGGGTCAGGCGCCGCAGCGTTCCCCGGCGATCCATCGCAAGCCCTGAAGACCGCCGGTCATCACGCGGTACCGCTGCGGCCCTCGACACGCACCAGCGCGGGCTTCTCCCGCCGCTCGAACTTCTTCGCCGGGCGGTTGACCGGTTCGGCCAGCGGCGCCGCGCCGTACGAGGCCGCGACCTGCGCCGCCGGCGGCTCGCCGTACGGCGTGGTGCGCTGCCGGGGTTCGCGGCCGACGGCGCGGATCATCGCCTCCATCGCCTCGGGCGGCATCTCCTGGCCGTGGCCGGCGCCCGCGGCACGGGTGATCGTCTCGTTCATCAGCGTTCCGCCGACGTCGTTGGCGCCCGCGGCGAGGCAGGCGGCCACGCCCTTGGGGCCCATCTTCACCCAGCTTGTCTGGATGTTCGTGATGTGCGGATGCAGCGCCAGGCGCGCGACCGCGTGCATCAGCACCGCCTCGCGGAAGGTCGGGCCCTTGCGCGCCCGGCCCTTCAGATAGATCGGCGCCTCCATGTGGACGAAGGGCAGGGGTACGAACTCGGTGAAACCGCCGGTGCGCGCCTGCAGCGTGCGCAGGCGGATCAGGTGGCGCGCCCAGTGCGTCGGCGTCTCCACGTGCCCGTACATGATCGTGGTGGTCGACTTCAGGCCGACGCCGTGCGCCGCCTCCATCACCTCCAGCCACTGGTCGGTGTCGATCTTGTCGGGGCAGATGATCGCCCGGACCTCGTCGTCCAGGATCTCGGCGGCCGTTCCGGGCAGCGTGCCCAGGCCGGCCTCCTTCAGCATGCCGAGGAACCGCGGCACCGGCACGCCCAGCGTCGCCGCACCCTGCCACACCTCCAGGGGCGTGAAGGCGTGGACGTGGATGTCCGGCACCGCCGCCTTCACCGCGTGCAGCACGTCGATATAGGTCTGCCCGGTATAGTCGGGATGGATCCCGCCCTGCATGCAGACCTCGGTCGCCCCGCGCTCCCACGCCTCGCGCACCCGGCGCTGGATCTCCGGAAGGTCCAGGTCGTACGGCTTGCCGCGCAGGTTCTCGCTCATCTTCCCCTTGGAGAAGGCGCAGAACTGGCAGCGGAAATAGCAGACGTTGGTGTAGTTGATGTTCCGGTTGACGACGTAGGTGACGACGTCGCCGTTCATCCGCTTGCGCAGCGCGTCGGCCGCGGCGCACACCGCGGCGAATTCCGCGCCGCGGGCCGCGAACAGGCGGACGATCGCGGCCTCGTCCAATGCCGCGCCGTCGGCCGCGCGCGCCAGGATCTCCTGCACCTCCGGCGACACGCCCCGGCCCGGCGGCAGGCGCCGCGTGGCCAGTTCGACCTCCTCCGCCGGCGGATCGACGGGGTCGCCCGGCGCCCAGGTTTCGGTCCGCGCGAAGCCGTCGGCGTCGACGGCGCGCAGCACAGGCGTCTGCAGGCCCTTGTCGAGCCAGCGGCCGGCGTCGCGCGTCCATGCCGGATAGATCGCCAGCCGCTCGACCAGCAGCTTGCCGGCTTCCGCCGTGTCGTCGGCGAGGCGGATCAGGTGCGGCCAGGGCGCCTCCGGATTGACGAAGTCGGGGGTCACCGGCGACACGCCGCCCCAGTCGTTGATGCCGGCGCCGACGATTTGCTCCAGTTCGCCCGGGCTCAGGTTCGGCGGCGCCTGGATGTTCATCGCCGGCCCGAAGATCAGGCGCGCGGCGGCGATCGTCCACAGCAGTTCGTCCAGCGACGGCTCCGGGGCCGTCGCCATGCGCGTGTCCGGCTTCGCCCGGAAATTCTGGACGATGATCTCCTGGATGTGGCCGTAGCGGTCCGACAGGTCGCGCAGCGCCAGCAGCGATTCGATCCGCTCCGCCCGCGTCTCGCCGATGCCGATCAGGATGCCGGAGGTGAAGGGCACGCCGGCCTCGCCCGCCGCGGCGATGCTGGCCAGCCGCACGGCCGGGTCCTTGTCCGGCGAGCCCCAGTGCGGGCCCCCCTTCTGGCAGAGACGCGGCGAGGCGCTCTCCAGCATGATGCCCATGGACACCGAAACCGGCTTCAGCGCGGCGTAATCGGCCGCGGTCATGATGCCGGGATTCAGGTGCGGCATCAGGCCGGTCTCGTCCAGGACCGCCTTCGCCATCTCGCGCAGGTAGGAGAGGGTGCTGTCGTGGCCGAGCGCCTGCAGCTCCTCGCGCGCCACGCGATAGCGTGTCTCGGGCTGGTCGCCCAGGGTGAACAGCGCCTCCTTGCAGCCGGCGGCGGCCCCGGCGCGGGCGACGGCCAGGACTTCGTCGCGCGTCATGAAGGCGCGCTCGCCCTTCTTCGGCGGCCGCGCGAAGGTGCAGTAGTGGCAGACGTCGCGGCAGAGGTGGGTGAGCGGGATGAACACCTTGCGCGAATAGGAGACGAGCCGGCCGTGGCCGGCATCGCGCAGTTCGGCGGCGGCCGCCGTCAGGCCGCCCAGGTCGTTCACCTCGACCAGCCGCATCGCCTCGGCCGCGGTCGGCCGGCGGCCGGCGCGGGCGGCGTCGATCACGGAATCCGCTGTCAGCGCGATGGAGTGGCTCATCGTCAGCCCTTCATGGTCACGGCGCCTCCGGCGAGCCGGGCGGCGATGCCGGAGGATTCGAGGAAGGCGTGGGCGCGGGTGTCGGCCGGCCGCTGCAGCAGCATGCGCAGATCGTCCGGCGTGTCGATGTCCAGGCGGATGCCCGGCCGTCGGATGACGCGCGGCCGCACGCCGGCGGCATGCGCGGCGGCGAGGTGCGGGCGGAAGCTGTCGTTTCCGAAGGCGAAGGGGATCAGGTCCGGCGGCGAACAGACGACGCAGTTGGAACCGCGTCCGTCCCCGGCCGGCACGATCGTCATCGCCGGTGCCGCGCCATGGGCGGCGAGGACGTCGCGAATCTCGTCGGCGGTGGTCGTCGGCACGTCGCCCGGCAGCGCCAGGAGCGTGCCCACACCGCGGGCGCGCAGCGCCGTGGCGCCGGCGGTGACGGCGCTGGTCTGGCCCTGATCCTCGGCCTCGCTCAACACTTCGGCACCGTAGCGTTCGGCGAGCGCCCGCCCGTCGGGATCGCCGGTGACCACGAGGATGCCGTCGAACCGGTCGACCGCGGCGATGGCCGACAGCACGTCCTCCGCCATCGCGGCGAACAGGCCGCGCCGCTCGTGCAGCCCCAGCACCGGGGACAGGCGCTGTTTCGCGGCCGACATGTCCTTGATCGGCAGTACGGCCCAGATCGAGCCGGTCTCGGGTGTATCGCTCATCGGATCTCCGCGATCGTGCGGCCCAGCCGCTCGATGCTCTTCAGGGTGCTCGCCTGGTCCAGGCCCGGCCATTGTACCCGAAGGATCAGATGGTTTGCGCCCAGCGTCTCGCGATAGCGCTGGATCTCGTCCTTGACCCGCTCCGCGTCGCCGATGATGAAGCGGTCGCGCACGAAATTGTCGAACTGCTTGGCGAAGCCGCCGGCCGCCTGGTCGGCCTCGCTACGCCAGCTGGCATAGGCCTCGTACTTGTAGACGAGCGGCCCGCGCACCTCGTCGAGTGCCGTCCGGTCGCTCGTGCCCACATAGACCTCCCGGCAGATCGGATAGTCGATCGGCTCCGGCAGGCCGTGGGCGGTGCGCGCCGCACGGAACGTCGCGAACTGGTCGACGAGTTCCGGGAGGGTCGGCCGGAAGCTGCAGATCCAGCCGTCGCCGAGGCGTGCCGCCCGTTCGACGGCGGCTTTCGCCGCGCCGCCGATCCAGATCGGCGGGCCGCCCGGCCGCTTCGGCTTCAGGCTCAGGCCGACGCCCTTCACCTGATAGAAGTTGCCGTCGAAGTCGACCTCGTCCTCGGTCCACAGGCGACGGATCAGCCGGATGGCCTCGCCGAAACGCTTGGCACGCTGTTCGAACGGCACGCCCAGTGCGGCGAACTCCTCCTGCCGATAGCCCATGCCCACGGCCAGGACGTAGCGGCCGCCGCAGAACCAGTCGAGCGTCGCGGCCTCCTCGGCAACCACGACCGGGTTCAGCATCGGCAGAAGCATGATCGCCGGGCCGACCTCCATCCCGTCGGCCTCGGCCATCAGCCGGGCGAGCAGCGGCACGGTCTGGAACATCTGCATCGGCGCGGTCAGGAAATGCTGCGCCGTCCACAGCGAATCGAAGCCGTTCAGGCGCGCCATGCGCACCTGGGCCAGCAGGTTGTCGAGCTGCGGCCCCAGGTCGGTGCCCTGCGGCCATTGCGAGGCGACGTAGATGCCGAATTTCATGGCGTGGTTCTCCCGCGGCGCATCTTCCGTCCTCGGAAGGCGCGCCGCAAGGGAGGGCCGGGGTGAACGCCCGTGCAGGCGGGCGTGAACGCCGCGCTTCAGGCGGCGCGCAGGTTCCCCAGGAACGCGGAGACCCGGCTGCGCATCGCATCGGCGCGCATCGCCAGTTCCTCGGAGGCGCTCAGCAGCTCCGCCGCCGCCGAACCGGTCTCGGCCGCCGCCTCGTTGACGCGGGCGATGTCGCTCGACACGCGGCTGGTGCCGTCGGCCGCCTGCTGGACGTTGCGCGCGATCTCGGACGTCGCCGCGTTCTGCTCCTCGACGGCGGCGGCGATGCCCGCTGCGATCTCGTCGATCGTCGCGATGGTCCCGGCGATGCCGCGGATCGCGGCGGCGGTATCGCCGCTGAGCGACTGCATCGACTTGATCTGGCCGGTGATTTCCTCCGTCGCGCGGGCGGTCTGGCTGGCGAGGTTCTTCACCTCGGAGGCGACGACCGAGAAGCCCTTGCCCGCCTCGCCGGCGCGGGCGGCCTCGATGGTCGCGTTGAGCGCCAGCAGGTTGGTCTGGGTGGCGATCGAGTGGATCAGCTCGACGACGCCGCCCACCTTCTGCGCGGCCTCGACGAGCGCATGGACCGTGGCATCCGACCGTTCGGCCTCGTCCGCCGCCCGCCCGGCGACGCGCTGCGAGTTCGTCACCTGCTGGGTGATCTCGTGGATCGAGGCCGCCAGTTCGTCCGAGGCCGAGGCGACGGTTTGCACGTTGATCGCCGTTTGGCCGGCCACCGTCGCGACCGACGCCGCCTGCTGCGTGCTGCGCGCCGCCACGCCGTCCATCCGGCGCGCGGTGCCGTTCAGCTGCCCCGACGAGGCCACGACGGTCTGGATCATCTCGCCGATTTCGGCCTCGAAGCTCTGGACCAGCTCGGCCAGCCACTGCCGGCGCTTCTCTTCGGCCTCGGCCTCCAGGGCCCGCCGCTCCTCGTTGAGGCGCGCGATCTCGACGTTCGCCGTCTCCGCCGCGGCCAGCGCCGCGGCCGCGGAGGTCAGCGCCCGGTTCAGGCTGAAGGCGCCCCAGATCAGAACGGCCGTCTCCAGCACGACGATCACCGCGTGCAGCACCACGCGGCCCAGGTCGGCGCCGCCCGGAAACACGGCCGCGGGCAGCAGGAAGTTCAGCACGAGATGGTGAAGGGCGATGGTCGTCGCCGCGGCCAGGATCACGCGCCAGTCGGCATACGCCGCGGTGATCGCCAGGGCCGCGAAGAAATACATGTGCAGGTCGATCTGCCAGGCATAGCCCTCGAACAGGAACACCAGCAGCGACGGCATGCCGACCAGCGCGACGGCGATCGTCGTGTGCGTCGTCAGGCTCGAGCCGTAGACCAGCCGGACCAGCGTCGCCGACGCGGCGAGGCCGGCGACCACGAGGGCCGGTGCCGCCATGGGCTCGCCGAGCGCCAGCGACACGCCCGCGACCACGGGCAGGTGCAGCCACAGGAGCCAGATCAGGAATCTGTCGGCTGCGCGGCGAATCCCGACGAGGTCGTTCGACATGGATGATCTACCGTTCTCTAAGGGCGATGGAATGGCAAGGGCGATGGAATGGCAAGGGCGATGGAATGGCGGTCCCGGCTACAGGCAGCCGCCGATCGCGACCGGATCGAACACGATCCAGGCACCGGCGCGCCGCAGGCGGTCGGGAAGGCCGGGTGTGTCCGCCGCTGCGACGACGATGCTGTCGAACGCGCCGTGGCGCACCAGTGCGGCGTCGGCCAGGGCGACGCGTTCCAGGATCTCGGCGCGCGAGAGCGAGGGTGCGAACAGGGCCGCCACGGGGGCGCCGTCGTGCGGTGTCAGCGTCATGGCGGCCACCGCCACGACGCTGGACACGGCCAGCGCCAGCGGCGGCATCATGGCTTCGAAGGTGGATCGCGGCGCATGCATGCGCGAAAGTCCCGAAATTTCGGAACGCTTTCGTACCGCATACGCCTTAATGCAGACCTAATGGCTTTCGGGCAGATGCGGCCGGAAAGAAAGGTCGTATCCCGTTACGCCGCAGACAGGGGTAATGTCGCGACTGTATAGACCGTCCTACCGCCGCCCGCGTGCGTCCACCGGCCAGATCTCGACCAGTGTGTCGCCACGAACGACATGATAGTGGTCGTACAGGTTTACCGTGGGGTCGCAGTGCGGCGTCACGCACTCCACCGCGTCGCCGATCGCCAGGCGCGGTCCGGTGCCTTCGGCCGCAGCCGGGTAGAAGACCCGGCCGTGCTCGTCGCCGGCGAAGCCGTAGGTCGATCCTTCCGGCGCGCCGCGGGCGATCCGCGGCGGCGACGGCGCATCGGTGGCGAAGGCCTTCAGTCCGGCGTCGGTGACCGCGAAATCGTCGTGCGTGGCGCTGACCACGCTGGTGCGGACGAACAGCGCGTCCTCGAACGGCCGCGCGTCGTCCTCGCGCAGGGCGACGGCGTCGTAGTCCACGTCCATCACCGCATAGGATCCGACCTCCAGGTCGGTCATCAGCCCGGCCCGCGCATCCAACTCGTGCGTGCCCGTCCCGGCGCCGGCGACGATGGCCGGCGGCAGGCCCTCGGCGGCCAGTGCGTCGGACACCTGCCGCAGCCAGGCGGTCATCTCGTCGGACAGCGCCTTGCGCTCGGCATAGTCGTATTTGTGCTGCAGGTTGCCGGCATAGCCCTGGATGCCGCCGAACCGCAGTGATTCGCTGTCGGCGATCTGCCGGGCCAGCGCCGTCGCCGCCTGGGCCGACTGCACGCCGGTGCGACGGCTGCCGACCTCGACGTCGACGATCACGGTCAGCGGCCTGCCGGCCGCTGCGGCCGCCGCGGCCAGGGCCGACACGTTGGCGGGATCGTCCGCCACCACCATCAGCCCTTCCGCCTTCGCGTTCAGCGTGATCAGCCGCGCGACCTTGTCCGGCTGCACCACCGGCGAGGTAATCAGCACGCCGGGAATGCCGGCACCGGCGATCACCTCCGCCTCGCCCAGCGTGGCACAGCAGATGCCGACGGCGCCGGCCGCGATCTGCCGCCGGGCGATCTCCACCGACTTGTGCGTCTTGCTGTGCGGTCGCAGCGCGACGCCGTGCGCGCGGGCGAAAGCCGCCATCGCCGCGATGTTGCGCTCCAGCGCGTCCAGGTCGAGCAGCAGCGCCGGCGTGTTGAGCCGGTCGCGTGAGCCGGCGACGCCGATCAGATATGCGTTCGGTCCGAGGTCGGCGGCCATGGCGGGTTCCTCAAATGGTCAGGGAAAGGGCGAGACGCCGAACAGCGGCTGGTGGACGACGAGCAACAGGAGATAGACCGCCAGCGCCACCGCGACCCGCCACAGGCCGATGCCGCGCCAGTCCGGCCGCGTCCGGCCCGTCGCGATGGCGAGAAACGGGACCACCGACGTCGTCAGCGCCACCGGTCCCCAGTCGCTGCCCATGGTGATGCGGCGGCGGTGGTCGATATGCAGCATGCCGGCGCCGGCGAGCGCGAGGACGCCGCCGAACAGGATCAGGGACGCGGCGTCGGTGTTGGTCAGCAGGTGCGCCGCCGCCCAGAGGGCGGCACCGACCAGGAAGGGGTGGCGGGTGATCCGCATGATGCCGGGCGTCGGGTCGGTGACCGGTCCCAGGTTTTCGCCGCCCACCGCCGTGACGTTGCGCGTCGTGAAGGCACAGACCAGCAGCAGCAGCGAGACCGGCATGACCAGCACCGGGATCCATCGCATGCCGTCGGGCGGCGCCCAGAGCGGCACGAACGGGGCCGCGGCATACGCGAACAGCATCCAGACGAAGGCGGCGGTGATTGCCAGCGAATAGGCGCCGCGAAAGCCGTTCTCGCCCAGGCGGGCGATCAGCGGACGGCGGACGTGCAGGCTCGACAGCACGAGATGGCCGAGGACGAAGGTGGCGGTTGCCAGTGCCAGCTCCTGGAGCGCCGCGTCCATCCCGTCTCCGTCTCCCTCCGCGCCGCATGCGGTCCGGCTCAGGCTGCCGGCAGGTCTACCCCATGCCGGCGGCAGGACGCCACCAGCGTGTTGTGCAGCAGGACGGCGATGGTCATCGGGCCGACGCCGCCGGGGACCGGCGTGATGGCGCCTGCGACCTGCACCGCCTCGTCGAAGGCCACGTCGCCGACCAGCCGCGTCTTGCCGTCGTCGGTCGGGATGCGGTTGACGCCGACGTCGATCACCGTGGCGCCCGGCTTGATCCAGCCGCCGCGCACCATGCGCGGCTTGCCGACTGCGGCGACCAGGATGTCGGCGCGTCGGCACTCCTCGGCCAGGTCACGGGTGCGCGAATGGGCGATGGTGACGGTGCAGTTGGCCTGCAGCAGCAGGGCCGCCATGGGCTTGCCGACGATGTTCGACCGTCCCAGCACCAGGGCGCGCAGCCCGCTCAGGTCACCCAGCCGGTCCTTCAGCAGCATCATGCAGCCGGTCGGCGTGCAGGGCGCCAGTGCGGGCATGCCGGCATTCAGCCGGCCGACGTTGATCGGGTGGAAACCGTCCACGTCCTTGGCCGGGTCGATCGCCAGCAGCACCTTGTCGGCGTCGATCTGCGGCGGCAGCGGCAGCTGCACCAGGATGCCGTCGACCGCGTCGTCGGCGTTCAGCCGCGCGATCAGCGCCAGCAGGTCCGCTTCCGAGGTCTCGGCCGGCAGGTCGGTGCGGAAGGACTCCATGCCGGCCTCCCGCGTCGCCTCCACCTTGTGCCGAACATAGACCTGGCTCGCCGGATCGGCGCCGACCAGGACGACCGCCAGGCCGGGGCGGTGGCCGCCGGCCGCCGTCAGCGCCGCCACCTGGCCGCCCACCGTCGCGCGCAGTCCCGCCGCAAATGCCTTGCCGTCGATCACGTCGCCCATCGTCACCACTCGTCCTCAGGCCGCGCCACCCGCGGCACCGTTCAGCCATTCGCCGAGCCGCCGCTCCAGCGCATCCGGGTCGCCGGCGAGGTGGAGCACCTTCTCGCGTCCGCCGGCGCCCGTCCGTATGTTCAGCGCAGACTTGGGGACCCGCCACGCCGCGGCAAGCCATTCGATCAGTGCGACGTTCGCGGCGCCCTCGACCGGCGGTGCGGCCACCGCGACCAGCAGTCGCGGCCGTCCGTCGGCCCCCGCCGCCACGCCCAGGAAGCCCGGTCGCTTCGCCCGCGGCGTCAGGCGCACGCCGAACGTCACGCCGTCGCCGGCACGGCCGAAGGGCGATGCGCCCTCCACGCCGTCTACATTCCGAAGGCGAGGCGCATCAGAAGGTTGCGCACGAAGTAGAGCAGCAGGATCAGGATGACCGGCGAGATGTCGATGCCGCCGAGGTTGGGCAGCAGCCGCCGGATCGGCCGCAGCACCGGCTCCGTCAGGCGCCACAGCACGTCCAGCACCGTATAGACGAAGCGGTTGTTCGTGTTGATGACGCCGAACGCCACCAGCCAGCTCATCACCGCGGAGATGATCAGCACCCAGATATACAGGTCGATGACCGTGGCGATCAGCTCGACGATCGTGACGGTGAGCGCGTTCATTCCGCGACTTGCCCCCGGTTCCGGCCCCGCTTGGCGGCCTAACCTATATCCAGGGGGCGGTCCCGGTGCAACCGCGCCGTCCCGCCTGCGCCGCCCTGCCGCAACGGCGCCGACATCGACTCCGTCGCACCGCTTGACAGCCACAACCCTTTCCCCGACATATACGCCCGCTGTCCAGCCGGTGGGGCCGTAGCTCAGCTGGGAGAGCGCCGCGTTCGCAATGCGGAGGTCAGGGGTTCGATCCCCCTCGGCTCCACCAAAACCTTCAGAATCAATGGTTTGATCCTTGATGCCCGGCACTGCTGCACGCAGCTGCTACACAGGGGCGTCATGGGATACCTGCTCGGGCTCAGCCGTCGGCGGTCTCGTTACTACTATAGGTGTCCGGTTCCGGCGGACCTCGTCGGCCGGATTGGTCGGCGAGAGATCAGTCGCAGTTTGCTGACAGCTGACGTGCGAATCGCGCGTAAACGGTGGCGCCGCGCCGCTATAATGACCGCGAATCTTTGGGTGGCGGTGCAGCAGGCAGTGGAACAGCACGAGATAGACGCACTCATCGCGGGATGGCTATCCGCGCGGCTCGACAACGATCGGCGCCAGCGGGTCGAGACCGATTTCGCGGCGGCTTTCGCGGCGCATACCGGCATGAGCCGGCATGCTGCTGCGGCTTATGTGATCGGCTCCGATGCAGAGGCGCAGCTTCCGCAGTGGCAGCGCGAGTCCGCGAAAGCGACTGGGCTGCAGTCGCACTCACAGCGCTCGAGGTGCACCTCCGCGTCGATCGGAGGCTGATGCGTGACGTCGTTCATCACAGCTCCGCCGTGGTCGCGTTGGCTCGGCGCGTCTGCGCGCACCGCTCCTGCTGTCGACGATCCTGCAGCCTGGGTGTTTGTGGTTGATTGGCGACCGCTGCGGAAATCCCGAAGGCGGCTGTGAAAGGGCGATCTACCGAGATCGGCGTAACGGCAGCATCCCCAGGCAGATGCGCCCGCCGTCTAGGACTTCGATGCTGTGGTGGATGAAGGACTGGCCATTTCCAACGTGGGATCATGGCTCCCTCGCTTGCGTGAGATCGCTAATGGACTTGGCATCAGACGGCGGCGACAGCGTATCGGGACCGGCGTCTGGTGGTCATCGATGGTGATCGGGTCGTCGTGTCGCCGGAATAGCGGCTAATCCTCGACCGCCCGTGGCCGAACTTACATTCAGACAAGGCTGGCAACATTCGCATCCACCAAGCCACCCCGCAGGTTTCCTCTCTTGTCAAAGAGGAAGCTTCCGTCGCTTGCAGAAACGTGACTGATCAGGTGAGGTCGGTGGGAACCAGAACTTGCATAACCCTCTTCTAGAGAGCGAGTGAGGCAACGGAAAGGCGGTTACATGCCGGACAGCACCAATGTCGTCACGTTTGCACGTCCAGGGGCGGTCATGCCCCACAGCGATTTCACCTCCTGGTTCGCCTGGGCGGAATGTGAATACGCCATTCTCGGTGGCGAGATAGAACAGTCCCCCTACGATTGGCAGGCGGCGTTCCGCCGCGGCCTGCAACCGGAAGAAGCCGCGGCGGAAGCTGCACTAGAGTGAGCGCAGGAGCCGCCGCCAAGGCGGCCCTTGCGTCTGTTCTAGACGATCTCAACCCTCAACAAAGAGCGCACGTGCTGAATCTGGTTGAGGATGGTTGCGACCGGCGAGCCAGCGAACAACAGGCCGACTGCGCGGTTATCCTGCCGCTCAGCGACGACGCTGCCGGAATCGCCGCCGGCCGACATGTTGGTGGTGACGATCTGGTCGCGGAAACGCGCGATTCGACCACCGCCATAGTTCACGTCGATCGTGGCGTTGATAGCCGTGATCCGACCGGTCGTATAGCTCGTCGTCCGCCCGGTCTTATGCACGGTCATTCCTACCGTCACCTGCGAGCGCGGCACCCAGCCCCTGAGATAGCCGACCCAGTGGATCTCCCGGCTGAGGTCGTGGAACTCGCCCTCCGCGACCGCGGCGTCGACTAAGTTCCGATGCAGCGCCCGCGGCAAGGGCGGCTCGAACGTGATAGGCACGAAACGGGTGAGCCGGGCGATGCGATCTGCCGGCTCGGTTCCGCCGTCGAACGGGCCGGGCTGCAACACCGAATCCCCCGGACTGGCGTTGTTGCTGTTCGCCAAGACGTGGTTGTTGCTCAGGATGTAGTAGCGGCTTGGTATTCCCGCCGGATTGCTTCCGCTTCCCTCAAGATCATACACGCAGGTCCCGATGGTGCCCGCCGTAATCAGGCGGTGCCCCACGCTGTAGCCGCCGGACGCCGGCCGCGCCCGACGCGCCAGTGCCTCGATCCCGACCTCGATCGGCTCCGCCTGCCCCGCAAACGGCTCTCCAATCGCCAGGACATCCGTCTGCATCTCGTTGATCTTGGGCGGAATCAGTTCGGATTCGGGAAGGTCTGCCTTGTCCATCTTCTGCGAGACCAGGGCGAGGAGCGCGGGCCTTCCGGTGGGCTCGCCATTGGTCCACTTCACGCCATAGCCCATGCCGACCAGATTGGCCGGCATGCGTTCCGGCTTCATCAGCTCATCCACTGCCGCAGCGTGCGCTTTCTGCGCTCGCGCCGCCTCCTTGGGATCGAGGATCATCTTTTTCGGATCGAGATTCATCGGTCATCTCCTTCCCTTCAGGTGCTCTGCACCGATATTGTTCCGACCTCCTCGACGTCCGTGGGCACGCCTTCGATTTGCGTAGGGACGACATCACTCTCGGCCAGAGAGCCCTTCGGCACCTTGCGACTAACGAAGACCTTTATAGCTGGCTTGCCGCCCTTCTCGCCGATGCCCACACCCTGGACATTCGGCAGCTGCATCAGAGCTGTTTCGTGCCGCTGTAAGATTGCGTCTGTATCCATGGCGATCCTCCACCGAGAGCGGCGCTGGACGCGTTGGTAAATGCCGGGTGCAGCGGTAATTCGCAGGTAATCCGCCGTTCTCATGCACAGCGTCTGGGCGTGAGTTCACGCGACCATTCAAGGCACTACAGGATGCAATGAGAGGAGCAAAGATAACGCGGGCTACTTGACCGCCACACGCGCTCCTAAGCCAGTGAATGCTAATACGTGACGTGGCGCGGCGCAATGATGCGTTGTAGTCCAGGTCGTGAATGCCGCAGTGGAGCAGGGACGGATCGGAGAACAGGAGCACCGATCACGTCAGAGTCCGTCGACCGACGTTTCCCTTTCTTCCAGAAAGGCCGGTCGGAGGGGGCGTCGCGCGCGGCCGGTTTACTGGAGGCTCGCCCAGGGAGGTCGCCGCGGTGATCTCCGGGCCCTATCTCTGGCTCGACGCCACCTACGCGAAGGTCCGAGAGACCGGGCGCATCGTCCCCATCGGCAGACGCCGTCAGCTCCTCCCGAACCTCGCGCTCGTAGCGCTTGAGGTGCGCCTCCACGTCAGCCGAGGTTCTGTGTGTGATGTCGTTCATCGCGGTTCTGCTATGGTCGTGCGTAGCTCGACGTTGGAAACGGTTTCCGGGGCAAGCCGCTGGCTCGTTCGCGATCATGCACCCGAACCTTTATGCTTGGTGTGCGGTCGACGGCTTACGCACAAGGCTCGCCCTTTCCGCCGTCAACAGGACTGTATTTCTGCAGTCGCACTCGCAGGGGACTACGCCGATGCCGATCTTCCTGGACCGACATGAGCTGAGTGGCCTCACCGCATCGGATATTGCGGAAGCGCACCGGAAGGATCTCGAGGTCCAGGAGCGATACGGCGTTCGCTTTCTCACCTACTGGTTCGACGCGACCCGCGGCAATGGGTTCTGCCTGATCGACGCACCGGATATCGAAACGGCTATGCGTGTGCATGATGAAGCGCACGGAGATGTCGCCAAGCATGTGATCGAGGTCGATCTATCTGCGGTCGAAGCCTTTCTTGGCCGAGTGTCCGATCCGGCGCCAAGCGCGCCGGGAGCGGGGCCTGAGATAGATTCTGCCGTGCGTGCAATCCTGTTCACCGACATAGTCGACTCCACAGGCATGACGGCGCGGCTCGGCGATATCCGTGCAGTCGAGATGGTGCGAGCGCATGACGCACTCGTGCGTCGCGCACTGCGAGATCAAGCAGGGCGGGAAGTCAAACACACGGGTGACGGCATCATGGCGTCGTTCACTGATCCTGGGAGCGCTGTCGGATGCGCTCGCGCTGTCCAGCGTGCCTTCGAGGCGTTCAACCTCGGGAGTCGAGAAAAGCTCCAGGTGAGGATCGGTATCGATGTCGGAGAGCCGATAGTCGATGCCCAGGACCTGTTCGGAAGCACCGTGCAAATGGCCGCGCGCCTGTGTCAGGGGGCGGAGCCTGATCAGATCCTGGTGTCCGCCGAGGTCTATAAGCTGGTGAAGGGCGCCTTCGCACTTATTGAGCATCCCGCTCGCGCTATCAAAGGGTTCGGCTGCCCCGTCCCCATTTACGAAGTGCGTTGGAACTGATCGACTCTGGCGATCGAGTCCCCGGCCGGGAATTGATGAGGCGGCGCAGTCTTCATTGCGCATCAACGCCCAGGCCGTCGCCTCTGGGATCGCTGGCGCGCCTGATACGTGCGCGTCAGAGCGCTCGGCGTGAGCGGGTCGCCGGATCGACTTGCCGGATCGACTTGGAGGTCATGGCCATGAGTGTCGCCTCCCGTCACGATGCATGGGGCGCTGGCAGCAGCTACGACCGTTACATGGGCCGCTGGAGCGGCCGGATCGCGCCGCTCTTTCTGGATTGGCTGAACGTGCCCGCCGGTCTGGACTGGCTCGAGGTCGGATGCGGCACCGGCGCGCTCTCCGCTGCGATCCTTGAGCGGTCTTCGCCCCGGAGCCTGCTCGCCGTCGATCCGTCGTCGGGGTTCGTCGACGCCGCTCGCGCCAAGCTTGCCGATCCGCGGGCGGCGTTCCAGGTCGGTGACGCCCAGGCTCTCGAAGTCGAGGATGCGAGCCGGGACGTGGTCGTTTCGGGGCTCGTTCTGAACTTCGTGCCCGATCGGATGAAGGCGCTGCGCGAGATGCGCCGCGCCGCGCGACCGGGAGGGCGTGTCGGCTTCTATGTCTGGGACTATCCCGGCGGCGGCATCGCATTCATGCGCGCCTTCTGGGACGCGGCGGTCGCACTCGACCCCGCGGCCGCCGACCTGACGGAAGGCAAACGCTTTCCCTTCTGCAGGCCCGAGAGCCTCACGGCCGAGGCGATGGAGGCGGGTCTTATGTCGGTCGAGAGCACCGCGATCGAGGTCGCGACGACCTTCGCCGATTTCGACGACTACTGGCAGCCCTTCACCCTCGGGACGGGCCCGGCGCCCGGTTACTGCGCGAGCCTCGACCCCGCCGCCCGCGTGCGCCTCCGGCAGAAGCTCGAGGCCGACCTGCCCCGGGAAGCCGACGGCTCGATCACGCTGAACGCCAGGGCCTGGGCTGTCCGCGCGCGGGTGGCGTGACTGCGTGGGGCGGATGACGGCCGATTGATGGTGGCTTGGCCCTCGCTGTGATGACCGCGCCATATCGATGCCGATCGCATGCACAAGAACGCGCTCAGAGCGCTCCTGATGCGCGTGAACTGTCTCGATCGTCTCCTCTCGCTTCATTGTCGATCATGCGCCCGTCAGAGTTGCTGCCAGCGTTGTGCGCGAGCCTGTGCAAATGCTTCTGAGCAGCGCACGGAGAGGCCCAGACCGACGCGCGCGGCGAAGGGGAGCGCCAGGATGTGCCGGCGCGTCAATTCCAACCGAGCTGCCGTAGCGCCTGCGTGTCGTTCCAGATCTTCGTCATGTGCCGGATGCGGGGACCATCGAACGCGATCACGTACGCGTAATCCGACGCGAGAGCGCGTCCAGTCGGTGCGCCAGGTCCACCCTGCCCGGTTTGGGTGCCGTGGAAGACCGCCGCGGCTACGACGGTCCTGCGTGCCGCGTCCGCGGCAAAAGCGGTCAGTTCGTAGCGCCCGTCCGGGATGGGGCCCAGAAGGCCCTTCATCCACTCGGCGTAGTCGGCCAGCGTCGTGATCCCGGCCAGCGTATCCGCCTGGCAGGCAAAGCTTGCCCCATCGTGGCAATGCGCCTTGCACGCCTCCCATCCGCCGCCCGCTTCGCATGCCTCGAAGAAGTCACGTGCCGTCTGTTCGATGCTCATCTGTTCGTCCTCCATTGCCGATAAAGGCAGCATGCGCGTCGGCGGAACTCCTCGAAATCCGTCAGCTGCAGCAATTGCATCGGACGAATGCAGTATCTGCTAATGCATCTGCAGGACTACCCGATCGCCCGGCGGTCATGTCGCCCTGCCACCCGACCCCGTTCGACAGCGGCTTGCAGCATGCGTGCACCGCACCATATAACCATCCATGTGGATGGTGAGTGGATGGCGATCGCGGATGGCCGATGATACCCAGCGAGGCCGGACCAGGGCGGACAGCGAGAAGATCACGATCAATCTCGGCTTCGTCGACCTGGGCCACGTCGACCTTCTGGTGCAGGAGGGGTTCTACTCGAACCGCACCGACTTCATCCGGACCGCCATCCGCAACCAGATCGAGCGGCATGGCGAGGCGGTTCGGCGGGCGGTGACGCGCAAGAGCGTCGATCTCGGGCTGCGCCATTTCAGCCGCGCCGACCTTGAGGCGGCGCGCGATGCGGGGGAGATCCTCGACATCCGCGTCCTCGGCCTCGCCAGCATCGCCGCGGACGTGACGCCGGAACTGGCGCGTGCCGCCATCGGTTCCCTCGCCGTCCTGGGCGCACTCCACGCCACGCCCGCCGTGAAGAAGGCATTGGCCGACCGCATGACCTAGCGGCGGGACCTGCTGCACCTGTCCAAGCCCATATCGCCTCTCCCGAGGCCGCACCGCCCGATTCCGGGCCCTTGAAAGCACCGACATGTCCAATCGATTCCGCGACGGGATGACCGAGGCGACGCGGCTGACCGGCACCGGCAGGCTGGGCGAGGCGACCGCCCTCATCCAGCGCCTGCTCCACGGCCGACCGGCCTCAGAGCCGCAGACCGCATCTGCAGGCACCGTGATCGACGCCGACTTCGTCACGGTCGAGGAGCCCGATGCCAGGCGCGACCCCAGGCCCAATTCTCGGCCCACCGCCGGTTCCGCCCGCGGGCCGGAGCCGCGGCCCCGTGCCGGCCTGGGCGAGACCCTGCAGCGGCTCGCGGCGCGGGTCGCCGCCGGTGCCGGCATCGCGGCGTCCGACCCCTCGGCCTTCACCCGCGAGGCGCCCGCCCCGCTGCCGGAGGGGGCCGCCTTCACGGCGGCGTCCCACACCGGCGAACACGGCACGCGCGCCTACAGACTCTATGTGCCGAGCGGCCGCACCGGCGAACGGCTGCCGCTGATCGTCATGCTGCACGGCTGCACCCAGTCGCCGGACGACTTCGCCGCCGGCACGCGGATGAACGCGCTCGCCGAGGCGGAGGGCTGCTTCGTGGCCTATCCGGAACAGCCCGCGTCCGCCAATCCGAAGAAGTGCTGGAACTGGTTCAGCCCCGGCGACCAGCGCCGCGGCCGGGGCGAGCCGGCGCTGATCGCCGGCATCACGCGCCAGGTGATGCGGGA
Source organism: Constrictibacter sp. MBR-5 (assembly GCF_040549485.1). NCBI lineage: Bacteria > Pseudomonadati > Pseudomonadota > Alphaproteobacteria > Rhodospirillales > Allostellaceae > Constrictibacter > Constrictibacter sp. MBR-5. The sequence goes on from NZ_JBEPTK010000003.1 coordinate 387,367, forward strand.
CCACCCGGTCGATCCCGCGCGGGTCTATGTCGCGGGCCTCTCGGCCGGCGGTGCCGCGGCGGCCGTGATGGCGGCGGCCTATCCCGACCTCTACGCCGCGGCCGGGGTCCATTCCGGCCTCGCCGCCGGATCGGCCAGCGACCTGTCGTCCGCCCTCGCCGCCATGCGCCGGGGCGCTCCCGGCGAGGGGCAGCCCGATGGCGGCGAGCGATCCGCCGTCGTGCCGGTGATCGTCTTCCACGGCGACCGCGATGCCACCGTCCATCCGCGCAATGCCGCCGCCGTCGTCGGCGGGGCGACGGCCGGCATCGCAACCGCCGCCACCGTGGAGCGCGGCCGCGCGCCCGACGGCCACGCCTACAGCCGGACCATCCACGCCGATCCGGCCGGCCGCGTGGTGGCCGAGCAATGGACGATCCACGGTGCCGGGCACGCCTGGGCCGGCGGCAGTCCATCCGGCTCCTACACCGATCCCCGCGGCCCCGACGCGGCGCGCGAGATGCTGCGCTTCTTCCTCGGCCATTGTCGGACGGGCGCGGCCGGCGGCTGAGCGGCGCGGGCGGGAAACGTCGGCGTCAGAAACCCTCGGGGTCGAGCAGCCGATAGCCGACGCCGGGTTCGTTCAGGATGTAGCGCGGCGCGGCGGGGTCGTCCCCGAGCTTCTGGCGGAGCTGGCGGACGAAGACCCGGAGATAGTGGGTGTCGTCCCTGTGCGCGGGCCCCCAGATCTCGTTCAGCAGGGTCTGGTGCGTCAGGATCCGCCCCCTGTGCCGCGCCAGCATGGCCAGCAGGTCGAACTCCTTGCGTGTGAGGCGGACGGGTTCGCCGCCGCGGCGGACCTCGTGTGCCCGCAGGTCGACCTGCAGGTCGCCGACCGCGAGGACGGGCCCCTCCGGGACGCTGCCGGGCCCCTTCCGGTCGCGCAGCAGGGTCCGGATCCGGGCCAGCAGCTCCTTGATGCCGAACGGCTTGACCACATAGTCCTGGGCGCCCGCGTCCAGGGCCTGCACCTTCTCCGCCTCGTCCTGGCGCACGGACAGGACGAGGATCGGCACCTGCGACCACTCCCTGATCCGCGCCACCACCGCCTTTCCGTCCGTGTCGGGAAGGCCGAGGTCGAGGATGACGAGGTCCGGCTGCTCGGTGGCGGCCCTGCCTTCGCCTTCGCGGCCCGTGGCAGCCTCCAGCACCTCGTAGCCGTGCGCGTCGAGGGCCACGCGCAGGAAGCGCCGGATCTGCGCCTCGTCGTCGACCACCAGAATGCGCGCGCCGCCGGTCATTCCCGTGCGGCGTCCCCGAACGCGAGCGGCAGGCTGATCTCCATGCGGGTTCCCTTCCCGGGCGGTGGCGGCTCCGTGGCGCGGACGGCGCCGCCGTGCGCCTCGACGATCCCCTTGCAGATCGCCAGGCCCAGGCCGGTCCCGGCGCGCTGCGTGTCCGTCGCGGCGACACGGTAGAACATGTCGAAGACCCGGTCGCGGTGTTCGGCCGGGATGCCGGGTCCCCCATCGGTCACGGCGACGACCGCCATATCCCCGGCGGCCCGCCCGGCGACCGCGATGACCGACCCCGCCGGGGCGTATTTGGCGGCGTTGTCGAGCAGGTTGGCGAACACCTGCGCCATGAGCACGGGGTCGACGTCGACCGGCGGCAGATCCGCATCGAGATCGAGCTCGACCCGGTGTGCGGCGAGCGACGACCCCAGCTGGCGGATCGCGGCCCCGACCAGTTCGCGCAGGTCGCTCGGCTGCCGGCGGAGCTTCAGCGCGCCATAGCCGAGGCGGGTCATGTCGAGCAGGTTCTGCACGTAGCGGTCGAGGCGCTCGCCCTCCTCGCGGATCGTCTCGGCCAGTTGCCGGCGTCCCGCCGGCCCCAGCGGCCCGTCGGCCTCGACCAGGGAACTCGCCGCCCCGATGATCGACACCAGCGGCGTGCGCAGGTCGTGGCTGACGGAGGAGAGCAGGGCGGCGCGCAGCCGCTCCGTCTCGGAATAGACCCGCGCCTGCTCCAGGTTCGAGGCGAGGCGGTGGCGCTCCATCGCGACGGCGATCTGGTCGCTCATCGCGTCGAGCATCCGCCGGTCGTCGGGTGCCAGGCGCGCGCCGCGCTCGAACGTGACGCCGATGATGCCCTGGGTCCCGAGCGCCGTCTTCAGCGGCAGGAAGAGCCAGCGCGACGAGGGCAGCGTGCCGCTCGTCCATCCGGCGGCCTGACCGTGCTGCCACGCCCATTCCGCCGCGCTGCGCTCGCGGACCTCCAAGTCGTCGCGCGGCGGGAACGCGCCGTCAATCTTCAGGCGGCCCTCCTGGTCCGGCGACAGGATCATCGCCTCGCAGCGCAGCACGGCGGCGATGTTGCTGACGGCGGCCCAGACCAGGTCGTCCTGCGAGGCGGCGGTCGCGAGGCGGCGGCTGAACGCGTAGAGGCTCCCGGTGCGCCGGGCGATCCTGCGCTGTGCCACGGCCTGGTTGCGCAGCCGCGCCGCGAGGTTCCCGGCCAGCAGGGAGGCGGCATAGAACAGCACCAGCGTCAGCAGGTCGTCCCGCCGGTGCATCAGCAGCGTGTGGTAGGGCTCGGTGAAGAAGAAATTGTAGGCGACGAAGCTGATCGTCGCGGCGTAGAGCGACGGCCACAGCCCGTAGCGGGTCGCCGTCAGCAGCACGCCCGTCAGGAAGATCAGCGACAGGCTGGCCACCGGCAGGATCCGGTCGATGCCGAACGCGGCGAGGGTGGCGCCGGCGACGATGCCGGTGGCCATCAGATAGGTTTTAGGGTCCTTCTCGACATGGATCCGGCCCGGTCCGATCGGCGTCTGCCCGGGTTCCTCCCGCTCCGCCGCGACCACCGTCACCTCGAACGCGTCGGCGCGGCGCAGCAGCGTCTCCGATACGCTCTCGCGCGTCAGGAAGGCCAGGAGCCGCCGCGGCCGCGGCCGGCCGATGACGATCCGGCTGACGTTCCGCGACCGCGCCAACGCCAGCAGCTCCTCGGCGATGTCGACGTCGGCGTTGACGCTGGCGGGCTCGGCCCCCAGCGATTCGGCGAGGCGGAGCGTCTCGGCGATGCCGTTCTTCGCCGCTTCCGGCAGCGCCTCGCTGGAGGAGGAGATCACGTGCACCGCCAGCCACGGCGCATGCGCCCGGTCCGCCATCCGCTTGGCCGCGCGCACCAGCGCCTTCGCCACCGGTGCCTCGTTGATGCACACCATGATGCGGTCGTGCGTCGGCCACGGGCCGGCGATGGCGTGGGTGCGCATGTGGTCGAGCATCTGCGCGTCCACCCGGTCGGCGGCGACGCGCATCGCCATCTCCCGCAGGGCGGTCAGGTTGCCCTTGGAGAAGAAGTTCTGGATGGCGCGCGCGACCTGGTCGTGCAGGTAGACCTTGCCCTGGCGCAGCCGCTCGATCAGCTCCTCCGGCGGAAGGTCGACCAGCTCGATCTCGTCGGCCATCTCCAGGACGCGGTCCGGCAGGGTTTCGCGCACGCGCACGCCGGAGATCCGGGCGACGACGTCGTTCAGGCTCTCCAGGTGCTGGATGTTCAGCGTGGTGTAGACGTCGATGCCGGCGTCGAGCACCTCCTCCACGTCTTGCCAGCGCTTGTCGTGCCGGCTGCCGGGAACGTTGGTGTGGGCCAGTTCGTCGATGAGCGCCAGATACGGCCGGCGCGCGATCACCGCGTCGAGGTCGAGCTCCTGCAGGATATGCCCGTGATAGAAATGCGGCCGCCGCGGCAGCATCGGCAGGCCGCGCAGCAGCCGGTCGGTCTCCGCCCTGCCGTGTGTCTCGACGAGGGTGGCGAGCACGTCGACACCGTCGGCCGCCCTCTGCAGGGCGGCCTCCAGCATCGCGTAGGTCTTGCCGACGCCGGGTGCGGCGCCGAGGAAGATCTTCAGCCGGCCGCGGCGCGTGCTGCGGCCATCGGCGATGCGCGCCTCCGGGCTGCTGCCGTCCGTTTCTTGCGGGGCGTCGGTCATGCGGCCTCGCTACGGCCGGGCGGGCGGCGTGCCGAGCCCGTCGAGCGCCAGGTTCAGCTGCAGCACGTTGACGGCCGCCGGCCCGAACAGGCCGAGGAAGGGGGGTCGAACGCCGCGCTCGACCAAGTGTGTGACCGCGTCCTCGGCCAGCGACCGCGCCGCGGCGACGCGCGCCACCTGAAGCTGGGCGGCTTGCGGCGAGATGTCGGGATCGAGGCCGCTCGCCGAAGACGTCACCAGGTCGACCGGCACCCGGACGCCGGGCGCCGCGTGCGCCAGAGCCATGGTGCGGTCGCGCACCGCCTCGATCAGGGCGCGGTTGGTCGGTGCGAGGTTGGTGCCGCCCGAGTTCGCGGCATCGTAGCCGTCGCCGGCCGCAGACGGCCGGCCGTGAAAGTGGCCGGGGCTCGTGAAGGCCTGCCCGATGCGGGCGGAACCGACGATCGTTCCGTCGCGCACGATCAGGCTGCCGCGCGCCTGGTCGGGGAAGAGCATCGACGCGACGCCGGTCATGGCGAGCGGGTAGCAGAGCCCGGTGATCGCGATCATCGCGCCCAGCAGGACGACCGCGGGTCTGGTCTGGGACAGCATGCGCATCTCCTCAGGCGAGCCCGAGAGCGGCGACGGCCATGTCGATCAGCTTGATGCCGACGAACGGTGCCGCGAGGCCGCCCAGGCCGTAGATCAGCAGGTTGCGGCGCAGCAGCGCGGCGGCGGAGGCCGGCGCATAGCGGACGCCACGCAGGGCGAGCGGGATCAGCACGACGATGACCAGGGCGTTGAAGACGACTGCCGACAGTATGGCACTCGCCGGGCTGGACAGCCGCATGACGTCGAGCACCTGCAGGCCCGGATAGACCGTGACGAACAGCGCCGGCAGGATCGCGAAATATTTGGCGACGTCGTTGGCGACGGAGAAGGTGGTCAGGGCGCCGCGGCTGATCAGCAGCTGCTTGCCGACCAGCACGATCTCGATCAGCTTCGTCGGGTCGCTGTCGAGGTCGATCAGGTTGCCCGCCTCCTTCGCCGCCGGCGTGCCGGAGTTCATGGCGACGCCGACGTCGGCCTGGGCGAGGGCGGGCGCATCGTTCGAGCCGTCGCCACACATCGCGACCATCTTGCCCTCGGCCTGCTCCTTGCGGATCAGCTCCAACTTGCCTTCGGGCGTCGCCTCGGCGAGGAAGTCGTCGACGCCGGCCTCCGCGGCGATGGCGGCCGCGGTCAGCGGATTGTCGCCGGTGATCATCACCGTGCGGATGCCCATCCGCCGCAGCTCGGCGAAGCGCTCGCGTATGTGCGGCTTGATCACGTCCTTCAGGTGGATGACGCCCAGGATGCGCCGGTCGCGCGACACGAGCAGCGGCGTGCCGCCCGACTTGGCGATCCGTTCGACGATCCGGGCGAGTGCCGGCGTCGCGGTCGCTTCGGCATGACGGAGCACGGCATCGGCGGCGCCTTTGCGCACCACGCTGCCGTCCTGCAGGTCGGCACCGGACAGCCGCGTCTGCGCCGAGAAGGCCAGCGACTTGGCGATCCGGCTCTCCAGCGCCTCGGCCGGGTGTCCGAGCGTGCGTCGGCCGAGGGCGACGATCGAGCGGCCCTCCGGCGTCTCGTCGGCGAACGAGGCGATCAGCGCCGCCTCGACCAGGTCGTCGTCGCGGACACCGGGCAGCGCGATCATCTCCTCGGCCATGCGGTTGCCGAAGGTGATCGTCCCGGTCTTGTCGAGCAGCAGCGTGTCGACGTCGCCGGCCGCTTCGACGGCCCTGCCGGACTTCGCGACGACGTTCGCCTTCACCAGCCTGTCCATGCCGGCGATGCCGATCGCCGACAGCAGCCCGCCGATCGTCGTCGGGATCAGCGTGACCAGCAGGGCGACGAGGTAGGCCACCGGTATCGCGGTGCCGGAGAAGAGCGCGAACGGCTCCAGCGTCGCGACGACCAGCAGGAAGATGATCGTCATCCCGGCCAGCAGGATGTTGAGCGCGATCTCGTTCGGCGTCTTCTGCCGGCTCGCGCCCTCGACCATGGCGATCATCCGGTCGAGGAAACTCCGGCCCGGCTCCGCCGTGACGCGCACCACCAGCCAGTCGGAGACGAGGCGCGTGCCGCCGGTCACGGCCGACCGGTCGCCGCCCGACTCCCGGATGACGGGCGCCGACTCGCCGGTGATTGCCGACTCGTCGACCGACGCCACCCCGTCCACGACCTCGCCGTCGGCGGGCACGATCTCGCCGGCATCCACGACGAACAGGTCGCCGACGCGCAGGCTGCGGCTGGAGACCATCTCGGCGTCGTCGCGCCGGCTGGGATCGCCGCGCAGGCGCCGGCACCGGGTGTCCGTCTGGGTGGCACGCAGGCTGTCGGCGCGCGCCCTGCCGCGACCCTCGGCGATCGCCTCGGCGAAGTTGGCGAAGAGGACCGTCAGCCACAGCCAGAACGAGATCTGGCCGACCAGTCCCGCCGTGGCGGCACCCACCGCGAGGTCGCGGACGAACAGGCCGGTGGTGAGAAGGGCGAGCACCGCGGTCACGAACATGACCGGGTTGCGGGCCAGCACCCGCGGGTCGAGCTTGGCGAGGGCGGAGCGGCCCGCCGTAAGCGCCAGCCGCCCGTCGAGCAGCGGCCGTTCCTGCCGCACTGCGCTCACGGCGAGATACCTCCGAAGCTTTGGCCGGCGGCCATCGACACATGCTCGGCGAGCGGCCCCAGGGCCAGCGCCGGGAAGAAGGTCAGGCCGCCCATGATCAGGACCACCGTCATCAGCAGCACGACGAACAGCGGCCCGTGGGTCGGGAAGGTGCCGGTGGATGCCGGCGCCGACGCCTTTCCGGCGAGGCTGCCGGCGATGGCCAGCATCGGCACGATGAAGGCGTAGCGGCCGAGCATCATGGCGATGCCCTGCAGCGTCGTGTGAAACGGTGCGGCGGCGCCGTAGCCGGCGAAGGCCGAGCCGTTGTTCCCGGTGGCGGACGAGTAGGCGTAGAGGATCTCGCTGAGGCCGTGCGGCCCGGGGTCCTGCACCGCCGTCAGCGCCGAGGGGACGGTCGCGGCCAGGGCGCCGAACACCAGCACGCCGACCGGCATCGACAGGAAGGCGATCACGGCGAGCTTCACCTCCTTGGCCTGGATCTTCTTGCCCAGATATTCCGGCGTCCGGCCGACCATCAGGCCGGCGAGGAACACGGTCAGCACGACAAACAGCAGCATCCCGTAGAAGCCGGCGCCGACGCCGCCGAAGATCACCTCGCCGACCTGCATGTTCAGCAGGAGCGGCAGGCTGCCGAGCGGCGTGAAGCTGTCGTGCATGGCGTTGACCGAGCCGTTCGACGCGGCCGTGGTCGCCGTCGCCCACAGGGCGGACAGGCCCACGCCGAAGCGCGCCTCCTTGCCCTCCATGTTGCCGGCCGCCTGGTCGATCGGCAGCGCGTCGAGGAGGGGATTGCCGCGCAGCTCGGCGCCGTAGACGACGGCCAGCCCGGCCACGAACAGGAGGCCCATCGCCGCGAAGATCGCCACGCCCTGGCGCATGTCGCGCACCATCCGGCCGAACAGGAAGCAGAAGGCGGCTGGGATCAGCAGGATGTAGACCAGCTGCACCATATTCGAGAGCACGGTCGGGTTCTCGAACGGATGCGCCGAATTGACGTTGAAGAAACCGCCGCCGTTGGTGCCGAGCTGCTTGATGGCGATCTGCGAGGCCGCCGGGCCCATCCCGATCAGCTGGTCCGAGCCCTCGAGCGTCGTGGCGTGGACATAGGCCTGCAGGGTCTGCGGCACGCCCTGCCAGACGAGGACGAGCGCGGCGAGGATCGACAGCGGCAGCAGCACGTAGAGGACGGCGCGGGTCGCATCGACCCAGAAGTTGCCGAGCGTCTGGCTCTTCGTGGGCGCGAAGCCGCGGATGACGGCCACCGCCACGGCCATGCCGGTCGCGGCGGACAGGAAGTTCTGCACCGTCAGGCCGACCATCTGGCTGAAGTAGGAGAGTGCGGTCTCGCCGCCATAGGCCTGCCAGTTCGTGTTGGTCACGAAGCTGACCGCCGTGTTGAAAGCGAGGTCCGCCGACATCGGCGGCAGGCCCTGCGGGTTCCACGGCAGAAGATGCTGGAGCCGCAGCACGGCGTAGAGGAACAGCCACCCCCCGAGGTTGAAGGCCAGCACCGAGAGCGCGTAGCGCGTCCAGTGCTGGTCGCGCAGCGCCGCCGGGCCGAGGGCGCCGAGAATGCCGCGTTCGAGCGGTCCGGCGACCGGCGCCAGCAGCGCGCGCTCGCCCGAGAAGACGCGCGCCATGTACACGCCGAGCGGCCAGGCCAGCCCGCCGACGATCAGCGCGTAGAGCAGAAAGAGGAGAAGGTCGGATGCCATGGCCGCCTCCTCAGAACCGTTCCGGGCGCACGAGCGCGAACAGCAGGTAGGCGAGCAGCGCCCCTGCCACGGCGCCGGCGACGATCAATTCGAGCGTCATGTCGCCCTCACAGCCGTTCGCAGAGGCGCACGCCGACGCCGGACAGGACGAACAGGGCCACCCCGAGCGTCAGGTAGATCAGGTCGGGCATCGCGATCCGCTCCGCAGTTGAACCTGCATCAATCTGCGGGCGGGGGCCGTAAGGGGGCCATGCGTGATGCGGCGCCCGGGCGTAAGGAACGCGTAAGGATCGCGGGGCGCGGCGCCTCTTACCGGCGACGCGGGTCCGGCCTAGACTGCAGGACCCGCTGCGATGGATGCCCACGATGCGCCCTCTCGAATTCGGCTGGTTCCTGCCGACGTCCGGCGACACCACCTGCTACGGCGACGCCGCTGCGCAGATCCCGCCCTCGCTGGCGATGTTCGATCGGGTCGTCGCGGCGGCGGAGGCCGCCGGCTTCGAATATCTGCTGGTGCCGGTCAGCACCGCCTGCTGGGACGCCTACATCGCCAGCGCCGTCATGATCGGCCGCTCGCAGTCGATCCGCATGCTGGTCGCCGCCCGGCCGGGCTACGTGAACCCGGTCCTGCTGGCGAAGATGATCACCGCCTTCGACCAGCTGTCCGGCGGTCGCGTCGCCGTCAACCTGATCGCCGGGCAGAGCGATACGGAGACCGCGGCCGAGGGCATCCGCTGGAGCAAGGAGGAGCGCTACGCCCTGATGGACGAGGAGGTCTCGATCCTGAAGGCGCTGTGGACTTCGAAGGGCGCCTTGAACTTCGAAGGGCGCTTCCACACGCTGCGCGGCGCACGCATCGCACCGCCACCGTTCCAGCAGCCGCATCCGCGCTTCTATCTCGGCGGCGGCTCCGGCCAAGCCTGGGAGATCTCGGCGAAGCATGCCGACGTGCATCTCTTCTGGGGCGACACGCCGGACCGGATCGCCGCCAACATGCGCGACATCCGCGCGCTCGCCGCGGTCCACGGCAGGGCCGACGACATCGGCTTCGGCATGCGTCTGCAGATCGTCTGCCGCGAGACCGAGGAAGCGGCGTGGGACGCGGCGCACGAACTGGTGCGCGACACCACCGAGGGTCAGGCGCGCTACATCCGCGAGCATTACGCCAGCTCGGCGGCGAACCGGCGCGTCCAGGAACTCGCCCGCACCCACGGCGAGCTGATCGCGCCGCACCTCTGGACCGGCATCACCCGCGTCCGGCCCGGCGCCGGCATCGCGATCGTCGGGAACCCGGAGCAGTGCGCCGATACGCTGCAGCAGTTCATCGACCTCGGCTGCCACTCCTTCTGCCTGTCCGGCTATCTCCACGACGCGGAGGCCGAGCGCTTCGCCCGTCTGGTCCGCCCGATCCTGGCCGAGCGGAACCGCGGCCGGATGGCGGCCTGAGCCGCCCGTCGTGCGCGTCCCGCATGGCTGGCGCGGCTACCGTCGCGTGGCGTTCCGCAGGATGGCGCAGATCACGACCATCTTCGCGATGACGTCGCCGACGAAGGGTTCGATGGCCGTGCGGATCGTGGCGGCCAGGGCGGCGTCCGGTGCGGTGCCGTGCTGCGGGAGCCGGTCGGCGATGCCCGCGGCACGGGTACCCGCCTTCGCCACCGCGTCGGCGATCGCGCCGTCGAGGCGGCCGTCGCCGTCCAGCGGCGCCAGGATAGTCCAGGCGAGCGCCAGATAGGGCGGCCAGTGCGCCAGGTGACGGTACATGCTGGCGAGGATCGCGTCCTCGCGGCGGGTGCCGAGGCCATTCAGCGCCCGGACGAGCCGCGCCGTGGCGGGTGCCATCTCGTCCAGGGTCAGCAGCTTCGGCAGCGGGATCGCGCCGCCGGCGGCGCGGTCGGCACCCGCGGCCGGTAGGGCGGCGCCGTGCGACGTGCCGCCGGCGCCGCCGGCCGCGTCCGACAGGCCGCGGAGCAGCGCGGACAGGGCCACCAGCGCCATGGCGTTCGTCCGGTCGTAGGCCGCCAGCACGTTCGCGATGGCGGCCAGGTCGGCATCCGTCAGTCCGGCCGCCGCGAGGACCTCGACAGGCATCGGCGGCAGGTCCGGCAGGTCAAGGTCGCCGTGCAGCGCCGCCGCCTCGGCCGTGATCGTGCCGTCGGCATAGAGCGGCCGCAGCGTGCCCCATGCCCAGGGCAGCGCGCCGGGGTGGATCGCCAGGTGCCGCCAGATCAGGTTGACCACCTCGACGCCCAGCACGCGCCGGATATCGGCGTAGATCTCCGCGATCTCTCCGGTCGCCTCGGCTTCGGTGATCGCGGGAACAGGGTCGCTCATCTTCAACCTCGGTTATCGAACGGCGGGCGCGGCCGCTGCGGCGTCCGCGCGGCGGAGCATAGGGGGAGACGGCGCGGCGCGCGAGGCCGGCCGGTCTCGTCACCGTCGATCCGCGCGGCCGATCTGCGCCGTCGAACCGGACGGTCGATCCGCATTAGGATCGGCGCTCGATGACGGGAACCAGCGCGCGGGAGGCGGCATGTGCGGACGGTATCATTCGGCGACGCCGCCGGAACTGATCCGGGGGTGGTTCCGGGTGCTCGGGCCGCTGCCGAACTGGCGGCCGACCTGGAACGCCGCGCCGACGCAGAGCCTGCCCGTGGTGCGGTTCAATCCCGAGGCCGGCGCGCGGTCGCTCGACCTGCTGCGCTGGGGGCTGGTGCCGAGCTGGGCGAAGGACCCGAAGATCGGCGCGAAGATGATCAATGCCCGCGCCGAGACCGTCGCGACGCTGCCCGCCTTCCGCAAGGCGTTCGCCAGGCGCCGCTGCATCGTGCCGGCGGACGGTTTCTACGAATGGGCGAAGACCGACGCCGGCAAGGTGCCCTACGCCGTCGGGCCGGCCGAGGCGGGGACGATCTGGGGCTTCGCCGGCCTGTGGGAGGGCTGGAAGAACGAGGCGGGGGAGTGGCTGCGCAGCTTCACCATCGTGACAACGGCGGCGAACGAGGCGCTGCGCCATATCCACGAACGCATGCCGGTGATCCTGCCGCCGGAGGCCTATGGCCGCTGGCTCGGCGAGGAGCCGGCCGAGCCGAAGGAACTGCAGGACCTGCTGAAGCCCTGCCCGGCCGACGCGGTGCGGGCCTGGACGGTGTCGCCCCGGGTGAACAGCGTGCGCAACGACGACGCGACGCTGCTCGACCCGGGATGACGGCCGCTACATGCGGCCGAGATCCTCGATCGCGTCGATGACCAGGCCGGTGCCGACCACGATCTGCAGGATGTCTGCGCCGACCCGGACATATCGATGGTTCGACGACAGCGGCGGCAGGCGGATCACCAGGTCGTGCGGCAGGTCGTAATAGATGACCTCGCGCGGCAGGCGGCGCCCGACATGCCACTTCTTCGCCTGTCCCGGCGGCATGCAGCCGTTGCGCTTCTTGGCGAGGCCGGGCGGGCAGTGGCGCACGTCGCTGTAGTAGTCCCGCACGGCGATGCGGTGGTCGTCGCGGAAGCGGCCGTCGGCGTGGCGCGATCCGCCGCGGTCGTCCCGATCACTGTGGTCCCGGCCACCTTGGTCCCTGTGGCTCTGGTCCCTGTGGCTCTGGTCCCTGTCCGGCGGCCCCTTCGTCCGGGACCCGCCGCCCCGATCGTCGGAATGGTGGTCGGAACGGCCGGGCGGTCCGCGGTCGGACTTGCCGTGGTCGCCGCCGCCCTTGCCGCCGCCGGCGTGCGGGGGCGGCGCGGCCCCCGCGCTGGCGGCGAAGAGGGCGCACAGAGCGATCACGCTCCAGCCCAGCGGTCGTGCCATCATGATCCGTCTCCGTTCGTCATGCGGCAGTGAACGGCGGGCGGGGTGGGAAGTTACGACGGCAGGTCCGCCGGGCCGTTGCGGCCAGCGTCAGTCCAGGTGCTTCAGATACTGTGCCACGAAATCGCAGCCGACCTCGGCGGAATAGGCGTCGATCAGGCGCTTCGTCACCGGCCCCGGAACGCCGCCGTCGCCGACGGCTTGGCCGTTGAAATGGCTGACCGGCAGGATGCAGAGGCTGGTCGAGGTCAGGAACATCTCGTCCGCGGTGGCGGCGTCGAACATGTCGATGTCGCGCTCGACGCAGCCGATGCCCAGCTTCGCCGCCATGTCCATGGTCATCTGGCGGCTGACGCCGGGCAGCACGAACTTCGCCCGCGGCGTCTGCAGGGCACCGTCGCGCACGATGAAGACGTTGCTGCCCATCCCCTCGGCGAGGTTGCCGTTCTCGTCCAGCAGCAGCGCCCAGGCCTCGGGGTCGGCCGCCTTCACCGGCTGCTCGGCGACGATCATGTTCAGGTAGTTGTGCGTCTTGGCGCGCGGGCTGAGCATGTCGGGGGCGGTGCGCCGCATCGGCGGCACCATCACCTTCGCGCCGTCGCGATACAGGTGCGCGCGCTTCCTGAACGGCAGCGGGATCATCTCGATCACGACGTTCGGACCCGTATGCTCCCAGCCCTCGTCGCCGACGGCGTCGACGCCGCGGCTGACGCGCTGGCCGACCCACCAGTCGCCGTCCGGGCCGCGCAGGTGGTTGTTGCGCTCGACGATCTCCTCCGACAGCGCCACCATCTCGGACGCCGGCATGCCCGGATCGATGCGCAGATAGCGCAGCGAGCGGTAGAAGCGGTCGATATGCTCCTTGATCCGGAAGATGCGGCCGTCGAAGGTCCGCGTCATGTCGAAGGCGCCGTCGCCGTATTTCCAGCTGCGGTCGCGGAAGGGGATCATCACCTCCCGCTCCGGCACGAAACTGCCGTTGAACCAGGCGACGCGTTCATTCGCTAACTGTGGCATCCGCTTTCTCCTCCGGGCGACCGACCGACAGCGCAGTAGACCCCCGCACCCCGCCGGCTGCCAAGAGCGCTGCAAGACGGGCGCCAGTACCACGGAGGGTTCGGGCGGTTCAGGCGACGATGTTGTAGCCGCCGTCGACGAAGGCGATCGACCCGGTCAGCGCCTTCGCGGCATCCGACACCAGGAAGGCGGCGGTCGCGCCGACATCCTCGATCGTCACCAGATGGCCTTGCGGTGCCTGGGCCGCCGCCTGCTCCAGCAGTTCGTCGAACCGGTCGATGCCGGACGCCGCGCGCGTCTTCAGCGGCCCCGGCGAGACCGCGTGCACCCGGATGCCCTTCGGCCCCAGTTCCGCCGCCATGTAGCGCACGCTGCTCTCCAGCGCCGCCTTCACCGGTCCCATCAGATTGTAGTTCGCCACCACCTTTTCCGATCCGTAGAAGGTGACGGTCAGCAGGCAGCCGCCGTCCGCCATCAGCGGCTCGGCCAGCTTGGCCATCCGGAGGAAGGAGTGGCAGGAGACGTCCATGGCCAGGAGGAAGCCGTCGCGCGAACAGTCGACCACGCGCGCATGCAGGTCCTCGCGCGGCGCGAAGGCGATGGAATGCAGCAGGAAGTCCAGGCGTCCCCACTCCCGCTCGATCCGCGCGAAGACCGCCTCCAGCTGCCCCGGTTCGCGCACGTCGCATGGCACGACGATGCCGCTGCCCAGCGACTCGGCCAGCGGCCGCACGTGCGGCTGCGCCCTGTCGTTCAGATAGGTGACCGCCAGGTCCGCGCCGCAGGCACGGAACGCCGACGCGCAGCCATAGGCGATGCTGCTGTCGTTGGCGATGCCGACGACCAGCCCCTTCTTTCCGGTAAGATCCACGAGCGGCTGCATGGCGTTCTCCCTGCGCCTGCCGGCCTGCAGGCTGTGCGATAGTGACACGGTCCGGCGAACCCCGGTTCACGGCGTTTGCGCTCGCGGCCGTCGGCTGACCGCGGGACCTTACCGTCGGGAGAGTGATCGCCACGCCCCTATCAGCAGTTCTTCGCCGCGCTGGAGCAGGCGATGTTCCTGACGGCGAACGAGGCCGACCGACGCGCCGGGGCGCGCTCAGGCTGGCGGGCGCCGCGCGGCGTCGACCAGCGCGCCGATGACCCAGCGCCGGACTGCGGCGGCGGCGGCATCGTCGAGCTGCAGGACGTCTTCGAAGACGATCCGCGCCTCGATCCCGACCAGAAGGGCGAGCGCGTCCCGGAGCAGCGGCAGCTGTGCGGGATCGAATGTCCCCGCCGCCGGCAGCAGTGCCGCTTCGATCAGCGGCGTCCGGCGGTTCTGGCGGGCGGGGACGTCGGCGTCGTCCGACAGACCGCGTTGCAGCGACAGGGCCAGCATCAGGCGCAGCTGCGGCTCGTGGTCGCGCACCATGGCGTGCAGGACGTCGTCCAGACGTTCGAGGCGGGCGACGGGGTCGGTTGCGTCGGCATCCGCGAACAGCGCCTCGGCGTCCGGCACGGCGATGTCGAGCGCCGCCTCCAGCAGCAGGGCGTCGAGGTTCGGGAAATAGCGATAGGCCGTCGCGCGGGAGACGAGCGCCTGCTCGGCCACCTGCTCCAGGCTCGGCCGGTCGCCGTCGCGCAGCAGGCGGGCCGCCGCCCGCAGCAGATCCTTCCGCGTCCTGCGCTTCTGGTTGCGCCTCCCGGCGCCGCCGATCCCTGCGCTGCCGTCCTCGCCGTTTCCGTCGGCCATGTCAGTCCTGCGGCAGTTGGCGAAAGACGGCGCCCATGTCGATCCAGACGTTCTCGCGCCGGATGTCGCCGCCGTCGGCGAACTCGACGACGTGGAGCAGGCGGAATTCCAGCGGCCGGCCGCGTCCCTGAAGGCCGAACGGCTTGCCGACGGCCCGGCCGCGCCAGATGGATTCGTCGACGAGGAAATCGTCGCCGTAAAGCCGCTTCACACACTCCACCCGGCCGTCGGCCAGGTCGGCGAACAGCGTCTCGTAGAAGGCGCGCGCGCCCTCGCGTCCCTGGGTCGGGCCCGTCGGCCAGCCGACGATGTCGTGCTCGGCGTCGTCCGTCAGCGTCGCCAGGACGCCCTCGACGTCGTCGCGCGCCTCGAAGCCGAAATGCGCGTCGATCTTCCGGTCCATATCCTCACGTGTCAGGGCCATCGCCACCCTCCAGGCAATCGTCAAAAGACGCGTCGATTATAATGAGACGTTCGTCTCACGACAATAAGGAGTGTTCAGGCCGGTGTTGACCCTGCGGCGGGCGCGGGCGAGCATGGCCGCATCATCGCGGCGGGCGGAACATGGCCGGAGCGGACGCGGGCACGGACGGCAACCTCTTCGCGCACCTTGCCGGAGCGGCCGGGGACGAGCGTATCGACGCGTTGCTCGACCGGCCGGGACTGCGGATCGAGCGGATCGTGTCCACCGGGCAGGCCAGTCCGCCGGGCTTCTGGTACGACCAGGAGGAGGCGGAATGGGTGCTGCTGGTCGCGGGCGCCGCTGGGCTGCAGTTCGAGGACGAGGAAGACGTGCGCACCCTGCGGCCCGGCGACCATCTGCTGATCCCGGCGCATCGGCGCCACCGCGTCGCCTGGACCGCCTCCGACGCGCCGACCGTCTGGCTCGCCGTGCACTTCCGGGACGAAGCGTCTAGGGCTTGACGAACGTCACGTAGACCTCGCCGAGCGAGACGCCGAACTTGGTGACCTCGGCGCGGTTGATCAGCGCCCCGCCAGGCTGCAGCAGGAACCAGTCGTCGAAGGTGACCCGCCAGGTCCCGTCGCCGACGGGCAGGTCGAACTCGTAGGTCCAGTTGACGGCGTTGCCGCGGGCCGCGCCCGTCGCCTTGCCGACGACCCCGTTCGCGGTGCCCTCGTAGGTCCGCTCGCCGGTGCTGACGATGGTCCAGATCCGGCGCTCGGTCTCGCCGTCGTCGTAGACGAAGTCTTCGACCAGGGTCAGCGTGTCGCCCTCGACCGTGCCGTTCAGGTCGACGGTGAACTGGCGCTGCACCTTGCCGAAGCGGTCGAAGAAGGCGCCCCACGCCTTGGTCTCGCCGGCGAAATACTGCTCCAGGCGCAGTTCCGGCGTGCGGCCGGCGAAGTCGTCGAGCTTCATGCCGCCGCAGCCGGCGAGCAGCGCCGCCGCGCCGAGGAGGGCCCCGGCGAGCCGGACCATGCGGGCGCGTCGGCTATGCGGCGGCCCCGCGGCGCGCCTCGGGGCGGTCGAGGATGCGGCGGATGCGGGATTGGCGTGCGGCATCGATCGGGTATCCCCATGCGACGAAGGCCGCCGCCAGCTTGAAGCCGATCGGCAGCAGGGCGTAGAGCGCGGACAGGACGAAGAGGGCGCCGGACGGCGTCTCGCCGGTCCCGGCCCCGGACCCGGCGCCTTCGAAGCCGGCGAGCGCCAGCAGCGGGAAGGCGATGCCGACCGCACCGGCCAGCGCCAGCTTGGTGGCCATGCCCCAGACCGCGAACAGCAGCCCGGCGCGGGCGCGACGGCTGCGCACGGCGTCGAGGTCGGTGACGTCCGCCTGCATCGACCCGGGCAGCGCCAGGTCGGCGCCCAGGCAGATGCCCGTCCCGATGCACACCAGCAGGAACCAGCCGGTGTCGCCGGCACCGAGCCACGGCACCGGCGCGAAGAGCAGGCAGGCGGCCAGCATCGAGGCGATCCAGGCGCGGTGCTTGCCGATCCGCGACGACAGCGCCAGCCAAGCCGGGATCGCCGCGACGCCGCAGACGACGTAGACGAGCAGCAGCGGACCGGACCAGCCCGGCGCCTGCAGGACATGCTCGACATAGAGCAGGAAGAGCGTCGCCGGCAGGCCGTTGGCGATGCCGTTCAGCAGATAGGCCGCCAGCAGGCGGACGAACGGCCGGTTGCCGAACAGCGCCCTGGCGCCGCGGCGCCACCCGACCGCGAGCAGCGCCACCGGCGACGGCGTTTGACCCGCTTCCGGAATGCGCCACGCCGCGAAGACGACGGTCGCCGGCAGCGCCACCAGCAGCGCCCAGCCGAGCACCTCCAGCGCGCCCAGCCCGTCGCCGGTCACCACGGCGATCGACGCCGCTGTCACCGTGCCGAGCAGCAGGCAGGCCTCGCGCCAGCCGGCGATCCGGCTGCGCTCGTCGTAGTCGGCGGAGATCTCGGCACCCCAGGCATACCAGGGCAGCAGGACCAGGGCGGCGCAGAGATAGACGGCCAGCGTCCAGCCGAGGAGATAGCCGGCGCCGGCATCCGCGGGCGGCAGGAACAGGAAGAAGATCGCGACCAGCAGCGGCGGCGTTCCGACCAGCATGGGCAGCCGGCGCCGCCGGTTCGCCGGAAGCCGGTCGGACAGCCATCCGACCAGCGGATCCTGCACCAGGTCGACGATGCGTGCGGCGAAGAGGACCAGCCCGACGGTGGCGAAGCCGAGGCCGAGTTCGTCGGCATACGCCTTCGGCAGGTAGATGTAGAGCGGCAGCAGCAGCGCCGCGAGCGGCAGGCCGGGTATGCCGTACGCCGCCAGCAGCCCGGCGGGCAGCCGCTCGACCGGTCGCTCGCCGGGCCTGCCGGTCGCGGCCATCCTCTGCGCCACCATGCCCTACGTGCGGACCAGCGGGATCTGCATCACGTCGATGTTGCCGATGGTGAAGCCCGCCTCGCAGTAGCAGAGGTAGTAGCGCCAGAGCCGTCTGAACCGTTCGTCGAAGCCCTGGCCGCGGATCTCCGGCCAGGCCGCCTCGAAGCGTTCGCGCCACAGGTTCAGCGTGCGCGCATAGTCGCCGCCGAAGCGGCGCTCCGGCTGCGGCGTCAGTCCCGCTTCCGCGGCCGCCGCGCGGAACGCCGCCGGCGACGGCAGCATGCCGCCCGGAAAGACGTAGCGCTGGATGAAGTCGGTGCCCCGCCGATAGGCCGGGAAGACGGCGTCGTCGATGGTGATCACCTGCACCGCCGCCCGGCCGCCGGGGACCAGGCAGCGCGCGACGGTCTCGAAGAAGGTGCGCCAGTAGCGTTCGCCCACCGCCTCGAACATTTCGATCGAGACGACGCCGTCATAGGCGCCCCGGACGTCGCGATAGTCCTGGCGCCGGATCTCCACGCGATCGCTCAGGCCGGCCGCCCGAATGCGCTGCGAGGCGTGCGCATGCTGGGCGTCCGATATGGTCAGCGCCGTCACCGTGCAGCCGATCTCCCGCGCCGCCCATTCGGCGAAGCCGCCCCAGCCGCATCCGATCTCCAGCACGCGGCTGCCGGCACGCAGGCCGGCGGCCTCCGCGGCGCGGCGGTATTTGTTCACCTGTGCCGCCCCGAGATCCTCGATCTCGCCTTCGAACAGCGCGGCCGAGTAGGTCAGGCTCGGGTCGAGCCAAGCGCCGTAGAAATCGTTGCCCAGGTCGTAGTGCGCCAGGATGTTGCGGCGCGAGCCGCGGCGCGAGTTCGGGCGCAGCAGGTGGCCGAGCCGGGCGATGAGGCGCGACGGCAGGGAGCCGCCGAGGTCGCCCGCCAGCGCTTCCCAGTTCGCCGAGCCGAACGCGATGAAGCCGGTCAGGTCGGGCGTGTCGACCTCGCCGCGCACATAGGCTTCGGCGAAGCCCAGGTCGCCGCCGGTCACGATGCGGCGGAACGCCTGGCGGTCGCGGATGGTGAGCGACGTGGACGGACCCGGCTCGCGGCCGTGCAGGTGGAGCCGCCGCCCGTCGGGAAGCGTCAGGTCGAGCGCGCCGAGGCGCAGCCGCTGCGCCGCCGCGCGCAGGACCGCCGCCTCGGCGAAGCGGAGATGCAGGCCGGCGACGGCCCGGGTCCAGCGCCGCGGCGGTCCGCCCAGCGCATCGGCAGCGGCGTTCAAACCGGCATCTCCCGTCGTTCCGTGCCCGTTCCCGCGGACAGCCGGATCGCGCCGCCGCGCGGTGTGTGTGGGTGGATTTTCGCGCCCTTGAGCCACAGTCGCAGCGCCTCCCAGTGAATCGCCCCGATCACCTTCTGCGTGAGGATCGGGTGGGAGAAGAATAGCCGCGCCAGGGCGCCGTCGCCGAGTGGGCGTGCGTGGGCGGAGAGAGTGGCGACCAGCTGCGGCCCCTCCGGCACGTCCTCCCGGATCATCATGTGCAGGCGCTCGTCAGGTCCCCGCAGGCGGAAGCGGTAGGTGGCCTCCATGCCGATGAACGGCGAGACGTAGAACGCCTTCTCCGCGCGGTGCGTGCTGCCGCCGTCGCCGATCGGAACGACGTAGCCGTGCCGCTCGCCCCGCGTGTTGGACACTTCGTAGAGGATGGCTCCCAGCCGTCCGTCGCGGTCGTGGCAGAACCATACCGTCAGCGGGTTGAAGACGTAGCCGAGCACGCGCGGGAAGCACAGCAGGCGGATCGGGCCGCCGTCGAGGTCGATCCCCGCCTCGGCCAGCCTCGCCTCGATCCACGGTCGCAGCGGCGTGCCGTCGCGCGGGCCGTGGTCGGCGTCGTGGAAGCTGAACAGGCCGGCGCGGTTGTACGCGAACAGGCGCAGCGACCGGTCGAGCGCCGGCAGTTCGTCCAGGTCGAGCAGCATCGTGAAGACGCGGTAGGCGAAGCGGTGGTGGAACGGGCGCAGCCGCGCATGCGCCACGCGGCCCACGAAAATCCGGCTCGCGAAGCCCGCTGACGCCGCGGCGGTCATGCCGCTTCCAGGGAGTCGACGCGATAGTCGGTGGCCACCGGCGCCGTGACACGCGGATCGATGGGCGGCTCCCAGGGGGCGGCGCAGCCGAGGGCGCGGGCCACGCCCAGCGCCGACGACAGGCCGTCTTCGTGGAAGCCGAAGCCGGTCCAGGCGCCGCAATACCAGGTTCCCGCCGTCCCCTGGATCGCCGGAAGGCGCCGCTGTGCCGCGACCGCCGCGGCGTCGAACGCCGGATGGTCGTAGCTCCAGCTGCCGAGCACCGTCTCGGGCGCGGGCTCGTCGAGCGGGTTCAGCGATAGAATCACCGGCTTGCGCACCCCCAGCGGCTGCAGTCGGTTCATCCAGTAGCTCAGCGCAACGCCCGCCTCGCTGCCGCGGGCATCCTCGCCGCGCGCCATGTAGTTCCAACTGGCCCAGGCGCGCCGGCGGCGCGGCATCAGCGATCGGTCGGTGTGAAGGATCGCGCGGTTCGGGCGGAAGCCGACGGCGCTCAGCGTCTGCCGTTCCGCCGGCGTCGCCTCGTCGCCCAGGATGCGCAGCGCCTGGTCGGCGTGGCAGCCCATCACCACGGCGTCGAACCGGTCGGTATGGCCGCTGCCGTCGCGCACCGTCACGCCGGCCGGCGTGCGATGCACGGCCGCGACCGGTGCGCCCAGCCGGATGGTGCCGTCGAAATCCGCCGCCAGGCGCTGCACATATTCCCGGCTGCCGCCGACGACGGTGCGCCAGCGCGGCCGCTCGCCCAGGCTGAACAGGCGATGGTTGTCGAAGAAGCGGATGAACGTCTCCGCCGGCATCCGCGACACGTCGCCCAGCGGGCAGGACCAGATCGCCGCCGCCATGGGCAGGAGATGCCGGTCGAGGAAGACGCGCGAATAGCCCCCCTCGGCGAGCACGTCGCCGATGGTGGTGTCGGCCCGCATCCCGCGATCGAGCAGTCCGGGCGCGGTGCGGTAGAAGCGCACCACGTCACGCAGCATCGCCCAGTGCGACGGCCGCACGACGTTCGCAGGCTGCGCGACCAGGCCGGCGATGCTGCCGGAATATTCGTAGCGGCCGCGGTCGAGCGAGACCGCGAACGACATGTCGCTCGCCACGGTGGCGACGCCCAGCTGGCCGAACAGCGCCGTCAGGTTCGGGTAGTTCAGCTCGTTGTAGACGATGAAGCCGGTGTCCACCGGCACCAGCCGCCCGTCGAGGCGTACCGTGACCGTATGGGCGTGGCCGCCCAGGCGTCGCTCGACTTCGTACAGGACGACCTCGTGCCGCCGGGACAGCGACCACGCCGCCGCCAACCCCGCGATACCGCTTCCGACAACCGCAATGCGCATGCTCGTCTTCGGCCCTTCTTGTCCTGTACCCGGCCGTTCCGGTTTTCTCGGCGGCGGCCTCTCGTTTCGGGCCATAGCTACGTGCACCGCGGCGCGACGGATCATATAGTCGCGCTGTGATCCGACCCGGCATGGGCCGCGTAAGCGCCACAGACATCGGGGAGGACGCATGAACGCCGTGGCGTGTGCGCTGGCTCCGAAGGTGCGGAGTCTCGAGCCATTCGCCCGACTGCGGCCGAAGAGGCGGGAGCGATGCGCTGACGGGGAACGCGTGGAGGATTTGACCGGTCTGGTTCGTGCCGTGGCGCTTCAGCGCGACCGCGCGGCGTTCTGCACGATCTTCGAGGTGATGGCGCCTCGGGTGAAGGCGTTTCTTCGCCGCGGTGGTGCCGACGACCAGACGGCAGAGGATGTGACGCAGGACGTGATGATCACGGTTTGGCAACGTGCGGCGATGTACGATCCGGCGAAGGCGAGCGTCAGCACGTGGGTGTTCACGATCGCCAGGAACCGGCGGATCGACCTGATCCGCCGGGCGCGCCGACCGGAGATCGACGTGGTCGAGACCGAGATGCGCGCCGAGGAAGACCCGGCGCATCGCGAGATGGAGGCACGACTCGACGCGCCGGCGCTCGCCAGCGCGATGCAGCGCCTGCCGAGCGACCAGAAGGCGCTGCTGGAACTGGCGTTCTTCGAGGACAAGACCCACACGGCCATCGCCGAAAGCCTCGGCCTGCCGCTCGGTACGGTCAAGTCGCGCCTGCGGCTCGGGCTCGCGAAGCTGCGCGCCGCCCTCGGGGATATCTCGTGATGCCGCAGTTCCATCCCACCGACGAGCATCTTCTCGACTATGCGACGGGCGCGCAGGACGAGTCGCTGGCGCTGCTGATCGGCACCCACCTCGCGCTGTGCGCGGCGTGCCGGGCGCGGGCGGCCCGGCTGGACGCGCTGGGCGGCGCGCTGCTGGAGGGGGTCGAGACGGCCGCATTGCGGCCGTCAGCCCTGAACGACTGTCTCGAACGTCTCAGCGTCGCCGGCGATCCGCCGCCGCCGCCGGTGCGGACCGTTCGGCCGGACCCTGTGATCCCGGAGCCGCTGCGCTCCTATCTCGGCCGCCCGCTCGACGAACTTCCCTGGCGCAGTTATGGCGGCAAGGTGCGCGAGTTCCGCATGTCGTTGGGGACACGCGGCAATGCGGTGCGCATGTATCGCATAGCGCCCGGTGCCGCGCTGCCCGAGCATCGCCATGCCGGGGAGGAACTCACGCTCGTCCTCGCCGGCGGCTTCAGCGACGGCGAGGCCAGCTATGCCCGCGGCGACGTCGCCTGTGCGGACAGCAGCATCGTCCACACGCCGGTGGCCGACCTGGACGGCGAGTGCATCTGCCTCGCGGTTACCACCGGCCCGCTGCGCTTCACCGGCTTCTTCGGCCGCCTCCTGAACATCGTCGTCCGCGACTGACCCGGCGGGGTTCTTCCCCGCCGGCCGTCTCGCATGCTATGTGTTGTCACAGACAACATATCGGGAGGCGATGGTGCAGACGGTCGCTGAGGTCCGCGATTTCAACCGCTTCTATACGCGGCAGATCGGCCTGCTGCGCGAGCACCTGCCGCCGGGCGAATGCTCCCTGGCGGAGGCACGGGTCGTCTACGAGCTGGCGAAGGGCGGCGAACAGACCGCGGCCGACCTCGCGCGCACGCTGGACATGGACAAGGCCCATCTCAGCCGCATCGTCGCGCGCTTCCGGACGCGCGGCCTGGTCGCGAGCCGCGTCAGCCCCGATCACGGCAAGCACCGGCTGCTCTCCCTGACCGAGGCGGGCCGGGCCCTGTTCGCGCGGCTGGACCAGGGCAGCAGGGCGCAGATGGAGGCGATCCTGGCACCGCTCGACGACGGGGCGCGCGGCCGTCTGACGCACGCCATGGGCGAGATCAGGACGCTGCTCGATCCCGGCGACCGGACGCGTCGCCCCGCCGACGTCCGGCTTCGGCCACCCGAGATCGGCGATCTCGGCTGGGTGGTGCACCGCCACGCCGTGCTCTACGACCGGGAGTACGGCTTCGATCGCACCTTCGAAGGCATGGTGGCGGAGATCGTCGGCCGGTTCTCGGCCGACTTCGACCCCCGTCGCGACGATGCGTGGATCGCCGAGCATGCCGGCCGCATCGCCGGGTCCGTCTTCCTCGTGCGCGGCGAGGCGGCGGGTGCCGCAAAGCTTCGGCTGCTCTATGTCGAACCGGATGCCCGCGGGCTCGGCATCGGCGGACGGCTCGTCGATGCCTGCATCGCGCGCGCCCGGGCGCTCGGCTACCGCCGGCTCGACCTCTGGACGAACGACATCCTCGTCGCGGCGCGCCGGATCTATCAGGCGGCCGGCTTCACCCTGGTCGAGAGCAGCCCGCACCGGTCGTTCGGTCTCGATCTCGTCGGCGAGGTATGGACGCTGGATCTGGCGGCCACGGACCGGGCGCGCGCACCCGCTTGAGGTTCCGTTAACCAACTGCGGTTGTAATGGCCTTCCCTGGGTCGCCTGAAGAAGGGTCGGCATGTCGGTTTGTCCGCGCTGCGAGGTGCTTCCGTCGAAGATCGACGGGCCGCGCGACTATTATCTCTGGTTTCCGCTGGGTCATTCGCACGCCAAGGTGCGTCGGACGTTCGAGGAGACGGGCGCCGCCTGGCGGCCGGATCCGGAAACCGGTGCCTCGGTGCTTTCGGTCGACCCCGCGACCTTCCGGTCGATCGGCGGCCGGCTGCTCGACGTCCTCTCCTCCGAGGAGATCAGGGCGACGCGCATCCTCGCCGTCTCGCCGGGCGACGGTCCCGGCCGCCGCGACTATCCCGCCGTGACCAGCCTGCGGCAGATGCTGGCGTTCCAGGATTCGAACTGGCTGCTCGATGCGCTGGCCCGCGAGGACCTGTCGGTACGGTTCGCGCCGATCGCCTTCGCCGATGCGGTCGACGAGGTCTTCGCCCATCAGGCCGACGTCGCGGTGCGGAATGCGTCCGGCGACGAGGTCGACGGCGTGGCCCTCCTGCAGATCGCGCAGGAGGCCGGCCTGCTGTTCCAGGCCGACCGGCTGGCGCGGATCGCCGCCATCAAGGAGGCCGAGGCGCAGCGTATCGACACGCCCATCTTCGTCACGTTCTCGCCGGCCGCGATCTACGACCCGACCTTCTGTCTGCGCACCACGGTGGCGGCGCTGGAGGCGACGAGCACCCCGAAGGACGCCGTCTGCTTCACCATCGTGGCGCCCGAACGCTGGGACGACCCCCGCCACCTGCGCACCATCCTCGACTTCTACCGCGGGTCCGGATTCAGGGTGGCACTCGGCGGCGTCGGGTCCGGTGCGTCGTCGCTCTCGCTGATCGAGACGCTGAAGCCCGACATCATCTTCGTCGACCGGGGCATCGTCGCATCGGTCGATGCCGACACCTACAAGCAGGTGATCGCGCGCAAGCTGCTCGAAATCGCGCAGCGGCTGCGGATCGAGAGCGTCGTCGGCGGCATCGCCACCGAGGCCGAGATGACCTGGGCCTACGAGCAGGGCGCCAACTATGTGCAGGGACCCTACCTGACGCGCCACATGGAACCCCGCTCCGTCCGGGTCGCATGACCGCGCCGGACGCGGGCGACGAGGCGCCGGGTGCGCCGCCGACCTTCCTGTTTGCCGCCCTGCTCGATGGTCTCGGGCCGTGTCATCTGGCGACGGCCGACGGCGAGATCCTCCATGCCAGCCGTCCGCTGAAGGAACTGTTCGCCCTGCACGGCGAGCCGCTTCCCCGCGCCCTGCCGCGCCATGTCGCGGTGCGGGCGGCCCGCCAGCCGGGCGGTATCCGGACCCTGACGACGCTGCGGCGCGACGGCGCCGAGCGGCAGTTCAACGCGGTCCATCGCCGCTTCGGCGACGAGGGCGCGGCCACGCACCAGATCCTCACGATCTATGAGGAGACCACCCGGGAGCAGCAGGCGCTGGCGGCGCTGCGGCGCGCACGGGACCGCTCGGACGACCTGATGCGCGTCGTCTCGGACTGGGTGTGGGAGTGCGATCGCGACTGGCGCCTCGTCTTCGTCGCGACGCGCGACGGCACTCTGCTCGGCCGGCCGGCGGAGGCCGTCAAGGGAACCGGCCTTTTCGAACTCGGTCGGTTCGTCGCCGACAGGGACCGGCCCGCGGCGCGGCTGCCGCGGCCGCGCCAGCGTGCCGCCTTCTACGACGTGCTCTTCGCCGCCGTCGACGCTGCGGGCGGCGAGCGCCTGTTCCGCATGTCGGCCGTGCCGATCTTCGGCGAGCAGGACGGGCTGTTCGAGGGCTTCCGCGGTTCGGCCTCGGACGTGACCGACCGCGTGTCTGCGGAGGCGGACGCCGCCGCCTACCGCGCCCAACTCGAGGCGACGCTCGCGGCGCTGAAGGAGCGCAACCGGCAACTCGATGAGGCCCTCCAGGCGGCCAATGCGGCTGCGGCCGCGAAGAGCGAGTTCCTGGCGATGATGAGCCACGAACTGCGCACGCCGCTGAACGCCGTGATCGGCTTCTCCGAGGTCATGGAGATGGAGGCGTTCGGGCCGCTGGGGCACGACAAGTACAAGGGCTACGTCGTCGACGTGCTGCAGAGCGGCCGCTTCCTGCTCTCGCTGATCAACGACATTCTCGACCTGGTGAAGTTCGAGAGCGGCCGGATGGATCTGCATCCGGAACCGGTCGACGTCCTCGAAGTGGCAAGCGAGTGTGTCGGCTTCGTCCGCGAGCAGGCCATCCGGAAGTCGGTCGTCATCGATCTCGCCGTTCGCCCCGGCATCGTCGTCCGGGCCGATCCGAAGCGCCTCCGCCAGCTGCTGCTGAACCTCCTGTCCAACGCGGTGAAGTTCACGCCGGAAGGCGGCCGCATCGACCTGACCGCCGCGGCGGAGACCGATGGCGACGGCCGGCCGACGGTCGCCATCGTCTGCCGCGATACCGGCATCGGCATCGCGGCGGAGCATCTCGACATGGTGTTCGAGCCGTTCCGTCAGGCGGACAGCTCGCTCGCGCGCAAGCACGAGGGCACCGGCCTCGGCCTCCCCATCGCGCGGTCGATCGCCGAGCGTCACGGCGGCTCGCTGACCCTCGCGAGTACGGTCGGCATGGGCACGACGGCGACCCTGCGGCTGCCGGCGGCATCCGACGTTCAGTAGGGCCGGCTGCCCTTGATCTGCGTCCGGTGCATGCGCCGGCGCAGCGCAGGGTCGAACGGCTCGCGCCGGTGCAGCGTGCAGCGGTTGTCCCACATGACGACGTCGCCGACGCGCCAGTGCTGCACCCAGCAGAATTCCGGCTTGATGGCATGCGCCCAGAGTTCGTCGAGCAGCCGGTCGCTCTCGGCGACCGGCACGCCCATGACGTAGGCGTTCCGCCGCCGGCCGAGGAACAGCGCCTTGCGCCCCGTCTCCGGGTGCGTCCGCACCAGCGGGTGGACGGCGCCCGGCAGATTCTCCGGCGTGTAGTGTTCGTCGAAGCCGGCGCGCAGTTCGCCCGTGCTGTTGCGCGTCGCGTCGTGCTTGCAAGTCAGCGTCTCCAGCCGCGCGCGCATGTCCGCCGGCAGCGCCTCGAACGCCGCGTACATGTTGCAGAACCAGGTGTGGCCCGCCCCCTCCGGCACCTCGATGCCGTAGAGCACGCTCGCGTCGGGCGGCACGTCGTTATAGGACATGTCGGTGTGCCACTCGGCCTCGCCCGCGCCCAGGCTGCCGACGGGCTTGCCGTCCACGACGATGTTGGAGATGACGGCGATCTCCGGCCGCTCGGGCTGGAACGGCCGCCCGGTGCGTCCGGTCGGCGCCATGTCCAGGTCGCCGATGCGCCGGCTGAAATCGGCCAGCGCGTCGTCGTCCAGCGTCTGGCCGCGGAAGCGCAGCACCAGATGGTCGAGCCAGGCGCGGCGGATCTCGCCGAACAGCGCATCGTCCATCCGCGACAGGTCGACGCCGCTTATGTCGGCACCCAGGGTGTCGCCGCTGGGTGTGACCCGGATGCCGGTATCCGCCTGTGCCGTCGCCATGCTTTTTCCCCTTACTGCCGCAGACCGGCGGGCCGGTCCGGTTAGACCTCCAGGATCACGTAGTCATCCTCGACGGTGACCGGGAAGCTCTCGGCCACGTAGGGACCCTTGACCAGTTCGGTGCCCGGCTCGACCGAGACCGGATATTTCTTCACGAAGGTGCGGCGCGGGTCGGACCAGGACTGGCCGGTGCGGATGTCGAACTCCCAGCCGTGCCAGGGGCACTTTACCATCTCGCCGGCGCGCGAGAAGCGGTACTCGCCGGGCGTGTCGGCCTCGACCATGCCGACCCGGTCGCCGTGGCACAGGCCGCCGCCCTCGTGCGGGCAGCGGTTCAGCAGCGCGTAATAGTCACCCTGCATCTCGAACACGACGATGTCGCGGCCGCCGGCATGGACCAGCCGGCAGCCGCCCGACGGAATCTCGCCCACCTTGGCGACGACGTGACGACCCATCGTCAGGCCAGCCCGTACACCGCGCGGGCGTTCCCGGTGAAGATGCTGCGCTGCTGCTCGTCGGTCAGTGCCACCTTGAAGGCGTAGCGCGGATCGTCGAAGTCCCAGTGCGGATAGTCCGTCGCGAAGACGATTCGGTCGTAGCCGACCCACTCCAGCGTGTCGCGCAGGTCGCGGCGGCGGTCCGTCTCCTCGATCGGCTGGGTCGAGAACCAGATGTTGCGCTTGATGTAGGTGGACGGCGGGTGCGCGACGTGCGGGACCTCGTCGCGGAAGCGCGCCCACTGGCGGTCCATCCGCCACGTCCAGGTCGGGACCCAGCCGAAGCCGGCCTCGACGGCGACGATCTTCAGGTCGGGCCAGCGTTCCAGCACGCCCTCGAAGACGATGCTGGCCAGCGCCGTCTGCATCGCAACCGCGTTGCCGAAATGATCCTCGATATAAAAGGAGTGCCAGCCGCCCGGCGTCAGCGGCACGCCGTTGGCGCCGCCGGAATGGATCCCGATCGGGATGCCGTGCCGCGCCGCGGCCTCGAAGATCGGCCAGTAGCGCTTGCGACCGAGCGGCTCGCTGGTGCGCGCGGTCAGGAAGATCTGGGCGAAATGCTTGTCTCCCGCGCGCCGCTCGATCTCGGCGACCGCCGCCTCCGGGTCCTCGCAGGGCAGCGAGATGGAGGCCTTCAGCCGCGGCTCGGGCCGCGCCCATTCCTCGACCTGCCAGTCGTTGACGGCGCGCGCCAGGGCCGC
Source organism: Constrictibacter sp. MBR-5 (assembly GCF_040549485.1). Classification (NCBI taxonomy): domain Bacteria; kingdom Pseudomonadati; phylum Pseudomonadota; class Alphaproteobacteria; order Rhodospirillales; family Allostellaceae; genus Constrictibacter; species Constrictibacter sp. MBR-5. Next base: position 415,748 of record NZ_JBEPTK010000003.1, read on the forward strand.
CGCGAACTCCAGGTTCCGCTGGTCCTTCACCGCCGGATACAGCACCTGAAGGATGCCGTACTCGACACCGTTCGGGTCCAGGTGCTGTTCGCGCATGAAGTCCAGGTCGCTGCCCGGCGGCCCGCCGTTCGGCGGCCAGGAATCGCGCCGCGACAGGGCCGGCGTCGCCTTCGGATAGGCGGGGCTGCCGAGGAACGGCAGGCGCGTGTGCGGGCCGTAGCTGTCGACGAAGTCGCGCCAGCGCGTCGAGAGGAAGGGGTGCAGGCTCTTCGGCGACCGCAGCATCGGATGGATGTCGCAATCGATCACCGACAGCTTCGCCTGTGCGCCGGTTGCGGCGCCGTCGCGTGGCCGGTCGAGGGTGTCGACGCTCATTGCACGGTCTCCCCTAGCCTGGGATAGGTCGCGAGCGGGTTGTCCCGCGCGATCTTCGCGACGAGGCTCGCGGACAGCCCCTGCGGTAGGGCCCTGTCCTCGTCGAAATGCCAGTGCGGATAGTCGGTCGAGAACAGCAGCAGCGCGTCCGAGCCCATCTGGTCCACGACCCGCTCGAACAGCGCCGGCTCCGGCGGCTCGTCGGTCGGCTGCAGCGTGAAGCGGACATGCTCCGCCACGATCTCGGACGGCGGCCGGTCGACCCAGGGCGTCTCGCGCCGCACGCCGCGCCACGTCTTGTTGGCGCGCCACGTCCAGCTCGGCAGCCAGGTGAAGCCGGATTCGGTCAGCACGACCTTCAGGCCGGGATGCTTGGCGAACACGCCCTCCGCCACAAGGCTCAGCAGCTGGTTCTGGAACGAGGCCGACTGCGCGACATAGTCCTCGACGAAATAGGAGGGCCAGCCGTTCGCCGTGGTCGGCTGGCGATAGCCGCTGCCGGCGTGGATGGCGACGGGCAGGCCGTGTTTCTCGGCCGCCGCGTAGATCGGCCAGTAGTGCCGCTTGCCGAGCGGCATGTCGTGCGAGACCAGCATCAGCACCTGGACGAACCGCCGGTCGCCAGCGCGCCGCTCGATCTCCTCGGCGGCGAGGTGCGGATCCTGCCCGGGCACGACGATCGACGCGCGCAGGCGCGGCTCGCGGTCGAGCCACTCGGCGGCGATCCAGTCGTTCACCGCCTTCGCCAGTGCGGCGGCGAGGTCGGCGTTGAACAGCGCCAGCGCGCCGTGCATGCAGTTCAGGATGGCGAAGCGCGTGTCGAACGGGCCGAGCAGGTGGGCGCGCATCAGGTCCAGGCTGGATCCCGGCTTGCCGCCGATGTCGGGTCGCCAGTCCGGCCGGCCGTGCGCCTTGGCGCCCGGCGGAAAGGACGACAGTTCGAGCCCGTCGATGCCGCGGGTGACGACCGTCTCGCGCCAGTAATCGTCGAGATACGGCACCAGGGTCTTCATGTCCGGCGCGGCCGGATGGACGTCGCAGTCCACGAAGCCGAAAGCCGTATCGCCCATGCGCGCCTGTCTCCCTACGTGCCGCGGGACCCGCGGCGCGGAAGCGAAATGCGCGCGGGGGCTGGCGCCCGCCGCACAGTTTCCTCCAGCTTCCGGGCGGGTGTTGCCAGCTTCAGCCGACCTCCACGCCTCGATTTGTCCTGACATTGGGGCGCGCCGGCGCAGGCTTGTCAAGCCGTTTTCACACGCACCGATGCCGCCGTTGTGATGTCCGCAGGGTGACCGTGCTCACCGCCTCGGACTGGATCGGGCGTACGATCCCGTGCGTTGCATAGGCATCGGAGGCAGCCATGGCCGTCTTGAAGCGTGGTGACAGGGGCGATGCGGTCGAGACGTTGCAGATCTTCCTCACGGGCAAAGGCTTCGATCCACAAGGCGTCGACGGAATCTTCGGCGAAGACACCGAGGCGGCCGTGAGGGCTTTTCAGGAAGTGCACGGCCTCGCCGCGACCGGCCGCTTCGACCGGGAAACCGAAGCCAAGGCCCGTTTGCTTGGCATGCCCGACGCGGCGACGTCGATCGCTTCCGTCGGCTCCTTGGACAGGAACGGCCCCGACTGGCCGGCCAAGCCGGACTTTCCGCCGCTCGTCGGCACTGCGGCCCGCCAGGCCATTTTCGGAGCGTTTGCCTTCGTGCACGAGCCGGTCCCGGGCAACTTCGAAAACATCCGGGTGACCGACGGATGGGCGCAGGCGAACATAGTGCCGGTGGTGGTCCCGGAACTGCGCGGCGTCGACGGTGCGCCGGGTTCCGGCCGGATCTTCATGCATCGGCTGGTGGCGGATCAGACGCGCGCATTGTGGTCTGCCTGGGATCGCGCCGGGCTGCGTCCACGGGTCCTGACCTGGGCGGGCTCGTACGTCCCGCGCCTCGTCCGCGGCGGCGCTAGTCTCAGCAACCATGCCTTCGGTACGGCCTTCGACATCAATGTGAAGTGGAATGGCCTCGGCGCTGTGCCGGCCCTCCTCGGCAAGGAGGGATGCGTGCGCGAACTGGTCGAGATCGCGCATGCGCACGGCTTCTACTGGGGCGGCCACTTCACCCGGCGCGACGGCATGCATTTCGAGGTCGCCAAGGTAATGTGACGGGCGCCGTGGCCGCCACCGGGCGAACTCAGGCCCGCTTCACCTTCGCCTCGATCCGCGCCGCCAGCGCCAGCAGGCGCTCGGCGCGGTCGACGATGGGGTAGTCGATCATCTTGCCGTCGACGGTGATCGAGGCGCGGCCCTGGGCCTTCGCGGTCTCGAAGCCTTCCACGACGCGCTTCGCCGCGGCCACCTCCTCGGCGGTCGGGCCGAAGCCGTCGTTCAGCATCGACACGACCTTCGGGTGGATGCAGGACGCGCCGGCGAAGCCGAAGCGGCGCGAGTTGCGGACCACCTGGCGATAGCCCTCCTCGTCGTTGAAGTCGGCGACGGTACCGATGATGCCCATCGGCAGCACGCCCGCGGCGCGCGCCGCGATCGCGACGCGCTGCTTCGGGTAGAGCAGCACGTCCGGATCGGGCAGGCCGCCGGTGTCGAGGGCGAAGTCCTCGCTGCCCAGGCCGACCGCGACGATGCGCGGATGCGCCATGGCGATCTCCTCGACGCGGGCGAAGGCGCTCGCCGTCTCGACCAGGATCGAGAACTTGGTGTGGCCGATCGGCATGCCCTTCTGGGATTCGATCCGGTCGACCAGTTCGGCGAGCAGGCGCACATGGCTGGCGCTGTCGATCTTGGGCAGCAGCAGCGCGCAGATCTCCGGCGAGACCACCGTCTCCAGGTCGCGCACGCACAGTTCGAGCGGCGCGTTCACCCGCACCAGCACGTCGGCGCCGTTGCGCGACACCAGCTTCGCCGCCTCGGCCACCATGCCGCGGGCGTTGGCCTTCTCGGCCAGCGGCACGCTGTCCTCCAGATCGAGGATGATGCCGTCGGCGCCGCGCGTGTGCGCCTTCTCGACATAGGCGCGCACGTTCGCCGGCACGAACAGCAGCGAGCGCCAGAGGGGGAGGTCTTTCTTGTAGGGATCCATCGGAGCGGCTCCTGAAATCAGATGACGCCGTCGGCCTTCAGCGCGGCGATGCGGTCGGCGTCGTAGACGAGGCCGTAGATCTCGTCGTTGTGCTGGCCGAGGTCGGGGGCGGGGGTGCGCAGCTTGGCGGGCGTGCCGCTGAGGCGCGGCACCGGCAGGTGCATGGGCACCGTGCCCATCTCGTCGTCCGGCGCCTCGACCAGGATGCCGCGCGCCTGGACGTGCGGGTCCTCCATGAACTGCGCGATGTCGTAGACCGGGGCGGCGGTGACCCCCTGCTCCTCGAAGAAGCGGATGTTCTCGTCCAGAGTCCGCGCGCCGATCCAGCCGCCGACGATGCCGTCGACGACGTCGCGGCGCTTGATGCGCTCGGCGTTGGTCGCGAACTCTGGATTGCGGTTCAGGTCGTCGCGGCCGATGGCGCGGAACAGGCGCTCGGTCATCGACTGGGTCGAGGCCGAGATCGCGACCCAGCCTTCGTCGCTGGTCTTGTAGACGTTGCGCGGCGACGACTGCTCCGAGGCCGAGCCGACGCGGCGGCGCTTCTTGCCGGTGACCCGGTGGATCGCCGCCTCCGGCCCCAGGATCGAGAAGATCGATTCCAGCAGGCTGAGGTCGATGACCTGGCCCGTGCCGCCGTTCTGCTCGATGTCGCGCACCGCGATTACCGTCGACATGGCGCCGTAGAGGCCGGCGATCATGTCGGCCATGGCGAGCGGCGGCAGCACCGGCTCGCGGTCCTCGAAGCCGTTGCGCGAGGCGAAGCCGGACATCGCCTCGACCAGCGTGCCGAAGCCGGGCCGCGGCGAGTAGGGTCCGGTCTGGCCGAAGCCCGACACCCGCACCATCACCAGCTTCGGGTTGACCGCGTGCAGCTGCTCCGGCCCCAGGCCGAGCCGCTCCATATAGCCGAAGCGGAAGGATTCGATCAGCACGTCGAACTTCGGCAGCAGGTCCAGAATCACCTGTCGCGCCTGCGGCGACTTCAGGTCGAGCGTGATGCTCTTCTTGTTGCGGCCATAGACCTTCCAGTGGACGGAAAGGCCCTTCTCCTTCCAGTCGCGCAGCGTGTCGCCGCGCTTGCACGCCTCGACCTTCACCACCTCGGCGCCGTAGTCGGCGAGCTGCAGGCTGACCATGTTGCCGGCGACGAGCCGGGAGAAGTCCAGCACGCGGATGCCGCGCAGCGGCCCCGCGGCATCGGGTTCGAATTCGATCTTCGGCAGGGGCATCGGTGGGTCCGGTCGTTCGCGTGAAGTGGGATCAGGCCAGGCGGGCCGGGAATACGATACAGGCTTCCGCCGGAATGTGCGCGAACCCGGCTTCGCCGGTCGCCGCCTGGTCCGCCTCGACCCGGAAGCTGTGCTCGCCGGCATGGACCAGCGTCTGGTGGCGCGCGCCCAGATAGGTGCGCTCCTCGATGCGCACCTGCCATACGGTGCCGCCGTCGAAGCCGGGCGCGTTCGCGAGGCCCGCCAGCAGGATGCGCTCCGGCCGGACGGAGACGGTGACGCGTTCGCCGGCGCGGATGCTGTGCGGCGTGATCGCCGAGAGCGGCGGCAGGCCGGCGATCGCCACGCGCACGCTGCCGTCCGACGCCTCCAGCGCCTCGCCCTGGAAGAAGTTGCTGGAGCCGATGAAGTCCGCCACGAACGGGTCGAGCGGCCGCTCGTAGATCGTCCACGGGTCGGCCAGCTGCACGATCTTGCCGGCGTTCATCACCGCGATCCGGTCGCTCAGCGCCAGCGCCTCGCTCTGGTCGTGGGTGACGTAGACGGTGGTGACCCCGACCTGGTTCTGCAGGTGGCGCAGCCAGGTCCGTGCCCGCTCGCGCAGCTTGGCGTCCAGGTTCGACAGCGGCTCGTCGAGCAGCAGCAGGCTCGGCCGGTAGACCAGCGTCCGCGCCAGTGCCACGCGCTGCTGCTGGCCGCCCGACAGGGCGTGCGGATAGCGCGCGGCATAGGGTTGCATCTCGACCAGTGCCAGCACCTCGTCGATGCGCCGGTCGCGCTCGGCCTTGGAGACCTTCCGCAGCTTCAGCGGAAACTCCAGGTTCTCGCGCACCGTCATGTGCGGCCACAGCGCGTAGGACTGGAACACCAGGCCGATCTCGCGCCCCTCGGGCGGGACGAAGCGGCCGGTGGCGCCGTCGAAGAAGACGTTGCCGCCCAGCGATATCCGCCCCTCGTCCGGCCGGTCCAGGCCGGCGACGGCGGCCAGCGTCGTCGACTTGCCGCAGCCGCTCGGCCCCAGCAGCGTCAGGAACTCGCCGTCGGCGACGGTGAAGGACACGTCGTCGACGGCCCGCACCTCGCCGAAGGTCTTGACCAGACCCTCGACCCGCAGTTCAGCCATAGATGCGCACTCCCATCAGCTTGCGGGCGCCGTAGACGAAGAGGACGGTGATCAGGATCTGGATCGTGGCGAGCGCCGAGACCGGCCCGTTGTCGCCGTTCACCCAGAACTGCAGCATGGTCGTGCCGATGACCTCGCTCCCCGGCGCGAACAGGAAGACCGCCGTCACATACTCCTTCAGGCTCATGATGAAGAGCAGGGCGAAACAGGAGAACATCGCCGGCTTCAGCAGCTTGAACAGGATGGAACGGCAGACGCGCCACCAGTCGGCACCCATCGTGCGGGCGCTGTTGTCGAGGTCGGCGCTGATCTGGGTGAGGGCCGGCGCGATGGCGCCGAAGCCGGTCGGCAGGTAGCGCATCAGGTAGGCGATCACCAGCAGCGCCACCGTGTTGCGCAGCCAGCCCAGCGGCGGGAACAGGCCCATCGCATAGAAGATGCCGATGCCGGCGATGATGCCCGGCACGGCGCGCGGCGTGATCGCGACATATTCCAGCAGCCGGCCGAAGCGGAACTGCGACCGGTTGGCGACCAGCGCGATCAGGGCGATCAGGAAGGTGCCGATCAGGCCGACCGCGAGCGCGATGATGATCGTGTTGTAGATGGAGCGGATATAGACGGGGTAGGTGAAGATCACCTCGTAATGCTGCCAGGTGAACATGTCCCAGATCGGCAGCAGCGGCGTCAGCAGCACCGTGACGGAGCGCAGGGCCAGCCCGCCCAGGACGACGACGATGCCGAAGACGGCGTAGAAGACGAGGCCGCCGAAGGCGACCCAGCGCCACTTGCCGAGCGGGAAGCGCCGCGGCCGTGTCGCCTTGCCGCCGACGGTGACGAACCGGCCGGCATGGCGCATCAGGCGGCCCTGCAGCAGCAGGAGCAGCACCACCACGCCGAGCAGCAGGAACGCCGCCGCCGCGATCAGCGCATAGTCCGGCGTCGCCGCCATGAAGACCTTGTGATAGAGCCAGGTCGTGAAGGTCTCGATCTGCACCGGCCCGCCGAACACCAGCGGGATCGACAGCATCTCGATGGCGATGACGAAGTTCATCACCGTGCCGTAGATGATCGCCGGCCGCATCAGCGGCAGGGTGATGCTGCGCAGCACGGTCCAGGTGCCCGCACCGACCGAACGCGCGGCGTCCTCCAGGTTGGGATCGGCCGAACTCGCCGCCGCGATGCAGTAGAGATAGGCGAGCGGCGCCTGGGCGATGCCGGCCACCACCGCCATGCCGCCGATCGTGTAGAGGTTCCACGGCTCGAAGCCGATCAGGTTCTGCACAAACAGCGTCACGTAGCCGGACGGGCCGTACATGCTGAAGAAGCCGAAGGCCATGACCAGGTGCGACAGGAAGACCGGCCACAGCAGCAGGTCGCCGAAGAAGGCGCGGCCGGGGACGTCGGTGCGGCCGATCAGGATGGCGCCCAGGACGCCGAGCCCCTGGGCGATGATCGTCGTGCCGACCGCGAACCAGGCGGTATTGGTCACGATCTCGGCGAAGTCGGGCGCCGAGACGAGCCGCGAGAAGCTGCTCAGGGAGAGGGTCGCGGTCTCGTCGTAGAGCGGCTTGTCGAGAAACGCCTGGTACAGCACGGGCAGCAGCGGCAGCACGACGAGCAGCAGCGTGATGCCGGCAATGCCCCACTGGATCGCGACGTTGCGGTCGAACATCGGCACCGGCGTGTTCGCCGCCGGTGCTTCGGCGATGGTGGCCATCTGCGTTCCCGTTGTCGGTCGGGCCAGGTCGATGCCCGGTCCGGCGGCTCAGCCCCCGGACCGGGCCGGTCTCACTTGGACTGCGTGACCTGCTTCCAGCGCTCGACCAGGCCAGGGATCTTCTTCACCATCGCCGGGTCGTAGTCGATGAAGGACAGGTTCTCCTCGCCCAGTTCCTCGCGGATCGACTCGTAGGTGTAGAAGGCGACCTCCTCCTTCTTTACGCCGGGCCGGTAGGGTGTCAGGCCGCCGCGTCCGAATGCCGCCTGTCCGGTGTGCGACAGGATGAAGTCGAGCAGCAGCCTGGCGCTGTTCGGATTCGGCGCGCCCTTCGGGATCGCCATCAGGCGCAGGAAGAACGGTGTGCCGTCCTCGATGAAGTTCCAGCCCATCACCTTCTTGTTGACCGCGTCGTTGATCTTGGGGAAGACGACGACGCCCGAGCCGAAGTACAGGACCTTGTATTCGCCGCTGGCGAGCTTCGCCATCATCGGCCCGGTCGACATCTCCGGCCGCGTCTGCTTCCAGACGGTCTCCAGCGCCTTCTGCCCGGCCTCGCCGGTCTTGGCGAGATAGGCCAGGCTGACGGCCTGGGCGAAGGGCGACAGTTCGACGTTGTAGCCGCCGATGGCGTTCTTGAAGAGCGCCGGGTTCTCCTCGATCAGCTTGGCGAGGTGCTGGATGCCGCGCGGCCGCTTGTCCTCGGGCAGGACCAGCTTGTTGTAGACGATCGTGAAAGGGGTCGTGGAGACCGCATAGGCGCCGTCGTGCGGCTTCGCCCATTTCGGCAGCTTGCTCTCCTCGGGCGAGGCGTAGGGTTCGACCGCGCCCTTGTCGAAGAACTCCAGCCAGCCGTCCACGTTGGCGCTGACGATCAGGTCCGTCGTCTTCGCCCCGGAACTGCGCTCGGCATAGTAGCGCGTGAAGACTTCGTTGCTGTTGAGGTCGAGCGTGCTGACGTTGATCCAGGGATAGAGCTTCTTGAAGTCTTCCAGGACCGGCGCCCAGTTGTACTGGGCCATGATCGAGTAGACGAGGAGATCGCCCTCGCTCTTCGACGCCTCGATCATCTTCGCGTAGTCGGCGGGATAATAATCCGGCACGGCCGGCGTCTGCGCCGAGACCTGGGCGGTCGACAGCATGCCCAGGGCGACCGCCGGAAGCACCGCCCGCGCGGCCACTCGCATGAGTCCATGCAGCATATCCGCGTCTCCTCCTGATGTTTTGTCGTCCGCGCGTGAACCGTGCGGACATCTTGCTTGTCCGGACATCGTGTCGGCCAATCGAGCGCGGTGTCAATCGGCACCCCGGTGTCGCGAGACGCGCAGGCCGGCTACCGCCCGATTCTCAGAGCGCACCCTCGGTCTCGATGTGCAGGGTTTCGCCGCAATGCTTGCAATGGACCGCGTCGGGGTCGTGGCGGGTCAGGCCGCAGGTCGGGCACTCGTGCCGCACCTTGGTCGGCCGGAACAGCACCTGGGCGAGGCGCAGGAACAGCGTCACCCCGACGATCATGATCGCGACCGATATCAGCCGTCCGCCCGTGCCGGGCAGGGTGATGTCGCCGAAGCCCGTCGTCGTCAGCGCCGTGACGGTGAAATACAGGGCGTCGGCATAGTTGGCGATGTCGGGATTGCTCCAGTGCTGGGTCTCGTAGACCAGCCCCGTCATGACGAAGATGAAGACGAGCAGGTTGACGACGGCGACCAGGATCTCCTCGTTGCGGCGGAAGAAGCGGAAGTCGCCGCGCAGACGGCCCAGCATCTGGTAGGTGTGCAGCAGGCGCAGGGTGCGCAGGACGCGCAGGAAGCCGAGGCCGGCACCGGTGAAGGGTATCAGGAACGACACGATCGCTGCCATGTCGGCGACGCTGATCGGGTGGAGCAGCGTCGCCGTCCTGCGCCGGGCGATGGCTATTCTCGCCGTGAAGTCGGCGAGGATCAGCAGGCCGAAGACGGCGTCGAGCGCCTCGGTCGTCGCGGTGTGCGGCAGGAACGACGTCGCGATGACGAACAGGATCGTGACGATGTCGAAGACGAGCAGCCCGTAGCGGAAGGCGTGCGCGCGCGGCGTGCCGCCCTCGTAGAGTTCCCGCGCGAAGCGTACCAGCCGGCCGCGGGTCATCCGTCGGACCTGACGACGCGGGCCACGAGGGCGCGCAGGCTGAGGCCCTGCACGACGATGGTGAAGATCACCACCGTGTAGGTCGCCGCCAGGATCGTCGACTTCTCGGCGACCTCCGGGATGGAGAGCGCCAGGGCGACCGAGATGCCGCCGCGCAGCCCGCCCCAGGTCAGGCAGGGGATCGTCCCCGGGATGAACCGCTGGGTCCGCGACAGCAGCCCGACGGGCACCGCGACGGCGGCGAGGCGCGCGCACAGGACGAGCGGCACGGCGGCCGCCGCGAGCCACAGGAACGACAGGTCGAACCGCAGCACCAGCACCTCCAGGCCGATCAGCAGGAACAGCACGGAGTTCAGGATCTCGTCGATCAGCGTCCAGAAGCCGAAGAGGTAGCGCTGGGTGCGGTCGCTCATGGCGTGGCGCTGGCCGTGGTTGCCGATCAGCAGGCCGGCGACCACCATGGCGATCGGCCCGCTGAGATGCAGGTGCGTCGCCAGCGCGTAGGTGCCGGTCACCAGGGCGAGCGACAGCAGGACCTCGATCGGATAGTCGTCGATCGCCTCCATCCCCTTGTACGCGACGTAGCCCGCGGCGAGACCCAGCAGCGCACCGCCCAGCGCCTCGACGAAGAACAGTTCGGCGACATGCAGGGGATCGATGCCCTCGCCGGCGGCGCCGGCGGCCACCGCCAGGACCACCGTGAAGATCACGACGCCGACGCCGTCGTTGAACAGCGATTCCCCGATCATGTCGGTCTCGAGAGTTTCGGGGACGCGGACCGCCTTCAGGGTCGACAGCACCGCGACCGGATCGGTCGGGCTGATCAGCGCGCCGAAGACCAGCGCCCAGGTGAACGGCAGCGCCACGCCCAGCGCCCCGGCCGCCAGCCAGAAGCCGACGCCGACGATTGCCGTGGAGATCAGCACGCCGAGCGTCGCCATCGATCCGACGGCCCAGGCACGGCTGCGCAGCACGGCCAGGTCGACGTGAAGCGCCCCGGCGAACAGCAGGAAACCGAGCATGCCTTCGAGCACGGTGCTCTGGAAGTCGATCCGCCGGAGGAGGTCGATCAGCTGCTCGTAGACCGTCTCGTCGGGAAACAGCAGTTCCACGCCGACCAGCACCAGCGAGGCCACCAGTCCCATCATCAACAGGCCGATGGTGTGCGGCAGGCGGATGAGCCGATGGTTGACCCAGCCGAACAGGGCGGTCAGCACCAGCAGGATCGCGATCAGGTCGAAGACGGACAGCATCTCGGGCGAACGCCTCGGCTGGCGGAAGGGTCGCCCCTCCAATCGATCGGAAGGGACCGATCGGGTGGGATGGAAGGCCCGGGCCGCAGTCGCGGACGGTACCGCGGCCGCGCCGCCACGCAAAAAGAAACCCCGCCGCCGTGGGTACGGCGGCGGGGTTCCTCGTCGTGGTCCGGCGTCGAGCGTGAGCTCGGGCCGGGTGGCCGGCTTACCTGAGCGCCGGGCTTAGAAGCCCATGCCGCCCATGTCGCCCATTCCACCCATGCCGCCCATGCCGCCGGGCATGCCGCCGCCAGCGCCGCCGCCGTTCTTCTCGGGACGGTCGGTGACCATCGCCTCGGTGGTGACCAGCAGGGCCGCCACCGACGCGGCGTCCTGGAGGGCGAGGCGCACGACCTTGGTCGGGTCGATGATGCCGGCCTTCACCAGGTCGCCATAGGTTCCGGTCTGGGCGTCGTAGCCGAAGTTCGTGTCGTTCTGCTCGAGCAGCTTGCCCGCGACGACCGCGCCGTCGGCGCCCGCGTTCTCGGCGATCTGGCGCGCCGGAGCCTGCAGGGCCTTGCGGATGATGTCGACGCCGACCTTCTGGTCGTTGTTCACCGGGTTCAGGCCGTCCAGCGCCTTGGTGCCGTACAGCAGCGCGGTGCCACCGCCGGGCAGGACGCCTTCCTCGACCGCCGCCTTGGTTGCGTGCATCGCGTCGTCGACGCGATCCTTGCGCTCCTTCACCTCGATCTCGGTGGAACCGCCGACGCGGATGACCGCGACGCCGCCCGCGAGCTTCGCCAGACGCTCCTGCAGCTTCTCGCGGTCGTAGTCCGAGGAGGTCTCCTCGATCTGCGCCTTGATCTGCGTGCAGCGTGCCTGGATATCGTCCGTGCCGCCGTTGCCGTCGACGATCGTCGTGTTGTCCTTGTCGATGCGCACCCGCTTCGCGCGGCCGAGCATGTCGAGGGTCACGTTCTCCAGCTTGATGCCGAGGTCTTCGGAGATGACCTCGCCGCCGGTGACGACGCCGATGTCTTCCAGCATCGCCTTGCGGCGGTCGCCGAAGCCCGGGGCCTTCACCGCCGCGACCTTCAGGCCGCCGCGCAGCTTGTTGACGACCAGGGTCGCCAGCGCCTCGCCCTCGATGTCCTCGGCGATGATCAGCAGCGGCTTGCCGCTCTGCGCCACGGCCTCGAGCACCGGCAGCATCTGCTGCAGGCCGGAGAGCTTCTTCTCGTGCAGGAGGATGTAGCAGTCCTCCATTTCCACGATCATCTTCTCGGCGTTGGTGATGAAGTACGGCGACAGGTAGCCGCGGTCGAACTGCATGCCCTCGACGACGTCGAGCTCGGTCTCGAGGCTCTTGGCCTCCTCGACCGTGATCACGCCCTCGTTGCCGACCTTCTGCATCGCCTCGGCGAGCATGCGGCCGACCTCACGGTCGCCGTTGGCGGAGATCGTGCCGACCTGGGCGATCTCGTCGTTGGTCGAGACCTTGCGCGAACGCGACTGCAGGTCCTTCACGACGGCTTCGACGGCCATGTCGATGCCGCGCTTCAGGTCCATCGGGTTCATGCCGGCGGCAACCGCCTTCACGCCCTCGCGGACGATCGCCTGGGCCAGGACCGTGGCGGTCGTCGTGCCGTCGCCGGCCTCGGTGCTGGTCTTGGTCGCGACTTCCTTGACGAGCTGCGCGCCCATGTTCTCGAACTTGTCGGAAAGCTCGATTTCCTTGGCGACGCTGACGCCGTCCTTGGTGATCCGCGGCGCGCCGAACGCCTTGTCGATGATCACGTTGCGGCCCTTCGGGCCGAGCGTCACCTTGACGGCGTCGGCGAGGATGTTGACGCCGCGCACCATACGGTCGCGCGCGTCGCCGCCGAACTTCACGTCTTTGGCTGCCATGTGTTTCTGTCCTTGGATTGTAGAGTAGAGGGCCGGAACGGGAGGTCGGTCAGCCGGTCAGGCGACGACGCCCATGATGTCCGACTCCTTCATGATCAGGAATTCCTGACCATCCATCTTCACCTCGGTGCCCGACCATTTGCCGAACAGGATGCGGTCGCCGACCTTGACGTCGAGCGGCTGCAGACGGCCGCTCTCGTCGCGGGCGCCCGGGCCGACGGCGACGATCTCGCCTTCCTGCGGCTTCTCCTGGGCGGTCTCCGGGATGATGATCCCGCCGGAGGTCTTCTTTTCCTGCTCGATGCGCTTCACGAGTACGCGGTCGTGCAACGGCTTGAATGCCGGCATGTGGTGTCTCCTTCTCACGATCTGAAATCGCTGGCGCAGCTTTTAGCACTCTCGCATCCCGAGTGCCAGACTCCTGTGCCGGTGAGCGCGTGCGGTGAAGCGATCACGCCACCCGGCACGAAATGTCCGCCGACGCACATGGTCGGAGCATCGCCCTGGGCAGAGACATGGTAGGTATCGGCGAACCTTCAATCTCGCGTGTTGCCGCACCACATTCCGTCAGGCTCGACAGAAGGCAGGAAAACCGCATGAAACGCTCCCGCTCCATCCGTCTCGTGCTGCTGGGCAGTGCTGGCGCCTTCATGCTTTCCGGCTGCGACGATCCGGTCGACGTGGCCACGAAAGGCCAGCTCTTCACCGACGCGCAGGCCTGCGAATCCTCCTACGACCAGAAGGAGTGTCTCGAAGCCTACAAGCGCGCCGAGACGGCCCATGTGGAGACGGCGCCGAAGTTCGCGAACCGCGAGGAGTGCGAGGCGGAGTTCGGGGTCGAGAACTGCACCCCCGCGCCGCGCCAGACCGCGGCCGAGGGCGACCCCGCCCAGGCGAACGCCGGCGGCGGCAGCTGGTTCATGCCGGCGATGATGGGCTTCATGATGGGCCGGATGATGGGCGGCGGCTATGCCGCGGCGCCGATCTACCGCGACACCCAGAACAACGCCTATACCGGCCGCGACCGCACCGTCGGCCGTCTCGACAGCGCGCGCATGCCGCCGCCGGCGCGCGCCGCGGGCAGCGTCGGCGTGCCGAAGTTCGAGATGGCGCGCCAGCAGAACGTGGCGCGCGGCGGCTTCGGCCGGTCCGGCTACAGCTCGTCGAGCTGACCGGCGGGGGCGGAACGACCGAGAGCGGATAAGCCAGGGAGCGGGACGGCATGGAGCGGATCGCGATCGAACCGCGCGCCGATTGGCGCGAGCGCGCGGAGGCGATGGGCTTCCGCTTCCACACCATCGACGGCCAGCGCTACTGGACCGAGGACGCCTGCTACCGCTTCTCCGCGGCCGAGATCGACGCGATCGAGGACGCCACGGCGGAACTGGAGCGCATCTGCCTGCTGGCGGTCGACCGCGTCGTCCAGGAGGGCCTCTACACCCGGCTCGCCATTCCCGAGGCGGCGCACGGCCTGATCGACGAGAGCTGGCGCCGTTTCGACCGCAACATGATCGGTCGCTTCGACCTCAGCTTCGACGGCAGCGGCCCGCCGAAGCTGCTCGAATACAATGCCGACACGCCGACCGCCCTGTTCGAGGCGAGCGTCGTGCAGTGGGAGTGGCTGCAGACCCTGCGCCCCGACGACGACCAGTTCAACTCGATCCACGAGAAGCTGGTCGAGGCCTGGGGCAAGTACGGCATCGCCGAGACGCTGTACTTCACCTGCGTGCGCGACCACGACGAGGATTTCGGCACGACCGAATATCTGCGCGACACCGCCCTGCAGGCCGGGCTCGACACGCGTTTCCTCTTCATCGACGAGATCGGCTGGGACGGGCTCGGCTTCGTCGACGCCGACGACCGCCACATCCGCAGCCTCTTCAAGCTCTATCCCTGGGAGTGGCTGATCGAGGAGAATTTCGGTGCCTATATCGGCCCGTCGCGGCTCCAGGTGATCGAGCCGCCGTGGAAGATGGTCCTCTCCAACAAGGCGATCCTGCCGATCCTGTGGGAGATGTTCGAGGGCCACCCGAACCTGCTGCCCGCCTCGCTCGACCCGCGCGACATAGCGGGACCCGTGGTCGCCAAGCCCGCCCTCGGCCGGGAAGGCCAGGGCGTCGTCGTCCACCCGGGCGGCCTGACCGACGCCCGCCCCGGCGAGGTCTACCAGGGCTTCGCGCCGCTCGCCGACTTCGGCGGCAACCGCGCCGTCATCGGCTCCTGGGTCATCGCCTCGCAGCCCGCCGGCATCGGCATCCGCGAGGACGACGACGCCGTCACCAAGAACACCAGCCGCTTCGTGCCGCACTACTTCGCGTAGGTGCGGCGGAAACGTGGTGCGGACGACGGGACTCGAACCCGTACTCTCTGAGAGAGGCAGATTTTCGTACCACTTCGGCTTTCGCCGCCGCCGGCGCGTGCGGCCGGCGTTCGTGGTCTGGACTGTCCCTTCGCCCTGGCCGGTGCGCGTCGCACCGGCGTTAGGCGCCGCCCGTCCAGTCTCTACACCTTCCCCGGCGGCGCGGCCGGGGCTTGGCTCGGGATCGGCATCGGGCCGCGGCCCCTCAGCTTTCCCCGACTTTGAGCGGTTCTACGCCGCGGATTTCCCCGCGGGCACTCCAATTGAAGTCTGCTGCGTCTACCGATTTCGCCACGTCCGCATCGACGCCTGCTGCCATAGCGCACCCCGCCGTTCGATGGCAAGCCGGCCCACACTTCTCAGATGCGGCTCACCGCGCGCGGCGCGATCACGTCGTAGTTGCGGCGCGACGTGCGGATATGGTCGCGCATGGCGTTCTCGGCCGCCGGGCCGGACCCCTGCAGGATGGCCGTGACCACCCGGTCGTGCTCCGCCCAGGACTGGCTCAGCCGCTCCAGCGACGCATAGAACTGCGCCTTGCGGAAGGGCTGCAGGCGCGCGCGGACCGAGAGCGTCAGGTCGGTCAGGAAGCCGTTGGCGCTGCCGTTGCCGATCGCGTCGTGGAAGGAGTCGTTCAGGCCGGCATAGGCCTCCAGCTCGCCGTCGCGCACGGCCCGGCGCATGCGTTCGTGCAGCGCCGACAGCGCGCTGCGCTCGCCGCCCGTCATGCGCGTCGCGCACTCCCGCGCGCACACCGCCTCCAGCTCGCCGAGCACCGCGAACATCTCGTCCAGGCGCTCCCCGGTGATCGGCGCCACGACGGCGCCGCGATGCGGCCGCGCCACGGCCAGGCCGATCGCCTCCAGCTGGCGGATCGCCTCGCGCACCGGCGTGCGCGACACGCCGAACTGGCGCGCCAGTTCCTCCTCCTCGAGCGCGATGCCCGGGGCGAGCCGGCCGCAGACGATATCGTCGGCCAGCCGCAGGCGGATCTCCTCGGCGCGAGTGCGTGTCTCGGTGCGCATGGCGGCGGTTATAGCCTACGGGTCTGGCGCCAGCGACTGATTCGAATCTACGCGCCGGCGCATTTTCAGCGCGCGGCCGCGCCCCTGGTTCGCGCGTGCCGGCGCAGGAACGCCCAGATCTCGGCGGTGCCGTCGACGGCGTCGCTGGTCGGCCCGGCGAGGCGCGCCGGCAGGGGGCCGCCGCCGCCGCTGCCCGGCCAGTGATGGCCGAGGTCGCGCACCAGCACGACAGCCAGCTCGCCGCCGCCGGCGCAGGGCGCCCACAGCCGGCGCTCGACGCGCGGCCCGTCGACCGCCGCGGCCGGCGCGTCCGGGCAGCCGAGTGCGGCGACCCAGCGGCCGACGGTGGCGAGCACCGCGGGCGGACGGTGGTCGGAGATGCCGGGCGCCGAGACCTGACCGCCGTTCAGCGGCACCAGCGGGTCGCTGCCGCCGAAGATCAGGAGAAGCGGCGGCGGCCGCTCGCCGTTGCCGGGAACGTGCAGATGGCCGGCGACCGACGCCGCCGCCGCGAGGCGGCCCGGCATCTCGACCGCCAGCCGCTGGACCATCCCGCCGCCGTCGGCGAAGCCCACGGCATAGATGCGGCCGGGATCGATCGGGTGGCGCCGCGACACCGCTTCGATGGCGGCGCGCACATAGGCCACGTCGTCCGGCCGCGGCTTTGCGGCGGGCGGCGCCGAGCCGTCGGTCCAGACGCGCGGGTTGCGGAGCGGCTGTGCCGGGGCACCGGGGTCGGCGGGCATGGCCTCCAGGCCGGCCGCGACGAAACCGGAGGCGTCGGCCGTGCCGGTCCAGCCCTGGCGCTTCAGCACGTCCTCGGCCGTATCGCCGCCGCCCGCCAGCACCAGGACGAGCGGCATCGGGGTGTCGGGGGCCTCCGCCGGCCGGTGCACGGCCACCGGCCGGCCGTCCGCGACCTCGATCGTTTCCGCGGCACCGGCCGGATTCGCGGCCGAGACCGCCACCATCGCCAAGGCGGCCAGCGCGCGGATGCATCGGCGGGACGTGCGGACGGTTGTGCGGGCGGCGGGGGCGATGGCGTGGCTCCTCGGATCGGTCCGAGCTACCTATGCATCGCCCCTGCCGAAGTAAACGTGGGCGGCGGCCGGGTCAGGAGCCCGAGGCCTGCTTCGCCGCCTTCAGCACGACGTCCAGCAGGTGCTGGCCGGGGACCCCCTTGCCGTCCATCTCCTTCGCCCAGTCCTGCCAGACCGGCTTTGCGCCCTTCTCCTGCAGCTCGGCCAGCTGCGCGTCGTCATAGGTGATGCGCGTCAGGCCGGCCTTGTCGAAGATCGGGATCCACTTGTCGTCGGCCGCCTTGTATCCGGCGATCAGCGCCTCGTAGGCCGGCTCCTTCGTCGCCATCAGCATCTCCTTGTACTCGGCCGGGAGCGCCTCGAAGGCGGTGATGCTGTGCAGTGTCGGGCAGTGGTTCGACCCCGGCGCCATGTTGAAGGTGTACCACTTCGACACCTCGTGGATCTTATAGGCGCCGTGCGAGTAGCTGAACGGGAAGGCCGCCGCCTGGAACATGCCGCGCTCGATGCCGGTATAGACCTCCGGCGCCGGGACGGTGGTCGGCACCGCGCCCAGCTTGGTCATCGCCTGGCCGGTACCGCCCAGGGCGCGCACGCGCATGCCCTTCCAGTCCTCCAGCTTCAGCGGCGCCGGCCCGTTGCCCATGAACTCGGACTGCGGCAGCAGCGAGCGGAAGGTGACGGCGGCGTTCCAGCGCGCCATCTCCTTCTTGATCGCCTCTTCCTTGTAGAGCTCCTCCGACACGTCCTGCTGGATCTTCAGGGTCGGCAGCGGCAGGAACGGCAGGTCCAGCGTCGTCATCGCCGGGTTCTTGCCGGGATGATAGGCGGTGCAGATCGTCGCCATCTCGAAGGCGCCGATCTTCAGCCCGTCCAGGTTCTCCTTCGCCGGCGAGATCGCCTCGCTGTAGTGGATCCGGATCGTGAAGTTGCCGCCGCTGGCCTTCTCCACCTGCTCGGCCATCGCTTCGATGCCGGCGGTGTAGGCGCGCTGCGGGCCCCAGGTCGACAGGTTCCAGGTGATCTTCTCGGCCGCCTGCACGCTGCAGGTGGCGCCCGCGGCGGCCAGGGCGATCGCCCCGGCCAGCAGCCAGGGGCGGGGTATGGCGGTCATGGTCTGTCTCCTCCCGTCGCGATCCGTCTTGCGCGGATCGGAAGGGGGAAGCTTAGGGTAGGCGGGGCGGCCGCGTCACCCCGGGTTCGTTTCCCGCCCGGACACCACCTGCCGGTTCGTCTCGACATAGGTCGCGAGCGCCAGGAGCATGAACAGCGCGCTGCCGTAGAACACCCAGCGCGGGTCGCCATTGTCCATGATCCAGCCATACAGCACCGGCGTCACGGCGCCGCCCAGGCCGAGGCCGCTGGAGACGAAGCCGAACACCTTGCCGATCTGGCCGGGCGGCGCCACCGAGCGGACCAGCAGGTCGCGCGACGGCAGCAGGCTGCCCTGCAGGGTCCCGGCGAGGCCGAACACCGCCGTCAGCACGGCGAACGGCATGGCGATCGCGCCCACGATCCCGGTCAGCGCGGAGACGGCGAGCACGATGGCGACGAACAGCAGCAGCGGCCGGTGCGTCTTGTCGGCGAGCCAGCCGCCGACGAGGTTGCCGAACGAACTGCCGACGAGGTAGGCGCTGAGCGCCGTGGTCACGACGGCGAGCGGCACGCCGTAGAGCACGTCGAGGGCCGCCACGCTGAAATTGCGGATGCCGCCGAAGGCCATGGCGAAGACGCACTGGAACAGGAAGCACATCATCACCGGCCGCGACAGCAGCAGCGCCACGCCGGATCTGACCTCGCCACCCGCCGCGGAGCCACCCGCCGACGCGCCACCCTTTGGTTTGCGCCCGCTCTCCTCGGCCAGCCGGCTGAACTGGCTGGCGAGCAGTGCCGCCACGATCAGGCCGGCCGCCCCCGCCGCCAGGAACGCGACGTGCAGCCCGAACAGCTGCGCCAGGGCGATCATCACGATCGGCGCCGCCGCCCAGCCCAGGTTGCCGCTGACGGCGTGATAGCTGAAGGCGCGGCCCAGCCGCCCCTTGTCGACCGAGGCCGACAGGATCGAGAAGTCGGCCGGGTGGAAGACCGAATTGCCGATCCCGCCGATCGCCGCCAGCAGGATCATCATCCAGTAGCTGTCGGTCAGGCCGAACCCCGCGATGGCGACCGCATAGAGCGACAGGCCGCCGATCAGCAGGTTGCGCGCGCCGATCCGGTCGACCAGGAACCCCACGGGCGTCTGGGTCAGGCCGGTCGACACGCCGGCGACCGTCATGATGACGCCCAGCTGCAGGAAGCTCAGCCCGTATGCCTGCGCCATCAGCGGGAACAGCGGCGGCAGCGCCAGCTGATAGAAATGGCTCAGGAAATGGGCGCTGGTGACGAGGCCGATCGCCCGGACCTCGCGGCCGGCGGCCGGCGCTGCTGCGGTCGTCATCGGCGGGTCAGTAGCCCAGGGCCAGCCCGTCCTTGCGCGGGTCCGACCCGCCGGTGAGGGTGCCGCGCTCGCGGTCGATCCAGATCGCCTGTCCGCCGCCGTGCGGCTTGTCGATCGGCTTCAGCTTGTGGCCCAGGCGGCTCAGCGCCTCGCACGCCTCGAAGCCGATGCCGCGCTCGACCTCGACCTGGCCCTCGAAGGCGAAGAGCCGCGCGAGGTCGATGGCCGCCTGCGGATCCATGCCGTAGTCCAGGATGCTGGTCAGCACCCAGGCGTGGCCGACCGGCTGGTAGTGGCCGCCCATCACGCCGAACGGCATGACCGCCTCGCCGCCCTTGGTCAGCATGCCGGGGATGATGGTGTGCATCGGGCGCTTGCGCGGCGCGATGCAGTTCGGATGGTCGGGGTCGATCACGAAGCCCAGGCCGCGGTTCTGCAGCATCACGCCGGACTTGGGCGCCATGATGCCGCTGCCGAACGCCTTGAACAGCGAGTTGATGAACGAGCAGGCGTTGCCGTCCTCGTCGACCACGCAGAGATAGACCGTGTCCTCGTGCGGCGGCAGCCCGGCCGGCGGCAGGTCGGCCATCGAGCGCTCGTCGCTCATGAAGCCGCGCAGGTCGGCCGCATAGGCCTTGTCGAGCAGGCGCGCCATCGGCACGTCGGCCATGCGCGGGTCGGCGACGAAGGCGTTGCGGTCGCGGAAGGCGAGGCGCGTCGCCTCGATCAGGCGGTGCAGGCGCGTCACCGACAGCGGCCCGCCGGGCGCCGGCTCGTAGCCCTCCAGGATGTTCAGCATCAGCAGCGCGATGATGCCCACCCCGTTCGGCGGGCACTCGTGCACGGTATAGCCGCGATAGTCGGTCGTGATCGGCTCGACATATTCGGCCTGCTGCGCGGCGAAATCGTCCAGCGTATGCAGCCCGCCCTTGGACCGCAGGTAGCCCACGATGTCTTCGGCGATCTCGCCGGTATAGAAGGCGTCGCGGCCGCCCTCGGCCACCATGCGCAGCGTCCGGCCCAGTTCCTTCTGGACGAAGCGCTCGCCCTCGGCCAGCGGCGTGCCGAACAGGCGCGCGGCGGACTCGTCCTTCCGCATCTTCGCCGCCTCGCCGGCCCAGTCGAGCGCCACGCGGCCGTGCACGACGAAGCCCTGCTCGGCATAGCGGATCGCCGGCTGCAGCAGCTCGTCCAGGCCCTTGCGGCCATGGTCGGCGACCAGCCGCGACCAGGCGTCGATGGCGCCCGGCACCGTCACGCAGTGCGGCGTCATGTCGGGGATCGCGGTGATGCCGCGCTCGCGGTACCAGTCGGCGGTCGCGGCGGCCGGCGCATGGCCGGATCCGTTCATCGCGATGACCTTGCCCGAACCGGCCGGCGCGTAGAGGCAGAAGCAGTCGCCGCCGATGCCGGTCGATTCCGGCTCGACCACGCAGAGCACGGCGCAGGCGGCGACGGCGGCGTCCACGGCGTTGCCGCCGGCGCGCAGCACGTCGAGTGCCGCCAGGCTCGCCGCCGGCTGCGACGTCGCCACCATGGCGTTCGTGGAACGCGCCGCAGAGCGGCCGGGAATATGGAAATCGCGCATCGCGCCTGTCTCCGCGGGGGCGGGAAAAACGCGATATTAGCGAGACGACGTGACGCAGGCCAGAAAAGCCGTCACGTGCCGTGCCGATGACGGGCGCGGACGAAATTGGTGACGCGACGGCCGTTCCGGCGTTGTGCCTGTGGTTCGTCCCGAACGGCTTCGCGACGAACGCCGGTCCGGAATGAGACGCTGAAAGGTGGACGATGTACCGATGGCTCGTGGTGCTGCTCGCGCTGGCCGGGACGGCGGCCGCTCAGCAGCCGCCGGAAAAGCAACAGACGGAGAAACAACAGGCGGAGAAGCAGGAACCCGAGAAGATGCACATGATGCGTCCCGACGACATGCTCTACTGCCACCTCGTCGCGCAGCAGGCGCTGAAGTCGGAGCAGGTCGGCCTGATGTCGAAGCGGGACTACGAGGCCGTCTCGCGGCTCGCCCGGACGGCGAAGGGGATCCAGGTCCTCGACCAGGTGCAGGACGCCACGTTCCGCGGCCTCGCCGACTATGTCGGCAACGATATCTGGAACAGTGCGAACCTGAAGAACCAGGAAGCCATCGCCGCGACCGACAATCGCGACGTGGTGGCGCGCGAGCGGTTCCTGACCGCGTGCCTCATCAACATCGCCAACCTGGGAATGGGCACCGCGGAGGCCTATCGCCGCAAGCTCCTGTACGACCGATAGGACCGGGCGCCAGGGAACCTTGACCAGGACGGGTTGAGGAGAATGCCGGTCCGGCTGAGCCTTTCTCAGTTGCGGTGTTCGGCGGCTGGCGCTCCCATGGGCGCCGTGCCCACAGCCACCCCACCTAAAAGCCCCTGCGAGGTTCCCATGCCGCCGTCCCCCGTCGTCACGCTCGCCGGCCTCCCCCTGCAGACCCAGGCGCACGGCGACAGTTTCGAGGCGCGCATGGCGCCCGTGGCGGCACCGGCCGGCGCCCGCCGCCTCGGCGCCCGCCTCGTCGAGGTGCCGCCCGGCAAGAAGGCCTGGCCGTATCACTGCCACCACGCCAACGACGAGATGTTCGTGATCCTGTCGGGCCGCGGCGAACTGCGCTTCGGCGGGCAGGTCCACGCCGTCGCCGCCGGCGACGTCGTCGTCTGTCCCTCGGGCGGCCCCGAGACTGCCCACCAAATCGCCGCCCTCGGGCCGGAGCCGCTGCGCTACCTCGCCGTCAGCACGATGAACGAGCCCGACGTCATGGAATACCCGGATTCCGGCAAACTCACCGTCTTCGCCGGCGCCGCCCCCGGCGGCGACAAGGCCGCCCGCCGCGTGGCACTCAACGTCCGGACGCGCGACGGCGTGGACTATTGGGAGGGGGAGGGGTGAGGCGGCGCGGCGGCCTGCTCCCGCCGGGCACGGTCGAGGAAGGCTCTCGCCTCGCCGACGATTTGGTCGGGGTACTCCGGCAGGTTTGCCAGTGGATGCCGGACGATGTTTTGCCGTCTCCACCAGCGGCGCCGTAACCCCGGTGCGCCGTCGCGCAGCCGCACTTCGAGCTGGTGCTGTCTGAAGCCCTTCCGAGACAGGGTGAAATGCCGGATGTCCGTCACGTCCGACCAGTCGAACCGCTGCGGCTTCCAACCGTCGATCGTGAGGCCGTTCCGGTCGAGGATCAGGGCCTGGCGACTGGCGCGGTCCGGATCGCTTCCCACCCGCCAAAGGACGACGACGGCCAGCGCCGAGAGCAGCGCGCTCAACAGGGTCGCCGCGATCATCGTGAAGGCGCGCCGGCCGTCTCCGCCCATCCCGTGGGTCAGGCAGAGCCATGCCGTTGCGGCAACGCTCGCGGTCGCATAGGCGATGACGCCGATAAAGCAGGAGACGAGGCCCAGCCCGCTCGGGCGGAAGATCCGTCGCTCCGGCGTTGGCGGCATTTGGTTCAGGACGGGCGATCCCGTCCTGAACAGCGCGCGGTCGTACCAGATCACGAGGCTCGTCATGACGGCGATGCCGGCCCAGAAGAGCGCTCGGTAGCCCCGCAATGCGGCATCCGACTCCCGATCCGTCAGTCCGCCTGCCGCGACGAGCACCATCAGCCACGCCGGCTTTCCCTGCGGAGACTCGCCGCAACCGCCGGAACCTCGCGTGGCGGCCGGGCGTTTTCCGCCGACCGCCGCAAGCGCCGATCCGGAAACGGGGCGGATCCGTCGGCGCCGAGGAGCCCCCATGCCGGAAGAACGCACACGCGCGCTCAGCGAGGTCCTGGAACACCTGGAGCGGTCGGTGCACGGCCGGAGCATCACCGTCCAGGACATGATGGACGCACTCGGCAGGAAATCCTTCGCCGCGATGATCATGATCTTCGCGCTGCTCGCGGCTTCTCCGGCCAGTGCCGTTCCGGGGCTGACGGCGACGGTCGGCCTCGCGGTCGCCGTGATGGTCGTCCAGATGCTCGCCGGGCGCGATTGCATCTGGCTGCCCGGTTTCCTCGCCGGGCGGCGCATCCCGTCGCAGCGCGTGTGCCAGGCGATCGGCTGGCTGCGCAGGCCGGTACATGCGGTCGAGCGCGTGCTCCGGCCGCGGATGACGTTCCTGATCAAGCGCCCGTGGCTCTATCTGCCGCTGTCGCTCATGCTCTGCATCGCCCTGTTCATGCCCTTCATGGAGGTGGTCCCGACGTCGGGCTCGATCGCCGCGACGGTGGTGGCGCTGTTCGCGGCGGGGATGCTGATGCGGGACGGCGCCCTGGTCTTCGCCGCGACCCTGCTGTCGGCAGCCGTTCCCGGTGCGGTCTGGTGGTTCGGGTTCGCGTGAGCGCGGCGGGCTAGGGGTCGAGCCGGCGGTGGTGGCCGGGAGGCCCGACCTGTGCCGCCAGCCACGCGCGCAGGCGCCTGACCCGGCGGTCGCGGCGCAGGCCGGGCGGGTAGACGAGCCAGTAGGCGCCGCCGGTCTCCAGCCGGTGCGGGAACGGCGCCGCGAGGCGCCCCGCCTGGATGTCGGCGGCGGCGATCTCCATCCCCGCCAGGGTGACGCCGGCGCCGTCGATGGCGGCGCACAGGCCGAGGCCGGCGGAATCGACCGTGGTCACCGCCGCCGGCCGCAGCGGCCCGCCGGGCAGCGACGCGTTCCAGGCCTCGAAGTCGGCGCGCCGGTGCTGCGACAGGAACAGGTTGGCGCCGTTCACCGCCGCGCGCGGGTCTGCACCGGCACCGAACCCGGGCGCCGCCAGCAGCGTCACCGTCTCGGCGAACAGCAGCTCCGCCTCCAGCCCCGGCCATTCTCCGCGGCCATGCCGGATGGCGACGTCCGCGTCGCCGGCGGCGAGATCCACCGCCTCCTGCGTCGCCGAGATCAGCAGGGCGCTCCCCGCCGTCTCGAACGGGTACGTCGCCAGCCGCGGCGACAGCCAGTGCACCGCGAAGGTCGGCAGCATGCTGAGCCGGAGCGGCCCCGCCGTCCGCGCCTCGGTCAGCCGGGCGAGGCCGGCCGCGATGCGCCCGAAGCCGGCGGTCAGGTCCGGCGCCAGCGCCCGGCCGGCCGCCGTCGCCTCCAGCCCGGCGCCCGAGCGGCGCAGCAGGTCGACGCCCAGCACCTCCTCCAGCACGCGCAGCTGGTGGCTGACGGCCGACGGCGTGACGCCCAGTTCCTCGGCCGCCGCCTTGACCGATCCGTGCCGCGCCGCCGCCTCGAAGGCGCGCAGCGCGTTGAGCGGCACCCCTATGCGCATGTCCCGCTCTCGTCCGCTCCCGCGGCGGCAGCGGCGCCCCTGGTGCCGTTGCCGCGCCCTATTCGTACTCGGCCCAAGTCTCGCCGGAGTTGCGGTTGTAGAACAGGGTGATCTTGGAGACCGTGCAGAGGTCGAAGCCGTACCACTCGGCTTCCTCGGCATCGTCGTAGACGACCTTGACGTCCCATTTGCAGGTGCCCGCCCGCTTCGGGAACGTCACGTTCAGCCGCTGCCCGGTCTCGAGAACGTCGCTGCCGAGCACGTCGTCGGCCCACTCGTCCGACTTGGTCGGCCCGACATAGACCTCTTCGATCGTATAGCCGGTCTTGTTTATCAGCGTGAAATCCTGCTTGCCCTGGGCGTGGGCGCCCGCGGCGGTGAACAGGCCGAGCGCGAGCAGGCCGGCAGTGACGAACCGACGCAACATCTAATTTTCTCCGGAGACGATTGGCGGCTGCCGGACGGCGGCCGCGGATCGCAGGTTAGGCGCTATGAGATTGACGATCGCTGAACGCGCCGTCCAGCGCTTGGGAGACTTGCGACCCGTACCCCGCCTCCTGATATAGTGCCGTGGGAGGCTGGCGGCGGACGAGTCCCTCGCCAACCCGGTCAGGTCCGGAAGGAAGCAGCCGTAACGAGTTTCGGCTCGGGTCGCCGTCCAGTCTCCCACCTCATTCCGCGCCGCCGCATTCTTGAGTTGCCACGGGCCACGATGGACGATCAGTCGGCACCGGGCCAGTCGCCGGCCCCGGATATCCCCACCGAACCGGGCCTTCCCGGACTTCCGCCTCCCTCCGGCGAGGCGGCGCAGCCCTATCGCGTCCTCGCCCGCAAGTACCGGCCGAAGACCTTCTCCGAGCTGATCGGCCAGGAAGCGCTGGTCCGCACCCTGTCCAACGCGCTCGAATCCGGCCGGCTGGCGCACGCCTTCATCCTCACCGGCGTGCGCGGCGTCGGCAAGACGACGACGGCGCGCATCATCGCCCGCGCCCTGAACTGCACCGGGCCGGACGGCAAAGGCGGCCCGACCATCCAGCCCTGCGGCGTGTGCGACAACTGCGTGGCCATCGCCCAGGACCGGCATGTCGACGTGCTGGAGATGGACGCCGCCAGCCGCACCGGCATCGGCGACGTGCGCGAGCTGATCGAGGGCGTGCGCTACCGCCCCGTCTCGGCGCGCTACAAGGTCTACATCATCGACGAGGTGCACATGCTCTCGACGCAGGCCTTCAACGGCCTGCTGAAGACGCTCGAGGAGCCGCCCGAGCATGTGAAGTTCATCTTCGCCACCACCGAGATCCGCAAGGTCCCCGTCACCGTCCTGTCGCGCTGCCAGCGCTTCGACCTGCGCCGCGTCGCCTCCGAGGTGCTGATGGCGCATTTCGAGCGCGTCGCGCGCGCCGAGGGCGTCACCCTGGAGCCCGAGGCGCTGGCGCTGGTCGCGCGCGCCGCCGACGGGTCGGTGCGCGACGGCCTGTCGATCCTCGACCAGGCGATCGCCCATGCCGGCCCGGCCCCCGTCTCGGCCGGCCAGGTGCGCGAGATGCTGGGCCTCGCCGACCGGACGCGCGTCTTCGACCTGGCCGAGGCGCTGCTGCGCGGCGAGGCGCGTGCGGCGCTGGTGCTGTTCGCCGACATGCACGACGCCGGCGCCGACCCGGTGGCGCTGATCCAGGACCTGCTGGAGCTGACGCACTGGCTGACCCGCCTGCGCGTGGCGCCCGACGACGCCGACGACATGACGGTGGCCGAGGCCGAGCGGGTGCGCGGCAAGGGCCTCGCCGCGCAGCTCTCCATGCCGGTTCTGACGCGCCTCTGGCAGTTGCTGCTCAAGGGCCTGTCGGAGACCCAGCACGCGCCGGCGCCGCGCCTCGCGGTGGAGATGCTGTTCGTCCGCATCGCCTATGCCGCCAGCCTGCCGACGCCGGCCGAGATCGTGGCGCAGCTCGCCGGCGAGGGCGGAGCCGGCCCCGCCGGGGGTTCCGGTTCTGGCGGCGGCGGCACCCGCGGCGTCGTGCCCGCGGCCCACCCGGCGGTCGAGACGGCGGCACACCCCACCGCCCGCGCGACGGCGTCCGCCGCCGACCGGCCGGCAGCGACAGCCCCGACGGCTTCCGCCCCGACGGCTTCCGCGCCGCCCGCCCCGGCCCGGGAGGCGCGCCCCCTGCCGCCCCTGGTCACCCCGGCGCAACCCGAGCCGCCGCGTCCGAGCGCTTCCGCACCGACGCATACCGCCCAGGCCCGCGCCGCCCTGGCGCCGCGCCACGAAGACCCGGAGCCGGCGCGCACCACGCCGCCCGAGCCGCCGCGCGCCGAGCCACCCCCCGAACCCGTCGTCCAGGCCCCCGAAACGCCCACCGGAACCCCCGCTGGCCCCGCCTCCTTCGCCGAGGCGGTGGCGATGTTCGCCAGCCACGGCGAGATGCTGCTCCACGCCAATCTCTGCCGGAACGTCCATCCGGTCGCCTTCCGCCCCGGCCGCATCGAGATCCGCCCGACGGCGCTGGCGCCGCAGAACCTCTCCGGCACGATGGCGTCCAAGCTCACGCAGTGGACCGGCACCCGCTGGGTGGTCAGCGTCTCCGGCGACGCGGGCGAGCCGACGCTCGCCCAGCAGGAGGAGGCCCGCCTCCAGCGCCTGCGAGAGACGGCGGCCGAACACCCGCTGGTCCGGGCCGTGATGGCCGCGTTCCCCGGCACGGCGATCGCCACCGTGCGCGAGCCGGGCCCGCCCGCCGACGAGCCGCCCGCGGCCGCCGCGGAACAGGCGATGCCCGACGAGTCCATGCCCGACGGCCGGCCCTCCGCCCCCTTCGACGCGGACATGGCCGATCTCGATTTCAGTGACGGCTTCGACGAGGAAGACACATGAAGAATCTCGGAAATCTCATGCGCCAGGCGCAGGAGATGCAGCAGAAGATGGGCGAGATGCAGGAGCAGCTCGCCGCCGCCGAAGTCTCCGGCTCCTCCGGGGCGGGCATGGTCAGCGTCACGCTCAACGGCAAGGGCGAGTTGCGCCGGCTGAAGATCGATCCGGCGATCGTCGACCCGAACGAGGTCGAGGTGCTGGAGGACCTGATCACCGCGGCCTTCAACGACGCCCGGGTCAAGGTCGAGGCGCGCATGTCCGAGGAGATGGGCAAGCTCACCGGCGGCCTGCCGCTGCCGCCCGGCTTCAAGCTGCCCTTCTGAGGCGGGCCGTCCCGAGCGCTCCCGTAGAGGTGGCGGACCCCGCGTGGCCCTCTCCGACGTCGACCGGCTGATCCAGCTGCTGGCGCGCCTGCCCGGCCTCGGGCCGCGCTCGGCGCGCCGTGCCGTGCTGCACCTGCTGAAGCGGCGCGAGACCCTGCTGGAGCCGCTGGCGCGCGCCATGACCGAGGCGGCGGCCTCGGTGCGTACCTGCTCGGTCTGCGGCAACCTGGACGCCACCGACCCCTGCGCCATCTGCCGCGACCCGGCGCGCGACCATGCCGCCATCTGCGTCGTCGAGGGCGTCGGCGACCTCTGGGCGCTGGAGCGCGCGGGCGGCTTCCGCGGCCGCTACCACGTCCTCGGCGGCACGCTCTCGGCGCTCGACGGCGTCGGGCCGGACGACCTGCGCATCCCGGCCCTGCTCGGCCGCATCGCCTCCGGCGCGGTGACCGAGGTGGTGCTCGCCACCAACGCCACCGTCGACGGCCAGACCACCGCCCACTACATCGCCGAACGCCTGTCGGACAGCGGTGTCGCGGTCACCCGCCTGGCACACGGCGTCCCCGTCGGCGGGGAACTCGACTATCTCGACGACGGCACCCTGACGGCGGCGTTCAAGGCGCGGCGACCGGTTTGAGGGGGCGGTCGGGCCGCCGAAGTGGCCGCCATGTCCACTTGCCCCCTCCGCCCCCTTACGGCCAAGCCCGCCACGCTGCCATAGCCGGGCGTATCAGCGATGTCCGATTCCAGGCCGCACCCTCCACTCCCGCATTCTGCCGTCGGGGAGCGCCGTTGCGGGGCAGGAACGCCCTGCTGCGGGGCAAGCGGGAGGCGATGGAGTTGGTGGTTTTGGCGCATGCGCGAAAAGTAGTGGTGGACCAACTTACTCCGAATGACTACCTCCTTGATATCTCGCTTCAAGAGCACGGGAGGCATGTCGGATGGCACGGCGAAAGCATGTTTTCATCAGTCATCATCACGCCGACGATGCTCATGTTTCTCGGCTCACCAGCATGCTTGCGCGGGCAGGATACGAGATCCGTAACAGTTCGATACGAGCGAAGCCAGCCAACCAGCGCCGCCTGGAACGGGGCTTGGTAAGCGACAACACCATCAAGCGCTTGCTTCGTATGAAAATGTCATGGGCATCGACCGTGATAGTTATAATCGGCAAGGAAACCCATTCACGTGACTGGGTGAATTGGGAGATCCGCAAAGCGAACGAACTTGGGAAGCGAATCTTGGGCGTTTACGCCCGCGGAGGTACCGAGGCAGATATACCCGCGGCGCTCAACGACTACGGCGATGCGATAGTGAACTGGAACGCGGACAGCATTATTTCTGCGGTCGAAGGTCAGGATAATTCTTTCAAAAAGCCTGATGGAGCTTCACGCGAACCGACTTTTGGTGCCGCCACTTCCCGCTGCTGATTAAAGATGAGCAAGGTCTACGTCTACGTGGTAGCGCGTGATTTTGGGTTCGCACCGAACCCGTTTCATGGCATCTGCACGCTCGCCACCTGCAAGCCGACCATTCGCCGGGTGGCTGTTCTAGGAGACTGGGTGATCGGCATGGGAGGCTCGAAGCTAAAGGCCACCGGGCGCTGCATCTTTGCGATGCAGGTTACGCGCTCAATGACATTCAGCGAATACTGGGCGAACCCTGATTTTAAGCGGAAGCGGCCCTCTCGGAATGGAAGTCGCAAAGCGATGGTTGGTGATAATATTTACCACCAGGAGGGCTATCCGTGCACTTGGCGGCAGGCAGATTCGCATCATAGCCGTCCAGACGGCTCTGCAGATCCGTACAATATGAGCCACGATACCAGCACTGATCGGGTTTTACTATCTGACCGTTTTATCTATTTCGGAGAGAATGCGCCCAGGGTGCCTCCGGCGATTCTAACGGCAATTGGATATCGGAATCAACGAAGTCACCGAACTTACGACGAGCCGACATGCCGCCCATTGTTACGCTGGATCACTGAGACATACGGACAGTGCTTTAACCTCGTCCTTGGCGACCCGTTTCAATTCAGACAGAGCGAGGCACGGTACTCCATACGGTCTGACCGAATCATTTAGATTATCTGTCGCAAAGCGGGCGCTCAAATCGGAGTAAAACTGACGTGTGCGCGCATAACGTTGCTAAATAAGTAAGAATTGCTTTGAGGGTTTAGCGGTGCCCTCGGCAAAGCCATCGCATTGGACATTCCACTTTGGCGGGAACATCGGCGGGGAAAACGGGCGGTCAGAGGTTCTGTATATCTGCTTTATTCGCGTACGATTCGATATGCCGACCACATTAGGATGAGCAACCCTCGCGTACTTCGAAACTTCGCAGAACAAGTTCTGAACGTCGATAGGATGCAACGGGCGTCCAAACAACCCGGCGAAATTCAGCCCCCGTTTCGTCAGTTCATCCGCTTGCCGTTCTGTTACATGGTAGATGATCTCTTCGGGAAACTCAACAGCGGCAGCGCCAAAGCATTTCGCAATTCCGTCGAGTGCGCCCGGGCCGGCAATTACAAAGCTCTCCTCAAAATCCAAAAGCGAGGAATAGTTCAAGTCAATCGCATACTGAAACGCTAAAAATCGACCGATTCCTGGGTACTGGAGAAGATGCTCGAATACACTCTGTAAATCAGGCGCTTGACGTATCCGATCCGGCAGCCGGTCCGCCATCATGCGTCCCAAAAGGCGAAGGTGGTTACTGTGCTTTCGAATTCCACCAAGTGCCGGCACAGGCATTATGTAGGCCGCGGAGTATATGCTCCGACGATCTCGGATAATGGATTCCAGTGTGGCATCAATCTGTTCCATTGGCGTGTCGGACCAAGACAGCGGCCCTAGTACACTTTCAAGTCGCTCCCACGTTTCAATTTTGTTGAATATCTTGAACAGCAAGGTCCGAAAGAATAACTCATCGGGGTCTTGGGATCGAAATTCGTTGTATTGAATTTCCCGAATGAGGTACTGGCTGACGCGGTCAGCCGCCCGGAATGTATTTGTAAATCGATACGTGTTAAGGATAGGGTCTATTGACCAGGGCCCTCGCAGCCCGGCGATCCGGCGATAATACGTAGCGAGCCGTTCTGCAGCGAAGAACCAGTAGGTATCATAAACTGCCGTCGGCGCAATCGACGAGGCACCGCGCCGAGGCGGCGAGGGCGAGGGGGAACGGATGATGATTCTCCACGAGTGGTATTGAGCTTGGGCGGATTATAGCCCCACGATGTGCGCTGTCAGCCATACAGATAGCAGTAGGCACGTGGGAGACGGGCATGGCAAGCGTACGACGGGTAACAGTAGCGGAATTTGAGGCGCATGCAGCGGGAACAGACCAACTCCACGCTGGCGACACCGATACTGCGCTCCTTGGGCTGGTAGGCGAGGTTGGGAGCCTGATCAGTGCTTTCAAAAAGAAGCGTCGCGATACCGACGGCTTTTTTGGCTATCATGAAGCGGTGGCAGAGGAACTCGGCGATGTACTATGGTATAGTAGCGCAATTGCCCGTCGTGGTGGTACGTCCCTGGTCGAGGTTCTTGCCCGAACAGCCGCGGCAGGCGTTGGCGACGAGGCCCTGCGGTTTTCAGACCTACATGGAGCGCTTGGTCCGTCTGAAGCTGGATTCGAGGCGGCGCTGCTGGAGCTGGCGGGCGAAGCTGGCGACCTGGCTAAGCGCTTTGCCGCTGGCGCGCACCGGAGCAATCCTGACGCACTGAGAGGCGATCTCATCAAATTTTTTCGACCTCTTGCGCGCGCCGCCGCCGCCGCCGAGGTCAGTCTTGAAGAGGCTGCGCAGTACAACATAGATAAAACAGAGGACAGATGGCCGACAAAGCGCGTTTTTCCGAATGCGCCGGATGAGGGTCTGCATATTGACGAGCAACTACCGCGCAAGATGCGCGTGCTCATCTATGAGCGCAACGTCAATGGTACAGATTATGTATTTCAGAAATCCGGGGGAATGTTACTTGGTGACCGGCTGACCGACAATCATCAGCCTGAGGACGACTATCGCTTCCATGATGTATTTCATCTCTCCCATGCCGCCGTGCTAGGCTGGTCGCCAACTACGCGCGCGTTATTGAAGATAAAGCGGAAAAGTCAAAGAGCGGTTGATGAAAATGAGGACGGGGCGCGTGCAAACCTGATAGAAGAAGGTCTGACCACCTGGATTTTCGAAACGGCAAAGCGCCACCATTTTTTCGCTCACACTCAGACACTCGGCTTGGATTTGCTGAAGGACGTGAAACGTTTTGTCCGCGGATACGAGGCTGAGAAGCTACCGATGTGGCTTTGGGAGTCAGCGATATTGCAGGGCTATGCTGTGTTTCGCGAACTACAAGAAAAGCGGCGGGGGGTCGTGAGGGCCGATCTAAGACGTCGAAAAGTCTGGTTCGAGCCAATGAGCGCTGCAGAGCTGGAAAGCTGTGGACTGGCCGGCGGCCCCCTAGGCGCGGCGCCGAGTTAGCCTCGCCCGCTCGCGACCTACCTGATTATAATCTTGCCTACTGCGAACAATGAATAACATGGCTGAACCGCTAAACCTCCTGTCGGTAGAACTTCTCCCAGACTGGACGATCTCGGTCACCGTGAGCGTATGGGTGGGCGGGGTTCTGCTGCTACTGGGGTTGTCGTATATCGCGCGCAAACTGCTCGTCGAACGGGCGTGGAAGAGTTTTGAGATCGACGAGGCAGAAATTGGCGTCGGCAGCAGCAAAATCAAGCTTCGCCCTAATCTAGATGACAGACAAGTGGCGTATGCAATCTGGGTCGAACTCAGTACGCGCAAGATCGGCCTTCCGATTGATTTCGATCATGATGTGGTGGCGGAGATATACGATTCCTGGTATCATTTTTTCGCCGTAACACGAGAGCTTGTAAAATCTGTTCCAGTAAAGCGTGTGCGAAGCAGCAGCACCCAGGCGATCGTAAAGCTGTCTATTGAGGTGCTCAATGAGGGATTGCGGCCGCACCTCACGCAGTGGCAGGCGCGATTTAGGCGCTGGTATGATAATGAGATCAACAAAACCAGTGGGGAGCTTGTGATTGATCCTCAGGATATTCAAAAGAATTTCCCTAGATTTGATGAACTCCGAGCGGACATGGAGCAGGTGAACAAGCACTTAATGCGCTATAGAGAAAAGATGAGACAACTGGTGATTGAGTAGCGGCGCAATGTTGGAGTGCCACGGTAGGCTTGAGGGCCGCGGCTTGGTTGCGCAGAACTCGTTGCCCGCGGAGTGATGGAGCAGGACGCTCTGCCGGGAGAGCCCCGAACGGCGCATCAGACACCATGTTCCGAGGACTATAAGCGCATGATGGTATCTCCCCCCGGGGAGACCCGCCACGCCCGACACGCCCCCGACCCTCACCGACCGCCAGGGCCTCTTTTGCCGCCACGTCGCCAGCGGCGCCGCCGCCGCACCTCCCGCCCATCACCGCTCCGCGCCACGCGGCGGCATTGTCGGGCCGGTCTGGTGTTCGCCGGTGACGTGTTCGACTGCGAAGCCGGCGGTCAGGCCGTGGACGATGGTGGAGAGGAGGATGGTGAAGGCGACCGTCGCCCACATGTGGTGCTCGTTCACGAGTTCCACGTGATGGCCGGCATAGGCGAGGTAATAGACCGAGCCGATCCCGCGCACGCCGTAGAACGACACGACGAGCCTCTCGCGCCCCCGTATCCGAGTCCCGGCGAGCGACACCCACCCCACCAGCGGGCGGATCAGGAAGATCAGTGCCAAACCCGTCGCCGCGTGCGACCAGGAGAAATGCGGCCACAGCGCCGGCAGCGCGCCACCGAGCGCGATCAGGATGATCGCGGTCAGCGCGTGTTCGAGCGACTCCGAGAAATCGTGCAGGCGTCGGTGGAAGCGGTCATGCGTCTCCGACCGGCGCAGCGCGTACCCCGAGACGAACGCGGCGATGAAGCCGTACCCCTCGAGCAGCTCGGTGAGGCCGTAGGCGAGCAGGACGCCCGCCAGGGCGACGACGCCCGAGGCGGTCTTCGACAGGGCGTTGTCGCGTGGCCAGTCGAACAGGATCTTGCCGAGCAGCCACCCGACCGCCGCCCCGGCCACCGCGCCGACGACGACGCGGAAGATCAGGTCGCGCACCAGCCATTCGCCGGCCAGCTCCAGGCTGAATCCCCCCGCGACCGCCACGGCGATCCCCAGATGCACGAAGGGAAAGGCGAGGCCGTCGTTCAGCCCCGCTTCGGTGGTGAGGGCATAGCGGACCGGATGCTCGCCGCCCTCGTGCGGCGGCCCGACCTGCACGTCGCCGGCCAGCACCGGATCGGTCGGCGCCAGGATGGCGCCGAGCAGGAGCCCGCCGGCCAGCGTCATGCCGGCGACGGTCCAGCCGACCAGCGCGATCAGCAGGATGCAGAGCGGCATCGCGACGACCAGCAGCCGCGCCGTGGGCATCCAACGCGGGCGGCTCGCGAAGCGGTCGATCCTGAGGCCCGTGCCGAACAGGCCGACGATCACGCAGAGCTCGCTCACGAGCTCCCACACGCGCGGCGACGCCACGGGTTCGATCGCCTGCGGCATGCCCGGTATCCAGACGAAGGCCGCGAGGCCGGTGAGGATCAGCAGGGCGGACGTCGCCGGCTCCCGGCCCGAGAGGAAGCGCGGCAGCCAGAAGGACAGGATGATGCTGACGCCGAGTGCGGCGAACAGGACATGGTAGGCTTCGAATCCGAACACGGGACCCCCAGTCGTCGACGGCGTCGCATCCGCGCGCGCCGCGCGCCCATCATGACGCGCGGGCACGCGAACGCCCATCCAACGGACCATGAAGCCGCGGCCCTCCGGATCGTTCACCGGCCCCCTCCCGCTCCGACGCCCCGTCCCACTTCCCCGGCCGGAGCGCCCCCTCTCCTTCGTCACTGCGAGGAGCAGAGCGACGAAGCAGCCCAGGGCCCACGCACCATCCGTCGCAGTGGCCCCGGCTCTCCGGGGCTGCGCCCCTGCGGCCGGAGAAGTGGTGAGGGAGGACGAGTGAGGACTTGTATTCCTAGGACTATAAGCGCATGATGGTGCCTCCCCCTGGGAGGACCGCCATGCCCGACACACCCCCGCCCCTCACCGATCGCCAGGAGATCTTCTGCCGCCACGTCGCCCGCGGTGCCAGCGGTGCCGCCGCCGCGCGCTGGGCCGGATATGCCCCCGACAGTGCCGCCAAGCAGGCGAGCGTCATGCTGGGCCGCCCGCACATCCGCCGCCGCGTCGAGGACCTCCGCGTCCGCCGCGAGATCGCCCGCCAGACCGGCATCGCCGAGATGGTCGACCGGCTCCGGGCACTCGCCAAGCTGGCCACCGCCAAGGGCGACTACCGCACCGCCGTCCGCTGCATCGAGATCGAGGCGAAGGCCACCGGCCTGATCCCGGACAAGCACGCGGCCAGCCCCTGCGGCGGCTTCGCCGGATCCGACCCGCTGCTCGACGGCATCGACCCGAGATGGCCCGGCCACGCCGCCGCGGAGGCCGAGGGCTGGCTCGCCGAATGGCGCCGGGGCCTGGCGCCGGAACCGGAGGAGAAGCCGGAGCCGATCATCGTGCCGCACGTCTACGAGGGTTTCGAAGGCCGGCCGCTGGACGAGTTCACGCCCTTCACCGACCTGGAACGGATGGGGCTCGACCCCCGGGGCGACCAACAAAAAGGAATGGAAGGGAAGGAAAGGGAACCTTCCATCGACGACGTCGAAGACGAAGACCCCGATCCCATCGCCTCCCGCGAAGCCCGCGCCGAGGCGGCGCTCGAAGCCGAACTCGCCTACCTCCGCAGCATCGCCCCGCCCATCGCCCTCAACCCCGCCGCCCCATCCTGGGCGAGGCATCCCGACCCGCTCGTCCGCGGCGGCCAGTCCGACCTCTACGGCTGGGACCCGGAATGGGAGCGGCCGGGGTGAGGCGCCGCCTCCCCCTCTCACACCTTCCCGGCCGCAGCGCAGCGGAGCGCCGGGACCCAGGAGCCGCCCGGAAAACCTCCCCGCACGCCCCGCCCCAGCGCCCGCCCTGGATCCCGGCGCGCGACGCTGGCGCGCCGCGTCCGGGAAGGTGCGGTGAGAGAGGAGAAGGGGGGTTAGAGAGGAGGCGCCGGCTCAGTCCTTACCCCTGCCAACCGACAGCGTCACCTTCTCCGGGTAGAAGCAGACATAGTCCGCCACCCGGCGCGCTTCCGGCGTCGGCATCGCGTAGGTCCAGGCGACGTCCTTGGTGACCGCGCCCTTGATGCGGGCCGAGAGGTGGCGGGCGGTGCCCTTGTAGGGGCAGGCGGTGTGGGTGTCGTCGGAGTTGACCAGCAGCTCGGTGTGCACGTCCTCGGGCGGGATGTACCAGCGGGCCGGCTGGCCGGTCTCGAACAGGACGCGCGCCCGCTTGGTCTCGGCCAGGAGGGTGCCGTCCAGCTCGACGCGGACCGGGCGGCTGCTGCCGCGGATGTCGATGCGGACGTGCGGATCGCGCGGGTGGACGAAGACCTCCTCGTCCTCCTCCAGCCAGCGGTCCATGCGGTCCCAGTAGAAGGCCATGTAGCCCGCTATGGCCTTCGTCTCGTCGAACGGCGCCTCGTAGCTCCAGACGGCGTCCTCGGCGGTGCGGCCGCCGGCCGCGACGGTCCAGTAGCGGGCGTCGCCCTTGTACGGGCAGTGCGTGCTGCGGTCGGTCGGCGTCAGCAGGTCCATGCGGACGTCGTCGCGCGGGAAGTAGTAGACGGGCGTATGGCCCTGCTCCAGGACGAGCAGCGTCGCCGTGCTGTCCGCCACGGTCTGGCCGCCGAGCTGCACCCGCACCCGCTTCTCGGTCGGCTCGAAGAGGAGCTTGTAGTCGGGGCGCTTGGCGAAACCGGGGGCGCGGCCGGGGGCGGTGTTTTCGGGCATGGGCGGCTCCTGTGAGGCTCGTCGTTCCGAACGCCTTCAGCCGCCCCGTCGTTCCCCGGGGCCGGTCTCGTGGCGCGTTTCGGGCGGGGCGCCGTGTCCCAGGCCGGCGCGCAGGTCGGCGATCTCGCGGCGCAATGCGGCGATGTCGCGCGACAGGGCTGCCGCCTCGTCGTGGGCGATCTCGCGCGCCGTCTCCAGGGCGTGCTCGGTCTCCTCCTGCTGCAGGTGCTGGAGCGAGTTCACGATGATCGCGAGGAACAGGTTCAGGACGGTGAAGCTGGCGACCAGGATGAAGGGGACGAAGAAGATCCAGGCATAGGGATGCGCCTCCATGACCGGCCGGACGATGCCCATCGACCAGCTCTCCAGGGTCATCACCTGGAACAGCGTGTACATCGAGGCGCCGACGCTGCCGAACCATTCCGGGAAGGACGCGCCGTAGAGCTTCGTCGTCATCACCCCGGCGACGTAGAACAGCACGACCAGCAGGCCGGCGATGGCGCCCAGGCCGGGGAGCGAGCGGATCAGCGCCTCGACCACCGCCCGCAGCCGCGGCACGACCGAGATGATGCGCAGCACCCTGAGGATCCGGAAGGTGCGCAGGACGCTCAGATTCTCGCTCGCCGGCGCCAGCGTCAGCACGACGATGGCCAGGTCGAACAGGTTCCAGCCGTCGCGGAAGAAGTGCCGCCCGCGCGCGAACAGGCGCAGCCCGACCTCGACCGTGAACACCGCGACGATGGCGACGTCGAGCGCGAGCAGGAACGGCCCCACCGCGGACATCGCCGTCGGCGACGTCTCCAGGCCCAGCGTGATCGCGTTCAGTACGATCAGGCCGATCACGACCCGCTGCACCAGCGGCGAGTCCACCCAGGCGCCGATACGGTCGCGCAGACTGGGACGCGGCGGTGTCGCGGAGGAGCCGGTGGCGTTCAAGGAGAGCCTCGGAGGGGTCGGAGCCGACCTTAAAAAGGACGGCGCGGTTCGAAATTCAAGCGGCTTGCGGCGCCGCCTCGTTGCCAATATTTGGTAATCTCAGCCGGCCGCCGGTCCAGGAGGGGTTCATGGCGAAGACGACATCCATCGCTCTCGGCGATCACTTCTCCACCTTCGTCGCTTCGCGGGTGTCGGAGGGGCGGTACGGCTCCGCGAGCGAGGTCGTCCGCGCCGGCCTGCGCCTTCTCGAAGAGCAGGAGCTGAAGCTGAAGGCGCTGCGCGACGCGATCGCGGAGGGCGACGCAAGCGGACCGCCGGAGCCGTTCGACTTCGACGCCTTCATCGAGCGCAAGCGGACGGCCGGCCGCGCGCGATGAGGCGCATCGCCTTCACGCCGCTGGCGCGCGGCGATCTCGAAGGCATCTGGGACTACTCGGCGGAGACCTGGGGGACCGAGCAGGCGGAGCGCTATGTCCGGCAGATCCATGCCGTGTGCGAGGCTCTGTGCACCGGCAGGTCGACCGGACGCGATATCGGCCATGTCTCCGCGGGCTGCCGCGCCGCCGACAGCGGGTCGCACGTGATCGTCTACCGGATCGACGACCGCCGGCTGGTCGTCGTCCGCATCCTCCACGTCCGCATGGATATCGGGCGGCATCTCTGACGCGGCGGCTCCATCCGCCCGCCGCGCCTCCCTTGCGCATCCCGGCCCGCGCCGCGACAATCGCGCCACTTCAGATCCAGCGCCCCCGGGAAGGGGCCCAACGAAGGGAAGGTGACCCTTGGCCGAAGCGAAGAAGCCGATTCCGAAACCGACGCCCGAGACCCAGCATTTCTGGGATGGCTGTGCGCGCGGCGAACTGATCCTCCAGCGCTGCAAGGACACGGGCAAGGCGTATTTCCCGCCGCGTCCGTTCAGCCCCTACACCGGCTCGAAGAACATCGAGACGTTCACGGCGAGCGGCAAGGCGACGCTCTACTCCTACGTCATCAACCATCGGCCGGCGCCGGGCTTCGAGAAGGACGCCCCCTACGCCATCGCCGTGGTCGAGCTGGCCGAGGGCCCGCGCATGATGACCAACATCGTGGACTCCGAGCAGACGCCCGAGGCGCTGCCGCTCGACATGGCGCTGGAGGTCACCTTCGAGAAGGTGAGCGACACCATTCACCTGCCCAAGTTCCGTCCGGCGAAAGGGTGATCCGGCCATGATGAAGCGTAAGAACATCGCCGTCGTCGGCGCCTCCGAGACCAGCCAACTCGGCAAGGTCCCCGGCATGTCGCAGCTCCAGCTGCACGCCGACGCCGCCCTCAACGCCATGGCCGACTGCGGCCTGAAGCCGTCCGACATCGACGGCATTGCCACGGCGCGCGAGATCCCGACAGAGCTCGCCCACTATCTCGGCATCGTTCCGACCTGGGTCGACGGCACGACGGTCGGCGGCTGCTCCTTCATGCTCCACGTCCGCCACGCCATCGCGGCGATCGAGTCCGGGCTGTGCAAGACCGTGCTCGTGACGCACGGCGAGAGCGGCAAGTCGATGATCGGCAAGCCCATCGTCGGCATCGGCCCGAGCCAGCTGGAGGGCCAGTTCCAGGCGCCCTACGGCACCTACGGACCGACGACGATGTTCACCATCCCGGCGCTCCGCTACATGAAGAAGTACAACATCGACGTGGAGAAGATCGCCAACGTCGCCGTCGTACAGCGCGAGTGGGCCGCCAAGCAGTCGCGCGCCTCGTTCCGCGACCCGATCACCGTCGACGACGTGCTGAACAGCCGGATGATCGCCTGGCCGTTCCGCATCCTGATGTGCTGCCTCGTCACAGACGGCGGCGGCGCCCTGATCCTGACCAGCGCCGACCGGGCCAAGGACTTCCCGACCAAGCCGGTCTACATCCTCGGTACCGGCGAGAGCGTCGAGACGACGATGGTCAGCCAGATGGAGGACTTCACCACCAGCCGCGCCTTCCGCGTGGCCGGCAAGACGGCCTTCGACAATGCCGGCATCAAGCATGCCGACGTCGACCACCTGATGATCTACGACGCCTTCGCCCACCTGCCGCTCTACGGCCTGGAGGATCTGGGCTTCGTCGGCCGCGGCGAGGCGGGCGACTTCATCTGGGAGCGCAACACCGCGCCGGGCGGCAAGCTGCCGCTGAACACCAACGGCGGCGGCCTCTCCTACATGCATTCCGGCATGTACGGCATGTACGCCCTGCAGGAGAGCGTGCGGCAGATGCGCGGCACCTCCGAGGCGCAGGTCCCGGGTGCCAAGATCTCGGTCTGCCACGGCGTCGGGGGCATGTTCGCCGCGTCCGGCACCGTCATCTTCTCGAACGAGCCGGACGTCGGCTGACGGCCTGACGACAGAGGGACGGGAGGGGCGGCGCGATCCGCCGCCCTTCCCGCTCGCACGATGACCGAAGATCTCCTTTTCCGCCGTGCGACCGAGGCGGACCTGCCCGCCATCGTCGGCCTGCTCGCCGACGACGTGCTGGGGGCTGGGCGCGAGAATCCCGCCATGCCGCCGGACCCGCGCTACGTCGCCGCCTTCGCGGCCATCGACGCCGACCCCAACCAGTTTCTCGCCGTGGTCGAGGACAGGGCGACCGGCACGGTCGTCGGCTGCCTGCAGCTCTCCTTCATCCCCGGCCTGTCACGCCTCGGCCTGTGGCGCGGCCAGGTCGAGAGCGTGCGCATCGCCGCATCGCAGCGTGGCGGCGGCCTCGGCCGTCGCATGTTCGAATGGGCGATCGCCGAATGCCGCGCCCGCGGCTGCGGCCTCGTTCAGCTCACCACCGACAAGGCCCGCCCCGACGCCCGCCGCTTCTACGAAAGCCTGGGCTTCGCCGCCAGCCACGAGGGCATGAAGCTCACGCTCTGAGGGCGCGGGCGGTCACCGGAAAATGCGGCAATTCTGCTGGAGCCTCACATGAAGACCTATCAGCTGTTCATCGACGGCGCCTATGTCGACCCGGTCGGCAAGGAATGGTTCGACAGCGTCGACCCCTACAAGGGCGAGGTCTGGGCGCGCATCCCGCGCGCGACCGACAAGGACGTTGACCTGGCGGTCAAGGCCGCCGCGCGCGCCTTCCGCGAGGGCGCCTGGCCGGCGCTCACCGCCTCCGCCCGCGGCAAGCTGATGCGCCGGCTGGGCGATCTCGTCGTGCAGCATGCCGAGCGCCTCGCCGAGGTCGAGGTGCGCGACAACGGCAAGCTCTATTCCGAGATGCTCGGCCAGCTGAAATACCACCCGGAATGGTGGTGGTATTACGGCGGCCTCGCCGACAAGCTCGAGGGCGCGGTGGTTCCCATCGACAAGCCCGACATGTTCGCCTTCACCCGGCACGAGCCGGTCGGCGTCGTCGCCTGCCTGACGGCCTGGAACTCGCCGCTGCTCTTCGTCGCCTTCAAGTGCGCGGCGGCCCTCGCCGCCGGCTGCACCGTGGTGGTCAAGCCGTCCGAGTTCGCCTCGGCCAGCACGCTCGAATTCGCCGCGCTGACGAAGGAGGCGGGCTTCCCCGACGGCGTGTTCAACGTCGTTGCCGGATATGGCCAGGAGGCGGGCAACGCCCTCGTCGTCCACCCCGACGTTGCCAAGGTCGCCTTCACCGGCTCCGACACGACCGGCGCCCAGATCTACGCCACCGCCGCGCGCAGCATGAAGCGCGTGTCGCTGGAATTGGGCGGCAAGTCGCCGAACATCGTCTTCGACGACTGCGACATGACGGCGGCCGTGTCCGGCGCGGTGTCGGGCATCTTCGCCGCCACCGGCCAGACCTGCATCGCGGGCTCGCGCCTGCTGGTGCAGAATTCGATCCGCGAACAGTTCGTCGAGAAGCTGCTGGAGGTGGCGCGCTCCGCCAGGATCGGCGACCCGATGGATGCCGCCACCAACATCGGCCCGGTGACGACGCCGGCGCAGTATCAGAAGGTGCTGCGCTACATCGACATCGCCCGGTCCGAGGGCGCCCGCTGCGTGCTCGGTGGCCAGCCGGCCAGCGGCGAGGGCATCCGCGGCGGCCAGTTCGTCGAGCCGACCGTCTTCGTCGACGTGACGAACGAGATGCAGATCGCGCGCGAGGAGGTGTTCGGGCCGGTGCTGTCGGTCATCGGCTTCGAGGACGAGGCTGAGGCTGTGCGGATCGCCAACGACACGATCTACGGCCTCGCCGCCGGCGTGTGGACCCGCGACATCGGCCGGGCGGTGCGCCTGTCGAAGGCGCTGCGGGCCGGCACGGTGTGGGTGAACACCTACCGCGCGATCAGCTACATGATGCCTTTCGGCGGTATGAAATATTCCGGCCTCGGCCGCGAGAACGGCATGGAGTCGATCCGCGAGTTCCTGGAGACCAAGAGCGTGTGGATCTCCACGTCCCAGGACGCCCCCGCCAACCCCTTCGTCATGCGCTGAAGACGAGCCGGGGCCGCCTTCCCGTGGCCCCGGCCAACCCTGCTGCAAACCGGTCCCGAATATGCTACCCGTCACCTACGGACCGGTCCCACACCATCCCCGGCGCCCGTAGCTCAGTAGGATAGAGCACAGGATTCCTAATCCTGGGGTCGCAGGTTCGAATCCTGCCGGGCGCACCAGTTTCTCAATTCGTGGCGAACGCCTGATGGGGGCGCTCCTGGTGGAACGCCTCAAGGAAATCGTCGAAGCGCGCGCGCCTGAAAGCGATTGACCGACGGTCGGGGGCGGGCAGTCCGGCCCGGTCGCTCCGTCGCTCGTGTTCGCCTTCGAAATCCGACGCAGGCGGCCTGTGCGGGAGAAGCTGTTCGCCGGCTCAGGTTCGACGCGGGATGGAGAATGAGGGGCCGCGGGTTACGATCGCGTGACCCGCTGTCCGGGCTGCGCCGCGGCGGCGCGCTCGGTTTTCAGCCGAGCGGCATGAGCAGGTTCGGCAGCCACGTCGACAGGCCGGGGATCAGGGTCAGCAGCAGCAGGGTGACGACCATGGTCAGGAAGATCGGCCACATGTAGCGCCAGAAGGACTGGACCGAGATGCCGGCGATGCGGCAGAGCAGGAACATGGTCAGGCCGTAGGGCGGCGTCACCAGGCCGATCATCAGGTTGAACACCGTGATCACGCCGAAATGCACCGGATCGATGCCCAGCTGCTCGACCGCCGGCATGATCAGCGGCACGAACACCAGGATGATGGGCACGGAATCCAGCATGCAGCCCATCAGCAGGTAGAGCAGGTTGATGCCCAGCAGGAACAGCACCGGGTCGTCCGTGACGCCCTTCACCCACTCGGCCACGCCGTCGGCGGCGCCGTAGAGCGTCAGCACCTGCCCGAAGAGGGACGCCGCGGCGATCAGGATGAAGACCGAGCCGATGGTGCGCAGGGCGGCGAGCGACTGCCGCGCCATGGCGGGCAGGGTCAACTCGCGATAGATCAGGCCGCCGATGACGACGACCGCGATGACGCCCAGCATCGCCGCTTCGGTCGGCGTGGCGTAACCGGCGCGCATCGACCCCAGCACGACGAAGGGGATGAACAGCACCGGCAGGCTGACGACGGTCAGGCGCGCCCGCTCGCGGTACGGCACCTTCGCCTCGCGCGGATAGTCGCGCCGACGCGCCACGACATAGGCCTGCACCATCATCAGCAGGCCGAGCAGCAGGCCGGGAACGGCACCGCCCAGGAACAGTCGGCCGACCGATTCCTCGGTCGCCGCCGCGAACAGGATGAAGGCGATCGACGGCGGAATCAGCGGCGCGATCATCGCGGCACCCGCCACCACCGCCGCGGCGTAGGCGCGTGGATAGCCCGCCTTGTCCATCGCCGGGATCAGCAGCTTGCCAGTCGCCGCGGCGTCGGCCAGGTCGGACCCCGACATGCCGGCCATGACGATGTTGGTCAGCACGGTGACGTGGGCGAACCCGCCGTGGATGTGCCCGACGAAGGCGCGCGCCACGTTGACCAGCCGGATCGTCACGCCGCTGACCAGCGCCAGGTCGCCCAGCAGGATGAAGAAGGGCACGGCCAGCAGCACGAAGTGGTTCACGCCCTGCCACATCGCGGTCGGCAGCGTCTCGATCTGGATGGCGTTGGGCGACAGCAGCAGGCCGGTGAGCGAAGCGACGATCAGGACGATCGCCACCGGCACGCGCAGGAACAGCAGGGAGAAGAAGGTGATGCAGACGACGAGAAGCGGATCCATGCTCAGACTGCCGCCTCCTGTTCGCCTTCGGCCTCGGAGTCGACCCGTTGCCCGGTGGC
The DNA here is from genome assembly GCF_040549485.1 of Constrictibacter sp. MBR-5. Lineage (NCBI taxonomy): Bacteria > Pseudomonadati > Pseudomonadota > Alphaproteobacteria > Rhodospirillales > Allostellaceae > Constrictibacter > Constrictibacter sp. MBR-5. The sequence continues at coordinate 459,922 of NZ_JBEPTK010000003.1, forward strand.
GTAGCGCCAGGCCAGGAACAGGGTGTGCACGATGAACAGCGCCCCGCCGACCGGCACCGGATAGGCGAAGGCGGAGAGCGGCAGGTTCAGCGACGGCGTCGCCATGATGTTCAGCGACTGGGCCGTCTGCCAGCCGTACCAGACGACCGGCGCCATCGCCGCCACGGTCACCAGCTGGATCAGCACCATGCCAATCCGCCGTGCTGCGGCGGGCAGGCGGTCGAACAGGATCGAGACCGCGATGTGGTCGCCGGAGCGCTGGATCACGGCCGCACCCCAGAAGGCGGTCCACACCAGCAGCAGCCGGCCCAGTTCCTCGGTCCAGGGAAAGTCGAACTCGCCGCCGATATAGCGCACCAGGACCTGCATACCCGCGGCGCAGACCATCGCCGTCAGCAGGTAGAGCCCGATCGCGTTCTCGATCAGCCTGATCGCGTCGAACCGGCCGCCGCGGGTGCGGAAGTCGTCGCGGATGCTCCACAGCAGCACTGCGGTGACGGGAAGCATGATCCCGGAGAAGACGAGAAACCCCAGGGGTATCTCGTACATGCCCCAATACATGGCGTGCCTTTCGGGCTGTTACGGTCCCGCCGACCAGCCGCCCCAGCGGCCGGCGTCGACAGCGGCCAGGAAGTCGGCGAACAGCGCGTTGGTCGCCGCCGGCTCCTCCAGGTTCAGCGTGTGTCCGCACATCGGCAGCACGGCGAGGCCGGCGTGGGGGGCGGTGTCGCGGATGAAGCGGCTCGCCTCGAAGGCGGGCACGTCCTGGTCGCCGACCACCACCAGCACCGGCATGCGCAGGGCGGCGATCGCCTCGCCCAGGTCGGTGACGGGCAGGCGGCGTGACAGGGCGTTGCGCACCATGTGCGCCGCGCCCACCGGATCGAGCGTGCGCATCGTCGCGACGAACTGCGCCCACCCCTTCGGATCCTTGTCGCGGAAGACCGTGCGCTGCGCGGCGTGCTCGACGTTGGCGACGATGCCCTCGGCGCCCATGGCGTCGATGTCGTCGGCCATCTTCGCGGCTCCGGCCAGCCAGTTCGCCCGGTCGGACGTGCCGGCGCCGGCGCCGCAGACGATCAGGCTCTTCGCCCGGTGGGCGTGTGCGATGCCGAAATTCAGGACCAGGTTGCCGCCCGTCGCGATGCCGCCGACGTGCGGCCGCTCCAGCCCGAGCGCGTCGAGCAGGCCGAGCAGGTCGGCCACCAGCCGGTCGTGGCCGTAGTCGGCCTCGTCCGGCGGCACGTCGGACGGCGGATAGCCGCGATAGTTCCAGCGCACGATGCGGTGGCGGCGGGCGAGGGCACGCACCTGAGGCTCCCAGGCGCGCATGTCCCCGGCGAACTCGTGGCAGAGGACGAGCGGCGAGCCTTCGCCGACATCCTCGTACCAGAGACGCACGCCGTCGACGGTGACGAACGGCATGGCGGCGGCCTCCGCCCCGCTACGTGCCGGCCGCCTATTTCTGCGCCTCTTCGACCTCCTGCATCAGCTCGGGGCCGACGATGGTGGTGAAATAGTCGCGCACCGGCTTGGTGGCGGCGCGGAAGGCGGCGAGGTCGGGCCGGCTGATGTGCACGCCGCTCTTCTCCATCTTGGCGATGGCGTCGGCGTTGGCGTCAGCGCTCTTCTGGTTCAGCAACGCGCCCGCAGCCTTGGCGCCCGCGACGATGGCCTTCTGCGCGTCCGGGGTCATCGCGTTGAACTTCTTCAGGTTCATGACGTAGACGGTCGCCGTGTAGATGTGGTTGACCACGGCGAGTTCCTTGCCGACCTCGTAGAGCTTGGAATCGTCCATGCCGTGATAGTTGGTCTCGACGCCGTCGATCGTCTTCTGCTGCAGGCCGGTATAGACCTCGGGCCACGCCATCGGCACGGCGTTGGCGCCGTAGGCGCGGACCGTGCGGACGTAGAGCGGGTTCTCGATCACGCGGATCTTCAGGCCCTTCAGGTCTTCCGGCTTCTCGATCTTCGGACCGTTCAGCAGGATGCCGCGGTCGCCCCAGATCCCGAAGGCCAGCCCCTTCATGCCCTTCGCCTCCAGGCTGGCCAGCATCTTCTCGCCGACCGGCCCGTTCAGCACCTTCCAGCCGGTCGGTCCGTCCTTCCAGATGTAGGGCAGCTCGGTCAGGCTGAAGGAGGGCTCGATCGCCGCGACGATGCCGGAACCGAGCATCGCCATGTCGAGGCTGCCCAGGCGCACCTGCGACAGCATCTCCAGTTCGCCGCCCAGCTGCGCGCCGGGGAAGATGTCCACGGTGACGGCCCCCTTGGTCTGGTCCTTCACCGTCGTGCCGAGCAGGGTGGATGCCTGCCCGGTCGGCGTCGTGATCGACTGCACATGCCCGATGCGCAGTTTGATCTCCTGTGCATGTGCGGTGGACAGTGCGCCGCCGGAGAGGGCCGCACCGGACAGCATCGTCGCGGTCAGCGCCAGCGCGCCGAGCCATTTGGTCATACGCATGGAATGAAGCCCCTGCTCTTCGATTGTCCGCCGGCGGTTTCCCGCGATCGCGGCGGCAGCGCGGCGGCGACGCCACCCGTTCTCCTGCGCCATCGAAGCAAGGGACATGCCATGGTAGGCGGCCCGGCGCTTGCAATGCGGCCACGTCCCCTGACCGTGCAACGCCCGAGGCACCCCATGCAGATCATCCCGACCGGCACCGACCTGCCGCCGTCGGCGCCGCTTACCGGTCCCGCCGTCTGGGCCGCGGCCGATGTCGGGCGCGGCGACTGGCTGAAGCCGATCCCGCCCGCGTGCCTGGCCGAGATCGACCGCTTCGTCGCCACCCTGCGCCGCAACCCGATGCGCATCGAACTGCTGGGGCAGGAGGACTATGCGCTCGACGCCTGCCGCGAATTCATGGCGGGCACGGTGCGCGGCACGCTGGACGACGGCGTCGGCTTCGCCGTGCTCGACCGGCTGCCCGTCGATCGCTACTCCAAGGAGGAGATGAAGGCGGTCTACTGGGTGCTCTCGTCGATGCTGGCGCGGCCGGTGGCGCAGTCCTTCGACGGCCGGCTGCTTTACGACGTGCGCGACATCGGCGTGAAGATGGACACGCGGGTGCGCGGCGACCTGACCAACCAGGACCTGTCCTGGCACACCGACTACGGCTTCAACTTTCCGCCGCCCACTATCGGCCTGCTGGTCCTGCGCACGGCGCAGTCGGGCGGCCTCAGTTCGGTCTCCAGCTTCCTGACGGCGCACGAGGAACTGGCGCGTGCGCGGCCGGATCTGCTGGCGCGGCTATACAAGCCGTTCGTCTGGAACCGCCAGGGCGAGCACCCGGAGGACGACCCGATCGTCCACCGCTATCCGGTCTTCTGGCGGCATGAAGGGCGGGTGAAGGCGCGCTTCGTGAAGTGGCTGCTCTACAAGGGCTACGAACTGGTCGGCGAGGACTTCGACGCCCTCGGCCGCGAGGCGATCGAGACACTGTTCGACACGCTGAGCCTGCCGGGCCACCGCGTCGACTTCACGCTGGAGGCCGGCCAGATCCAGTTCCTCAACAACATGGCCGTCGCCCACTGCCGTACCGAGTATGTCGACTGGCCAGACGAGGATCGCCGTCGCCACCTCGTGCGCATCTTTCTGCGCGACGGCGGCCTGCGCAGCTATATGGGCTGACGGCGGAGCAGGGCGCCGGACTGACCACCGGGCTTACTGGGACTGCCGAGCCGTCGCGCGTTCCGCGGTCAGTCCTGCAGGCAGCGGTTGACCCGTGGCGTGCACAGCTGGCCGCGCAGGATGTCTGTGGAGCGGCGCCAGTCGGCACTGACGCCGCGGCCGTTCTGCAGCACGATGACCGTCTCGCACTCCTCGCCGCGGATCAGTTCCGCCGTGCCGGTCGGCAGTGCGCCCGTCGCGACGCGGCCCTTGTAGTACAGATACTCCAGCGAACCGACGCGGACCTCATGGTTGGGCGGCCCGGCGCAGGAGAGGATGCGCGCCTTGCTCATGTCGATGCTCGCACCGGCCTGGGCCGACCCCAGGCACAATCCCACGCTGACGAGGAATCCCAGTCTCCGGTTCATGTGCTGTTCTTTCGTTGTCGGAAACCCCCGATGGCTTTCCCCGGCGGGCGCTGCAGGCCGCGAGGCGAAACATCGCCGCCGATCCGCAGATTAGTGCGGAGTACGATGGTAGTATTGGCGTAGCATTACTGTCGAGGCGATACCCGCCTTGCCTGTTTCATTACAGGATGGACCTCGGCTAGGCTATGCTTCAAAAGGATGACATCCGTCAGATTGGGGGCGCATTGGGAAAAGCCCGGTGTAGAATCGGCCGAACGGGCTAGCGAGAAAGACACGAACAACAGACAACAACAAAAAATTGGGGGGACGCGCCTTGTTCACCAGGACGACGCACGCTGCCGTCGAGAGCGACGGCTTCATCACGCTCTACCCGTTCCAGTCGGCGGCGTCCCCCGACGCGGGCGCCGGCGCCGCGGCGGAGAGCTCGCCGACGGTTCCGGAGCGGCCTCGCGAGGAGGGTGCCGCCGACCCGCCGGGCCGCCATCTCGGCGGCTGACCGGCGGCCATCCCGGACAGCCGCCCCTGCCACCTCCATCCCCTGGCACCTCCATCCCTGGCCACCTCCGCCCCTACCGCCGTTCCGCACCGCGCGCTAGGCTGTGCTCGAGAAGCCGAGCGATGACCCGGTGTGAAGAACGGCCCATGGAGGGGCCGGTCCAGTGGAGGAGCCCATGGAGATCATTCGCGCCGCCGACCGTCCCACCCGGACCGCGCCGCCCGACCGTTTCACCGGCCAGGTCTGGCAGGACGAGGTGGTCGTCGGCGAGGCGCCGTCGCGCATGCGCGCGACCAGCGTGTCCTTCGCCCCTGGCGCGCGCACCGCGTGGCATGCGCATCCGCTGGGCCAGGTGCTGTGGGTCCTTTCCGGCATCGGCCGCTTCCAGGTAGAGGGCGGGCCGGTGCGGGCGCTCTATCCGGGCGACACGGTGCGCATACCTCCCGACGTGCGCCACTGGCACGGGGCGGCGCCCGACCGCCTCTTCGTCCACCTCGCCATGTCCGAGGTCGAGCCCGGCAGCGGCGGCACGCAATGGTTCGAGAAGGTCGGCGACGCCGACTATGCGGCGGCGCCGGCCGATTGAGACCGGGCGCGTACGGCTGCATGGCGCCGGTCGGGCGTCCGGACCCTGAAGAGCCTCACCGCCGCTCCGGGCTCCTGTCCCGGATCGAGGCGCGGGCGGCTTCGATCGATACCTGCGCCTCTTCCAGGTCGCCGGGCCGCAGTGCCGGTGCCGCATGCGGCATGAGGCCGGGCGCCCCGTGGCAGAGCCGGGCAAAGACCGGGAAATGGTCCGATCCGAAGGCCGGCAGCGTCTCGAAATCGAGCAGCCCGAACGCCTCCTGGTACAGAATCTGGTCCAGGGGCCAGGAGATCAGCAGGTCGTCCGTCCGGAACGTGGGGTAGAAGCCACGGCCGATCCTCGGGTCCAGGAGGCCGCCGATCCGGGCCGAGCGGCGGGTCGCCGGCTCCCACGGCACCGCGTTGAAATCGCCGGCGACGATCGTCGGCATCTTGGTCGACCGTGCTTCCAGTCCCGCGCTCAGCAGGTGCGCATCGCGCAGTGCGGTCGGCTGCGACCACGCCAGCGGCGGACGCGGATGCAGGCCCAGGAACTGCACCGTCACCCCGTTCGGCAAGTCGATCCCGGTGAAGAGGGTGGGCGTGTCCGCATCGAAGAGGAAACGGAACGCCGGGGAAGCCAGCCGCAGCTTCGAGAAAAGATGCATCCCGAAGGCCCCGTGGCTTTCGGGAATGTGCTGCACCGCCTCCGGGAATGTGGATCTCAGCGGCGACAGGCGCCGGTCCCACCAGCCGTCCGTCTCCATCACCAGCAGAACGTCCGGGTCGACGTCTTCGACCAGCCTCAGGAATTCCGAAGCGTCTTCGTTCCGCTTCTGGACGTTGGCGACCATCACGCTCAGCGTGCGCTCGGCGGGACACTCCTCCACGCCCGCCGCCGCCTGCGCCGACAATCCCGTGTACGGATAGAGCTTATGGGCGTGGTAGCCGACCGCCGCCGCCGGCAGCACGACCGCCAGCAGCGCCGTCGTGCGGGCACGCTTTCCGGCGTGCCGGCCGAGCCCCAGGAGCGCCGCCAGCAGCAGGACGATGGCGGTCGCCAGCTGGAGTCGCGGGAAGTCCGCGTACCTCACCCACCAGGCATTGGTCTCGATCAGCGGCAGGAACGACACCGCGGTTGCGACCGCCAGCAGGCCCAGGATCACGAGCGGAAGGATCCGTCGGAGGATCAACCGCGACCAGCGGTGGCGTCCGCCGTCTTTCGAACCGACCATGACTCCCCTTCGTGCGCGAACCCGGTTGTGCGAACCTGGTTGTGCGAACCCGATTCTGCGGATCCCTCATGCGAACCTCATCGTGTTCGCCCTCGGCAACTCCAGCCGCACGCCTTTGTTCCTCGTGCTGCGCGTGTGCAGATGAAGCGGGCTGCGGCGTCCCACGCGCCGGCGCCGACCCTCCGCCGGCTGTTTTTGTCCGGCTCGCGTGAACTCTCTGCAGGCGGCAGGGTTGAACGCCGAACGGCGCCGCCTCGGGAGGTGATGCCGGCATCGGCTCGTGTCCGGTCCGCCACGTGTCCGGCCCGCCACGTGCCGGACCTGCCCCGCCGCCGCTCGATCGGGCGTCGCACCGCAAACCGCTACTTAGAGGACGGCAGGACATGAATGCAGCCCGCGTTACCAACGGCGGCACGATGTTGTCCGGCGATACGATGATCCGGCGCGTCTCATGGGGAGCGATCTTCGCCGGAACGGTCGTCGCGATGGCGCTGATGGTATTCTTCACCACGCTCGGCTTGGCGATCGGCGCGGCCGCCGTCGATCCGCTCTACGAGAGCGACCCTCTGTCCGGGATGGCGATCGGATCCGGAATCTACTTCATCATCACGCAGCTGATCGCGCTGGCGGTCGGCGGCTTTGTCGGCTCGCGGCTCGCAGGTATTCCGCGCACAGTCGCGTCCCTCCTCCACGGCGTCGCGGTCTGGGCGCTGGCGACGCTTCTCCTGGCATGGGCAGCGATCGCCGGCGGCGGTGCCCTTTTCGGGTCGGCCTCCACGATGATCGGCAATACGGCCCGTGGCGCCGCGAACGTGGCGCAGACGGTGGTGCCGGACGACCTCTCCTTTCCCGATTTCTCCGAAATCGCCTCTCAGATCTCCGCCGATGCGCTGCCGCCGGAGATCCGGCAGACGCTCGAGCAGAACAACATCACGCCGGCGCAATTGCGCCAGGAGGCGCGTGAGGCCTTCCGGAATGTCGTCAGCCAGCGGGAGCAGGAGCGTGCGATCCGCGTCCTGCGTGACGCGCTGACGGACGCGCTGCGGACGCCGGGCGACATCGGCACCGACGTCAACGAGGCGGTCGACAGCTTGGTGGCGGGTCCGGATGCCGTTTTCTCGCAAGAGGATCGCCAGGAGGTGCTGAGCACCCTCGAGCGCCGCCTCGGCGTCACGCCGGAGCAGGCCGGACAGATCCTTCAGGCGACCGAGGCGCGCATCGAGGCAGCCGTCGAAGACGTCAGGCAGACGCTGGACCAGATCCAGCAGAAGGCCCTCGAGATGGCGCAGACCGCCGCGTCGGTGCTGGCGACCACCGCGACGTGGCTGACGATCGCTTCCCTGCTCGGTTTGGCCGCTGCGATGGGCGGCGCCGCCGCCGGCAGGCCGTGGGGCATCCTGGGCGATCGACGGGACAGCTACGACCGTTACTGAGACGGCGCGGAGGAGGGGGCCGCGGATGGCTGCCCGTCTGCGGCGCCTCTCCATCCTGATCCCGCTGCTGATGCTGCCGCTCGGCCTGTGGCTGGGCTGGCGGACGTTCAGCGCGGCCGGCTGGGACGGCGTGGTGGGCTCGCTCGCCGCCATCGCCGGGCTCGACATCGGGCTCGCCTTCCTGTGTGCCGCCGCCAGCTATCTGTGCCTGACCGGCTTCGACGCGCTCGCCCTGCGCCATGTCGGCCGGCCGCTCGCCTATCGCCGGGTGGCGCTCACCTCCTTCGTCGCCCTGTCCATCGGCCACAATGTCGGCGTCGCCGCTCTCAGCAGCGGCACCCTGCGCTGGCGCTTCTATTCGGGCTGGGGCGTCGGCGCCGTGGAGGTCGGGCAGGTGATCCTCTTCTGCGGCGTTACGGTCGCCCTCGGCCTGGTGTCGCTCGGTGGCGGCGCACTCCTGCTGCGGCCGGACCTGGGCCGCATGATCGGCGTGCCGCCCGGTGCCGCCGCCGCGGTCGGCGGCCTCTGCCTCGCCGCCGCCGCCGCCTATGTGCTGCTCGCCTGGCGGCTGCGCCGGCCGCTGCACATCCGCGGCTACGATTTCCGCCTGCCCACCGTCGGCATCGCCGCGGCGCAGGTGGCGCTCGGCGCGGTCAACTTCGCCTTCGTCGCGGCCACCCTGTACCAGCTGCTCGGCCGGGGCGCGGCCTATGCGGACGTGGTCGGCGCCTACGTCCTCGGCAACCTCGCCGGGCTGGTCAGCCACGTGCCGGGCGGGCTCGGCGTGCTGGAATACGTCGTCGGCGCGCTCCTGTCCCAGGGCGACGTGGCCGGCGCCCTGATCCTGTTCCGGGTCGTCTACTTCCTGGTGCCGCTGCTGCTCGGCAGCACGCTGCTCGCCGCCGCCGAGCTCCACCGCTGGCGCAGCCGCTAGGTCCCCCGGCCCAGCCGCAGCCGCCGCCACGGCTGCAGATTGTCCCCCGTCCCGGACGGGTCGAGCAGGTGCAGCCGTCCCATCGCCCGGTCCATGAACGTCGGCCGCGGCACGTCGAAGGGACGCAGCCGCCGCCCGGTCGCCGGGTTCAGCTGATCGACGCAGGCGGTCAGGCTGCCGGTGCGCCACAGCGCGGCCTCCAACTCGCCCGCCCCGCGGCCCAGATGCTCGGTCAGCAGCCGGTCCAGCATGTGCCGCACGGCGGTCCGCCCATCCTCGTCGCGCACCTCCACGGCGATGTCGCATTCCGTGTCGAAGCCCATCGAGCGGTTGTTCAGGTTGGTCGAGCCCACCCGCAGCAGCCGGTCGTCGACCACCGTCACCTTGGAATGAACGATGATCGGCACGTCGCCGTCGGCCATCGCCGCGAAGGCGCGGAAGCGGCCGTGCCGGTCGGCCGCCTGCAGGCGGTGGATCAGGCTGTTGCGCGCATGGTCCATGGTCAGCCGGTCGGAGCGACCGCCGCTCTGCGCCGCGGTGACGACCACGACCTCCGGCCCGTCCGGCTCGGCCAGCCGCCGGGCCAGGGCGGCGCCGATCACCGGCGAGGTGAAATACTGGTTCTCCATGTAGATCCAGCGCCGCGCCGCCGCGATCGCCGCCAGGTGCAGCGCCTCCGCCTCGCGCACCGCCGGCCGCCCGTCGCGCGCCGGCTCCGTCCGCGCGATCCCCACCGCGACGTCGTGCATGTCGGGGACCAGATCCTCCGGCCACGGATCCTCCGCCCCGGCGGTCTCCAGCGCCAGCGTCTCGCCCGTCGCGCGCCGCCAGCGTTCGCGCACCACGTCGGCCAGGGCGACCGCCGCCGGCCCGTCGACCGCCATCATCACGTCGTGGCGCGGGCCGTAGATCGCGTTCTCCCGGCTGCGCCGGCGCGGGTCGCGCGGCAGGTGCCGTGGCGTGTCCCATCGGTTGCGCGAGAAGTCCGACCCGCCGCAGAAGGCGACCGCGTCGTCGACGACCAGGATCTTCTGGTGGTGCGAGGCGCCGAACGGGTGGCCGCCGTCCAGGCGGAAGTCCAGGTTGCCGCGCGGCAGGGCCGCCGCCGCCTGCCGCGGCCCTGAGCGGCGCTGGATGCGGAAGGCGAAGGCCATGTCCCAGATCAGGATGCGCACCCGCAGTTCCGGCCGCCGCGCCAGCAGCCGGCGCATCAGCTCATGGAATTGTTCCGCCTCGGCGCCGCCGGCGGGCCCCAGCCGCATCTCGGCGTCGAAGTCCCAGCCGACCAGCAGGATCGACCGCCGCGCCCGCTCCATCGCCGCCCGCATCGCCGCGAAATAGGCGGCCCCGTCCGGCAGCATCGCCGCCCGCCGCGCCCGTTCCACCCGCCAGCAGGTCGCCCCCGGCCGGAGCAGTCCCGTTTCGCGCGCCTCCGCCATCCGCCGTTCCGCTCCGTGCCCGCGCGCCCTCCCTGGCCGCGCTCCCGCGTGGAGGAACGCCGTGCGGGCCGGATCGGCACCGATATCTTCGTAGCGAGCGGCAGCCCGGCGGGTTCACGCCGGCCGGCCTCACGCGTCGCGCAGCATCTCGCGCGCGATCACCAGCTGCATGATCTGGCTCGTCCCCTCGAACAGGCGCAGCAGCCGCGCGTCGCGGAACAGGCGCTCGACGGGCGTGTCGTTCATGTAGCCGTAGCCGCCGTGCAGCTGCACCGCGCGGTCGGCGATCCGCCACACGGCCTCGGTCGCGAAATATTTGGCGCTGGCGGCGTCGCGGGTGACGGGCTCGCCGGCGTCGCGCCGCGCCGCCGTCGCCTCGACCAGGGCGCGCGCCGCCGCCAGTTCCGCCTCGCTGTCGGCCAGCATCGCCTGGATCAGCTGGAAGGACGCAATCGGCTCGCCGAACTGGCGGCGGGTGCGGGCGTAGGCCAGCATCTCCTCGACCAGCCGCCGGCCCAATCCCACCGCCACCGCCGCGATGTGCAGCCGCCCGTCGTCCAGCGCCTTCATCGCCGTGTTGAAGCCGCGGCCGATGCCGGCCTCGCCGCCCAGCACGGCGTCCGCCGGCACGCGGCAGCCGTCGAACGACACGTCCGCCACCTGCGCGCCGCGCTGTCCCATCTTCTTCCACGGCGGGGCCACCGTGATGCCCGGCGTGTCCGCCGGCACCAGGAACGCCGTCACCCTCTCATCCGTCCGCGCCATCACCACGAACAGCCCGGCGTGCGGCGCGTTCGAGACGAAGCGCTTCGACCCGTCGATCACCCAATGGTCGCCGTCGCGCCGCGCCCGGCTCTTCAGCGCCTTGGCGTCGGAGCCGCTGTCCGGCTCGGTCAGGCAGAAGGAGACGATGGTCTCGCCGCGCGCGATCCGCGGCAGCCAGTGCGTCTTCTGCGCCTCGGTGCCGTCCAGCAGGATCGCCTTGCCGCCGACGCCCACCGTCGTGCCGATCAGCGAGCGGAAGGTCGGCGAGGCGCGGCAGAACTCGAACAGGAAGCGCACCTCCTCGCTGCGGCTCAGGCCCAGCCCGCCGTGCGCCTCCGGGATGGTCAGCCCGAACAGCCCCATCTCGCGCATCGCCCGCTGCGCGGCCGGCGGAATGTCGCCGGTCCGGTCGGCCTCGGCCTCGGCCGGGATCAGCACCCCGTCCACCAGCCGCCGCGTCGCCTCCAGCAGCAGCGAAAACGTCTCCGCATCCAGCGCCATGCCGCCCCGACTCCCACCCGTTCGCCGGCGCCAGGATGAACCCGCCGCCCCCGAAACGCCATCGCCCCCCAATGCCGCACCTTCCCGGCTGGAGCGAAGCGGAACGCCGGGACCCAGAGCCCACGCACGGGCAGCAGCCGCATGTTGCAGCCGCCCCCGGTTCGCTCTTCAATGGATGGGTTCGCACAAGAAGAAGCGGAGGATCGCCATGCCAGCCCAGGCTCACGACCAGGCTTCGGGGCCGCCCGTCCCCTACATGGAGCGGACGCGGCTCTACTATCGCGCCCTCGGCTATGCCAACGACTATGTCTGGGCGCACCACGACGACGTGCCGTTCGCGCGCCCCGAAAAGCCGGTGGCGGATATGACCGTGGCGCTGATCTGCACCGCCGGGCCGGGCGATCGCTCGCACCGCGACGCGCGCAACCGCAAGCAGGTGTGGAGCGGATCGGTCGACCATCCGCCGGCGACCTTCGACACCGACGTCGCCTGGGACAAGGAGTCGACCCACACCGACGACCGCGAGACCTTCCTGCCGATCGACGCCGCGCGGCGGCTGGTGGCCGAGGGCACGCTCGGCGCGCTGGCGGCGCACTTCCACGCGGCCCCCACCGACTACAGCCAGCAGAAGACGATCGGCCAGGACGCGCCCGAGATCCTGCGGCGCCTGCGCGAAGACGGCGCCGACGCCGCGATCCTCACCGCGCTCTGACCCGTCTGCCACCAGACCGTGAGTCTGGCCGCACGGCATCTCGAGGCGAACGGCATCCCGACGGTGGTCCTGGGCTCGGCGCGCGACATCGTCGAGCATTGCGGCGTGCCGCGCTTCCTCTTCACGGACTTTCCGCTCGGCAACCCCTGCGGCCATCCGTGGGACGCGGACATGCAGACGGAGATCCTGCGCCGCGCCCTGCACCTGCTCGACACCGCGACCGGCCCGCGCACTACCGTCCGTGCGCCGTTCGACTGGAAGTCCGACGACCCCGACTGGCGCGACCGCTACAACCGCGTTCGCCCGGAAGACCGCGAGCGACTGCGTGCCATCGGCGACGCCCGCCGCAAGGCGCGAGGCCAGGCGCCCGCGTAGGGGCGGGGCTTGCCCCGCCCTAGGCCGCCGCAAGACTTCGGCGCATGGCAGCCCCGCGGCACCGCGGGCGCTCGGCCGCTTCCCTTTTGCCGCGCCGGGACCGTACGATCGCGTCCGACCTTCCGACGCGCAGGCGTCACCCCCGCAACGCCTCATCGCCGGATCGGACCCCATGACCATCAGCGCCCCGGCCTTGTCCACCCGGCAGGCCGCCCTGCCCGTGCTGGTCGCACTCAGCGTCACGCACCTGCTGAACGACATGATCCAGTCGCTGATCCCGGCGATCTATCCGATCATCAAGGACGCCTACGGGCTCGACTTCGTGCAGATCGGGCTGATCACGCTGACCTTCCAGATCTCGGCGTCGCTGCTCCAGCCGGTGGTCGGCATGTACACCGACAAGCACCCGATGCCCTATTCCATGGTCGTCGGCATGGGCTTCACGCTGGCCGGCCTGCTGGGGCTGGCGCATGCCGGCAGCTACGGCTTCCTGCTGGTCTCGGCGGCGTGCGTCGGCATCGGCTCGTCGATCTTCCATCCGGAGGCGACGCGCATGGCGCGCAACGCCTCGGGCGGCCGCCACGGCTTCGCCCAGGGCATCTTCCAGGTCGGCGGCCAGGCCGGCGGCGCGCTCGGGCCGCTGCTCGCCGCCTTCATCATCGTGCCGCGCGGCCAGGAGAGCCTGGGCTGGTTCTCCGGTGCCGCCCTGGTCGCGATGGTGCTGATGGTGTGGACGGCGGGCCGCTATGCGCCCTTCGCACCGCGCCGGCTGGCGAAGGGACAGGTGGGCCACGCCGCCGAGGCGCCCGCGCCGATCACGGCCGGCGCCGTCGGCGCCATCGTCGTGCTGATCATCCTGCTGTTCTCGAAGAGCGCCTACTCGTCCAGCTTCACCTCGTTCTACACCTTCTACCTGATGGGCAAGTTCGACGTGTCCGTCCAGTTCTCGCAGGTGATGCTGTTCCTGTTCCTGGTCTCCTCGGCGGCCGGCGCCCTGGGCGGCGGCATGCTGGGCGACCGGATCGGCCGCAACCGAATCATCTGGTTCTCGATCCTGGGGGCGCTGCCGTTCACGCTGGCACTGCCCTATGCCGACCTGTTCTGGACCGGCGTGCTGACGGTGATCATCAACCTGATCATGTCCAGCGCCTTCGCCGCAATCCTGATCTACGCCATCGAGCTGCTGCCCGGCCGCATCGGCCTGGTCGGCGGCTTCTTCTACGGCCTGTCCTTCGGCCTGGGCGGCATCGCCGCGGCGATCCTGGGCCAGGCGGCCGACCAGTACGGCATCGAGACGGTCTACCGTATCTGCTCCTTCCTGCCCGCCATCGGCCTGCTCGCGTATTTCCTGCCGCGGCTGCGGAGCGCGTGAAGGGGCAGTGGTAAAAATTGCGCCGGGCGGGGGTCTGCAAGTCATCTGCGCCGGTTGCGGCTGGACCACGCTCCTCTGTCGGCTAAACTCATAAACTCAATGGACGGCTAACGCATATCGGTGTTCACCGCATTGCCTGGGTATGGCGCGAAGTTTTCAGTTGCCCGCGAATAAAATGCCGGTAATTGCCCAGATATAAATGTTTTATTCTATGTCAAATTCAGGATCAGGTGACAAAACTGGAGACTTCAATGGAGCAATCGGCAGGGATCGGGAAGTTGCCCCCTGTTGTGAGCGCTGCCTTGCAGCGTCCATCCGGCGCACGCTTCTACAAATGCGCATTGCAGGTCAATCCATACGAGTATGTGGAGCGCCATCCGAAGGGGGAGAGCTTCGCGGATGAGGACAGCTATAACGCTGCCGTGCTCAATGCGCTGCAGGACCAGGGCGTCGAAGTCATTGCCATCACCGATCATTACCGCGTGAAGTCCGGGCTTAGTCTTGCGGTCGCTGCGGAGCAGCGCGGCCTGCATGTCTTCCGCGGCTTCGAAGCCTGTTCGAAGGACGGCGTGCATATCCTGTGTCTCTTCGATCCCGGTACTGATGTCGACAAGATCGATCGGTTCATTGGCGAATGCGGCGTTCATGATGATTCGGAAGATTCTCCCGCAGGAACCAAGGACTGCGACGAACTGATGACGGCCTGCACCCGGCGATGGGGCGGTATTCCGGTGGCCGCTCATGTATGTTCCGCCGGCGGTTTGCTGGCAACGCTACGCGGGCAGCCAGCCATCAAGGCTTGGCGGCACGAGCATTTGCACGCCTGCTGTCTTCCGGGGCCGGTCGACCGCGCACCGGAGAACCATCGGCCGATCATCCAGAACCGTAATGCGGACTATATGCGCGAGCGTCCGATCGCAGTTGTCAACGCACAGGACGTGAGCTCGCCTGCGCAGGCTGCCGCGCCGGGCGCGTGCTGCTGGATCAAGATGGCATCGGTATCGGTGGAGGGTCTGAAACAAGCCTTCCTTGACCCGGTATCTCGCATCCGTCTCGTCTCCGATGACGAGCCGGAGGATCACAGTGAATTGCTGGCGATTGCGTGGGAGGGCGGCTTTCTCGACGGAATCGGTATTCACTTCAATGAAAACCTAAATGTGATGATCGGCGGCCGTGGAACCGGCAAGTCCACCATCATCGAAAGTGTGCGTTTTGTGCTGGATATCGCGCCTCTCGGCGATGAAGCCGGCAAGTTGCACAAGTCGTTCGTGTCGCAGGTGCTCGGCGCCGGAACGAAAGTTTCACTTCTTCTGCGCTCGCATACCCCGTCGCCACGAGAATATCTCATCGAGCGCACTGTGGGGAACCGCCCCACCGTGAAGGATTCGTCCGGCGAGCTGACAGAGCTTTCGACCCGCGACGTATCTGTCGGAATCGAGATATTCGGACAGCATGAGATATCGGAGCTAGCTCGCAGCCCTGAACGCCTGACGGGACTTCTTGATCGCTTTGTCGATACCGCCCCCGGTGATGCGGCAAAGCGCAGCGAACTCAGCAATCGTCTCGGTGATACGAGGACGGAAATTGCCGGTATCGAGACGCAACTGAAGCGGATCGACGAGGAGCTTGCCGCGCTTCCCGGACTGCGCGAAACTCTGCAGCGCTACAAGGATCTCGGTCTTGAGGAGAAGCTGAAAGACAAGAAGCAGCTCGTCACGGAAGAAGGTGTCCTGAAAAGCGTCGATTCCATCATCGACGATGCCCAGGAAATGCGGGACGCCTTCGGCGACGAGTACGTTCCCGACGTCTCCCGCTTAGACGAAGACGGCCTGAAAGAACTCGGCGGCGCCGACATCCTTCGCAAGGCCAGGCCGCACATCGAGACGTTCAAGACCGAAACCGCTGCTGCGCTAGCAAGCCTTGACGATGCGATCACAAAGGCGCGGGCGGGTCTGCAGGACGTTCGCACGGAATGGGCTGGCCGCAGCGCACAGGTGGAGGAAGCGCACCAGAAGACGCTGAGAGAACTCGCGAAGGACGGCATAGACGGGAGCGAGTACACCGCCGTGCTGCAACGGATCGAGCAGCTTGAGCCGAAAAAGAGCCGGCAGGCCAAGCTGGGGGATGATCTGAAGGAGGCGAACAAGAAGCGCCGCAAGGCGCTCGAGGAATGGGAGGATACGAAATCCGCACAATTCCGCGCGCTTGAACGCGCCGCGAAGAAGGTTAGCCGCAAACTGGGCGATCGGGTTCGGGTGAGCGTTACCGCGACAGGCGATCGGGCCGCGCTTGAAGAACATCTGCGCAGGCTCGGCGGCCGCGTCTCCGATATGGTGAATGCGCTGAACAAAAAGCAGCCGCTTTCGGTGCGTGCGCTTGCGCAGGCCTGCCGCGAAGGCAAGGGGGCGATAGTTGACGCGTTTCCCATGCCACCCGCACAGGCGGAGAAGCTTGCCGGTGCAGAATCGTCCTTCATCATGGAGTTGGAAGAGATCGACCTGCCGGCGACCACAACCGTGCAGCTAAATGTTGCGCGGGAAGGAGCTCCGGCCGTGTGGCGTAAACTGGACGAGCTATCCACCGGACAAAAGGCCACGGCCGTTCTCCTGCTTCTCCTGCTGGAATCGCCGGGGCCGCTTCTGATCGACCAGCCTGAGGACGATCTGGACAATCGGTTCATTACCGATGGGATCGTGCCGCAGATCAAGCAGGAGAAACGGCGTCGTCAGTTTGTTTTCGCGACACATAACGCGAACATTCCTGTCCTTGGCGACGCCGAACTCATTGCGGCGCTGGAACCTGCCGGATCTTCGGACGGATCAGAAGTGCACCTGCCGGACCGGAATCTCGGTTCGATTGACTCGGAGTATGTTCGGGAACTCGTTGGGGAAACCCTCGAAGGCGGCAAAGCCGCGTTCGAAATGCGTCGCCTGAAATACGGGTACTGAGAGGAGTTTGAGAAAGGTTCCCACTGCGGCAGTTCTGTGATTCTTGGCGTGTCGGACCCGACGTGGAGAACCGACGCCGATGCCGAGACGGAAGCGCCGCAGCGGCGAGCGTATGACACCGACCTGACGGACGGTCAGTGGACGCTGATCGCACCGCTGTTCACCGAAGCGAACCCCGGCGCTCGGCCGCGCAAGGCGGCTTCGCGCGAGTCGGGGAATGCGATGCTCAATTTCCTACGCATCGACATGGGGCTAGGATCTGCTCCCGCACGACCTACCCGCCCTGGCAGGTCGTCCACTCCTATTTCCGGCGGTGGGACCGGGGGGCGTATGCTCAGGCGATGGCAATGAGGCTTCTCAATCGCTCTATCAACCAGCGAACTGGGCTTTCGGATTCGAATGCATAGAATGCTTGAGTGTTCCCATTTTGATCTTAGTCTTCCTGATCAACGGCGGTTACTTCAACTAACATAGCTAGCTCTTCTGCCGTGCTCCCGATTCATGATCAGTCCACCCGGCCGCAATGTCAGTAAGCACGTCACTGATGCTTCCTGCTGAGGTGGCAAGCCTGCCGTCGACAACATGAAGAAGGTCATGCTCCTCCTCATAGCGATAGCTGGCCTCAAATTCTTCGACTGCATCTCCTGCTAAGTGGACGCCCTGATCGGTCAGCCGCTCGTAAGCGGCCACCACAAAATTAAATAGTGCAGGGTTTATATTTACAAGCGGGCCGTACCAATGGAAAACGTCCTCACAAGCTTTCCGTGCCTCGTTCTGATAGGCGTAGTCTCGTCAATTGCCGCAATGACAGAATCTCGGGGAACAAGGCACAATATCATCAAGTCCGTCAAAATAGGATAATCGCCGACCGGGATTATTCGGATGATGTGCCGTAATTCTTGTCTGTGGTGAAAATAATTGCGAAGACACTTCAGGGCTGTAAATTCCGGGATAGAAAAAAAATCTACGCCTAGGCTAATTCTCAGTCGATCGTTCAAACTGTGCCCCGCCTCAAGCAAGGCAAACAGCGTGTCCCGACTGGGCGAGCGGCAATGCCCCTGATAAAGCCGGAAAAAGCGCTCAGACGCTGCGCTGACATTCAAAAGATCCGCATCTGTAGCCATTCTGCTCCTCTATTGATCCTTCGACAAATTGCTTGATCACCTGTTTCCTCAACGAACGGCGTCGTGATCGGTCAGCGCGGGTCGCGACGGCAATGCCAGCCGGCCGACGGTCCGAATCGTTTCCGCCACCCCTTAAATCGGGCAGAGGTCAACTGAAAGCGCGCCGCCGGTCAAGCCGGCTGAATCTGCCGGCGACGCGACGGTTCGCACTGGCGACCTAGGATAATGATCCGATATAGTGGCTCTTCCCCCCGCGCGGGGCACTGCTGTTGGACATGGTCGAGACAGGCGCTACCGGCCGGCGATGCCGGCCATGGGGCGGCGTGTCCGGGCGGCGGGAAGGACGACCGCCGCGCGCGCGTTCCGCCGCTCCGTCGTGAAACGTCGCCGAACGGTGTTCCACAACGTTTCACAGGCTGCCGCGCCACCCCCACGAAAAGGAATGAAACACCACCCTCCGCGCCGCAGGCGCTCCGCCGCCCGCCGTGCAACATTTCCCGAATAGTGTCCCACAACGTTTCACAGGCTGCGGCGGCACCCCACGAAAGGGAATGAAACACCATCCGTCGCGCAGCAGGCGCGCCGCGCCCGCCGTGCAACGTTTCCCGAATAGTGTTCCACAACGTTTCACAAGGGGCCGCGGCACCCCCATAAAACCCCACAAAAACCTATCCCGGCCTCGCGGCCGGGCCGCCGTCGCGGTGGACCCTCCGCCCGCGACGCCGCACCAACTGACCGCCCGCGGCCGCGCCGCGTCACTTTACCCCTGTGATGCTTTCGATGGTCGCGCGGGGGTCGCGCATGGGCCAGCGGCCGGCTTCGACCTGGGCGACGAAGTCGGCGATGGCGCGGTTGAACAGGTCCGGCTCCTCCAGGTTCAGGGTGTGGCCGGTGTTGGGCATGACGAAGAGGGCGGCCGAGGGGATGGCGCGTTTCATGAAGATGTTGGGGATGAGGCAGGGCCAGTCCTCGTCGCCGGTGACGATGAGGGTGGGGACGGTGATCTTCTTCATGCCCTCTTCCAGGTCGAAGATCGACGGCCGTTCCTTCTGCACGCCCTGCTGGGTGTTGGCCGAACCTTCGGCGGAGTGCTCGGCGAGCTGGTCGGCGAATTCCCGCCAGCCGCGCGGGTCCTTGTTCTGGAGCTGCACGCGGGTCGGGCCGAGGGCATAGGTCTCGGCGAACTTGGGCATGCCGTCGCGGCGCAGGCGGTCGGCGATGATGTCGGCCTCGCCGCGGAATTTGGCGCTCTGCTCCTTCTCCGCCCCGTAGCCGCAGCCGGCGATGAGCAGGGAGAGGGCGCGCTCGGGGTAGGTGAGGCCGAAATGCAGGGTGGCGAAGCCGCCCATCGAGAGGCCCACGATATGGGCCTTGTCGATGCCGAGCCCGTCGAGGACGCAGCGGATGTCGGTGCAGGCGCGGGCCTGGGAGTAGGAGGACGCATCGGGCGGCACGTCGGACGGCGGGAAGCCGCGGGCGCCGTAGGTGATGCAGCGGTGGCGGCGCGACAGGGCGCGCACCTGCGGCTCCCAGCTGCGGTGGTCGCCGGCGAACTCGTGGACGAAGACGATCGGCGAGCCGGAGCCGGTCTCCTCGTAATAGAGCTTCACGCCGTCGTCGGTGGTGATGGTGGGCAAGGGCTCGCTCCTGTGCGGTGGGGATGGGGGGCGGACGGATGGTCCGCCCGGGCGGGAGGTGTCGTCAATCGGTGGCGGTGGCCGTTCGCTCCGTCATTGCGCGCCCCTCACCTCCGTCATTGCGAGGCGCGCAGCGCCGAAGCAACCCAGGGCGAGCGCTCAGGCCGTGGCCCTGGGTTGCTTCGCCTTCGGCTCGCAATGACGGAAGGAAAGGGATCACAGCGTCGCGGCGATGCGTCCCAGGCGCTCGATGCTCTTCAGGACCAGGTCCTGGTCCAGGCCGGGCCACTGCATGCGCATGATGAAGTGCTCGACGCCCAGCCGGTCGCGATAGCGCTGGAGTTCGTCGCGCACGGCGGCCTCGTCGCCGATGATGAAGCGGTCGGTGCGGAAGTCGCCGAACGGCTGGTCGAAGCGGTCCTCGTGGGCCAGGATCTTGTCCTGTCCCCAGGAGGCGTAGGCCGCGTACTTGTATTTCAGCGGCCCCTCGGCGGCGGCGAGTGCGGCGGCCATGTCGGGGCCGACATAGCATTCGCGGCAGAGCGGATAGTCGGTGGCGGGGGGCAGGCCGGCCGCGGCGCGGGCGGTGCGGTAGAGCTTCAGCTGGCCCTCCAGCGCCGTAATGGTCGGGTAGAAGGTGATCAGCCACTCGTCGCCCAGGACGGCGGCGCGCTCGATGGCCTTCTCGACCACGGCGGCGACCCAGACGGGCGGGCCCTTCGGCTGCTTCGGCTTGAGCGAGAGGCCGACGTCGTCGAGGTGGAAGTGCTTGCCGTGATGGGTGATGCGGTCCTCGGTCCACAGGCGGCGGACGAGGTCGAGGCCCTCGCGCATGCGGCCGACGCGCTCGTCCAGGCTGCGGCCGAGGGCGCCGAACTCCTCGCCGCGATAGCCCAGGCCGACGCCGAGCACGTAGTTGCCGTCGCTCAGCCAGTCCATGGTGGCGCTCTCCTCGGCCACCATGACCGGCTCCAGCGCCGGGAAGACGAGGATGTTGGGGCCGATCTGCATGCCCGCCGCCTCGGGCGCCAGCCGCGCCAGCAGCGGCACGGTCTGGAACATCTGGACCGGGGCGGTGATGAAATGCTGGGCCGCCCAGACCGAGGCGAAGCCGTTCGCCCGGGCGACGCGGACCTGCTCGACCAGGTTGTCGACCTGGGGGCCGAGCGGCGTGCCGGGCGTGAACTGCGTGGCGAGGTAGATGCCGACCTTCAAGGCGTGCCTCCGTTGCGGGCGTCTGGTGCGGGCTTCTCCGGCAGCGTCTTGCAAGAGGCGTTCCCGGGGCTCGCGGTGCGGGGGGCGCGGGGCGTTGGCCCGGTCCTTGCTGATCCGACGGCGGGAGTTCCGACCGACGGGGAGGCGAGGGCGCATGCGCAGGACACTGGTGACGCTGGCGGGGGCTGCCGGACTTGCGGGACTGGCCGCGATGGCGGGGGCGCTGCCCGCCGCCGCGCAGGACGTGCCCGGCGTGACGAAGGACCGGATCGAGATCGGCGCCTTCGGCCCGTTTGCCGGCCCGGTCTACATGTACGGCAAGCTGGTGATGAACGGCGTCGACGCCGTCTTCGACAAGGTCAACGCCGAGGGCGGCGTCCACGGCCGCAAGCTCGTCCTCATCCGCGAGGACGACAACTGCAAGCCCGAGGGCGCCATCGCGGCGGTCAAGAAGCTGGCCTACGAGACGAAGGTGTTCGCGATCATCGGCGGCGCCTGCTCCAACGCGACGCTGGCGGCGACGCCGGAGCTGGAGAAGACGGGGATCCCGACCGTGATCAACTCGGCCGTCGCCGACGCGATCACCGATCCGGTGAAGCCGAACATCTACACGACCCAGCTGACCTCCTCGATCGAGAGCCGGGCGCAGCTGGACCGGGCGCTGAAGAGCGGGGCGAAGAAGATCGCGGTCATCCGCATGACCGACGCCTGGGCCGAGGCGCGCTACAAGCCGCTGATGGCCTATGCCGAGCAGAAGGGCGTCAAGTTCGTCGAGAACGTCGAGCTGCAGATCGACGCGAACGACGCCACGCCGCAGGCGCTGAAGCTGCGCATGTCGGGCGCCGACGCGATCGTCATGCTGCTCTATCCGAAGCCGGGTGCGGTCATCATCCGCGACTCGCTGAAGCTCGGTTACAGCCCGATGTGGATCGGCCAGACGGGCATCAACGACCTCGACGCCTTCCGCAAGCAGGTCGGCGTCGACAGCGCGCTCGACAGGTTCGTGACGATCACGCCGACCAAGTACCAGCCGGGCAGCCCGGAGATGAAGCCCTGGGCCGACCGGATCAAGGCGCTCTTCCCGAACGACGAGCTGTCGACCTTCAACCTGAACGGCATCGGCAGCGCCCAGGTGATGGTCGAGGCGCTGAAGCGCGCCGGACCTGACCTCACCCGCGCCAAATTCCTCGAGGCGATGGGCACGATCAAGGGCATGGAGACCGCGGTCTACGCCGGCGAGATCAGCTGCGGCGGCGAGCCCAACCCCAGCCAGTGCAACCAGGACCCGGGCTGGCTGAAGCTGGTCGACGGCAAGCCGACGATCATCGACTGACCGCGGGCCTCCGCCGGTCGGCACGCAGAAGGTACGGGTCCGCGTCATGGAGATGTTCAGCTATCTGCTGGCGACGGGGATCACGACGGGGGCGCTCTACGCCCTCGTCGCCCTCGGCATCGTCGTCGTCTACAAGGCGACGGGGGTGGTGAATTTCGCGCACGGCGAGATGTTCATGCTGGGCGGCTTCATGGCCTTCACGTTCCACGTGATGTTCGGCTGGCCCTACCTGGCGTCCCTCGTGCTGGCGGTGATCGGCGCCTTCGTCCTCGGCATCGTCGTCGACCGCGTCGCCTTCCGGCCGCTGATGCAGCGCCAGTCGCTGGTCAGCGTGCTGCTGGCGATGGTCGGCCTCTCCTTCGTGCTGAAGGGCGTGGCGCGCTGGCTGTGGGGCGGCAAGGGCGACTTCCTGACCTTCCCGCCGCTGGTCTCGCCGGAGCCGATCCTGTTCGGCGGCATCATGATCATGTCGCAGCAGCTGGTCGTGGTCGGCGCCGCCGTGGCGGTGATGCTGGTCTTCGTCCTCTTCTTCCGCCTGACGCGCGCCGGCCGGTTCATGCAGGCGACGGCCGACAACCCGAAGGCAGCGAAGCTGGTCGGCCTGCGTACCGACCGCGTCTACATGTACACCTTCGCCGTCGGTGCCGCCGTCGCCGGCGCCGCCGCGGTGCTGATGGCGCCGCTGACGATGCTCTATCCGGACATCGGCTTCGCCCTCTTCATCAAGGCCTTCGCCGCCGCGGTGCTCGGCGGCCTGACCAGCATCACCGGCGCGATCGTCGGCGGGCTGCTGATCGGCATCATCGAGCAGCTGTCGGCCGGCTACATCGACACCGGCCTGCAGGAGGTGGCGGCCTTCATCGTGATCATGGTCGTGATGGTCTTCCTGCCGACCGGCCTGTTCGGCCAGCGCGCCGGGCGGAGGGTCTGATGCTGGGCCACCTCGTCGGGCGGCGCGCCTTCTGCCTCGCCGTCTTCGCCTTCCTCTTCGTCATCCCGTTCGGCGCCAACCAGTACTTCCTGTTCGTCGCCAACCTGATGATCCTGTTCATCATCCTGTCGCTCGGCCTGAACCTGCTGATCGGCTTCGCCGGCCAGCTCGCCTTCGCCAACGCGGCGATGTACGGCATCGGCGCCTACGGCACCGGCCTGCTGATGAAGCATTTCGCGCTGCCCTACTGGTTCAGCGCACCGGCGGGCACCTTGATCGCGATGAGCGTCGGCACCCTACTGGCGCTGCCGGCGCTGCGGCTCAGCGGCATCTATCTGGCGCTGACGACGCTCGCCTTCGCGCAGTTCACGCTGTGGCTGATGATGCACTGGACGCCGGTCACATTCGGCGCCGGCGGGTTCGTGCCGCCGCCGATCGACTTCGGCAGCCTGCCCGTCTCCGGCGGCCAAGCGATCTATTTCATCTCCTGGGTCGTGTGCCTGCTGCTCTTCTTCGTCGCCAAGCACACGATGGAATCGCCGATCGGCCGGGCCTTCGTCGCGATCCGCGACCGGGAGATCGCCGCCCAGTCGCTCGGCATCGATCTGCTGAAATACAAGGCGCTCGCCTTCGCGATGTCCGGCTTCTTCGCCGGTGCTGCCGGCGCGCTCTATGCCGGCGTGCTCGGCTTCGTCGGGCCGGAGAGTTTCGACCTGCTGCAGATGGTCATGCACAAGGCCGCCGTCGTGCTGGGCGGCATGGGCTCGATCGCGGGCTCGCTGATCGGCGGCGTGCTGATCGTCGTCCTGCAGGAGGGCGTGAAGGAGATCGCCTTCCCGATCGAGATCGTGTTCGGCGGCCTGCTGCTGCTCTTCATGCTCTTCCAGCCGACGGGCGTCGTCGTCCTCCTGAAGCGCTGGCTGCCCGGCTGGCAGGAGCCGCTGCGCTATGCGCCGCGCCGGGTCCGGAGGGCGGCGACCGAGCCCGCACCCGCCGCCGCGCAGGCCGGAGAAGACTGATGCAGTCCGTCCTCCAGGTCATCAGTGCATCGGTCGCGTTCGGCGGCGTCCACGCGCTCGACGACATCAGCATCGACTTCAAGCCTGGCAAGATCACCGGCATCATCGGCCCGAACGGTGCCGGCAAGACGACGCTGCTCAACGTCATCTGCGGCATGACGCCGGCGACGAGCGGCGAGGTCCTGCTCAACGGCACGCGCCTCACGGGCATGAAGCCCAGCAGGATCGCCGGCCTCGGCTTGCGCCGCACGTTCCAGGCCTCGCAGCTGTTCGCCGGCATGACCGTGCTGGAGAACATGATGGCCGGGCTGCACCTGATGAGCTCGTCCGGCCTCGCTGGCGCCGTTTTCCGTACGACCAAAATGCGCACCGAGGAGGCGGAGATGCGTCGCCGTGCGATGGAGGCGCTCGACTATGTCGGTTTCGCCCATTTCGCGGACCGCCCGGGCAGCGCACTCTCCTTCGGCCAGCAGCGCATCGTCGAGATCGCACGCACGCTGATCTACGAGCCTAAGGTCGTACTTCTCGACGAGCCGGCCGTCGGTCTGTCGGTCAACCGCGTGGCGGAACTGGACGCACTGCTCCGCCGCATCCGCGACGAGCGGGGGATCACGCTGATCATGATCGAGCACGTCATCCGTCTGGTGATGGGCGTCTCCGACTGGATCGTCGTGCTCGGCTCCGGGCGCAAGATCGCCGAGGGCCTGCCCGACACGGTGCGCGCCGACCAGCGCGTCGTCGAAGCCTATCTCGGACATCAGCAGCATGCTTGAGGTCGCCAACCTGAACGTCTGGTACGGCGTGACGGAGGTGCTCCGCGACGTCTCCTTCGAGGTGCCGCAGGGAGCGCTCGTCGCACTGCTTGGCGGCAACGGCTCGGGCAAGACGACGATCATCAACACGCTCAGTGGCATGGTGACGCCGCGCAAGGGCACGGTCCGGTTCCTCGGCACCGAGATGGCCGGCAGGCCGTCCGACGCCATGGTCAAGGCGGGCATCGTCCAGGTGCCGCAGGGCCGCGAGGTCTTCGCCAACATGAGCGTCCGCGACAACCTGGATCTCGGCGCTGCGACCCGCACCGACCGCAAGGGCATCCGCGACGACCTGGAGGAGATGTACGGCCTCTTCCCGCGCCTGCGCGACAAGCAGACCCACAAGGCCGGCTCGCTCAGCGGCGGCGAGCAGCAGCAGGTGGCGGTGGCACGGGCGCTGATGTCGCGCCCGAAGCTGCTGCTCCTCGACGAGCCGTCGGTGGGGCTCTCGCCTGTGTTGGTCGACGCCCTGATCGAAACGATCAGGCTGCTGCATGGTCGCGGCCTGACGATGCTCCTGGTCGAGCAGAATGTCGGCGTCGCTGCCGCCGTTGCGGGCCAGGCTTACGTCCTCAAGGACGGCGAGATCGCTTATCGCGGCCCTGCGCCCGAATTGATCGGCAACCCTGAGGTTCTGGCCTCCTATCTGGGGCGCTAGCAACCGCGCCCCATCCTCACGTCTCAGTTTAGGAGTAGTCGAGTGCTTTGGATGGGTGTCGACGTCGGCGGCACGTTCACCGACCTTGTTCTCTACGACGCTGCGGCGGGACGGTTGAGCCTCGCCAAGGTTCCGTCGACGCCCGGCGATCATTCGCGCGGCGTGGTGGCCGCGGTCGCGGCGAGCGGGGGTGCGCTGCCGGAGGTGCAGACCTTCGCGCACGGCACCACCGTCGCCACCAACGCGGCACTGGAGCGCAAGGGCGCACGCCTGGCGGTGATCACGACCGAGGGCTTTCGGGACGTGCTCATCCTGGGGCGAGGCAACCGGCTGAAGGTCTACGACATCAAGGCGACGCGTCCGCCCGGCATGGTCCGTCGGTCCGACGTGTTCGAGGTGCGAGGCCGGCTGGGGCCCGACGGCGAGGAGATCGAGCCGCTGGACGAAGCCGGTGTCCGCGCCGCCTGCGGCGCGATCGCCGCCAAGGGCTACGAGACGGTCGCTGTTTGCTTCATCAACAGCTATCGCAACCCGGCGCACGAGCATCGCGCGGCGGCGATCTGCGCGGAGCTGCTGCCCGGCATGCCGCTGTGCGCTTCGGCGGACGTGCTGCCCGAATATCGCGAGTATGAGCGCTTTTCGACCACCGCACTGAACGCTGCGGTGGCACCGCCGATGAGCCGCTATCTGACCAATCTGCAGAACGCCCTCGCCGCGCAGGGCCTGGCGCGGCCGGTGGCGGTCATGACCTCCGGCGGCGGCACCTGGTCGGCGGAACGGATCGCGGCACTGCCGGTCCATTCGATGCTGTCGGGGCCGGCGGCCGGCGTGATCGCGGCTGCCCACGTGGCGTCGCTCGCCGGTCTCGGCGACATCATCACCTACGACATGGGTGGGACGAGCAGCGACGTGGCCATGATTCGAGGCTACCGGTTCGAGGTCACGTCCGAAGGCATGGTCGGCCACTTCCCGAATCGCGTCCCGCAGATCGAGATCGTCACCGTGGGCGCCGGTGGCGGCAGCATCGCCACGGTCGAGGCGGGTGGTTTCCTCGCCGTCGGTCCGCGCTCCGCCGGTGCCGTTCCGGGTCCAGCCTGCTACGGCAAGGGCGGGACGGAGCCGACCGTGACCGACGCGAACGTCGTTCTCGGCAGGCTCGCACCGGCGGATCCTCTGGGCGGGCATATCCGTCTGGACGCGCCGGCGGCGGAGACCATGATCGCGGAGGTCGGCGCCACGCTCGGCCTCGATGCGCGGGCCATGGGCGAGGGAATAATCCAGCTCGCCGTCGTCCGGATGACCGCGGCGATCAAGGAGATCTCGGTCACCCGCGGGCTCGATCCGCGCGACTTCTCGCTCCTGGCCTATGGCGGCGCGGGCCCTCTCCACGCGGCACTCGTCGCCGAAGAACTGATGATGCCGCGCGTCGTCGTCCCGCCGATGCCGGGAAATTTCTCGGCCTACGGCCTGCTGGTCGCCGACGTGCGGCACGAGGTCATGCAGACCCGGATCATGTGGCTCGACGATGCGACCCCGGCCGACGTCGAGGCGGTGCTGGCCCCGCTTCGCGAGGAGGCCGCACGCCGTGTCGCGGAGGACGGCTTCGCCGCCGACCGCACGCGTTTCGAACTCTCGTTCGACATGCGCTATATCGGCCAGTCTTTCGACCTTCGGGCGGTGATCGAGGGGGCCGAGGCCGGGCCGGACGATATCCGCCGAGCCTTCCACGCCGTCTACGCCGAGCGCTACGTCCAGGCGGACGATGCGCCGGTCGAGGTCGTCGCGTTCCGCGTCACCGCCATCGGCATGACCGACAAGCCACCGCTGCCGGCCATGCCGCCCGGCGGCGAACTCCGCGCTGCCCTTCTCGGCACCCGCCCCGTCGTGTTCGGCGGTGCGGCGCTGCCCACGGCGATCTATGCCCGCGCAGGCCTGTTCGCGGGTGCCGCGTTCGACGGTCCCGCCATCGTCGAGGAGATCGGCGCCACGACATTGGTGCCGCCGGGCTTCCGGGCGAGCGTCGATACGCATGGCAACCTGCTGCTGGACCGGATGGCGACCCATGGCTGATATCGATCCGATCACGCTCGAGGTCGTGACCGAGGGCCTCATCTCCGTCGTCCGCGAGATGCGGGCGACGGTGTTCCGCACCGCGCGGTCGGTCGCGATCTACGAGGCGCGGGATTTCTCCTGCGGCCTCTTCGACAAGGCCGGCCAGGTCGTCGCCCAGTCCGAGGACATCGGCAGCCACGTCGTGCCCCTGCCCTGGTCGGTGGAGGCGGCGCTGGCAGACTTCGGCGAGGACATTCAGCCGGGCGACGTCATTCTGATGAACGACCCCTATCGGGGCGGCACGCATCTGAACGACGTCACGATCATTTATCCCGTCTTCCTGGACGGCCGCCTCGTCTTCTTCCCGGCGGTGCGCGAGCACTGGTCGGACGTCGGCGGCTCGGTTCCCGGGTCGATGTCGGGCACGGCGCGCGACATCTACCAGGAGGGTATCCGTATCCCGCCGATCAAGATCATCGAGGCTGGACGCCCCAACAAGGCGGCGCTCGAGATCCTGTTCTCGAACATGCGCGTGCGCGAGGAGCGGGTCGGCGATTTCCAGTCGGGCATCACCGCCTGCCGGACGGCGGAGCGTCGCATCGGGGAACTGGTACGCCGCTACGGACTCGAGACGCTGCTGGGCTGCGTCGAACTGAACCTCGACCGGTCCGAGGCGCGCATGCGGGCGCGCATCGCGACGCTGCCGGACGGCGTCTTCTTCTACGAGGACTATCTGGAGACATTCGGCGAGAACGGCCTGGAGCCGCTGCTCCTCCCGCTGCGGCTGGAGATCACCGGCGACACGCTGAAAGCGGATTTCACCGGCGCTTCGCGTCAGGTCGCGGCGCCCGTCAATTCGACCCTCGCGGTCTCGGCCGCCTCGGTCTTCATCACGCTGAAGTCGGTGCTCGACCCCAAGCAGGCCCTGAACCAGGGCTCGTTCCGGCCGGTCGAGGTCGTGGCGCCGCTCGGAACCATCGTGAACGTCACGCACCCGGCGCCGGCGGGATCGCACGGCGAGATCCGCAAACGTGTCATCGCCTGCATGCTCGGGGCCCTGTCCCGCGCCTGTCCCGAACTGGTGTCGGGCGATATCCACCGGACGTCGTTCCACAACAATATCGGCGGCATCGACCCAAAGACGAAGAAGGAATACGTCCACTACGAATGGTCCTGCGGCGGCAACGGCGGCTTCCTCGAAGCGGACGGGCCGAGCGCCATGGCGGCGATCGACTGGGGCGACCTGCACACCGTGCAGTCCAGCGAGGTGCTCGAAGTGCGCTATCCGCTGCATGTCGAGTGGTCGCGCCTCGGCACCGATTCCGGCGGGCCCGGCATGCACAGCGGCGGCCTCGGTCTGCGCCGTTCGCTGAAGCTGGTGCGCGGCGAAGCGTCCTACTCGCTGCTCGCGGACGGCGCGGTCGTGCCGCCGTTCGGCGTGCAGGGGGGCGAGAGCGGCGCCACGGTCGCCTCCTATTTGCGCCGTGACGGTAAGCTTCTGCCTTTCCCGACGCCCGGCAAGATCGGCGGTCATCCGATCCGTGCGGGCGACGCGCTGCTGCTGCAGTCGGCCGGCGGCGGCGGCTACGGCGATCCGCTCGAGCGCGACCCGGAGGTTGTCGCCGACGACGCCGAGGAAGGCTACGTCTCGGCGGAGACCGCGTACACGATCTATGGCGTCGTCGTGACGGACGAGGGTACGGCGGATGCCGAAGCGACGGCGGCGCGGCGTGCCGCGATCCGCGCCGGGCGCCTTCACCTGACGGTCGAGCGATCCGACCTGTCCGGCTATGCCGAGAACGGGCCGAGCCGCCGGCGCATCTGCCGCCTCAATCCGATAGACGCCGAGAAGCTGGGTTTGGTCGAGGGGGCGATGCTGGAACTCGTGCCGACGACGGGTGCCGCGTTGCGCGCCTGGACCAGGATCGACACCGACGTCGGCGCCGGTCGTCTGCTGCTGGACGAGCAGGGCATCGCCATTCTCGGCGCGCCGCCCGGCAGCAGGGTGCAGGTGCGGCGACTGACGTCTCCCGGGGCGCATTGAGGACGACATGCAGACGAACACGGATTGGTTGATCGGCAAGCGGGTTCTGATCACGGGGGCCGCCGGCGGGATCGGATCGGCTATGGCCAGTGCCTTCGCCGCGGGGGGAGCGGAGCTGCTTCTGGCGGACAGGGTGGCGGACGGCCTCTCGAAGATCGCCGGCGACGTGAAGGGCGAGGCGTTCACCTTCGACCAGTCGGACGCCGGCTCAATCGCCGCCCTCGCCGAGGCGGTCGGCGGCGTCGACATCCTCCTCAACAATGCCGGCATCCTGGAGGTCGCTCCGCTGATCGAGACCGACCCGGCGGTGATCGACCGGATCCTGCGCACCAACCTGATCGGGCCGATCACCCTCGCCCGGCTGCTCGCGCCCCGCATGGCCGAGCGGGCGAGGAGTGCCGATACGATGTCTGTGATCGTGAATACTGCCTCGCAGCTCGCCTTCGACGCCGCGATCGGCCGAGGCATCTATGCCGTCGCCAAGGCCGGGCTCGTCCAGTTCACGAAGACGGCCGGTGCGGAATGGGCGCCGCTCGGTGTGCGCGTCTGCGCCCTCGGTCCGGGCCGCACGCTGACGCCGATGAACGCCAAGCTGCTGGCCGATCCGATGGACCGCGCCAAGGCCCTGGCCGGCATCCCCAGCGGCCGTTTCGGCAGTGCCGGCGAGATGGCGCAACTGGCGCTGTTCCTCGCGTCGCCGGCCGCGGACTACGTGGTCGGCGAGACGCTGGTCGCCGACGGTGGCTACGTTCTCGTCAGCGGCAGGGGCGCCTGATGGCGATCCTCGTCACCGGCGCCGGCGGCATGATCGGCCGCGCCCTTTGCCGCCGGCTCACCGACGCGGGCGAGACGGTCGTCGGCCTCGACAAGGTGCTCCCATCTGGATTGGCCGAAACTCTCTCCGGCTGCATTCTCGCGGAGACCACGACGAACGACATCGACCGGGTCATCGGGTTGATCGGCGAGCACGGCGTGACCCGCATCGCACATTGCGGCGCCATCTCTGGCCCGATGGTGGCGAACGACCACCCGGAGCAGGTCTTCGAGGCGAACATCCAGGGCACGCAGAGCCTGCTCGAAGCGGCGCGCCACAGCGGCGCCAAGCGGGTGATCTTCCTGTCGTCGATCATGGCCTATGGCGCGCATGACGCCGAAGTCGTCGACGAGGCGGCCCCTCTGCGCGCCACCGACCCCTACGGCGCCAGCAAGATCTGCGGCGAGGCGTTGATGCGCGCCTACGTCCGCACGCAGGGCATCGACGGCACCTCCCTGCGCGTGGCGATGGTCTACGGTCCCGGCCGTACCACCGCCTGTCCGGTGCGCAACGCGATCAGGTCGGGCTTCAAGGGAAAGCCGCTGTTTCTTCCCTACGGTCGCGGCTGGCCGCGCCAGTACATCCACGTCGACGATGTCGTCGACGCGATCGTTCGCGCGCTCGCAGCGAGTAGCCTGCCGCGCGCCGTCTACAACGTGTCCGGCGGCACCCGGCTGCCGATGGAAGAGATCGGGGCGCAGATCGCAGCCGCCGTGCCGGGTGCCGGTTTCGTGCTGGAGGGCGACGGCCATCCGCACGACTACCCCATCGGCCTGCTCACCACCGACGCCGCAGGCGAGGATTTCGGCTTCTCGGCGCGCATCGATCTGGCTGACGGTCTCCGGCGCTATGCCGAGCATCTGCGGCATCACGACTACTGACGGAGGGCGGGCATGGATCTCGGACTGACGGGCTGCAGCGTCCTGATCACCGGCGCCTCGAAGGGCATCGGCCGGGCCACGGCCCTCGCCTTCGCCCGGGAGGGCGCCGCGGCGATCCATGTGACCGCGCGGTCGGGCGCCGAACTGGAGAGCCTAAAGGCGGAGATCGAGGCCGGTAGCCCGGCCAAGGTTCATCCGCATGCCCTCGACCTCACCAACGCTGCGGCGCGTGAGAAGCTGATCGCCGCGACTCTCGACGTCGACATCCTGATCAACAATGCCGGCGCCATACCGTCGGGCTCGATCTACGCGGTCGACGAAAAGGCGTGGCGCGACGGCTGGGAACTGAAGGTTTTCGGCTACATCGCCATGACGCGCGCCTTCTATGCGCGCATGTGCGAGCGCGGGCACGGCGTGATCCTGAACGACATCGGCAATTCCGGCGAGAACCCGGACTTCAACTACGTCGCCGGCTCGGCCGGCAACGCCAGCCTGATGGCCTTCACCAAGGCGATGGGCGGGCGCGGCCTGGACCACGGCGTGCGCGTGCTGGCGGTGAACCCGGGGCCGGTCGCGACGGAGCGCATGGACAAGATGCTCCGCCAGCGCGCCCAGACCGATTTTGGCGATGCCGAGCGCTGGCCCGACCTGCTGCGCGGTTTCCCGGCGAAACGCGCCGCTTCGTCCGAGGAGGTGGCCGATCTGATGGTCTTCCTCTCGTCGCCGAAGGCCGCCTACATGTCCGGCTGCATCGTGACCATCGACGGGGGGATCTCGGCGCGCGGCTCGATCGTCTGACCCGACAGCCTCAGGCGATCTCCTCGCCGCGCCAGACGCGGCGCAGAGCGAGGTTCGCAGCGAGGCTGCCGAGCGACAGCACCGTCATGGCCAGGAACGCGTAGGCACCGAGCGCCTCGTAGACGAGGCCGGACGCCATCGTCGTGAGGCCGACAGCGACGCCCATGCTGAGAGAGGCATAGAGCGCCTGTGCCGTCGCCGAGAGCCGCGTCGGCACCGCCTGCTGGATGAAGGCCATGGCGCCCAGGTGCATCGCGCCGAAGGTCAGCGCGTGCAGCGACTGGAAGCCGAGCAGGAGGATCGGATCCTCGGTCAGCGCCAGTCCGGTCCATCGCACGACACCCGCGCCGGCGCCGAGGGCCATCAGCCCGACGATGCCGAGGCGGCGCAGGAGCCGTTGGCCGAAGGCGAAGACGACGACCTCGGCGATGACGCCGATCGCCCACAGCATGCCGATGAAGTCCTCGCCGATCCCGGCGGCGCGCCAGTGGATCGTCGCGAAGGCGTTCAGCACCGCATGGCTCGCCATGTTCAGCCCACCGCACAGGACGAACAGCAGGAACGGCGGCATGCCCAGCAATGCCAGTGCCGGACGGCTGCCGCGATGCGCGGGTGGCGTCGTCCTGTTCGGAAGCAGTGAGGTGGCGATGAACACGCCGAACAGGCAGCCGACGATGGTCCAGATGATCAGATCTTCGCCGTGGCCGGCGAGCGCGGTGCCGATCCCGATGGATGTGACGATGAACGCCACGGATCCCCACAGCCGCATCCGGCCATAGTCGAGGCCGCGGTCGCGCGCGGTCAGGAGGATCAGGTTGTCGCCGAGCGGCATGACCGGCGCCTGGATGGCGGTCTGCAGCGCCGCCACCGCCAGTACGGCCCAGAAGCCCCAACTGAACGGAAAGAGCAGACCGGTCAGCGCGCCGCCCAGCGCGAGCATCGTCACCATGCGCTTGCGCCGGCCGAAGCGATCGGCGAAGCCGGCCGCCACGGGGTTGGAGACGACGCGCACCCACATGATCGCCGCCATCACGACGCCGATCTCGGCCGCATCCAAGCCGCGCGACTTCAGCCAGACCGGAAAGAACGGCTGTACCACGCCGACCATCCCGAACAGCATGGCGTAGTAGAGCGAAATCCGGAAAGCGACGGCGCGGTCGGAGGTGGCGTCAGCGCCGGTCGAGGAATGCACTGATCGCCGCCAGGAAGGCTTTCGGCTGTTCGAAATGCACCCAGTGCCCGGCGCCGGGAATGGTCTGGCGCTGGACGTTCGGGAACAGCGCGGCGATGACCGGTTCGTCGTCCGGTCGCACATAACCCGACGCGCCCCCGTCCAGGACGAGCACCGGACCTTCGTACCTGGCGCCGGCCGGCAGCGTGGGCCAGTCGATCAGGTCGGCGATGCCGGTGTCGATGGCATCCAAGTTCAGCCGCCAGTGGAGTGCGCCGTCGTCGCCCGTGACGATGTTCTGCGCCAGGAATGCGCGGACGGTCGGATCGGGGACGTCGGCCGTCAGCGCACGCTCCACGTCGCCGCGCCGAGACATGGTCGATAGATCGAGCTTCTTCAGCATGTCGGCGTAGACCAGCACGCCCGGCTTGTCGTAGGGGGCCGGCGCGATGTCGACCACCGCCAGTCGCTCGACGAGATCGGGCGCGATCAGGGCCAGCATCATCGCCGTCTTGCCCCCCATGCTGTGCCCGAGCACTGCCGCAGGCGCCGCACCGAGCCTTTCGATCAGCGCCCCGACATCCTCCGCCATGCTGCGATAGTCCATGGCGTCCGCCCAGGGCGAGTCGCCGTGGTTGCGCAGATCGACGGTCACCACGCGGCGGTCGTCGGCGAGCGTCTTCGCGACGGTCGCCCAGTTCCTGCCCGAGCCGTAGAGGCCGTGCAGCACGAACAGGGTCGGCAGGTCCGTGGTCGGGCCATATTCGGTGTGGGCGAGTTCGAGCGACATCTTCGGCTGCTCCGGCTTCGGCTGACGGAAGATAGCGGTCTCGCCCGGCCGACGGAATCGCATACGGTCCGAGCGGTCCGCGAGATGGAAGCTCAGTCGGCCGTCGGCTCGGCGTCGATGACCGCCCGTGCGGTCTGAAGATCGAATCCGGCCCGGGCCAGTGCGGCAAGGTCCCGGTCGCGGCGTGCGGCACGCTCGGCCTCGGAACGCCAGGGGCCGAGCCGGCGGCGGCGCGCGAGCGCCATCGCCGCCTCCAGTTCCGCTGCGGCCGGGTCCTCCTCCTCGGCGAGCGTCGCCACCGCGAGATCGCCGCCGACGCCCTTCTCGCTCATGCGTGCACGCACGAGCCGGCGTGAGGCGCCGCGCCGGCGCAGCGACCGCGCCAGCGTGTCGGCATAGGTCGCGTCGTCGAGCAGCCCCGCCGCGATCAGTCTCTGCAGTTCCGCTTCGACCATCTGCCGACCCGCTTCGGGATCGGTGCCGTGGGCGCGGACCGACCGGTCCACCCGCCTACCCAGCACCCGCCGAAGGCTCGCGACCGAACAGGCATAGCGCGCCAGATGCCGGAGTGCCGCAGCATGCAGCCGTTCGGGCGTCACGGGCGGTGCTGGCTCGCGGCGGTCTCGTCCCATCCCGGGCGTGGATCCTTCTCAGGCGGCGACGTTCGGTTGGAACGTGGTGTCGCGCCGCTGCCACCGCATCGCCCCGATCGCCGGTTCCCGCGGATGGGCGGTAACGGACCGGCGACGATTGACCAGCGGCGGGCGGCCTGTACGCTGCTGGCTCGCAACGAGGAGGTTGGTGTCATGGCGGACGAGAGCGTGCTGAAGGTGCTCGGCATTTCGGGCAGTCTGCGAAAGGGCTCGTACAATTCGGCCGCGTTGCGTGCAGCGCAAGAACTCGCGCCGGCCGGGATGACGATCGACATCTTCGACCGCATCGGCGAGCTCCCCCTCTATGACGACGACGTTCGCCAGCAAGGCTTCCCGCCGTCGGCGGAGGCGCTACGCGACGCGATCCGCGGCGCCGACGCACTGCTGTTCGCCACGCCTGAGTACAACTACTCGATCTCCGGCGTGCTGAAGAACGCGATCGACTGGGCGTCGCGCCCGCCGGAGCAGCCGTTCGCGGGCAAGCCGATCGGCATCATGGGCGCGTCCGGCGGCGTGCTCGGCACGGCGCGCGCGCAGTATCACCTGCGGCAGTGCTTCATCTTCCTCGACGGACGCGTCCTCAACCGGCCCGAAGTGTTCATCGGCGGCGCGCCGCAGAAGTTCGACGCCGACGGTCGACTGACCGACGAGGGTACCCGCAAGATCATGGGCGAGATGCTGCAGGGGCTCGCCGACTGGACCAACCTCCTGAAGCGCGGAGCCGCAACATCGTGACTGCCTTCGTACCCGCCGACGAGGCCGCCGGCTGGCGCGCCGTCGCCGCCCTTTACCATCGCTACTTCACCGGTCTCATCCTCACGGTGGCCAGCCGCAAGGGCGGAGCGGACGCCGGCGAGTGGATGTTCCGGATTTTCCGCCACCAGCATCACCAGAAGTTCCTCCCGGGCCTGGAGAAGCTCGGCTTGAGCGGGCTGCCGCACGCCGTGGCCTGCGCCGGCTACCATTACCTGTCGAACAGCGTCGGCGGCGTGCAGGTCGAGTTCATGCGCGAATCGGACACCAAGGCCTGGGTCCGCTTCGTGCCGCCGCGCTGGGTGTACGATGGCGTGGCGATCTGCGGCGTCCCGACCGAAGTCTCGCGCGGCATGCTGCGCGGCTGGTACGCTCAGAACGGCATCAGCCTGAAGAATCCGCGGCTCGGCTTCGTCTGCACCGCGCAGACGACCGACGCGCAGTACGGCCTCGCCGGCTATTTCCGCGAGTACGACCGCGACCTCTCGCCGGAGGAGCGCCTGATCTTCTCGCCCGGCGAGGAGCCGCCGCCGTTCGACCCGGACACCGCGCTGCGCCTGCCGGAGGGCAGCTGGCCACCGGAGCGACTCGCCAAGGCCAACCGCAACTATTCCATGGAGTATATCCGCACCGGCCTTCCGCGCTTGGCCGAACTCTTCGGGCCGAACGACGCGGCCTATCTCGGCAATACCGCCGGGCGCCTGGTCGGCCTGCAGCACTATCAGGAGATCGCCGGCATCCTCGGCGTGACCGACCGATCGCCCCGGGGTTTCGCCGACCTGATGGCCGCCTTCATCACCGGCCAAGGCGATCATGCGGAGGTCGAGGCGGACGGGGAGGCGGTACTGGTCCGCCAGACGGGTTGGCGCCTGATGTCGGACCTGGGTCCGCTGGCACCCTCGGTGTTCGACGGCTGGAACGGACTCTGGCAGGGTATGCTCGACGTGCACGACCGCTTCCTCGTGCTGGAGGTTCTGCGGCGGCAGGACTATGGCGATCCCTGCACCGAATGGCGCATCCGCCGACGTCCGCGGCGGCAGTAGGCATCGATGCTGATCGGCGGCGTCGACTTCACCTGCGCACCGTCGCGACGCAAGCCGATCACCCGCGCCGATTGCCGGCTCGTCCAGGGTTCGCTCCTACTGGAGCGGATCCGCGCGATCCCCGGCTTCGAAGCCTTCCAGGCGATGCTCGCCGAACCCGGCCCCTGGATCGTCGGGTTCGACTTCCCGTTCGGACAGTCCCGTCGCTTCGTCGAGGGTGTCGGGTGGCCCATCGAGTGGCAGCTGTGCGCCGAAATGGCCGGCGCGCTGACCCGGCCGGCGTTCGTCGCGGTGCTGGAGGACTACAAGCGCTATCGTGCCCTGGGTGACAAGGAGCACCGGCGGGTCACAGATCGACTTGCGCGCTCCATCAGCCCGCAGAAGCTCTACGGTGTGCCGGTAGGGCGCATGTACCATGCCGGCGCGCCACGCATCGCCGGGGCGCGGGCCAGCATCCCGCCCTGCCGGACGACGACCGATGATCGCGTGATTCTCGAGGCCTATCCGGCACTGGTGGCCCGCCGCTTCGTTGGCCGGGCGGGCTACAAGTCCGACGACCGCGGAAGACAGTCCGTCGCGCAGCACGCCGCGCGCGAGGCAATCGTCACCGGCCTGGCGTCATCGGCATTCCACGATGCTTACGGCTTTGCGGTCGCGTTGGATCGTGCCGCGGCGACCGACCTCGTCGCCGACGCGACCGGCGACAGGCTCGATTCCCTGCTGTGCGCAGTCCAGGCAGCCTGGGCGCTCGGGCGGCCCAACTTCGGCATTCCCGCCGCCTGCGATCCGCTCGAAGGCTGGATCGTCGATCCGTCGCAGACCCTCGATTTGTGATCCTTCACGGAAGCAACCTTGCGAGGTCGCGGCCGCAAACCTCGCGAAGTTCGCGGTCGCTCTGCACCACCGCCATGTTTTCGAGGAGCAGGTTCCGGGCGTCTGCGGCCACCCTCTCGGCGGCCGCGCCGTTGCGGGCCTTGCAGTGAACCTTGAGCAGATTGATGACCGTGTTGATGTTGGCCGGGTCTAGCTCGCGGGAGCGCTCCAGGTCCGGCAGCGCCGCATCGAGACGTCCGAGGCGATAATTTGCATAGCCGCGATACTCCAGCGCCCGCGGATTGCGCGGCGCGAGTTCAAGCGCCTTCGTATAGGCTTCGGTCGCCGCCTCGAACATCAACGCGCGCCGCGCATAGATGCCTTCGCTGATCAGTTCGTTGACGCGGTTCGCCTGCACCTGCTCGTCGATGAGGCCCAGATAGCGGATCGCAAGGTCGCTGCCGCGCGCCGCAGGCCCCTCGAACTGCGCGCGCGCCTTCTCCAACTCGCCTTGGCTGAACAGCACGACGCCGAGATTGTTCGCGATCCGGGTCTTGAGATCCGCATCGGCCGACCGCTCCGCCTGCCGCTGGGCCTGCTCGAGCTGCTGCTGTGCG
The DNA here is from genome assembly GCF_040549485.1 of Constrictibacter sp. MBR-5. Lineage (NCBI taxonomy): Bacteria > Pseudomonadati > Pseudomonadota > Alphaproteobacteria > Rhodospirillales > Allostellaceae > Constrictibacter > Constrictibacter sp. MBR-5. The sequence goes on from NZ_JBEPTK010000003.1 coordinate 497,892, forward strand.
CCCTTCGCGTCGCCCGCGGTGAACAGCGTCCAGCCGAGTGCGTTGTCGACCCGCGCCCTGTCTGCGTCCCCGGCCGCGTCGCGCGCCTGACGAAGCTGTTCGATCGCGGCGTCGTAGTCATGCTTTCCGACCAGGGTTCTCGCCTCATCGAGGCGCTGCTGCACCGCCTGTTGGGCAAGGGCTGCGGATAGGGGAGCGTAGCATGGGCCCAGGGCGATGATCGCGTAACGGAGGAATCGCATCAGAAGCCGACCTCGTGCGAGGTCGCCTCCGTCCGCGCCACGAACGTGTTCATCTGTGCGCGAAGATTCTTCACTTCGAGCGCACGCTCCTGCATCTCCTTGAGGAGATCGTCGAGGCGGACCGTCACATTCTGGTCGGTTCTCACCCGCAGCATGACGGCACCGTTGCGGTCGAGCGCGACCTCCTCATGCTGAAGCAGGATGCGCGGCGCGACGCCTTCGGAAGGGAAGACGACGAGGGAGATGCTGCTCACGGGGCGGTAGACCAGCAGGGCTATGCCTCCGGCGAAAAGGAGCGCGGAGAACATCATGAAGTACCGCGTATTCGCCAGCTGGCCGTTGACCAGGTTGTGCCACTCGCGAAAATACTCGATCGAGCTGAAGTCCTCGACGCGCTTGTCCAGGACCTTCGACTGCACCGTGGAGAGCAGGCGGTAGCCGACAAGGAGCATCAGGAAGGCGAAGCCGGTCACGCCCGTATTGAGGACGTCGACCACGTTGAAATCCTCGAGCATGGCTGCGTCTCCCCCGAGAAATCGAGCCTGCCTGCCTGCGGCCGCCGATCCTGTGCCGCTGATCCGGGCCTGTTTATGACGGGACCATGCTACGCGGGTGCCCGAGGAGGAAGCAATCTGCGTCACATGGACGCCACGACTCGCGTCGCGCCGCACTCTCGGCGTTGCAGCGGACCGCCTTTCGCTCTATTTCCCTAGCCGCGTTTGGGGCGTAGCCAAGCGGTAAGGCAGCGGGTTTTGATCCCGCCATTCCCAGGTTCGAATCCTGGCGCCCCAGCCATAGCCTTGATTTTCCAGTGAAATCAGCATCCTAGAGCCTGTCGGCCGGCGCAATGTGTAGCAGTCGGAGGCAGCGCTAAGGCGTAGCGAGCCGCGGTGGTCTGGGCTTGCTGAGCGTCGGGATAGCCGACTCCGAGGGCGAGAATACAAAAACGGCCGGGGAGTGCCCGGCCGTTACGTCGTCGGTATGTGCTGCCTGCTAGGCTGCGTCGAGTAGGTTCACGTAGCGCATCCAGCTTTCGCCCTTCTTCGCGATGCAGTCGCGGTCCATTCGTTCGCGCGCCAGCCCATGGCAGGCGTGATACGCCTTCACGAAGGCGTCGGCGAAATCGTGGTCGCGCTTCTCGCGAAGTGCCTGCATGCGCCCTTCCGGCACATTCTCTGCCACGCTGCGTTCCGACTGCCGCAGCGCATGCGCGACAACATTTTCGTCTCCGTAGTTCCGACGGAAGGCGATGATGTCGGTAAACGTGATGATAGTCGTGCCGTCGTCGCAAAAGAAAACGTCGACAGGGCTGCGGCCGACACCGTAAATTTTGATCCCTCGATAAGCAAAGCCCGCCGCCCCGCCGTAATCGTAACGGATCGCCTTTCGCGTGCTGCCGTCACCGGACTTCGCCAGCATCGTCCCGTAGTCCCGCGTGATCGTATATGACTGCCGCATCAACTCCATTTTGTTCTCCCGTCTGCTGCGCTGCTCGTTCGTTCCGGTGGGCTCGGACTCGTTATAGACAGCGATCTTCGGTTTGCTCCGGATTTCTTCACGGCACGTGCTTTTTTTCGGTCGACCGGCAGCCTCAGCGCGTGCCGGTGATAACGGTTGCGGCATCGTCTGACTGAACAACCACGATGGCGCCGAGGTCGGGATGCTCGCCGCGGTGGATGAAGGCGGCACCGCAGCGGGTCAGGTCGTGGCGCGTGAGTGCTTCGATCAGGTCGACGGAAGATTCCAGGGATATGGTCTTGGTGTTCAAGTTGATTGTCTCCGATTGCGTTAGTGATCGGAGGTTATCTGGGCTGCGCGAGCCGAGTCAATGACTAGAAAGCGTGGAATTGTGATTTATCGAATATTCAGTCATAGCTGATTTACAAGCGCCGAATAGCTTCGTGTGGAACTCATAATTAGCTTTGCCGATGGCGTTGAGGTTCCGGGTCTGTGTGAAGTTGTTGCCGTGGACGCACATGGCCGCAAACCGCGGGTCCTTGGTGACATAGCCGGCGAGAGCGAGGGAGTTGGTGATGGGCTGTAGTTCGACAGCGAGCCTCTTGGCGATCTTGCGGCCCTTCTCGGTCGGCCTGTCGTCGCCGTAGTCGCCTGAGAGGGACCGGAGGGCTTCCTCAACGGCTTCAAGCTCCGCTGAGGCTGCGCCGATCACGCCGTGTATGTGCGGGTCCGTGACCTTCGTCCTGCCGCCCCATGGGTTGGAGGTGACAGACGTTTCGACGATGAACCAATAGTCGAGCTTGCGGTCGAGCCGGCGGTATAGCTTGGCGTCCATCTCGCGCTTGACGCTCCGCAGGAATGATCGCGGGTCTTTCCGGGCGCGCTCGATACGGTTCGGCCCCAGCCTTACCGTCATGAAGCGGGGAACGCTCGTCTGTCCAAGCGCTACGGTGCCGTATGTGGCCTTGATCCTTGGCGTCGTTCGCGACCACTCCGGGAACTTCTGAGAGATGAAGAGTCCGCCTTCGTGTTGGCTCGCATGGTGGTCGATCTGGGTTTGGAGATCGGTGGTAGGATCTACCCAATATACTGAACGTGGCGTGCGCACCGGATCGCGGAGGATGCGGGCAAGCCGCAGCGCGTATAGGGTGTGGAGGTCGCGTTGCCAGTTCAGGCGGTCCCGGCGCGTGACCAAATTGGACATGGTCGACACGTCAGTTGATCGTGGCTGCGGCCGGGTCGATAGCCTGCGTCGCTTTCAGGGCCGCGACGGATCGTTCAGCCTGGGCGATGCGCGTCATGACGGCGTCGACCTCGCTGCGCAGCATCAGCGCCGAGTGCCAGCAGCCGAACATGAACGCTTCGATCAGCATAAGGACGAGTTGCCACGGCGCGCCGGGTGGGGCGAAGAACGCAAGGGCATCGGTCCGCCGGTCGTGTAGCTCAATCCGGTAGTCCGGCCCCTTGGTCGCTTTGGAGGCGGTATAGGGAAGGCCACGCTCTTGAAGGGCCGCGTTCAGGTCGTCAAGGGTGTTGATCTTGTCATAATCGAGCATAGGGCTTCCGGCTATCGTGGCATTCTGTGAGGGGTATATTATAGCCGGAATTGCCTGCAATTAATACGACAAGTTGTCTGACAGATGATGCTTGTTTTTGGTGTTAGATTGGTGGCTTCACTCATCTGTCAGATTGGAAATGTGTCAGATGGTCATCTGACATGCTCGCGCTTTGTCCATGAAGCAAGCGCTGGGCATGGTCGAAGGTATTTAATCTGCGAGCATGGACTCGCACTGAGGGCCGCGCTTGAGATATAGTTGGCGCAATGGAGGAGGAAACCATGACCTCGGCTGTCGGTAAGTTCGGTGTTCAGTTCGACGCTAGTGGTGTCCACGTGACGGCCGTCGGTGGGGCGCTTTGTCCAGGCTGCCTTTCGGATGAACAGGTGGACGAGCAAATTCAGTGGCTTAAGGACGATCTTGATATCATCGCCATGATGATGAAGAACGTGATTGTAGAGCGGCGGGGCAAACCTCTCGGGCTGAAGACACGAGAAGTGGATACGCTTTAGCGAGAGCGTCAGCCTAGTCGAAAGACACCCCTCCCGGCTCAGTCGCTGTAATGCTGACGAGGGGGTGGGGTTGCCGCAGACGCTCTTGCGGCATCTCTGATGCGCGTTCTGGTTCGCGTGACTGTCAGGGTGCGGAAATAGTCTGTCGCTTATGCGCGTCGCTCTGCGGGCCTTTTAGGCGGTTGCTGTATCGATCACGCGCTTTACTTGGGTCGCGCACCACTCGCCACCGCGTGGCGTGCGAACGCCGCGGCTGTTCAGGGCCGCAGCGACGGCACGTAGAGACGTGGCACCGGCTGCCTGTATCTGGCGCACGATGGGCAGGATGTTCGCGGCATGCTGTTCCGCCCGCGCGACACGCACCGCACGGCTGTTCGCTTGCGCCACGTCTAGGTTGGTCGGGTTGCCGAGCTTCACGCCGCGCGCCTTCACTGCCTGTAGGGCTGCCTTGGTGCGGGCGGATATCATCTCGCGTTCGTGCTCAGCGACGGCAGCGAGAATGTGGATCGTGAGGCGGTTCGCGGCCGGCATATCGACGGCGGTGAACTCGACGCCTGCCTTCATCAGCCCGGAGATGAAGTGCACGTCACGGGCGAGGCGATCTAGCTTGGCGATTATGAGGGTCGCGCCAGCCTTCCGGGCTGCCTTGATGGCCTTGTCTAGCTCCGGGCGATCCGTGCGCTTGCCGGACTCGACCTCGACGAACTCGGCTACCAGTTCCCAAGAGCCGCCGTTCAGGTAGTCGCGCACCGCCTTCTGCTGCGCTTCCAGGCCAAGCCCGGAACGACCTTGCTGCGCTGTCGAGACCCGGATGTAGCTGACGAACTTGCCCGATGCCATCGGCTTTCCCCTTCGTGTTACGTTTATATATGTTCGTATGGAAACGTAACACAAGAGGAATATCGTCAGTCGGCGTCGATCAGCGCCGCCGTGTGTTGGTCGATGAACCGGCTGTCGGCCTTGGTGACGTCGCGCGCCTTCTTCGCCAAGCCGAGTGCGACGAGCACTTGCTTCAGCGCCGCGACGTTCCGCCGGTAGTTGTCTTGGTCAATCGGATCGCCGTTCGCTACGGCCTCTTCGTCGCGTTCGCAGAACAGCGCGAGGGTCGCGGCGCGGCGAAGCATCTGGACCTCGCTGGGAGCCGGTTCGGCGCGTCCGATCTGGCGCGCCAAGTCATTGAAAATATTGCGATAGCGCCTGCCGAGTTCCAGGCGCCGGGCGGGAAGCTGCCTCATCATTTTATCCTCGATAGGATCGTAGTCATATCAACTGCGCATGAAGGATTTCATCGAGTCCCGGAACTGTCCCGGTCGACTCGCCGCCTTCAGCACGATGTCGAGAACGACCTTCTCCCCATTGACGCGCGTATTCGCGTGACCCTCTGCGGCAACGCCAGTCTCGTTATGGATCTCGACGGAGATGGGTTGCTGCGTCTGACGGGGGGCGGTGCCGCGCTCGGCATTCATCGCAATGCCGTGTGGCGCGGTGCCGTTCAGGGCACGACCGATGGCAGCGTCGATCATCATGGGCGTGTTGAGTGCCAGATTGCCCATCATGCCCATGGCTTTCATCTGGCCCTTGGTGAAGACGCCTTCGCCAACCTGAAGAACGGCGCGCATCTCGTCAGATCGGAGACCCGCCCCGCCGGTGCCGGTGTGGTAGCGAGGCGCGCCCATCCAGGCAGTATCCAGGCCCGGAACGCCGCCCGTGTGCAACTCATAGCCACCGCCGCCCATGTTGGCGTATTGAGCGGAGGGCGCGGCCGATCCGCCGATGCCGCCAAGGATGACGCTCGCCGCCTTATCCATCAGCGAACCAAGCCAGCCGCTCGCCTTCTCGGCAATGTTGGCCTGCATACGAATGCGGATGATGTCGCGGATGACGGACTCCGCGAAGTCCCGGATGTTCAGCTTGCCGGTGGTCGCGAACTCCGCAAGATTGTCTGTCGCGTCCTGAAGCCAATTAGCGGTCGCGTTACCCATGCGCTCGGTTCCGTCTGACCAATGGCGCAAGAGGGCGTCCACCTGAGACTCCGTCTCGCGCGCGGTCTGTTCGCGAAGGGCGGCAACGTATGCTTGAACGTCGGCCTCTGCGCGCTTGCGTTCGGCACCGGTGAGTTCGGTCGCCTCTAGGAGACGCCGTAGCCTGTCGATCTCCGAATTGAGGTAGTCTTGTCCGGCCGCGGCGCGATCCATGAAGCCGCGGCGGATCGCCCGTGTCTGTTCGGCGATGGTTTCGACTTCCTGTCGTGCGCTCGCACGCGCGTTCGCTGCCTCAGCCGCCTTCGCCCGGAGTGCGTCAAGTTCGTCAAGCTCGGCTGCGGCTTGTAGGATTTTGGTCTTTGTGGCGTCTGAGGCGTTGGCGAACTGGCCTTCCTTGAACAGCGTGGTCCACTTCGCCAACTCGGTGCCGGTATCAGCCAGGGCGGCACGAAGTTGCGACGCCTTCGCACGCATCTGGTCGAGCCGGTTTTCAAGCCTGTCGCTGTCACGCTGTTGTGCCGGGCTGTCGCTGGTGGGAGCGACGAACGTCGGCGGCTTCGCCTGCAACTCTCGTTGTGCCGCAGCTTGCGCGGTGATCCGGCTAAGACGCTCCTGAAGCTCCGCGATCACGCCGGAGATAACCGCCGCGTCTTCCTTGGTCGCGGTGGCGAGCGCCGTCCGCTGTTCGTCAATCGCTTGGCGATAGACCGCGCTGAGGCCATCGGTGAGGCGGTTCATCGCCTCCAATCGGCTGCGGTTATATTCCTCTTGTGAGATAGTTCCGGCATTGGCGAGCCGGTCTTGCTCTTCCATGGTCGCGCGGTATTCGTTGCGGACCTTCGTTTCCATGTCCGCAATCAACCGCACGCGCTGCGACACTTTCCGTTCCGTGTCTGTCGACGAAACGTAGCGCTCGCTTTGAGCGACGGTCTTTTCGAGCGCTGCACGCTGCTGCTGTAGCTCGGCGATCTTCTCGCGTGCGCTCTTCAGTTCGGCTTGCTGCAACCCGCTGAGCGCGCTCTTGCCCTCCAGCCCGGCGACGATATCGCCGTAAAGCTGAAGCTGCCCGTTGATGTCGTCCAGGCCGGCGCGTGCGTCCTCCAGTTCCTTCTTGGACGTGAACAGGTCGCCATCTCGGACGGTGTTCATGGCTTCGCGGTAGCGGTCGCGGAAGAGACCCGCAGCGGTAGCGGCCGATATCAGAAGGGTGGCAGCGAAGCCGAGCGGGCCGGCGATGGCACCTGCCACGCGACCGAGCGTCGTCAATCCGGCCGCGGCTATGCCAGTCGCGCGACCAAGGCTGTTCGCCGCACCGCCAAGCGTTGCCATTCGGGCCGTCGCTATGGTGGCGACGCTGCTATAGGTCTGTGTCGCTCCGGTGAGGAGTCCGACGTTCCCGCGAAGGGCGGTGAAGGCGCGCGTGAGTGCCGTTACGCCCTGGATACCGCGCGACGCGACGAAGTAGGTGAGCAACGCCTTCCCGGCAAACTCGATGGCGTCGCGGTTGGCATAGAGCACTTCAGCAAGGTCGCGCGCCGCGCCGATGGCCGTCTTGATGGCCTCGCCATACAGCTTCGCGAACTGGGCAACCTGTTGGCTGTCCATGGCGTCGACGACGCCCTGAAGCTGGTCCTTCGCATCCTGAAACGCGCCGGTTCGTCCAACCTCAAGCTGGAACTCGGTCCACTTGGTCTGAAGCTGCGCAACGAGGCCGTTGAAGGTGCGCATCTGGGCTTGCGCCGCGCCGCCGTAGACGCGTTCAAACTCGCCGAACATACGTGCGAGCGCGTCTTGCGACTGAACCGAGCCGCTGGAAATCTTCTCGACCAACTGGCCATAGGTCATGCCCATGGACCGCGCCATCAGGTTGATGGCTGTCGGCACCGCCTCGCCAAGCTGCTGCCGCAGCTCTTCCATGGAGATGACGCCCTTGCCCGCCATCTGCTGAATGGCGACCGCAGCGCGCTCTAGGTTCTCGGCCTTCCCGCCGAACGCCGCGACTGCATCGGTGAGGCTGTTCATCGAGCCCGTTGTCGGATCCAGGCCGACAGACTTCAGCTTCACGAACGTGTCGGAAAGGGCGTCGACCTGGAACGGTGCGCGGCCGGCGAGGTCGAACAGCCATTGCACGTTCTGCCGTGCTTCTTCCCACTGCCCGGCTTCGGTCGCGGCGCGGGACATGCCCTTCATAAGGAAGGTCATGCGCTCGATTTCGGCGTTCGTCTTAATGACGCCGCTGAACCACCCGGTAAGCGCCGTCTGCGCGGTGGCGAGCGCGGTCGGCAACATGCCGGCGACGATCGTCACGTCGCGCATGGTGCCGAGGAAGCTACGCGCCTGCGATGCCTGCACCTGCACATTGCGGTTGGCACGGTTGGCGGCTGCCGTGGTCGCCGCTGCTGCGCGTGCCTGGGCTGCCTGAAGGTTATTGGCGGATGCCACGATGCGCGCATTGGCGGCCGTCGTGACCGCAGCCGCCCGGGTTTGGGCTGCGGCTGCATTCGCCGCTGCGGTAGCGGCTGCGGCTGCGGCGCTTACCTGGGCTGCCTTCAGTTGGTTCGCGGAAGCGGTAACGCGGGCATTGGCTGCCACGGCGAGCGCTGCCGCACGGCTCTGTGCCGTCCCCATCTTCGTGAGGTCTTGCGCGACGTTGGCCGACAGCGCCTTGCGCAAGCTCGCGCCGAACGCTTCAGCGGCTTTGCCTGCATCTGTCAGGTTGCCGGCAAGCTGGCGAATAGATTTTCCGGCTTTCTCGATCCGAACGCTAAACGTCCTGTCGTTCAGTTCAAGAGTGACGCCAATAGTTCCAGCGATCATCAGTGGGTCCGCCCAATTCGCAGCTTCTTCCCGGATTCAATGATGCCGATGGCACCATTACGGACGGCGTCAGGTTCTAGGCCCGCCATGATGCAGACTGCGCGAAAGTCCGGGTCATTGCCCGTCAACCATTTAGTCGCCTCAGCCCGAACAGCATCATGAGTGCTCTTGGGACCCCTAACGACCCCGCTGGCCTCTTGAAGAGCGTTGTAAATCACGGTGCACCAAAGCAACCGCTCCGCGGTAGTCTGTTCTACGTTACGCACTGGTGATGCTCCGCAGCGCTACGCGGCACCGACAGTTGATTTCCAACGGCGGGTGCATGATTGCGCCGAAGGGTGTCTTGAACGGTTCCCGGAGGCCGACGCCGGCAATGTTCATCGCGGGAACGGCCCGATGATCCAGCCGGACCCGCTCGTCGCCTGCGGTGATCCAGAACCGCCGGTGTCGGCCTTCGTCGATCACGCCGCGTTCAGCCGCTTGAAGCCATGCCGTGTGTTCGCCGGCATTCGTGAGACGTGCGGCCTCCGTGCGCGCTATGGATGCGGCCCGATGGTCGACGAGCGCCTTACGGTGCCGCTCGACGATGTCCCTGACTTTCTCCGGCGAGAGTTCGCCCGCTGCGGCGCGCTGAACGACGGCGCGTTGCGGCGCCGACAGGTGCCGAAGCATATCGGGAGTCAAGATAACGGGCCGCGCCGTCACGCGGGCCGCACGGTCAAGCACTGCACGGAAGGTATCGAGGCTCCGCGCCTGGGCAGGCGTAAGACCGACGCTGTCGAGCACCTGTGACGCGACGTTGATCCTGTTTTGTTCGGCGGTCCGTCCGGCCGACGCTCTTGCCGCTGTCTCAGAGACCGCCTGTGCGCTCCTGTCCATAATCGAGCGGATCAGGGTGGCGCGGTGGTCCGTCAGATGGATGCGTGCGGCTTCGGCAGCGAAGCGAAGGCGAAGGGCCGATGCTGCCGCCTTCGCGCTGACTATCAACGCCATACTCGCCGCGCCGCCTAGACCTTCATCATCATCTAGTGTCGCTTCAAGATCCGCGACGAGGGCGGCGACCGTGTCGGCATCGCGGGCAATGATGGCGCGCGCCAGCGCGTCTAGGTCGACTTCGGCGCGCACATGGTCGACCGCCTTCAGAAAGGCAGCCCGAAGCCGAACCTCAACCCGATCCGCGATCTGTCGAACTGCATCAGTCATGGCACGATGGCGGCGGAACTACCGCCGACCCGGAGAAGCGGGCGGATCAGGGCGCGGACGGTGCCGGGAAGATCATGAACGGGCGCGCTCGCATACTCCGTCTCGCTCTCGCCGACGCGTTGTCTGACAACGGCGAACACGTGCCTGCGGTTGGCGTCGTCGGTGAGGTCGTCGCGAAGAAGGGAGAGCGCGAGTTCCGCCGTCGCATGCACGATGGCGCGCGGTATGGCGTTGGCATCAATGCGTCGTCCCTCAGCATCGGTCGCGCCCGTGCGAGGCCACGCAAGCGGCTGAACCTGACTGGTGATCCGGCCGGAATAGCTTTCACGACAGAGAGTTGCGGTAGCCGTCTTCAATGCCCGTTCGCGCATGGCATCATCGGCTTCGGTCCACGTCGCCGCATGCAGGCGCGCGGCGAAATACTCATTCGCCTCGTCCAGACCCGCGAAGCTGTCAACTGCGACGGTGATAGTCATGTTCGATGCCCTTGATAGATTGGTGCCGCCCACGCCGGCTGAGTCCTGATAGACCGGCTGACGGCTGTCGGGGTTTCTTACGGTGACTCGCCGACTAAGACCGAGATTGGCGACGTGAAGCCAATCGTTCTAACGCACGCTCATCAGCGCAACTTGCGCCGGGCCGTGCCTTGACTTTATGCGGGCTTCTTCACGCCCTTCAGCCGCGCCATGGCACGGGGATGCTTGATGACCATTCCCGAATACCATTCGATCCGCGTCCGAAGCGCCGGCTTCGTGTCGATCTCGCCGAGGTCGCGAACGTCGACCGGCTTCGTCTGAATGCCGTGGCAGGTGTCGACGCCAAAGCGGCACGCGTAGATGCTGGTCGTCGCCTCGTCGGTGCCCTGCGTCTCGTCGAAACCAAGGATCGCGTCGCCGTCCGCGTCGTCCTCGACGACCACCATCGGAACGCCGCCGTAGCTCTCCACCTCGCGACCGAAATAGTCGCGGGTGATCGAAAGCACCTGTGAACTCCGGGCGAGCTTCACGACCGCCCGGCGCATCGCCTTGTTCATGACGAGAACGCTCGGGGTGCCGCGGACGGCGTCAACGAGGTCGTCCAGCATGTCCATGGTGAGCGCCGCACCGTTCGCGCCGGCCGTGATGACCTGGTCGCCGGTGAGCCGCACGTTCAGCCCGTCGAATTCCTTCGGGTTGGTGCCGCTGTCGCCGTCGAAGAACGTCTTGAGCCACGTGAGCGTCAGCGCCTTCGCCTTCATCGCGTCGTGGACGGCGCGCGTATCGTTGTCGCCGGTGCCCATGGCGATCTGTGCAACGTCGAAGTCGCTGTCACCGCCAACGATGGTCAGGCTCTCGACGGCCGGGTTAACGACGCCGGTCGACTCCGCGTAACCCTCGTTGAAGCCGCGGAAGGCCACGCCGGGAAGGCTGCCCTCGATGTTATACCGGTAGGCATTGCCGCTGATATTGATGAACGGCAGGCGTTCGAGGATCGGGTTCTCGGCCGCGAAGATTTCGACGACGCCGGACGAGAGGGGAGTCGGGTTCAGCTTCTCCCATTCGATGACGGTGAGCATACCTGTTCAATCCTTACTTGTAGCCGCGTGCCATTCGGGCAACCGGCGGCAATGTCGATACGTCAGCCGTCTTCGGCGTGACTGTCGGTTTGCTGCTGTCCGTCTCCGGGATGACCGGCTTGCTGTTGAAGACGCCGGTAGCCTTGGCGTTGTTGAACCACTCGACGCGCGCCGCCGGCTCCAATCCGGCCGGAATGAGCGGTTTCAGGTGCTCCGGAACGGCCGAAAGCACCTGTTCTGCGAGCGCCGCAAGCTGCGCCTTCAGCTTGTCGGCTTCGGTCGTGTCGACTGGTGCCGGCGCGTTCTCCGGTGCCGGCGGGTTCGGGTTCTCAGGGTCCATGAGTTCCTACAGTGTCAGTGCCAGTTGATCGGCTTCCTCGCGACGCCGCAGAAGTTCGCGCATGGCGTCCTCGCGCGTGCTGAAGCCGTCCGGGTTCTCCGTCATGAGCACGTCGACCGGCGACCACACGCCCATATCGAGGCGGTTGCGGTAGTTCGTGAGCCGATCAATTTCGGAGACGTGCTCTTTCATCTCCGCGAAATCGACGTGCATCCTCGCATCCGCGGGGACCGTGCCGGGCGCATGCGTGTTCACGACGACCTTCAGCACTTCCCAAAGCCGCGCTTCGTAAGTGCGCCAAAGGCCGATGTCGTCGAGCCGTGCCTCCGCGAGGTCGATTTGCTCGACCTTCTTCGCCGCTCCTGACTCGCTCTTGCGGTCAAGGTCGAACACGTCGGCGGAAAGCCCGTTGGTGATCGCCGTCTGACGGATCAGAAACTCGATGCCGGCGAGCACCTGTTGGATAGGGGTATTCGGGGCCGCATAACCGAACTCGCCACCATCAGGGAGGATGATCGCGCGGTTAGGCCCCGTCTTCAGCACGTCGCGCGGGTCGAGCTTGGTCGCCCAAGCCTGCCCATGGCTTTGAAGCTCGATGGCGCGCCATAGGTTCGCGGTGGCGACGTTGATCGCCTCTTGCGCCTCGATCAGATCGCGGCCACCGGGAAGCCAAAACTCGTCATCCGGTGCCGCCGCGAACAGCGGCACGAAGGGGAGAATACCGTAAGGGTTCACCGCGTCGGGATTGCCAGGGACCGAGATGATCCGACCGCGGTAGTCGCGACGGTGATACGTGGTCGCGGTCCAGTCGGAATAGGTCGTGTCTTCTTCGCGGGCGCGGCGGTGCGTGATGACGATGCGGGTCGGGTTCTCGGGGTCCTCATAGAGGACATCGGCGATGTTCCCGGTCACGACGTTCAGGGTCGCATGCGTGCCGTTCCATCCGACATGAAGAAGGGCCGACCGCAGCAACTTCACGCGGCGTTGCGCCACCTTCAGGCGCACGTCGGCATTCAAGGCGCGATAGATGTCCTCGCCTGCCAACTGGTCCATGCCGTCGAACACGCGGCGCGGTGGCAGCCGATAGAGGTTGGCGAGCTTGTCGACGATCTTCTTCACGATGTTCAGCGAGAACACGCGGAAGCTGTCGCCCTCAGAGAAGCGGCGACGAATGAGGTTGATCGTCTCGTCGGCTTGCTCGTCGGCATAATAGCGCAGACGCTTATCGGCTTCGGCTTTTCGGGCCGAAGACGATTTGACGACCGAAATAATCGGATCGGCACCGCCAATGAATGGAGCGGTAGGTTTGCGCCACATGGTCAACATGGCAATATTATCGCAAACTGTGACATTAATATCAACGTGAAATCGTGTGCGCTCCGGTGTTTTTGATCTTGGTCGCGAAAAATTCGTCAAAGCTCATAGGGGCAATGGGCTTGCGATCAAGGTAAGCCGCGTGCAGCTTGTGCGCGGTGTGAGCGGAGCGACAAGATTCGGCGCACGGCGGTAGAATGGAGCCCCCATTCAATACGCATAGATTTGCGACGGGTGCTGTCGTGAAACAGTGGATGCCCGTCATTTCATACGGGCTTAGCTCTACCTCGCGAAGCGAGTGCACCGCCCACGCCAAACTATAGACGGCATCGTCGCGGCAACCCTTCGCGTGTCGGAACGCGGGGAGTCCGGCTTGCCCCACGCCCGTATTATCGTGGTGAACTTCAAACGTGCCCATCTCAGACAAGAGCCGTTGAAGGTCCGGGTGAATGTGAAGGCGACCCTCCGCCGCTGCCGTGTAGAGCGTGGTGAAGGCGTAGTTCTGAACCTGCCGTGTCGGATGGATTGTTTCCGAATGATATGGCTGTCCCGCCGCCCAATCGCCAACGTCTTGCGCGTTGTATGCTTCGACTGTCAGACGGCTCATTTCGTAATTGCGGTGGAAGCTCGTCAAGGCGTTCTTGATGCCCGACAGCCGCGAGAAAAGGACCTTCTCGCTCGCCAGCACATAGAAGTGCTCGTCTTCATCGATGACCGTCTTGAGCACCGCGGTCGCTATCGTAGCGTCGCCATGGCGCGAGCCGCCGAACGCGCGGTCAAGGCCACCGCCGACCACGTAGGCACCGCCAGCGGTGATAGCCTTCACGTCGATGGGGTAGGTATCGACGCACTGTTTCAGTATGTCGGCTGGGAACAGCGATGCGCTGCCGTCCTGCCAGCGGTTCAGGTGGTAGCTGCCGAAGCGCTGCGGCAGCATCTTCTTGGCGAGGCTGCGAAGCTCTTCCGGCCGTATCCAGTGCGGCGAGCGCGCGCACGCGTCTTCGAGGTCGTCATACTGGATATGCGAGAAGAAGAGTCTCGGGTCGTCGCCGTTCTGCGCCGTCTGGTAGAGGCCGAACAGCGGCGAGCTTCGCGGCCCTACCGTGGAGTCGATCAGGAGCAAGGACCCGAAGCTATCGAGCAACGAGCCGGCGAGCGCTTCTAGCACCGCCTCGTTGTTCGTGGCGTGAAGCTCGGATATCTGCGCAACCGTCAGCTTCTTTCCCCAAAGCGCGTTGGGGCTGGCGCTGAACGCCTGGATCAGCGAGCCGGCGGCAGCGTATTCGATCTTATCGAGGCCGACCTTGATCGCGCCGGCTTCGACTATCGCTTTGATGGCGGGTGTCTGCTCGATGATGGTGCGGATCAGGCGGAACGCCGTGTCGACGATCTGCTTTTCGCTATTCGCGACGACCGCGACGTTCTCCGTGCGGCGCGTCATGAAGCGCCAGATGATTATCAGCGCCGAAACGAGCGTCTTGCCGTGCCGACGCGGCCAACAGAAGACGGCGGTGTTATAGCCGCCATCAAGCGCTTTCTCGATTTCGACGCGCTCGCGAGCGCCGGGGACGAATGGTTCATATCCGCCGCGTGCGCTCGGCACCATCGGCTTCACGTCGTCCAGCCACGCGAAGAAGCCGGCCGCGCCGTGACGCCAGCGGTCCAACTTCACCTTTTCGGCTTTCGCACTCACGACAAGACTGCCTCATCTGGAAGGTCGCAAAGAAAAAGGGAGGGCGTTACGCAAGTTGCGCGCCACACCACTCCCTGCCGTTCCCAGATATTATAGCAGTATGCTGTCTAAAATCCTACAGCTTATTCGGGCCGTATAGATGTTCCAGGCGTAGACCGTCATGTTTGACGTCGCGTATTATTTCTAATCTCTGCGCCGGGCTGAATTGCGGAAGCTTCCCATATCCAGCCGTGACGCTTCCGCCTTCATGTCCAACGAATACTGCTATAACGGTGTCTGCATAGCCGCGGCGTCTTAGTTCATCAACGAAAGTGTGTCGCAGTGAGTGGAAGACGAGACTCGTGTCGGACTTGATGCCGACGCGCTCGATATAGTCGCTGAACTCTTTGCTGTATCTGCTGCCCAACCGGTCCAGAGAGTCGCCCTTTGCATCTGGGAAAAGCTGTTCATGACCGTCTGCCTTCATCTTGGCGACGAAGGCCATGAAACCGAGCTTCTCTAGCTCGGGATGAACGGGAACGATGCGCTCGGCTGCATCAGTCTTGGTGCCGTGAATGCGGAAGCACCAGACGCCATCAATCTGCTGAATATCGCCGACACGAAGGTTCAGTAGCTCGCTGCTCCGCGCACCCGTCCAGACGCCTAGCAGTGGCACCCAATAGGCATAGCCGCCGACGCGCACGTTGCCGGGCTTCGCCATATCGGGCTTGCGGGCTGCGGACAGGCAGCCGGTATAGAGGGGGGAGTTGAATAGAGTCTGAAGCTGGGCAACCGTGAATGTGTCGCGCGGGTTCTTCGGCTTGCCCTTCGGCAGACGCTGCCCCTCGGTCGGGTTGGACTCTATGTAATCGTTGTTCACCATCCAATCCATGAAGCCCGCAATGATTGAGAGGTTTTTATTCACGGTGCGAGGGGCGATTACCGGCCGTTGCTGAACCTCGTTGCGGGCGACAATCTCTTGGAACGTCGCGCCCTCGTTCTCCTTCAATAGGCTGCCGCGCGAGGGGAATTTTCGCAGCGCCACAACCCATGCTCGCACTTCGCGCTTTCCGATGCTCTTTACCGGTGTGTCGCGCCCGACGAAATCGAGGAACCAGCGCATCGCTGCGTTGTGGGCAATGTCATACTCCGCCGACATATCCGGGCGGGCTTGCATGAACTCAGCGGCAACCGCGCCGATGGTTTCTTGTGGCTGCTCCGGGGCGGCTGCGGCAGCTAGCGCCGGATCGCTGGGGGTGTCGTCGAAGCGCCCGTGATCGCGCTCTTGGGCGCGCGTGAGAGCTTCTAGCCATGCCAGTGTGAGCCGGTGGCATAGCTCCCGATAGGTGCCGCTGCCCTTCTCAATCGTCCAGCCCGCTCGCTCTATTGCTTCGTCGGCAGCCCATTCGATCAGCGTCGTTTCGCCAACGGCTGCATGCTTGCGCAACTCGGCGACGAGAGCTTCGCGCCGCGTGCGATCCATCTCTGCAGCGTCACGCATCGCGAGCACGTCGGCGACCCTGCCGATGTCGTCCGGTGCCGTCTCGCCGCTTTCCATCTCCGCCATGACGCGACGACCTTCCGCCTCAAACTCCTGTCTGGTCGGGAAGGTGAGGCGGGTTTGATGGTCAAGGCGAAGCTCGCGCTCATAGAGCGTGCGTGCTGCGCCAAGAATGTCGGCTGCCGTTGGTGCGCGACCGGGGACCGCCGGCTCGCCCGTCGCCTTCGCGCATAGCATCGCTTCCCGCTCGTCAGAGAAGAACTGTTGAAGCTCAGCGATCACGCGCGGCGCTCGCAACCTACACTCGGCTGGGTCTGAGGTCCGCAAAGATCGCCAGATGGCACGTTTTCCAAGACGCTCGATCAGGTCGCGCGGAACCCGCAGACGGACGGTGTAAGTGCCGTTTCGGCGTAGGACATTCGTTGATAGGCACATTCCCTGCGGCCTCGTGTGTGGCTGGCATGTGGTGCCGCAGTGTGTAGCAGTGACCGATTGAAAAGCAATAAACGCCAATAGCTTAGCGTTTTGCTGCCTCGCCATGGGGATCCTGGCGCCCCAGCCAGCGCCGGCATTGTCCGGCCCGGACACATAGGTAACGGAGCGTACCTAAGACATGGGTGACAGCCCTGTGCCGAACGGGTTGTCGAGTGGCTGCAGGGTTTTCTGTTCCAAGTCGATGAAGCCGAGATCGTAGCGCATGAAGCTGACGATCCAAATTCCGTCGTCGACCTCTTTGATCCCGAGCTTCTGACCGGCGAGAACGGTCGAGATGTTGACGCGCTTGCGATGCATGCAGATGCGGCCGCATGCGGTGACGAGCACGTCGCGATCATGCAGCGGATAGGTGAGTTCGGGCAGGCCGTCATAGGTCCTGACGGATGACGAATAGACCTCGGCCGGGCATTTCATGCCGAGCGCCTCGTGTGGCCGCTCGGCATTGAACTCGCGGACGAAGTCGTCGAAGCGGCCCTGCTGCTGGAGGCTGTTGCCGCCAGGGGGTCGGGTCGTTTCCGTCTTGAGCGTCAGGTGCATGCGCTCGTGGCGACCGTTCTGCTGCGGGTGTCCAGGCTTGATGCGCTCGATCCCGATCCCGAGGCGAAGCCACCAGACCGCGAGCCTGGAGAGATTGAAGAGCCCGTTGGGGCTGGCGAAGGGAACGCCGTTGTCCGAGCGGATGGCGTGCGGCAGCCCACGGTCGCGGAAGAGCCGGTCGAACGCTGTGATGACCGGGTCTTCCCGGGTCGATTCGAGGGCTTCGCAGAGCAGGAGATAGCGCGAGGCGTGGTCTGTGACGGTCAGCGGGTAACAATAGCGCCCGTTGCCGAGCTTGAACTCGCCCTAGAAGTCGGCGCACCAGAGGTCGTTCGGCGCCGCGCCTGTCGAGAGGCTTGTTCCCGTGGCTCGATGGCGCAGCCGTACGGGGATCTTGACCAGGCCGTGACGATGCAGGACGGCGTGGATCGTGCTCCTGGCGGGAATGCGGATATCGCCGTCGAGGCGCCGCACCAGCAGCTCGCGGATCTTGCGGGCACCCCAATGCGGCTTCTCACGCTTCAGCCCGACGATCAGGGTCTCGATCGCTCCGGGCAGCTGGTTGGCATAACGCACCGGCCGCCGCGATCGGTCGGTGAGAGCCTCCAGACCGCTGTCCTTGTAGCGCTCGAAGATCTTGTAGCCGGTCTTGCGGGAGATGCCGAACTCCCGGCAGACCGTCGTCATGGCCTCGCCATCCAGCAGTCGGGCCACGAACCGCAGGCGTTCTTCCATTACCGAACACTCCTTCCATGGCATCGACACCTCCCGACAGGCATGCCTGGCGGGAGGTGTTACCCATGTGTCCGGTACGATCTGTCACCCATGTCTCGGGCCGCTCAAATATCTGCGCCGCTGCTTATCGCCGGTCTATGCCTGTAACGGTGCCGGAGCGGGCTTTCCTATTACTTGATCGCGGCGTCGAACGAGGTGATGAACCTCGCCCGTTCGAGATTGAATGATCCGAATTCCGCGCGAAGCGCTTCGCGTGACCTCGCCGTCACCTGCGTCAGCCGGCGCGCGCCAGGGAGAAGGGGCTGTGATGGCCGGGGGCCGGTGCCTTCGCGCGAACGTAGAGATTGTCCAGGGCGATGCTGACGCG
The DNA here is from genome assembly GCF_040549485.1 of Constrictibacter sp. MBR-5. Lineage (NCBI taxonomy): Bacteria > Pseudomonadati > Pseudomonadota > Alphaproteobacteria > Rhodospirillales > Allostellaceae > Constrictibacter > Constrictibacter sp. MBR-5. Next base: position 516,178 of record NZ_JBEPTK010000003.1, read on the forward strand.
CGAGCGGGTCAGCATCGGCGGCACGCCCTCGTATTTGCAGGCGGCGATGACCTGGTCCACGATGAACTTCGGCTGGTAGCAGGCGAGGTGCTGGTTCTCGACGTTGGTCAGGCGGTCGACGATGTAGCGGAAGATGTCCTCGTCGAACGGCAGGCCCGAAGCTTCGGCCACCGACGTGAAGATGTCGTGATAGACCTCCATCGTCGGCGCCGGCGTCTCCAGCTTGTACGGGATGCGGCGCAGGAACGCCGGATCCATCAGGTCCTGCGGCGCCATATTGGTCGAGAAGATCAGCAGTTCGTCGAACGGCACGGAAAAGCTCTTGCCGGTGTGCAGCTTCAGATAGTCGAAGCGACTCTGCATCGGCACGATCCAGCGGTTCAGCAGACGCTCGGGGCTGACGAGCTGGCGTCCGAAATCGTCGATGATGAAGGTGCCGCCGATCGCCTTCATGTGCAGCGGCGCCTCATAGAAGCGGGCCTGCGGGTTCCATTGCAGGTCCAGCATTTCCAATGAGAGCTCGCCGCCGGTGATGACGATCGGTCGCTTGCAGGGTACCCAGCGGCGGTCGACGTCGCGCCTGCGGATAGCCTCGATCCGCTCCGGCTTCGGCTGGGTCGCGGCCACCTCGTGCAGGTCGGGATCGAAGACCTTCACATACTGGCCTTCGATCTCGATGGCGTAGGGGACGTACACGATGTCGCCGAAGATGCCGCCGATGCGCTCGGCGATGGATGTCTTGCCGTTTCCGGCCGGACCGTAGAGCAGCAACGCCCGCCCGGAGTTGATCGCGGGGCCGAGGCGGTCGACGAAGTCGCCGGGGATGGTGAGGTCGGCGAACGCCTCGTCCACCCGGGCGCGCCCGATGCGCTCGTTGGTGATGCGCTGGCGCAGCACGCGCGCATGGTAGTCCGAGAGCGACACCGGCGCCGGGCCAGTATACTGGTTCGCCTCCAGCGCTTCGAGCGCGCGGCGGCGGCCCGCCTGACTGAGCGCGTAGCGCACCTCCGACAGCACGGGTCCCTCCAGCATCCCCATCGATTCGACGAGCTGGCGCCTCTCGGCATCGGCCATCAGCACGCCCACCAGGCGGGCCGGCAGCATCAGTCCGTCCGCAATTCTGGACGGCGTGTCGAGGCTGCGGGTGTACATAACCTTCAGCATCAGGTTCAGCAGTTCGGCTTCGGCAATTCCCGTCTCGGCGAGGGTGCGGGGCGGCTGCGGCATCTCCTTCAGGATGCCCTCGAGCCGCTCCGGCGTGAGGAGACCCAGCGCGACGAGGTTGTCACCCAGGAGGCCGCCGGCCGACTGCTGCCGGCGCAGTGCCGCCTGGACATCCTCCGCAGTCACCGCCCCCGCCGCGATCAGGATCTCGCCGATCTGCATTCGCTTTGTCCGCCTCGTTCACGCGTCGATCCGCGGCATGATGCATCCGTGAGTCTTAATCTTAGGTTGCGGGTGGGTCGCCACCGGCCGCACCCGTCTGCCGCAGATTGATCTAGATCAGAGCGCGGTTCTTCGCCCGGTCCTAGCTTCGACGTCAGCCAGGACAGAGCGCCATGAATCAGACCGTCATCGTCGACGATGCCGTCCCACGCGAAGAGCAGCCCGTGGAGCCGCTCTATGCGGATCGCGTCAAGGTACATCCAAAGGACGTCCGCGGCCGCTTCCGCACCTTGAAGTGGGCGGCGCTCGGCGTGCTCCTCGGCATCTACTACATCCTGCCATGGGTGCGATGGGATCGCGGACCCAACGCCCCGGACCAGGCCGTGCTGATAGACATGGCCAATCGGCGCACTTGGTTCTTCTTCATCGAACTCTGGCCGCAGGAGGTCTACTACTTCACCGGCCTGCTCGTGCTGGCCGCCCTCGGCCTGTTCCTAGTGACGAGCCTCGCCGGTCGCGTCTGGTGCGGCTACGCCTGCCCGCAGACGGTCTGGACCGACCTCTTTCTATGGGTGGAGCGGCGGATCGAGGGCGACCGCAACGCACGCATCAAGCTGGATGCGGAGCCGTTCGGCTGGCGGAAGGCGCGCAAGCGGATCACCAAGCACGCGATCTGGCTGGTCATCGCCGCGGTCACCGGCGGTGCGTGGATCATGTACTTCAACGATGCGCCGACGGTGGTGCGGGAGATCTTCACCGGTGAGGCCTCGCTGACCGTCTATGGCTTCGTCGCGCTCTTCACGGGGACGACCTACCTGCTCGCCGGCTGGGCGCGCGAGCAGGTCTGCACCTACATGTGCCCATGGCCGCGGTTCCAGGCGGCGATGTTCGACGAAGACACGCTGGTCGTCACGTATCAGCGTCACCGCGGCGAACCGCGCGGCAAGCTGCGCAAGGGCGCGGTCCAGGACGGACAGCCGCTGGGCGACTGCGTGGCGTGCAACCAGTGCGTGGCCGTCTGCCCCACCGGTATCGACATCCGCAACGGCATTCAACTGGAGTGCATCGGTTGCGCGCTGTGCATCGACGCCTGCGACGCCGTCATGGACAAGATCGGCAAGCCGCGCGGGTTGATCGGCTACGACACCGAGCGCAACCGGCTGAACCGGGCGGCCGGCAGGCCGACCGAGTACCGCTTAGTCCGACCCCGCACCGCCATCTACGCGACGCTTCTGGCGATCGTCGGCGTGTTCATGCTCTGGGGGCTCACGACCCGGTCCAGCCTGGGCCTCAACATCCTGCATGACCGCAGCCCATTGTTTGTGACGCTCGCGAACGGCGACATCCGCAACGGCTATACGGTGAAGATCCTCAACATGAGCCGATCCGCGCGCACTTTCTCTCTGGCCGTCGACGGGCTCGCCGGGGCGGCCGTGACGGTGGCCGGCGCCGCCGGGGAGGATCGTCCGGTCCTGACGGCCGACGCGGACAGCGTGGCCACGCATCAGGTCTTCGTCCGGGTGCCGCGCTCCGCGGTTTCCGAGGAGGTCGTTCCGATCACGTTCCGGGTCGCGGAAGCGGGCGGCAGCGAGACCGCGGTTCACGAAACGGTTTTCAGGGGGCCGAAGCCATGAGCACGACGAGCATGCCGATGCGGGGCCGCTGGATCCCGTGGGCCTTCGTCGGCAGTTTCGCGGTCGTCTTCGCCGCGAACGCCGTCATGGTGACGTTTGCGATGAGCAGTTGGACCGGCCTTGAGACTCAGGACGCCTACCGGAAGGGGCTCGCCTACAACCGAACGCTCGATGCCGAACGCCGGGAGAGTGCGCTCGGGTGGCAGGGCGTCGCGGCAGTGGAGGCGGGACGGATCACCGTCACGCTGACCGACCGCCGCGGCGAGCCGGTGACCGCCGCGACGGTGCGGGCCGCTTTCGTAAGGCCGACGGCCGAAGGTCACGATTTCACGGCCGATCTGGCGGAACAGGGCAGCGGCCGTTACGCGGCCGCCGCCGACGTGCCGCTGGCGGGCTTGTGGGACATCCGTACGGTCGCCCGCCGGGGCGCCGACAGCTTCCAGTTCAATCAGCGGATCGTGGCAGGACGATGAGCGCACTCGCTGCCGATATCCTCGTCGACCCTGCTGCGCGCACCGGAGAGCCACTGGTCGCGCCGTACGCGGACTGCACCGCCTACGTTCGCTCGGAAAAGGACGGACTGTCGGTCCTCTACTTGATGGTCGAGGGCGTGCACTGCGGTGGTTGCGTTCGCCGGATCGAGCGAACACTCCAGGCGCTGCCGGACGTGGTGCATGCCCGAGTCAACCTCACGACCAAGCGGCTGGTTCTGAAGTGGTGGGGTGGTGCCGGGCGGGCAGGCGAGCTCGTCGGGGCAGTGGCCGCGCTGGGGTTCACCCCGCTGCCCTACGATCCACAGAAGCTGGGGCGCGCGGAGCGGCAGCGGGAAACGGAGCTGCTGCGGGCCATGGCGGTGGCGGGTTTCGCCGCCGCCAACGTGATGCTCCTCTCGGTCGGCGTGTGGGCAGGTCACTTCCAGGACATGGGCCCCGAGACGCGGGCGCTCCTGCACTGGTTCTCGGCGCTCGTCGCCCTCCCCGCGATCGCCTGGGCGGGAAGGCCGTTTTTCCGCTCCGCCCTCGGCGCGCTCCGGCACGGCCGGACGAATATGGACGTGCCGATTTCCCTCGGTGTTCTTCTGGCCGCCGGCATGAGCCTGTGGGAGACCATGCGGGGCGGGCCGCACACCTACTTCGATTCCGCCATCACGCTGCTCTTCTTCCTGCTGATCGGCCGGTTTCTCGACAGCGTTGCCCGGGGCCGGGCGCGCTCGGCGGCGGAGCGGCTGGTGGCGCTCGACGGAACGGCGGTGACGGTGCTCGATGCGGATGGCCGTACGCGGGCCGTGCCGCCGGACGAACTGCATCCGGGCATGGTCGTCCTGATCGCATCGGGCGAGCGTATCCCGGCCGACGGCCGGGTGATCGCGGGCCAGTCCGAGGTCGACACCAGCCTCATCACCGGCGAGACAGTCCCTTCGGCCGCCGGCCCAGGTACGGGCGTCTTCGCCGGAACGATCAATGTCGGCGCCGTGCTCCGTGTCGAGGTGGGCGCCGTCGGCGAAGCGACGTTGCTCGCGGAGATCGTGCGCCTCATGGAGGTCGCGGAGCAGCGCCGCGCGCGCTTCGTCGGCATCGCAGACCGCGTCGCACGCCTCTATGCGCCGGTCGTTCATGGGGTCGCGCTCGCCGCGTTTCTCGGCTGGGTGTTCGTCGGCGGCATGGCTTGGCAGCCGGCGCTGATGATCGCGGTGGCGGTGCTGATCGTCACCTGTCCCTGCGCGCTGGGTCTGGCCGTTCCGGCCGTGCAGGTTCTCGCCAGCGGCCGGCTGATGCGGCGCGGCATTCTCCTCAAGTCGGCCACCGCCCTCGAACGGCTCGCCGGCGTCGACACCGTCGTCTTCGATAAGACGGGAACCTTGACGCTCGGGCGCCCGCGCCTGTCGGCGGACCCTGCCGTCGATCGGGAAACGATGGCGTTCGCCGCCTCGATGGCGGCCGCGAGCCGCCATCCCCTGGCCCGGGCGCTCGCCGCGAGCGTTCCGGGCACAGTGCCGCCGGACGGTGTGCGCGAGGTTCCGGGCTGTGGCCTTCTGCTGGATGATGAGTCGGGCGAAACGCGGCTCGGCAGCCGGCGCTGGTGCGGCGTCGATGGCCTCGACGAACAGGTCGGCGCCGAGATGTGGCTGGTGCGGCCTGGGGGGGCTCCCGTCCGGTTCGGCTTCGAGGACGAACTCCGTCCGGATGCGGCGGGGGTGATTGCCGGGTTGCGGGACCGCGGGTTGCGCGTGGAACTCCTTTCCGGCGACCGGCGGCCGACCGTCGCCGCCGTCGCCGGTGCCCTCGGCATCGCGGATTGGACGGCCGCCGCGACGCCGGCGGACAAGGTGGCGAGGCTGCAGGCCCTGGCCGCGGAGGGTCGCAAGGTGCTGATGGTCGGCGACGGCCTGAACGATGCGCCGGCCCTGGCTGCGGCCACCGTCTCGCTGTCGCCGGCGTCGGCGGTCGACGTCAGCCGCACGGCAGCGGATGCGATCTTCCAGGGAGCGCGGCTGGCCCCGGTCATCGAACTGCTGGAGGTCGCCCGGCGGGCCGACGGCCTGGTCCGGCAGAATTTCGGACTGGCGCTCGGCTACAACCTTCTTGCCGTACCGCTCGCCGTTGCCGGTGTGGTCACGCCCCTGATCGCGGCGATCTGCATGTCTGCCTCCTCGCTGCTCGTGGTCGGCAACGCGCTACGGTTGTCCCGGGCCGGACGCTGCCAGGAGGGGACGGCATGAGCGGCATGATCTACCTCATACCGGTCGCGCTCTTCCTGGGCGGGCTGGGTCTGATCGCCTTTCTCTGGTCGCTGCGGTCGGGCCAGTTCGACGATCTCGACGGCGCCGCCGAGCGGATCCTGTACGACGAGGACGACGACCGTCCGCCACCGTGAAGGGCGCGGATATTGGCCTTGGCAGGACCCCGCATTGGGCTATCTTCCAGCCCCATGACGAACCCCCTCCAGAGCCTGGTCGACGGCTTCGAAGACTTCCGCCGCGAATATTTCGAGCGAAGCACCGCCCTTTTCGAAACGCTGCGCCTGGGGCAGCAGCCCAAGGTGCTGCTCATCGGCTGTTCGGACAGCCGCGCGGATCCGGCGATCCTGACGCGCGCCCAGCCGGGCGAACTGTTCATCGTCCGCAACGTCGCGGCGATCGTCCCGCCTTATTCCCCCGACGGCCGCCATCACGGCACCAGTTCCGCCATCGAGTTCGCGGTGCGCGGGCTCGGGGTCGAACACATCGTCGTCTTGGGGCACGGCATGTGCGGCGGCATGCGGGCTCTGGCGGAGCCGGACGCGGTCCGGCTGGAGTTCATTTCGGACTGGGTCGAATTGATGGCGGAGGCGCGCGACGCGGTCATGGCCGCGGACCTTCCCGACGATCAGCGGCTGCCGACCCTGGAAAAGGCGTCGTTGCTCTGTTCGGTGCGCAATCTCACGACCTTTCCCTGGATCCGGGAGCGGGTCGAGAAGGGCAGCTTGGCGCTGCATGCCTGGTACTTCGACATCGGTGCCGGCGAACTGCTGGCGTTCGACGGCGAGGCCGCCGCTTTCGTGCCGGCGCGAGGGCATCCGCATCCTATCGAGAACGCGGCATCCGTCGACTGCTCCTGCGCCAAGACCTTCGACCTCGGCCGCTTCGTGGCAGCGATAGCCGGCGACGGCGACTGAGGCGGCGCTGCGGCCGGTATCTGCCGCAGGCGAACCAGTCACTTCTAATCCCCTTCGAAACGGTTGACACGCTGCGGCTGCAGCGGTGATCCTTTTGTCCAGACCGGTTGCAGCGGGGCGCTAGACCCCGGTCCGGTCCGTCGCCACCCGGCCGTGGCGAGGACATCGGGAGGACAGATGCCATGCCGGACGCTGCCGCGTTCGACAAAGGGATGGCGTGTCACGTTCGCACCGCAGCGGCGAGACGCTGATGGGGCGCTACATTCTGCGCCGCCTGCTCGTTTCCCTTCCCGCCCTGATCGGGGTTCTCTTCGCGTGCTTCCTGCTGCTGCAGGTGGTGCCGACCGACCCCGCGGCGGTCATCGCCGGACCCGACGCCAACGCCGCGACGATCGCCGCCATCCGCGACGAACTGGGGCTGGACCGGCCGCTGCTGGTGCAGTTCGCGGACTATGTCGTGCGGGTGGCGCAGGGCGATCTCGGCCGGTCGATCATCAGCAACCGCGAGGTCCTGGAGGAACTCGGCAGCACGATCGGCCCGACCGTCGAACTGATGGTCGCCTCGATGGTCGTCGCCGTGCCGGTCGGGATCCTGCTGGGGACGCTGGCGGCGGTGCGCCGCGGCCGGCCGGCCGACCGGGTGATCATGGCGATCTCCGTCGCCGGCGTGTCGCTGCCGATCTTCTTCGTCGGGTTGCTGCTCATCCAGTGGGTGGGCTTCAAGTGGGGACTGCTGCCCTTCACCGGGCGCACCGCACCCTTCTGGACCTGGGAGGGCCTGAAGGGGCTGACGCTGCCGGCGCTCACGCTGGCGAGCGTCCTGGTCGGGCCCGTCGCCCGCATCACCCGGACGGCGGTGCTCGAGGTTCTCGGCGCGGACTTCGTCAGGACGGCGCGCGCCAAGGGCATCGCCGAGCGGTCGGTGATCGTGAACCACGCCCTGCGCAACGCCCTCATCCCCGTCGTGACGCTGGTCGGGCTCCAGGCGGCCTACCTGCTCGGCGGCACGGTGGTCACCGAGACGATGTTCTCCTGGCCGGGGGTCGGGCGCCTCGCCGTCGGCGCGATCATTTCCAGCGATTTCCCGGTGGCGCAGGGCGCGATCATGATCCTCGCTTTGTCGTTCCTGGTGATCAACCTGATCGTCGACGTGCTCTACGTCTACATCGACCCGCGGGTGCAGCGCGCATGACGATATCTCAGTCGGTGCCTGCCGGTGGGCCCGTGGGTACGCCCGGTGCGGAGATGGACGCCGGGGAACCCGTCGCCCTTCCGGGCCGTGCCGGCATCCTGCGCCGCCTCGCCGCCGACCCGATCGCGGCGGTGGCGGCGCTGCTGCTGGCGGGGTTCACGCTGGCCGCGGTGTTCGCGCCGTGGATCGCGCCCTACGACCCCTACTACACGGACCTGTCGAAGGTCATGGTGGAGCCGGGGGCCGAGCACTGGTTCGGCACCGATCCGACCGGCCGCGATATCCTCAGCCGCTGCCTCTACGGCGCGCGCAACACGCTGCTCATGGGCCTGATCGGCGTCGTCGGCGGCGGCCTGATCGGCGGCGTGATGGGCATCTGCGCCGCCTTCTATAGCCGGCTGGAAGGCGTGCTGATGCGGCTGGTCGACATCCTGCTGGCCTTCCCGGCGATCCTGATCGGGCTGGCGGTGGCGGCGATATCGGGGCCGGGACTGCGCGCGGTGATCATCGCGCTGGTGATCGCCACCATTCCCGACGTCGCACGAGTGGCGCGCAGCGCCGCGGTCGGGGTGATGGGGCAGGAATTCATGACGGCCGGACAGGCGGTCGGGGTGCGCGACCGCGTGCTGATCTGGCGCTACCTCACGCTGAACTGCATCTCGACGATCTTCGTCTTCCTCACGTTGCGCTTCGGCCAGATCATCCTGATCGGGTCGGCGCTGAGCTTCCTCGGCCTCGGGGCGCAGCCGCCGACGGCGGAACTCGGCATGATGGCGGCGCAGGGGCGCGACTTCCTGTTCCTGGCGCCGCACGTGGCGACGATTCCCAGCCTCGTCATCTTCGTCATCGTCCTGGCGGCGAACCTCGTCGGCGACGCGCTGCGCGACGCGCTCGATCCCCGGCTGCAGCACTGACGGCGGGGCAGTGATCGACAACGACAATCGAAGAACAGGGAGGACACATGCGCACGAGGATCCTACTGGCCGCCGCTGCAGCCGTCTCGATCGGGGCTGGCGGCGGCGCCGCCGCCCAGACCCTCAACTACATGATGAACCTCGATGCGCCCCACTACGATCCGCATCGGACCTCCTCCGGCACCACGGCGGACGTGCTGTTCCTGCTGGGCGACACGCTGACGACCATCGATTTCGACCTGAAGACCATAAAGCCGCACCTGGCGAAGTCGTGGACGGTCAGCGACGACGGCAAGCTCTATACGTTCCAGCTGCGCGACGACGTCAGCTTTTGCAGCGGCAAGAAGATGACGGCGGAGGACGTCGTCTATTCGTTCAAGCGCGTGACCTCGCCCGAGACGAAGTCGCCCTTCTACTGGCGGATGGGCAAGGTCAAGGACGTCCGGGCGACCGGTCCCTACACCGTGGAATACGAGCTGGAGGAGCCGTTCAACGAGCTCCCGCTGCAGCTGTCGAATTTCCAGGGGACGATCATCAACAAGGAGAACGTCGAGAGCCTGGGCAAGGACTTCGGCGTCAAGGGCTTCGACGGCACCGGCCCCTATTGCTGGGAAGACTGGCAGCCGCGCAGCCAGATGACGATGAAGCGCCACGACGCCTACAAGTGGGGGCCCCCCATCTACGAGAATCCGGGGCCGGTGAAGTTCGAGAAGCTGGTGATGAAGATCGTGCCGGAGGAGTCGGCGCGGGTGGCCGCCATGCTCAGCGGCCAGGTCGACTACAGCTTCTCCATGCCCGACCAGTCGCTGCCGACGATCGCGAAGGCACCCACCGTCAAGATCTATCGCCCGGTCGCCAATCAGCGGCTGTTCTATCTTGGCTTCAAGATCACCCGGGAGAACATCGCGGACAAACGCGTGCGGCTCGCGCTGAGCCAGGCGATCGACCGCGAGCAGATCGTGAAGGGGATTTATTTCGGCAACGCCGAGCCGGCCTCGAGCTTCGTCCATCCGAACGCCTCGGGCTATTCGGCCGAGGCGCCGCAGACCCTCGGCAAGTACGACCCGACCGCGTCGGAGCGGCTCCTCGACGAGGCGGGATGGAAGATGGGCGACGACGGCTTCCGCTATAAAGACGGCAAGAAGCTGGAGCTGCAGCTCTACGGTTTCGCCGCCGGCCGCTCTCCCAAGGTGACCGAGGCGGTCCAGGGCTTCTGGCGCAAGATCGGTGTCGACCTGAAGCTGCAGATGTGGGACGGCACGATCGTCTTCTCCAAGCTCGCCCAGCAGGACTATGACATCTGGTCGATCGCCTTTCCCTATTCGAGCGCCGCGGACGCGCTGCGCCTCTACTTCCACTCGGGCAACATCCCGACGCCCAACCGCATGAACTGGAAGGATCCGGAAACCGATCGCCTGCTGGAGGCGGCCCTCGCCGCGAAGACCGAGGAGGAGAAGAACAAGGCGCTGGCCGAGGTGCAGAAGATCGTCCAGGGCAACGCGCTCTGGGTGCCGCTGGCGCACGAAGGCCTCGCCCTGGTCGCGAGCAGCAAGCTGAAGAACGTGAAGGCGCACGCCTTCTACACTTCGCTCGCCTACAAGACGCTCGACTGGTCGAAATGAGGCGCCGGAAGCGGTCCGAAGAGCATCTTGCCGAGCGGGAGTGAGGCGATGGGCCAGGATGGCGACGGCGGACCGGTGCTCGACGTGCGCGGACTGCGGACGGTCTTCGACACCGACCGCGGCCGCGTCGCGGCCGTCGACGGGGTGAGCTTCGCGGTCCATCGCGGCGAGACGGTGGGGCTCGTCGGCGAATCGGGCTGCGGCAAGAGCGTCACCTCGCTCTCGATCATGGGCCTCGTCCCGGATCCACCCGGGCGGATCGCGGACGGGCAGATCCTGTTCGAGGGCCGCGACCTGGTCGGCCTCTCCGAGGACGCGCTGCGCCGCTATCGCGGCCGGCGGATGTCGATGATCTTCCAGGAGCCGATGACGTCGCTGAACCCGGTCCACACGGTCGGCCGGCAGATCGGCGAGATCGTCCGCGCCCACTTCGACTGGGATGCCGCGCGGGTGCGCGCCCGCGCGATCGAGATGCTCGACCTCGTCCGGATCCCGTCCGCGGCGTCGCGCCTCGACGACTATCCGCACCACATGTCGGGCGGCATGCGCCAGCGCGTGATGATCGCCATGGCGCTGGCGTGCGATCCGACCCTGCTGATCGCCGACGAGCCGACGACCGCGCTCGACGTCACGATCCAGGCGCAGATCCTGGACCTGCTCCGCGACCTCCAGGCCCGCACGGGGACGTCGGTGCTGATCATCACCCACGACCTGGGCGTCATCGCCGAGATCGCGGACAGGGTCGTGGTGATGTATGCGGGCAAGATCGTCGAGAGCGCGCCGGTCGGCATGCTGTTCGACGATCCGCAGCATCCCTACACGATCGGGCTGCTCGGCTCGATCCCGCGCCTGGGCGAGGAGCGGCGGCGGCTGTCGACGATCGAAGGCGCGGTGCCGAGCCCGCAGGCGATGCCCGCCGGGTGCCGCTTCCATCCGCGCTGTCCGTTCGCGGACGCGCAGTGCCGGGCATTGCCGCCGCCCCTGGTCGAGATCGCGCCGGGGCACAGCGCCGCCTGCTGGCATGCGCCGGTGGAAATGGCGGCCCACGTATCGGGAAGGGCGGCGGAATGACCGAGCCTCTGATCCAGGTCGAGGGCCTGACGAAGCATTTCCCGGTCCAGCGCGGCATCGTCTTCAAACGCACGGTCGGCACGGTGCAGGCGGTCGACGACGTCTCGCTGACCGTCAACCGCGGCGAGACGGTGGCGCTGGTCGGGGAATCCGGTTGCGGCAAGTCGACCACCGGCCGGCTGATCTTGCGCCTGCTGACGCCGACGCGCGGCCGCATCCTCTATGAGGGGACGGATATCGCGAACGTCGACCGCGAGACGATGCGCCGGATGCGCCGGCACCTGCAGATCATCTTCCAGGACCCGTTCGCCTCGCTCAATCCGCGCATGACGGTCGGCGACATCCTGGCCGAGCCGCTCGACGTCCACCGGATGGCGCAGGGGCGGGAGCGCAGCGACCGGGTCCGGGAGCTGCTGTCGGTCGTCGGACTGGCGCCCGAGCATGCGCGCCGCTATCCGCACCAGTTTTCCGGCGGACAGCGCCAGCGCATCGGCATCGCCCGGGCGCTGGCCGTCGACCCGGCCTTCATCGTCTGCGACGAGCCCGTCTCGGCTCTCGACGTCTCGATCCAGGCGCAGGTGGTGAACCTGCTGCAGGACCTGCAGCAGAAATTCGGCCTCTCCTACCTGTTCATCGCCCACGATCTCGCCGTGGTCCGGCACATCGCCGACCGCGTCGCCGTCATGTATCTGGGCAAGCTGGTCGAGACGGCGGACAAGCGGTCGCTCTTCGCGCGGCCGCAGCACCCCTATACCCAGGCGCTGCTGTCGGCCATCCCGAAACCCGATCCGCGCGCCGCCGGGACCCGCATGATCCTGACGGGCGACGTGCCGAGCCCCCTGCACCCGCCTCGCGGCTGCCGGTTCCACACGCGATGTCCCCATGCGCAGGATCGGTGCCGGCAGGAAGAGCCCCTGCTGCGCGACGCAGCACCGGGACACAGGGTGGCCTGCCACTTCTTCGAAGACATCCCGTACGCCGCCGACCCGGCGGCGCTCGGCCACGCCAGCCCCAACCTTCTGAAGCGGCTGCGCCTGTTCGACGAAGCGAAAGTGAGGTCGGGCGCTTTCGCCGCGCCCGATCCGGCCGCCGGCCGGCCTCTCGCCGAGGCCGGCTCCTGACTCAGCGCGGGGCGCCGTCCAGGCTCGGGCGGTTGTGGACCGCCGACTGCTGGGCGATCTGGGAAGCCGCCATCCGGTAGGATTCCGCGGGCATCGCTGCCGGGACGTTGCGGAATCGGATCAGCCGGAAGAGGCGGAACGGTGGCACGACGTCGACCGAGACGAGTTCGATCCCGGCCCCCTCCACGAGGGAGTCCAACGTCACGTCCGGCCGCCAGCCGATGCGCGCCGAGAAGCGCGCGAGCCGGCGCTCCGTCGCCTGCAGCAGCCCGTCGTCGTCGTCCATAACGTGATTGAGGAGATAGATGTCGCCGCCCGGCTTGCACACGCGGCGCAACTCGGACATGACCCGGTCGGGGTGCGGGACGACCGTCATGACGTACATCGCCACCACGGTGTCGAAGCTGTGGTCCGGGAACTCCAGCTTTTCGGCGTCCATCTCGCTCAGCGACTCGACGTTCGTCAGGCTGCGCCGTTCGATCCGCCGCCGCGCGATGTCGAGCATGTCCTTCGAGATGTCGATGCCGACGATGGTGTTGTCGCGGCGGTACCCGGGCAGCGAGATGCCCGTGCCCACGCCGACCTCCAGAATGCGCTGCCCGCCGTGCCGGTTCAGCTGCCTGAGGATCCGCTTGCGGCCCGCGGCGAATACGGTACCGAACGTCGCGTCGTAGACGCGCGCATAGCGGCGGTAGGCGGCTTGTATCGAGATCAGATCCATCGGGGCGTTTTTCCGTCTTGCGCGCGTCAATCTGCCCTGTGTCGACAGGTCGGTCCAGTCAGAAGGAGGAGTCTGGTTCCAGCAGAAATGTGGCTTCTTCGGGGCGGGTCGCACGTCCCAGTGTCGTATTGCGATGTGGGAAACGTCCGAAACGCGCGACGATCTCCAGGTGACGTCGCGCAGCGTTCAATGGTGCATCCTCTCCCAACGCCTCGAACAGCGCGAGGCTGCGGCGCTGATCCCCGAGCAACTCGCTATGCATGTAGGGCATATAGAGGAATTTTCGAGTGAAGCGCGGCAGAATCCGGTCATGGCCGCTCGTCAGGGCATGGTCCGCTGCGGTCCGTGCTGCGACGTCCGTGGCATAGGCCCGCGGCGAACCGCGGAACAAGTTTCTCGGAAACTGGTCCAGAAGCAGGACGAGCGCCAGACACGGTTCGGGTTCGCCCAGCCACGCGTCGCGTCGTCCCGCCGCAGCCGCCTCGTAGTCGTTCGCGAAGGCCGCTCGGATCGCGGAGTCGAAGGCGGGGTCCCGCACGAACCAGGCGCGGTTGTCCTGCCCGTGTGCCGGAGATCCGGCCGGACCGAACCAGAAGTCGAGGATGTCCTGCGGATCAGCCATCCGGATCCAGATGTCTCGCGTTCGTCGCAAGGGGCATGATGCCGACTATTTAGCGAGTTCTTAAGCCGCCGTCGCTAGGGTTGTTACGTCAGGCATCCGGGGCGTGGGCGTGAACAGCAACCTGAGACAACAGCGAGATCGTTTCGTCGCCTTCTCCTTCGCGGCGGCCGATCTGTTGATCGAAACCGGCGCGGGAAATCGCATAACCTACGCGTCGGGAGCGGCGCAGAGGCTTCTGGGAGTCGACGCACAGGCGCTGGTCGGAAGACCCGTGGTCGAAATATTCTCGGTCGGCGACCACTCGATGGTGACGTCACTGGTTCTCGCAGGCGCCGCGCGCGGGCGCTTCGGCCCGGTGATGGTGAAGCTGGCGCACAAAGGCGGCCGCCCCCTCCGCGCCATCCTGAACGGCTGCAGGCTCCCCGGCCGCCCTGACGATCTCTATCTCACGCTGAATGCCGCCTCGGCAATGCATGCGACCGAGGCTCTGGCCAACCGCCGCGATGCGGAAACGGGTCTGCTCGACGGTGACAGCTTCGCGCGTGTGACCGCTGAAAGCATCAAGATGGCGCAGGCGGTCGGTCAGGAGGTGAAAGTCACGCTCATCGACCTCGTCGGCTTCGCGGAGATGCAGGCGCAGGCGGGGCAGGATCCCACCGATCAGTTCCTGCGCGAGGTCGGCGCCTTTCTCCGCAGCCATGCGGTCGGCGACGCCAGCGCACGGCTCTCGCCCGACAAGTACGGCCTGCTCCACGACGCGCGGCTCGACACATCCGACCTGGAAGAACAGATTGCCAACCTGGGGCAGGCGGCCAGTCCCGAGAGCCCGCCGCTGGCGGTACGTCACGCCACCTTGGATGCGCAGGACGAGACGGATGACGCCGCGGTCGCCCGGGCACTCGTCTACACGGTCAACCGGTTCGTCGGGGGAGGCAGCGACAGCTTCGATATCACGTCCATGGCGGGCGCGGTCCGCGGCATGATCGACGAAACCCTCAACAAGGTGCGCGTCTTCAAGTCGACCGTCGCCCAGCGCGAGATGTCTCTGCGCTTCCAGCCGATCGTCGACCTGCGGTCGCGCAAGCCGCACCATTTCGAGGTTCTCGTCCGCTTCGACGGCGACAAGAGCCCGTACGAGATGATTAAGTTCGCCGAGAGCATGCACCTGGTGCACGAGATGGATCTCGCCATCTGCGAGTCGGTCATTCAGTGGCTCTCGCGGGGAGACGGGGCCGGCGGCGCGATGGTCGCGGTGAACCTCTCCGCCCAGTCGCTGCAGAACGACATCTTCGTTTCTGCGCTGCTCGATCTCGTTCGGCGGAACAGCCGGTACGCCAACCGCCTGGCCTTCGAAATCACGGAGTCGAGCGAACTGAGCGACATCGAGGGCACGAACCGCGTGCTCCAGGAACTGCGCGAACTCGGACACGAGATCTGCCTCGACGATTTCGGCGCCGGCTTCGCGTCGTTCCAGTACCTGCATGGCCTGCACGTCGACTGGGTGAAGTTCGACGGCCGGTACATCCGCTCGGTGCTGGAGGTACCTCGCGACCGCGTTCTCCTGAAGGCGATGGCGAATCTCTGCCGCGAACTGCAGATCCGCACCGTTGGCGAACAGGTCGAGACGGAGAGCCAGGCCGGCATGCTGACCGATCTCGGGGTAGAGTACGCGCAGGGCTGGCTTTTCGGCAAACCAGCGCTGGAGCCGCGGCTCGGCGTTCCCGAACCGGTGCGGCCGGTCAATGCTCGCCGTCAGGGTTCGCGCGAAACCTGGGGCTGACGCGGCCGCGCGCCCGCGTCGCTACGGGACCGCGGCCCCTACCAGACGCCCGCGCCGGGCACGCGTGCCGGCTCGCTGCTTCCACCCGCATCCGGACGTACCGCCGGCGCCACGGCGGGTTCGGGGATTCGCCGCGCCGACGACATGTCGCTCCATGCCGGCCGCGTCTGTCGCGGGCCCTCTGGCACCGTCGGCAATGTCCGCGACCGCGGCATCTCGGCGCGGTCGAGGCCGGGGCGGGCGTCAGGGTAAGCGGCGACGCGCGGCGGAGGCGCCTCGCCGATCAGCTCCTCTCCGGCGGTACGGGTAATGCGCATCGGGACGCCTGTCCGGTGCGCCCAGGTCCGCACGACGACAGACCAGTCGACGCGTTCGACCTGATCGCCGGCGACTCGGGCCACCTGTTCCTCGAACTCTGGCGCCAGCTGCGGCTCGAACGTGTAGTTGACCTCCAATTCGTCGAGTTGTTCCCCTTCGGGATGGACCTCGAGATAAAGATCGCCGTCGATCCAGCCGAGCTTCGCCGGCTGGTTCACCACCCGCACCGGCGTCCCGACCGGCACCTTGTTGAAGAGCGTCTCGATGTCCGCCGGATACATGCGGATGCATCCGGAGCTCACGCGGCGGCCGACGCCGTAGGGCATGTTCGTCCCGTGGATGCGATAGAGGCTGGAGCCGAGGTTCAGCGCATAGTCGCCGAGCGGGTTGTCTGGCCCCGGACCGACGGATGCCGGCAGTTCCGGCTTCGCCGCCCGCATGGACGCGGTCGGGACCCAGGTGGGGTGCTTTCGCTTCGCAGTGATGGAGAACTGCTGCAGCGGGATGTCGAAACCCTCCCGGCCGATGCCGATCGGCCAGCTCTCCATCGGCTGCCCCTTGCCGGGAAAGTAATAGAGGCGCTGGTCCCCGATGTTGACGATGATCCCCTTGTGCGGACCATCGGGCACCAGGTGCGTGCTGGGGATGATGACCTCGGTGCCCTCGCCGGGCAGCCACGGGTCCACCCCGTCGTTCGCCGCGAACAGCTCGAGGAAGCCCAGATCGAGGTCGACCGCGAGGTCCACCAGTGAATCGCTCTGCTTCGCCACGTAGGTCTCGGCGAGGTAGCGGGGTGCCGCCGCATGGGCGGGGGCCGTCATGCCGATTGCGGCGATGAGCCAGAAGGCCCGCAACGAAGAGGACAACAACCCGGGCATCCGCGCCTTCCGTATCCGCGACACCGACCAGACATGCGTTTCCGCACCCACCGGCGCAAGGGCGCCGGATCGGGAGGTCCGGTTTCAGCTGCCGGCTTGGCGTCGGGCCGCCTCCGCCTCCGGCATCATCCGCTCCAGCTGCGCGATGCGGTTGCCGTGGTTCGGATGCGTCGACATGAATTCCGGCTGCCCTGCGCCGCCGGCGGCCTCCATGTTCTTCCAGAGCGCGATCGCCGCGCGCGGGTCGTATCCGGCGCGTGCCATGGTGATCAGACCGAGGCGATCCGCTTCGAGTTCCTGATTGCGCGCATAGGGGAGCAGCAGTCCGTACTGCGCGCCCGCACCGAGCAGAGCGGCGATCTGTTCGCCTCCGCCGGTGCCGCTCATCTGGAGGGCGCCGCCGACGACCTGTGCGCCGAGTTGGGTCGCCGCCTCCGAGTTCACGCGCTCGACCGCATGGGCCCTCTCGACGTGCGCGATCTCGTGACCGATGACGGCCGCCAGCTGGTCGTCGGTCTCGGCGACGTTGAGCATGCCCTCGTAGACGCCAATTTTCTTGCCGGGCAGAGCGAAGGCGTTCGCCTGCTCGCTCTTGAACGTGACGACCTCCCAGGTTGCCGGGTCCTCCCCGGCGCCGCGAAGCACCCGTTCCGCCACTCTCGCCACACGCGCCTTGGCGGCGGCGTCGGTCGAGGCGGGCTGCGAGCTCTTGATCTGCTGCCAGCTCTGCTGGCCGAGTTCGGCGACCTGGTCCGGCGATACCAGTTGCAGGCCGAGGCCGGTTCCTTCCCCTGCGCAGCCACCTAGCGCCAATATCGCTGCGAGCCCGAGAGTCGGCAGTGTGTGGCGCCGTCGCGCCGCATGGTCCTTCGTCATCGTCATTCGCCTCGAGCAATGATGCTGTGGATGGCCCGTCTCCGGCCCCACCCGATCAACGTCTCGGCCGGCGATGCGTTCGCTGTGCCGCAGGGACGCCGCGGGTCCAGCCGCTGGTGACGATCCAATTTTACATAATTCATCGATAGTATTCCTGTGGCACGCAGTGTACGAATACTGTCTGTTAATGGTTGTGTCTTAGTATGCTCTTCTCATTATGGGGCGCTGGGAATAATAATCCGGGCTTCCGGAGACCGAATATGAAGCTGGCCGTCAGAAATACCCCACGTGTGCAGGGGGTCGTCGGGCACCCGGATATCATCCTCGCGCAGGATCTTCACCCCCGTGTCCGCGCGATCGTCGCGCATTGGGCGACGATGGGGCAGCAGGACAGGTTGCCGGGCCGCCAGCACCTGGATCCCCGTACCATCCCGCGGCTGCTTCCGAACGTCTGGCTCGTCGACGTCGAGCGCTCTCGCGCCCTGCGGTTCCGCTACAGGTTGGCGGGTACTCGGATCACCCGCGCCTTCAGCGAGGATCCGACCGGGCGCCATCTCGACGAGGTTCATCAGGATTTCGGGTCGAACGGCGTCGCCCGCTATCTCGAGGAGGTCGTGGAGACCGGCTTGGCGTCCTGGCGATCGGGCAAGCCGGCTTTCTGGGAACTCCACGACTTCACGCACATCGAGCGGGTCTACCTGCCCTTGGCGGCAGACGGAGAGACCGTGGACATGATCCTCGCCTTCTCGATCTTCCTCGACCGCTTCGGCGTCGAGTTCTGACGGCCCGAAGCGGTCAGATCAGGCCCAGATCCCGCAGTTCCGCGAGCAGTTCGGGCGGCATCTCTTCGCTGGCGGACTGTTCGCGCAGGTCCGGCGGCGCTTCCGCCGGATCGAGATAGCGCCAGCCCTGGAACGGCCGGCACGGGCGCGGCGCCAGCCGAACGAGCTCGTCGTCGAGGCCTATCGCGCAACGCGGGATGCCGTCGTCGCCCACCACTTCCTCGAGCGAGACGATCCGCTGTCGTGCCTGGAGAAGACCGCGGATCACCCAGAACATGCAGCCGCCGGCCAGCACGTCGTCGGCACGCTTCGGCCGGCTGCGAGTGATGTGGCGGGCGATCGGCGGGCGCCCCTCCTGGCGCGCGGCCGCGCGCCGCATCTCCTGAATGCGAACGAGGTGCGCCACGTCGTCGACGCCGACCGCAAGCTTGATCAGGTGAATTGTGCCGCTCTTCGCCATGTCAGCCCAGATAGCCGAGATGGCGCCACCAGAGGAAGTCGATCGGCAGGATCAGGATCACGGTCAGCAGCGTGAGCGGCAGCATGATACGCGCCCCGTCCGAGGCGCGCACGCCGCCGATGGCGATGCCGAGGATGAGGGGACCCATCTGGTAGGGCAGGACCGGACTGGCATAGCCGTTGACCTGGGTCATCAGGATCGTCTCCAGCGGCAGCCCCGTGACCGTCGCCACATGCTCGGCAAAGGGTGTCAGGACCGCCGGCAGGCCAGCCACCGTAAAGACCATCCCGAGGGCGATCCAGGCGACCGACAGCGCCATGAAGCTGCGGAACGGCTCGCCCGGCGCGAGATGCAGCCAGTTCACCACGGCCTCGCCCATGGCGGTGCCCAGGCCGCTCCATCCGACGACCGCGCCGACCCCCAGGATCGCCGCGACCAGGAAGTAGGAGCCGAAATTGATGCCGCCGTTGAAGACGGTCATCGGCAGCAGCCCGATGCGCGGCAGCAGCAGCACGACCGCCAGGGCGAGCGCCACCCACGCGGCGGAGATGTGGTGGACGAAGTCGGTGATCCAGAAAGCCAGGGCGACGAGCAGCATCAGCAGCAGCTTCTTCGCCCCGCCGCTCATGGCAGTGTCCTCGGCCGTGGCTGCGGTCGCCTGCGGCGGTTCCCGGAACAGCAGCCAGGCAAGCGCCACGATCAGGACGGTCCGCAGTGCGCCCATGACCGGGAAGTGGAGCAGGAAGTACCGCCCATAGGTCAGCGTCAGGCCGTAATTCGTTTCGGCGGCGCCGGCCAGCACCATGTTCGGCACGTTGGACGGCAAGATGGCGCAGGACGGCATGTAGGTGGCCAGGAGCGTCACCATCACCAGCCCGGCCCGCCCGCGGCTGCCGGTGCCGTAGCCCAGCCGGTCGCTCAGCGCGACGACGATGGGGACCAGCAGCAGGACGCGTCCCATCACCGACGGCATCAGGAACGATAGGCCGATGCAGCCCAGCGCGAGCCCGATCAGCACGGTGAGGTAGGAGCGGCCGATGCGGCCGACCAGCATCTGCGCCAGCGATTCGCCGAGTCCGGTGCGCTGGACGGCGGCGCCGATGAACAGGCCGCCGAAGACCAGCCACAATGCCGCCGACGCGAAGCCGGAAAACACGACCTCCGGCGGCGCCACGGCGAAGAGCATGGCGATCAGGAAGAAGATGATCGCCGTCAGGACTTCCGGGATCGCGGCCGTCGCCCAGAAGCCGACGGCAAAAACGATCAGCCCGCTGGCGCGCATCAGCTGGGCGGGTACGTCGGCCGGAACCGGCATCAGCAGCAGCGCTGCGGATGCGGCCAGGACTAGGACGGCGAGGGTCGGTTGAACGAGAGAGAGGGAAGGGCGCATCGGCTGCCGTACTGCGGACGCCCTATCCTTACGTCACGGCCGTCCGGCACGCCACCCGGAGGTGATCGCGCCGGACGCCCCGCGAGCCGGTGCTACTTCACGTCGGCGGCGACGCGCATGCTGACGATCTTGTCGGGGTCGGTGACCTGGCCGTTGTTGCGCTGGTCGCCCTTCTTGACGGCATCGATATGCTCCATGCCGTCCACGACCTGACCCCAGACGGTGTACTGGCCGTCGAGGAACGGTGCCGGCTCGAAGACGATGAAGAACTGGCTGTCGGCGCTGTTCGGGTCGCTCGCGCGCGCCATCGAGGCCGTGCCCCGGACGTGCTTCGTCTTGTTGAACTCGGCCGGGATCTTCTTGCCCGAACCGCCCATGCCGGTGCCGGTCGGATCGCCGGTCTGTGCCATGAAGCCGGGGATTACCCGGTGGAACGGCACGCCGTCATAGAAGCCTTTCCGCGTCAGTTCCTTGATCTGCGCCACGTGCTTCGGCGCCAGGTTCGGAAACATCTCGATGGTGACGCGACCGTCCTCGGTCTCGAGATACAGGGTGTTCTCGGGGTCGGCCGCCCCTGCTTGTGCGCTCATCAGCAGCAATCCCATGCAAAAAGCGGCGGCTGCCGCGACGAAATTCCTCATCTATCCGACTCCAGGCGGAAAAGATCGGGCGGGTATACAGGTCTCCGCCCCGCGTGACCAGAATGGATGCCTCCGGACGCTCAACCGCCGGTGAAGTTCGGCTTGCGGCGTTCCTTGAAAGCCGCAACGCCTTCGGCGAAATCGGCCGTCGTCTCGGTCAGCATCAGCTGATCGGTATCCATATGGATCAGCGCAGCCGACCCTGCATTGGCGATGGCGTTGACCGTCTGCTTGGTCATCCTGACGGTGACCGGCGGCATCGCCGCGGCCTTCTCGGCGATCGCGATCGCGTGGTCGAGGGCGCCGCCGTCGGGGACCATGTCCTGGACCAGCCCCCAGGCCAGCGCGTCGCGCGCCGAGATCCGCTCCTGCGCCAGGATCAGGATCTGCTTGGCGCGCGCCGGGCCGACGAGATTGATCAGGCGCGGGATGCTGCCCCAGCTCATGCTGATGCCGAGGCCGATCTCGGGCGCCCGGAAATGCGCCCCTTCGCCCATGACGCGGAAGTCGAGGGCCACGGCGAGCGCCAGTCCGCCGCCGATCGCGAACCCTTCGATCGCCGCGATGGTGAACTGCTCCAGCTCTTCCCAGGCGCGGCAGAGCCGGGCGCCGGCGCCGGACAGGTGACGGCGTTCGATCATCGGCTTGGAGACGCGCTCGTCCATCTGCGGGTCGCGCAGGTCCCGGCCGGCGGAGAAGCCCTTGCCCACCCCGGTCAGGACGATCGCGGTGGTCTCCAGGTCGGTGGAGAAGGCATGTGCCGCTTCCGTCAGCTCGCGCAGTGTCTGCAGCGAGAGCGGGTTCATGCCGTCGCCCCGGTCGAGCCGTACGATCGCGACGCGCCCGCGCCGCTCGACCTTCACGAATTCCCAGTCCATCGTCGGCCTTTCGTCATATCCGTCAGGGGGTGCAGGCCGCCTCGGCCCGCATGGTGGTGAAGTCGCCGTTCGCCGTGCGGTAGAAGGGCAGGCGCAGCGGCGCCCGGCCGTTTGACGACATGCGGTAGGTCGGACAGCCGCCCGCATCGGATCCGCCCGGCAGCATCCGGACCTTGTCGCCCAGCCGAACGCTGCCGTCGCTCATCGTGCCGCCGCCGCATGCCGCCAGGAGCGGCAGGCAGAGCAGGGCGGTCCTCAACCTGCGCATCGCACTCTTTCGCGCCTTATTCATCATGGCCGGACGGCCGGCGCGGTGCCGGGCCGCGACAGCAGCAGCGCCATGCCGCAGAGGACGGCCAACACCGCCACGGCATTGAACGCCGCGGCATAGCTGCCGGTTGCACCGATCACCACGCTGAACAGCGACGGCATCACCATCACGCCGAGGAACATCGAGAAGGCCCCGACGCTGGTGACCTCGGCGGCACGCGAAGGCCCGCCGATGCGCGCGTATTCGGCGTAGGCGAGGCCGGTGAAGCCGCTGGCCGTCGCACCGGCGACCGCGCACACCGCCAGAATGGCGGGCAGGGGCCAGTCCGGCCCGAAGAATCCCGCGACGACAGCCGCGGCGGCCATGACGACGCCCTGGGCGCCCAGCAGGACGCGCGGCGATATCCAGCGGTCCGCGACCCAACCCAGCACGATGCGGGACGTCACCGCGGCGACCTGATAGACGGCGAGGCCGAGTCCGGCGGACACGAGGGGGAAGCCGGCGCGCTCGGTCAGGTAGACGACCATGAAGGCGCCGAAGCACAGCTGCGCACCGGAATAGACGAAGGAGACGGCGCTGAGCAGCCGCAGTTCGGCGACCTCGACGATCAGCCGAAGCGGTCGCAGTGGGCCGCCGGGAAAGAGCGGCCGGCCGGGATCGCGATCCGAATCGTACGCGCCGCGCAGCCACTGGAGCATGAGCAGCAGGATCGTCATCGGCACCAGTTCGGCCAGCATCGCGTTGCGCCAGCCGACGGCGAGCAGAAGCGGCGGCATCACGATGCCGGCCAGGACGCCGCCGAGGGGCACCCCCGTCTGTCGGATGGCGAACACCAGGTTCACGACGCTGGGCGGCGTGCGGCGCGCCAGGATGTAGGAACTGGCCGGTGCCGTGGCGCCATAGCCGGTGCCGATGACGAAGGCGCTGAAGGCGATCAGCGCGACCGTCCCGCCCAGCGCCGCCACCAGCAGGCTCGCCATGGCCGTCAGCAGGCAATACTGGTTGATCCGGATCGGGCCGAAGCGATGGATGAAGCCCGGGCTGGCGATGGCGGAGATCATCCCGAACCCGTAGACCATGGAGATGTAGTAGCCGACGGTCGAGCCGGGGATACCGAGTTCAGCCGCGACTTCCGGCGCCGCCACCGACATCGAGTAGGCCGCCATCGTGCACAGCGTCTGGACCGCCAGCGTGCCGTAGAGGGCGCCGTGCGGAATGCCCGCCGCTCGTGCGGAAGCCGCCTCGGGCATCACGAGACCTCCGCCGGCCGGACCCCGGGCGGAATCAGCAGCGCGACGGCGCCGAGCGCCGCACCCGCCGCCAGTGCCGCATAGGCCGCCCCATAGCCGGCGCCGCTGGCGACGATCGCGGCGAACAGGCTGGGGCAGACGATCACCCCGGTGAACATCGCCATCAGCATCGCGCCGCTGCCCACGGCGGCCGCGCCCTCGCCGGCGAGGCGCGCCGCCTCGCCGATGCCGACACCCGTCCAGCCGCCGGAGGTGAGGCCGCCAACGAAGCAGACCGCCAGGACGAGGGCGAACGGCCAGTTCGGTCCGAAGCCGGCGGCGGCAAACCCCGCGATCGCCATGCCGAAGCCCAGCCCGGCGATGAGCCCGCGCCGTGCGGCGAACCGGTCCGCGATGACGCCGAAGGCGAGGCGGCCGACCAGGCCGCCCGCCTGGAAGACTGAGAGCGCCAGTCCTGCTTCGACATAGCCGACACCGACGCGCTCGATCATGGTGACGACGACATAGGTGGCGAAGGCGACCTCAAGTCCCGCGAAGAAGATCGCGGCGAAGCCCAGGGCGCGCAGCAGCGGGTGCCGCAGGAGGAGGTTGATCGGCTGGAAGGCCGAGCGCCCGAACAGGCGTCGCCCGGGCTGCAGGTCCACGTCCAGGCTCCGGCGCAGCGGGATCAGCAGGCCGGCCAGCAGGATCGGCACGGCGGCAAAGGCGAGAAGCGCCGGCCGCCAGCCGAACGCGATGACGAGCGCCGGCGTCGCCGCGCCGGCGATCAGCCCGCCCACGGGCACGCCGGACTGGCGGATCGAGAACGCGATGTTGTAGAGGCGCGGCGGCGTATGGCGCGCCAGCACATGGGCGCCCGCCGGGATCGGCAGGGCGTAGACGGAGCCCAGGATGAGCGCGCTCGCCACCATCGGCGCCAGCCCGCCGACGGTCGCCAGCGCCAAGCCCAGGCCAATGCCGACCAGCGCCGTCTGGCTGGCCCTGATGCCGCCGACCCGCATGATGAAGGCCGGGCAGAGCAGCGCTGCGCACGTCGCGGCGACATAGGCGATGGACATGTAGGCGCCGACGAGCGAGGGCGGCACGCCGAGGTCGAGCGCCATGGCCGGCGCCATCACCGGCACGGCGAACAGCGTCATGGTTGCGCAGACCTGGACCGAGAAGGTCGCCAGGATCGGGACGAGCGGCAGTTTCGCCATGCTTCGGCGGGATCTCGTGCGGCGGGCGTTTGTCCGATCATTTCGGGTCCGACCGCCGCTGTCCAGGGCCGAGGCTTGCGCATCGCGGTCCGGTGTGAGACGTTATGACATAACGTTTCGCTGCTGAATGAGGTCGGGATGCGCGGAGCTCTGGGCGTGGGCTTGGCTGCGGCGCTGTCGCTCGCGGGGGGAATGGGCGGCGCGCTGGCGAAGCCCTCGGTGGTCGTGTCGGTGGCGCCGGTGCATGCGCTGGTCGCCGGGGTGATGGCGGGCGTGGCGGAACCGAAGCTGCTCGTCTCCGGGGGCGCGTCGCCGCACACGTACCAGTTGCGTCCGTCGGACGCCCGCGCCCTCGGCGATGCCGATGTCGTCGTCTGGGTGGGCGAGGGACTGGAGGCGTTCCTGGTCAAGCCGATCGAGGCGCTGGGGCAGGGTGCGCGGTCCGTCGAGCTTTCGGAGGACGCCGATCTCGTCCTGCTGCCGAACCGCGAAGGCGGCGCGTGGGAGCCCGAGGACGCTGGCGGGGAGAAGCACGGCCACAAGCATGGCCACAAGAACGGGCATGATCACCGGGCACACAAGGACCACGATCACGGCAAGGCCGCGCATGGCGGACACGACCATGGGGCGGAGGACATGCACGTCTGGCTCGACCCCGGGAACGCGCGCCGGATCGTACGGCATGTCGCGGGCGTGCTGAGCGAGGTCGATCCGGAGAACGGCGTCGCCTATGCCGCCAACGCCGACCGCGCGGTGGCGCGCATCGACGCTCTCGACGCGGAGCTCCGGTCGACGCTGGCACCAGTGCGGACGGCGCCTTACATCGTCTTCCACGACGCTTATCAGTATCTGGAGCACCATTACGGGCTCAACGCGGTCGGATCCGTGACGATCAGCGCCGACCAGGTGCCGGGGGCGCGGCGTCTCCTCGAGATCCGCCGCAAGATCGCCGACACCGGCGCGCGCTGCGTCTTCAGCGAGCCGCAGTTCTCGCCGTCTCTGGTCGCCACCGTGACGGAGGGTAGCCCGGCGCGGGTCGCCCGGCTGGATCCGCTCGGCGCCACGCTCGAGCCCGGCGCGGGTCTTTACGAGACATTGATGCGCGGGCTGGTGGCGTCCCTCCGGACCTGCCTCGACTCCGCCGGCTGAAGCCCCGCGGCAGCCTTCCCGGCGTGCCGCGTCGCGGCGTCAGACGATCGGAACGTCGACGACCTGGGTCTTGAACGCCGGCCGCGCGCAGAGGCGCTCGTACCATGCGGCGAGGGCCGGGAACGACGGCCGCTCGAAGTCCAGGCGGAACCAGCGGTGCAGGATCGGGCCGTAGGGGATGTCGGCGACGGTGACCGCGTCCCCGCAGAGGTACGGCCGGCCCGCCATCCGCGCCTCGAGGACCTGGAAGAGGTCGGCGGTCTTGGCGACGGCCGCGGCGATGGCCGCCGGGTCGCGCTGCTCGGGCGGCGTGCGAACCAGTCCGTGGAAGATCGGCCCGTAGGTCGGGCCGACGGTCGTCAGCTGCCAGTCCATCCACCGCTCGGCGTCGGCACGCGCGCGCCGGTCGGCCGGATAGAAGGTGTCGTGCCCGGAGGCGAGGTAGCGCACGATGCTGTTGGATTCCCAAAGGACGAAGCCGTCGGGCTCCTCCAGGGTCGGCACCAGACCGTTCGGGTTCTTGTCGAGATAAGCCTTCTCGCGATTGCCGCCGAACGGTCCGCCGATGTCGATCCGCTCGAACGGGATGTCGAGTTCGGCGCAGGTCCACACGACCTTCATGACGTTGCTGGACGTCGGGCGGCCCCAGATCTTCAGCATGCGAAACGTCCTCTCCCAGTTGGCTGCGCGGCAGGATAGTGCCGCCGGCCGAAGCGGGACAGCCCCCGGCTACTCCGCGAGGAAGGCCGTGACAAGATCCATGAATTCGTCGAGCTGGTCGTGATGCACCCAGTGCCCGGCATTGGCGATGTTGGCCACCCGTGCGTTGCGGAAGTGCTTCGCCCGGCCGTCCTTCTCCGGATCGCTCGCCCAGCTCTCCATGCCGCGCACCAGCAGCGTCGGGCAGGTGATCCGCGCCCAGAGGGCATAGGTCTCGTTCGGATCGAGCCCGGTGGGCCGGTCGGCGCGGACGTAGTTGTCGAACTTCCAGCTCCAGGTGCCGTCCTCGTTGCGGTTCATGCCGTGGACGGTCAGGTGCTCGGCGCGCTCCGGCGAGAGATGCGGGTTGGCCGCCTGCATCCGGTCGACCGCCTCCGCGAACGTCGCGTAGCGGCGCGGGATGCGGCCGGACAGGTCGCGCATTTCCGCCATCCACTTCACGATCCGCTCGTGGGTCGGGACCTTGGCGCGTTCGGCGATCTTGTCGGGCGACGAGCCCAGGCCCTCGATCGCCACGGCCTTGACCACCGTCTCCGGGAAGAGGCCGGTGTAGCGCAGCGTGATGGCGCCGCCCAGCGAGTGGCCGATGATGGTCAGCGGCTTCAGTTCGAGCTGGTGGACCAGCTGGGCGATGTCGCAGACATAGTCCGACATCGTGTAGACGCCGCCCTTGATCCACTCGGAATCGCCGTGGCCGCGCAGGTCCGGTGCTATGATGTGCCAGTCGTTGCGCAGCCGCTGCGCCACCCAGTCCCAGTTGCGGCAATGATCGCGCCCGCCGTGCACGAGCAGCAGCGGCGGCTTCTCGGGATTGCCCCAGTCGACATAGTGGAGACGGAGTCGCTGCGAGAAGTAGGCCCGCGAGATGGGGCCGGGAATGTCGGTGCTCACGGTGTCTTCCTCGATAAACGCCCTGCGGGCGGACGGTCAGCCTTCGGCCAGGAACGCCGCATAGTCCTCGGCGACGTCCTCGACCGACGCCTCGAACAGCCGCCTGCCGTCCTCGACGGAGGCGAGCGACGGATCCGAGCCGATTCGGCCGTCCGGGAACTGGCGGCGATAGTCAAGCGCGTCGCGGATCTCGCCGACCGGGGCCACCTTGGGCTCCATCTGCGCCTGCTTCACCGATTCGGGATGAGCGTAGTAGCTGACCGAGACTTCGGACGGGGTGGCGTGGCGGCCTTCGGAATCTCCGTAGAGTTCGCGCGCCAGCTGCTTGGTGCGGCGGCCGGCGAACCAGTTGGCGAGGCGGCAGCGCAGCACGCCCTTCTCGCCCGCCATGCTCCGCTCGGCATAGATCTCGGAGAAGGCCGTGGTGATCGTGGCGATGTTGCCGCCGTGGCCGTTCAGGAAATAGATGCGCTCGAAGCCGTGCCGCTCCAATGAGCCGATCACGTCCTTCAGCACGGCGATGAACGTGCTCGGGCGATAGGTGATCGTGCCGGCGAAGGCCATGTGGTGCTGCGCCATGCCGATCGAGAGCGTCGGGCCGACGAGGATGTCGCCCTTGGCGGCGACGCCGTCGGCGATGGTCTCGGGGCAGATCGCGTCGGTGCCGATCAGCCCGTTCGGGCCGTGCTGCTCGGTGGAGCCCACGGGCATGATGATGCCCTTCGATCGGCCCAGATAGGCTTCGACTTCCTGCCAGGTGGACAGTTGCAGGCGCATGTCATGTTCCCGTGCTGCGGTCGGCGTGGCAGGGCCGAGGCTAGCCCATGCTGCACTGCAAGACCACCGTGGGAACGCGTCGTCGGGCAATGCGGCGGCAAGGCGTCCGACGCCCTGCCGCCGACGAGATCAATAGGCCGGGCGGGAACCGCTGAGCGGTGCGGCCTCCTTCGGTGCCTCCAGGCCGGCGTCATGGCGGACCGACTTCGCGGCGGCGGTCGCGGCCGCCTGCATCATGCCCATCTCGCTGCTGAGCGAGACGAGCTGGAAGCCCTTCTTGATCATCTGCGCCGCATAGGCGGGGCTGCCGCAGTGCAGGCCGGCATGCACGCCGTGCTGCTTCGCGCTCGCCAGGATCCTGTCCAGAGCCTCGACCACCACCGGGTCGGTCTGGTCCAGCTTCGCCTCGCGGCCCATCGACAGGCCGAGGTCGGACGGGCCGACATAGATGCCGTCCAGGCCCGGCGTGCTCATGATCGCGTCGAGATTCTGCATCGCCTCGACCGTCTCGATCATGGCGATGGCGAGCACCGTCTCGTTCGCCGCCTTGGGGCTGAAGCCGGGGCCGCCATAGAGCGAGTTCCGCGCGCCGGCGAAGCTGCGATAGCCGATCGGCGCGTACTTGCAGGCGCCGACCAGCTTCTCGGCCTCGGCGCGGGTGTTGATCATCGGGCAGATGATGCCGTAGGTGCCGGCGTCGAGCATCTTCATGATGATGCCGGGCTCCAGCCATGGCACGCGCGCGAGCGGCGTCGCCTCGCGGGTGGAGATCGCCTGCAGCATCGGCAGGGCGCTGCTGTAGTCGATCAGGCCGTGCTGGACGTCGATGGTCAGCGAATCGAAGCCGCAATGCGCCATCGCCTCGGCCGAGACGCTGCTCGGAATGGCGAGCCAGCCGTTGACCACCGCGCCGCCGGATTTCCAGATCGTCTTGACCTTGTTCTCGCGCATCATGGCGTTTCCCCTTTTCGATTCGACGTCGCTGCCGACGCGGGAGACTAGCCGCTCCCGGAGGTGGCGCGCCACTGCCTTCCGGCTGCGGCCGAAACCGATCACTATGCGCCGCAATGCAAGAGCCCGTGCGCAGGAGCCTCGGGCCGAACGAGGAGGGAGCCGACATGAAGAAGCGCGTCATGATCCAGATGCCGATCACCGCGGGCATCGAGCGGGTGTTCGGCGAGCGTGGCGATATCGAATACGAACGCTTCACCGAACTGTCGGAGAACAACATCCTCCAGCACATCGGCAATTACGACGCGGTCATCCTGGGCGTCGCGGCCTTCACGCCGCGCATCATCGAGAACGCGACCCGGCTGAAGATCGCCTCGCGCCACGGCGTCGGCTACGATTCCGTGGACGTGCCTGCGCTGACCAAGGCGGGCATCCCGCTGACCGTCGTCGGCACGGCGAACTCCGTCACGGTCGCCGAGCACGCGCTGTTCTTCATGCTGGCGCTCGCCAAGCGCGCGGTGCAGTACGACCGCGAGGTGCGCAAGGGCAACTGGAACATCCGCTTCGACCTGCCGGCCTACGACATCGCCGAGAAGAAGGTGCTGATCCTCGGCTTCGGCCGCATCGGCCGCCGCCTGGTGAAGCGGCTCGTCGCCATGGAAATGGACGTCTACGTCTACGACCCGTACGTGCTGCGCGACGCCATCTTCACCGCGGGCGCGACGCCCGTCGTCGACTGGAGGGCGGCGCTGCCCGACATGGACTTCGTCTCGGTCAACTGCCCGAAGAACGAGGAGACCACGGGCATGATTGGCACCGCGGAGATGGAGGCGATGAAGAAGACGGCCTTCGTCGTGAACACGGCGCGCGGCGGCATCGTCGACGAGGCGGCTCTCTGCGACGCGCTGAAGCGCAACGTCATCGCCGGCGCGGGCATCGACCCGTTCGTCGTCGAACCGGCGACGGCGGACAACCCGCTGTTCGCGTTGGACAACATCCTCGTCTCGCCGCACTCGGCCGGCGTGACGCAGGAATCGATGTACCGGATGGGCGAGTGGGCGGCGCAGAACATCGTCGACTGCTTCGACGGCAAGCTGAACCCCGACAACGTCATCAACAAGGAAGTGCTGGGCTGACGCCCGGTAGCCTCAGCGGCCGCCGCGCGCCAGTTCGATGCGCGGCGCGCCGCCGAGTGCCACCTGGATCTGGGCCGGCATGACCGACATCGGGTCGATCGCGTCGTCGCCGACCAGCACCTCGAAATGCAGGTGCGGCCCGGTCGAGCGGCCGGTCGTGCCGACATAGCCGATGATGTCGCCGGCCTGGACGGTCATCCCGGGGGCGAGGCCGGGCGCGTAGCTCTGCAGGTGCGCGTAGGCCGTGCCGATCGGGCCGTGCGCGATGCGGACATAGTTGCCGTAGCCGCCGTTCCACCCCGCGGTCTCGATCGTGCCCGCGACGGCCGCGCGCACCGGCGTGCCGGCGGGCGCGGCGAGGTCGATGCCGGCGTGCAGCCTGTCGCCGCCCAGGATGGGATGCTCGCGCATGCCGAAACCGGAGGTGAAGGTCGCCCCGGAGACCGGCAGCACGAAGCCGTCCACGGCTTCCGCTTCCGTCACCGCGAAGGCCGGCACGGCGGTGCGCCCGGCATTGCGGACCGTCCGGCCGGTGCGCGCCGGCGGAACCAGCCAGACGCCGCTCGCCCGGCTCCAGCCGGAGGGCGCCGGAATCCACTTCATCCGCCCGTCGGGTGCCATCGCCAGCTGCGTGCCCTGCCGGCCCGGTGCGGTTACGGCCCCAGGCGTGTGGTCGATGCGGTTCACGAGCCGGTACTCGAGGCCCGCGGGCATTCCGCCACCCGACAGGCAGCCGCCGAGCAGGAGCGGGAGGAGCACGGCTGCAAGCATGCCGCGGGGGGGAAGGTTGCGATGCATTCCCCCGTGATAGCCGCGCCCGCTTAAGCGCCGGTAAACCAGGATCGAGAAGGCCGGTGCGCCGCTTCGCCGGCGCCCTCGACGGTTGCCCGTTTCGCCGCGGTACCGTTCCGGGCTATCACGTCCTCAGGAAGCGCGATGCAGGAGCGAGCGATGAACGGTGCGGAAAGTCTGGTCAGGACGCTGGTCGAGAACGAGGTCGACGTCTGTTTCACCAATCCCGGCACGTCGGAAATGCATTTCGTCGCCGCGCTGGACAAGGTCGACGGCATGCGCTGCGTCCTCGGCCTGTTCGAAGGCGTCGTGACGGGAGCGGCCGACGGCTACGCCCGCATGCTCGACAAGCCGGCCTGCACCCTGCTCCATCTCGGTCCCGGCCTCGCCAACGCGTCGGCCAACCTGCACAACGCGAAGAAGGCCAACTCGCCGATCGTCAACATCGTCGGCGAGCACGCGACCTATCACATCAAGTACGACGCGCCGCTGACCGCCGACATCGAGGGCCTCGCCCGGCCGGTGTCGCACTGGGTGCGCACCTCGCCGGACGCCAAGTCGGTCGCCCGCGACGGCGCCGAGGCGATCACCGCCTCCATGTCCGGTGCCGGCCAGATCGCGACGCTGATCCTGCCCGCCAACACCGCGTGGAACGAGGCCGACGGCACCGTCCGCATGCCCGCCGTGCCGAAGCTGCCGACCGTCCCCGAGGACGGCGTGAAGGCCGCCGCCGAGGCGCTGCGCAGTGCAGGGGCGGCCGGCATGCTGCTGCTCAGCGGCATCGCGGTGCGTGAGAAGGGCCTGGAACTCGCCGGCCGCATCGCCGCCAAGACCGGCTGCCGCGTCATGGCGCAGGGTTCGAACGCGCGCGTGCAGCGCGGCGCCGGCCGGTTCTCCGTCAACCGCATCCCCTATCCGGTGGACCAGGCGCTCGCCGTCCTGAAGGACGTGAGCAAGCTCGTCCTCGTCGGCGCCAAGCACCCGGTGGCCTTCTTCGCCTATCCGGACAAGCCCAGCCTGCTGACGCCGGCCGACTGCCACGTCCTGCCGCTGGCGACGCTGGAGCAGGACATGCTCGACGCGCTGGAGCGGCTGGCGGACGCACTCGGCGCCAAGTCGACCGAGCCGAAGCTGCAGAAGCTGGCCCGTCCCGACCTTCCGTCCGGCGCCCTCAATCCGGACAGCATCGCCGCCATCCTGGGCGCCCTGCTGCCGGAGAACGCCATCGTCTGCGACGAGTCCGTTACCACGGGCCGCGGCTTCTATCCGCTGACCGCCGGGGCGCCGCCGCACGACTGGCTGCAGAACATGGGCGGCTCGATCGGCCTCGGCCTGCCGCTCGCGACCGGCTGCGCGGTCGCCTGCCCGGACCGCAAGGTCGTCTGCCTCGAAGGCGACGGGAGCGGCATGTATACGGTCCAGTCGCTGTGGACGATGGCGCGGGAGAAGCTGGACGTGACCGTCCTGGTCTTCGCCAACCGCACCTATCAGATCCTGAAGGGCGAACTCGCCAACGTTGGCGCCGGCAATCCCGGCCGCAAGGCGATGGACATGCTGGAGATCGGCCGTCCCGATCTCGACTGGGTCTCGATGGCCCGTTCGATGGGCGTCGAGGCCGGCCGCGCCTCGACCGCCGAGGAGCTGGCGCACCAGTTCCAGGCCGGGCTGCGGTCCGAAGGGCCGTACCTGATCGAAGTCATGCTCTGAGGGAGGCGGGCCAATGCGTCTCGGTATCGTCATCGGCTACAGTACGGCCGGCGCCCTCGACATGGATCTCGTCCGGACCGCCGAGGACAGCGGCCTGGACTCGATCTGGACTTCCGAAGCCTACGGCACCGACGCCGTGACCCCGGCCGCCTGGATCCTGTCCCGGACCAGTCGGATCCACGTCGGCACCGCGATCATGCAGATGCCGGCGCGCACCCCGGCCTGCGCCGCGATGACGGCGATGACGCTGCAGATGCTGTCGGGCAACCGCTTTCGCCTGGGGGTCGGTCCGTCCGGCCCGCAGGTGGTCGAGGGCTGGCACGGCGTCGCCTTCGGCAAGCCGATGGCGCGCACGCGCGAATATATCGAGATCGTGCGGCGCATTCTGAAGCGCGAGGCGCCGCTGGAGTTCGAGGGCGAGATGTACCAGGTCCCCTACAAGGGACCGGGCGCCACGGGGCTCGGCAAGCCGCTGAAGAGCATCGGCCAGGGCGATCCGACCATGCCGATCTACACGGCGTCGATCACGCCGGCCGGCCTGCGCACCGCGGCCGAGGTGGCCGACGGCGTGTTCCCGATCTTCATGAGCCCGGAGAAGTACGGCGTGATCGGCGAGCATCTCGACGCCGGCTTCGCCAAGGCGACGCCGGGCAAGGCCTTCGACGTCGCCCCCTTCGTGCCGATCCGCATGGGCGACGATCTCGACGCCTGCCGGCAGGCGGTGAAGCAGAACCTGGCGCTCTACATCGGCGGCATGGGCGCGCGCGGGAAGAATTTCTACAACGACTACGCTACCCGCCTGGGTTACGGCGACGCGGCGACCAGCATCCAGGACCTGTTCCTGGGCGGGAAGAAGGCCGAGGCCGTGGCGGCGGTGCCCGACGCCCTGGTCGACGAGATCGCCCTGGTCGGACCGGCCGAACGCATCAAGGACCGGCTGCAGGCCTGGAAGCAGGCGGGCTCCGAGGGCAAGGTCGGCTCGATGCTGCTGACCGGTGCCACGCCCGAGGCGATCCGCACCGTGGCGAGCGTCCTACTGTGACGTCGTCACGGTAGGCGCTTCGATCGACCAGTCGGCGAGGGCCACGACCACGCTGCCGAAGCGGGTCGGGACCTCGAGCCGCTGCGGCACCGGGGGAAAACCGTCGGCCAGCCGCACGTAGCGGATGAGCCCGGGTGTCGCCTTGCTGGCGTCGACGTAGGGCTCCTTGCTCTTCGAAAAGCCGGCGACCTGCCTGTAGGCGATATGGCACGACAGGGCGTCCGGGCCGGCCGACATCAGCAGGTCGTAGCGGTAGCGCCCGTCGAAGACCGCGATCGGGCCGTCGCAACCGCGGCCGCGATCCAGCCGCTCCGCCAGGATGTAGAAGGCGGTGAGCGGATCGACGGTGCCATTGCGCAGGGGCGGCGGTACCTGCCGGTTCTCCGAAAGCGCCTTGGGCGCCAGCTTGACGGCCTCGACCGTCGTGAGCGTTGGTTCGAACAGCAACTGCGCGTAAGTTTCTTCGCTGCGCCGGACGCTGTCGCCCCGGTACCGGACGCCCGCAATGCCCGCGCCGTCCGCCGAAAGGCGCCCTGCCGCTGACGCATGGTGGCGCCATGGGCTGAACAGGTCGACGATGCCGGCGGTCTCTAGATCGCTGGTGATCCGGAATGTCGACCGCGGATCCAGGACGGCCGAAACGTTCGCCAGGGGCAACCCGATCAGCGTGGCCTGATATCTCAATGCCATTGCCGCCGAGGCCGGTGTCGGAGCCGCCGTCAGAGCGGCTGCGGCCGCGATCAGGAACGACAGTGCCAGACGTCGGACAGTGCACATGGATCGGACTCCGGTCGGTTCCCCTGATGTCGGTTCGCCCGCGTGATATTGGATCGACGTCCCGGCGTGCCCATGGCGGAAGAAAATGCGATCCGCTTCCCCCATTTCTTGGGGCTTCTGCCGGTGTGCGGAACCCGACATTCTGATGCCTGCATCGACCGTTCATGCCCTTCCGGCCGCTGCGCCTCCAGCCTCGCCTTCACCAGGGAAACGATCCCATGATCCTGCCGGCGCTTCCGGTCAATTTCTCGTGCCTCCCCACCGAATGAACACCTCACCGGCCGCTCCGGCATTGCCGATCCTTGTGGTGGAGGACGACGCGGCGATCAGGCGGATCGTCCTCGCGCAGTTGAAGGCGCTCGGCTACGAAGCTGTGGGCGCCCCCGACGGCCGTGTCGCGCTGGCACTCCTGGACGACGGCCTGCGGCCGGGCCTTCTGTTCACCGACATGGTCATGCCCGGGGGCATGGACGGGCTCCAACTCGCAGCCGCTGTGGCGGATCGGCTGCCTGATGTCCGCGTGCTCTTCACTTCGGGTTACGGCCATCTGGGCGACGTGGAGGACGGTCGCCGTCCGCACGTGCTGGACAAGCCGTATCCGCGCGCCGCACTGGCGGCGAAGCTCGCTGAAGTCTGGGCGGCGGCGCCCTATCGCGACTGAGGCACGGCGGCGCGGGCGGCAAGGATGCTCTCCGCCATGGTCAGGTCGTCGGGCTTGTCGACATCCATCGAGGCTTCGGCGAACGGCATCGAGACCGCCTCGGCCCGCGCGCCGAGAACGCGTGAGGCATGCCGCATCCCCTGCGCCAGCGTCAGCCGGCGCGTCAGGAACAGCAGCAGCGGCCACAGCCCGAACACCCGGACCATGCGCCACGGCCGCTTGCGCTCCTGCTCGACGCGGATCCAGAAGCGTACGGCCGCGAGCCCCTGCGGCCGCATGACGGCGAAGAGGTTGCAGCCCGAATAGCCGTCGTCGCGGAAGTTCAGATAGGTGCGCCGCGTCTGTGGATAGGCGGGCCGGATCACGCTCCTGGGGGCCAGGCCGACGGTGATGTCCGCATCGGTGCCCGCCGAACGGCCGCAGAAATGCTCGACCATCTCCGCAGTCAACAGAGGGTGGTCGGCCGTCGTGACCAGCAGCGGGCCGCTTTCTCCCACGCTTTCGGCGGCAGCGAGGATGCTCCGGCTCGGGCTCGCCGCCGCAGCCACCGTCTCCACCCCGGGCGGCAGCACCGTGCGCAGGCTTCCGGGATCGTCGGTGCACACGAGGATCCGCCCGACGCTGCCCGACGCGGCCAGCGTGTCGAGCACCCGCGCCAGCATCGGCCGGCCGGCGACGTCGGCCAGGAACTTGTGGGTCACGCCGCGGGCGCGCGCCACCGGATCGTCGGCGGATCGCCGTCCGGCGAGGACGAGCGCCGTGAACCGCGTCTGCGTCACAGGCTCTTCTCGTAGATCCGCCACGCCTTGTAGGGCATGCCGCCGGCCGACTCGATCATCCGGCGCATCGGCAGGTTGTCCTCCAGGATCCACGACAGTTCGGCCTCGCGGAAGCCGCGCTGCGCTGCGGCGGCGTAGATCCGGTCGATCACCATGAAGGCCAGCGCTGCTCCGATCGCCGTGCTGTGCAGGTGGCTGCGCACGCCCATCAGCGGCAGCCGGCACGACCGGATCCGTCCGCCGAGCAGGCGCCAGGCCAGCTTCGCCCAGCCGAACGGCAGGAGGGAGCCGTTCAGGTCCGCCATCGCCTCGTTCATGTTCGGCAGCAGGATGCCGAAAGCGACGGGTTCGCCGTCCATCTCGACGATCTGCCCGAACTCGGGCCGCAGCACCATCTTCAGGTCGGACGCGACGCGGTCCATCTCGGCCTGGGTGAATGGCACGAATCCCCAGTTCCCGGACCAGGCGTCGTTGAAGATGCCGATGATGATCCGCAGCTCTTCGTCGAACGACTTCATCCGCAGGGGGCGGACCGTGATGTTGGGGACGTTGCGGGTCCGGTCGACGAGCCGCCGCGCCACCGCCGGCAGCGGCTCACCGCGGATGTCGAAGCGATAGGCGATGGTGTCCCGGGCCTTGGCGTAGCCCCGCGCTTCCACATGGTCCGCATACCAGCGCCGGGCATGACCCGTCAGAAACACGGGTGGCAGGTCGAAGCCCTCGATCAGCAGGCCGCACTCGTCGTTGATCGAGAAGTTGAAGGGACCGCGCACCCGCCCGATGCCGCGCGCCTTCAGCCAGCCTTCGGCGGCCTCGAACAGGGCGTCGAACACCGCAGGGTCGTCGATCGCCTCGATGAAGCCGAAATGGCCGAGATCGGCGCCCTGGCGCTCCTGGTCGAGGCGGTCGATCTGGGCGCTGATGCGGCCGACGGGCCGGCCGTCCCGCACCGCCACGAACAGTTCGGCCTCGGCGTGCTGGAAGTAGGGATTGCGCTTCCGGTCCAGGTGCTGGCGGCGCTCGAAGTTGAGCGGCGCCACCCAGTTCGGATCGTCACGATAGATGTCGAACGGGACCGCGATGAAGCGGCCGAGGTCGCGCTTGTCGCGGACCGGCTCGATCGTGACCCGGTTCCCGCCGGTCATGCGCCCTCTCCGGTCCGCCGACAGTTCAGCCGCGGCCCGACCCCTCCGCGAGGTCGCCCCTGTCGCGCAGGTCGTTCCCCTGCTGGGCGCGGGTCAGGTCCGCGACCCAGGGATAGCGCTCGGCCGCCTCGCCCTCGTAGCCGAGATTGCGGACCGTCGGGCTCCGCGGCACCTGGCCAGGCTTCTCGTAATAGGTCGAGAGCATCCGGTCCCACAGATAGTTGGTGATGCCGTAGTTGCCGTTCTCGTTGTGGAAGTGGTGCGCGAGGTGGAGCCGCTTGATCCGGCGCAGGAACTCCCACTTCGGCGTATAGGCCAGGTGCTGGATGCAGTGGCAGAACTCGTAGAAGCAGGTCATGGCCAGTCCGCCGGCGAGAGCGGCCGCAGCCCCGGGAAGGCCGCCGATCGCCCAGCCCACCGGCACCGTGGCGATCACGATCGTCGGCAGCGTCGTGTGCAGCCCGCCGAACAGCACGCCCAGGTCGTTGGGATGCTGGTGATGGTCGAAGTGCACCCGTTTCCACAGTGCGGCGGTATAGGGGGTCTTGTAGGGCCAGCTGCCGTGCAGCACCCAGCGGTGCAGCGCATACCAGACCAGCGGGTAGAGCAGGCAGGCGGCGAGGGCCGACGCGAGGAGCGGCAGGACGCCCGTCGCGGTGGCGACGGCGACGACGGCACTGACGACCAACAGCGCCAGATACACCTGGATCGCCGGGTAGGTGAAATAGGCCCTGACGAGGTCCCGTAGCGTCATCCTGTTGAGGAGCCAGCTCTGCTCCCGCCACCGCCGGTAGCCGATGATCACCCTGCTTCTCCGCGACAAAAAGGCTGGGGCACGCCGCCCGCTGACCGTCAAGACCACGTCCGCGACAGGCTAGCGATCTGGCCTCTCCGACGCGACTTCGCTAAAGACTGGGGTGATGTACGGAACAAGAGGGGTGTTTTCAACCGCCCCGGTCACCAGATGAGCGCGGTCCGACACCAGCGACCGTCGGCCCGTGGAGCCATGCCGAACACGATCAGCCGCTACATCCTGCGACGGGTGCTGGTCTACCTTTTTGCGATGACCGGGCTCGCGCTGCTCGCGCTCCTGCTGGAGCGCATGATCCGCGTGATGGGCATCATCACGAATTGGGAAGGCGGCCTCACGCTCGTCGTCCGGATGATGCTGAACCTCGTGCCGCACTATCTCGGCATGGCGCTCCCGGCGGCCTTCTTCTTCGGCGTGCTGCTCACCTTCAACCACATGAACCGCAACGGCGAACTGGCCGTCCTGCAGGCGTCGGGGCTGGGGCTGATCCGCCTGCTGCGGCCGGTGATCGGGCTGGCGCTCATTCTCGCCGCCGTCGCCGCCGTCACCTTCAGCTATCTGCAGCCCTACGGCCGCTATGCCTACAGGACGATCGCGCACG
Organism: Constrictibacter sp. MBR-5; assembly: GCF_040549485.1. Taxonomy (NCBI): domain Bacteria; kingdom Pseudomonadati; phylum Pseudomonadota; class Alphaproteobacteria; order Rhodospirillales; family Allostellaceae; genus Constrictibacter; species Constrictibacter sp. MBR-5. Next base: position 554,777 of record NZ_JBEPTK010000003.1, read on the forward strand.
ACGCGTCGCACGTGACGATCGGCTCGTCGGTGATGCCCGGGAAGTTCTTCCATACGGACGATATGACGTTCATGGCGGAGCGTGTCTCGCCGGACGGCATGCGCCTGGGCGGGATCTTCGTCTACGAGCGCGACGGCAGCGGCCGGATGTTCACCACCACGGCCGACGAAGGCTCCTTCCTGCCCGGTCGGCAGTCCGGCGAGATCATGTTGCTTCTGCGCAACGGGGTGCGCACGGAGAGCAGCCCGGCGGGGGGTGCCAAGAGCACGCTCACCTTCGACGAATATCGCTGGCCGATAAACCGCGGCGACGACTGGAGCTACCGTCCGCGCGGCAAGGACGAGCGTGAGCTTACCCTTCCGGAACTGTGGGCGGCGCGCAGCGATGCCCCCCCCGGCATCCGCGTGGCCGAGATCCGCGCCGAGTACCACGCCCGGATCGTGCAGATCCTATCCGTCGTCTTCCTGCCGTTCCTGGCGATGCCGCTGGGGCTGGGGGGCGGGCGAGGCGGCCAGACATACGGCATCGGCCTCGGCATGCTGGCGCTGGTGGTCTACGAGCAGGCGCTGCAGTTCGGCCTGTCGCTCTCGGCCAAGGGCATCATCGCCCCGATGTTCGGCCTCTGGCTGCCGTTCCTTCTGTTCGCCGGCGGCAGTCTCGTCTTCTTCCTGCACACCAGCCTGCGCATCGTTTCGGAGCCGCTGGGATCGCTTCCGGCCCGGGTGGAAGGGCTGGTCGCGGGCATTTCCGGGCGTCTGCCGCGCCTGCGCCGTTCCACCTGATGGGCGTCATCGACCGGTATTTCACGCGTCTCTTCGCCGCGCGTTTCCTGCTCCTGCTCTTCGGCATCGTCGCGCTGATGAGCCTGCTCGATTTCCTCGCCCAGGGGGACGACGTCGTCCGCGAGGGAACGGCCGCGCCCGCCGCGACGATCATCCGTTACCTCGCGCTTCGCCTGCCGGAGATCGTCTCGCGTGCGATTCCCTTCGCGGTCCTGCTGGCGACATTGGTCACCCTGTCGGGCATGCAGCGGCAGAGCGAGCTCACGGCGCTGAAATCCTTCGGCATATCCCAGCTGCGGATCATGATGGCATTGGCGCCGGTCGCCGTGCTCATCGCCATTCCGCAGTTCTGGATCGACAGCGCCCTCGTGCCCTCCTCCGTGTCGGCGCTGCGCACCTGGGGCGTCGGCGACTATAAGCCGGTCGCCGCGAAGGACGATGCGGGCCTCACCTGGGCGCGGCAGGGCCATGACGTGGTCAGCTTCCGTGCCGCCGGCAGGGGCGGTCTGTCCGACGTCACCATCTTCCGGCGCGACGAGACGGGCCGGCTGCGCGAGCAGATCGAGGCGGCCCGGGCGCGGCCCGGCGCGGCGGGGTGGCGGCTGGAGGATGTGCGGGTGACACGGCCCGGCGCTCCGGCGCCCGAGCTTCACGAGAGCCTCGACTGGGCAGCGGGGCCGGACCGATCGCTGCTGCGCTCGCTCTCCGCCTATCCCCGCGAGATGTCCTTTCCGGAACTGGTGCGCTATGCCTACGAGCAGAATGTCGGCAGCAGCCCGCCCTATCTCTATGTCTTCTGGCTCCACAAGAAGGTCGCAGTCCCCGTGGCGACCGTGCTGATCGTGTTCCTGGCGGTACCCCTGGTCCAGGGCTTCAATCGCCGCGGCGGGGCCGCGCTCGTCATCGCGGCGGGCATCGCTCTGGGCTTCGTCTTCTTCAGCTTCGACGGCATCGTGGTGGCGCTCGGCGAGGCGGGGCTGCTGCCGCCGGCGCTTGCGGCCTGGGGACCGACCATCGCCTTCGCGGCGATCGCGGGGTCCATCGCCCTGCGGCACGAGACGCTCTGACGCCCGTGAAGATTGGCCTCATCAGCAACGGTCGCAGCCGCCGCAACCGCCGCACGCTCGCCCGGGTTTCCGAAATCGCCAGTGCAGCGCCGGGCGTCGAGCATGCCGTCCTGGACGGCGTCGAAGGCCTCGAGGAGGCGCTGGCGGGGTTCGCCGCACGCGGGGTGGAGATCGTCGCCGTGAACGGCGGCGACGGGACGGTCCAGGCCGCCCTGACGGTCTTGCTCGGCCCGGCCACTCCCTTCGCGCGGCTGCCGCTTCTGGCCCTCCTGCCCGGCGGGACGACCAACATGACGGCCGCCGACGTCGGGCTGCGCGGCGGCCGGGAGCGTGGTCTCGCGCGTCTGATCGCCGCCGCGGCGGGGGCCGCCCGCCCCGCCACCGTCGAGCGGCATGTTGTCGGCGTGGACCGCGGCGTCGGCGAACCGGTCCAGTTCGGGATGTTCTTCGGGACCGCCGGAATCTGCCGCGCCATCGAATATTGCCGGCAAGCGGTGCACCCGTTGAAGGTGAATTCTGGCCTCGCCTCGGCACTCACCCTGGCCGGCCTGTTCCGCCGCCTGCTGTTTCAGCGGGGCGGCTCGGATGCGGTGCTGTCGGGGGATCGGATCGCCGTCGCGCTGGACGGTCAAGACCCACAGGCGGCCGAGCATTTTCTGCTGCTGGTGACGACGCTAGACCGGCTCGTCCTCCGTTCGCGGCCGTTCTGGGGTACGGGATCGGGGGGGCTGCGCTACACCTCGGTGCGCTGGCCGCCGCGCGGGCTGCTCACGCGTGTGCCGCGCGTGATGTATGGTGGTGCGCCGCGCCGGCTGCCGCCGGAGACATACGAGAGCCGGTGCGCCGACCGGATCAGCCTGACGATGGACTGTCCCTACACGCTCGACGGGGAGACGTTCCGGCCGGCGCCGGGCATTCCGCTCACGCTGCACGACGGCGGCCGTGTTTCGTTCGTCCGGGTCTGAGCTCCCGGCGGTGCCGGCGGCGCTGCGCAGCCTTCTGGCGGCGGAACTCGATGCCGAGGTGGCGCCCGGCGTCGCCCGTATCGCCGCCGCCGTCCGCGAGCGGCTCGGCGGCGCGGTGGTCGCGATCCTGTTCTACGGATCCTGCCTGCGCGACCGCACCGACGACGGCGTCATCGACTTCTACGTGATCGTCGAAGGCTATCGTGGGGCCTACGGTCGGGCCGTCCCCGCCGTCGCGAACGCCCTGGTGCCGCCGAACGTCTACTTCACTCAGGTTCCGCGCGGGCCGGACGAACCCGGTGCCGATCCCGACCTGCGCTGCAAGTATGCGGTCGTGTCCAGCAGCGACCTCGCTTCCGGCACTTCGCCCGCTGCCGGAACGCCCGCCCTCTGGGCGCGTCTGTCGCAGCCCTGCGCCCTGGTCCATGTGCGCGACCCGGCCGCCCGGGCGGAGATCGAGCGGGCTCTCGCCGCTGCCGTGACCACGCTGCTCGCGGCTGCCGCTCCGCTGGCGGGCGGCGGCGACGGCCGCGCCCTCTGGGTCTGCGCCTATGGCGAGACGTTCCGTACCGAACTGCGCGCGGAGAAGGCGAACCGCCCCGAACTCCTCTACGAGACGTTCGCGGCGCGTTACGAGCGGATCGCGGAGATCCTGGCCGACGACATCTCGCGATGGCGGCGACGCGATCCTCAGGCGGCTCGGCGCCTGTGGCGGCGCCTGCGGATCCGCGGGCGTGCGGCGCAGGTGCTGCGGCTGGCCAAGGCGACGTTCACCTTCGCGGGCGGCCTCGACTACATCCTATGGAAGGTGAAGCGGCATTCCGGCGTCGCTCTGGAACCGACCCCGTGGCAGCGCCGGCATCCGCTCCTCGCCGCCCCGGTGATCGCGCTCCGGCTCTACCGCCGCGGCGGCTTCCGCTGATGCTCTAGGCGACCCCCGGAGCACGCGCCCGCTGCAGGGCGGTTCCCAGTGCGCGGGCGAAATCGCGCTTCTCGTCCGGCGACAGGAAGGCTCCGATGGACAGCCGGTAGCCGTGCGAGGCGAGCGCCAGTTGGCTGGCCCGGTCGATCGGCTCCTCCAGTTCGACCCGCAGCCAATGCGGCTGGAACGTCCAGCTGCGCGTCTTGCCGGTCGGCAGGACGCGTCGCACCGTCAGGGCGTCGGGGGTCAGCTGGACGGTCTCGTAGAGACGGGCGTCCCAGTAGTTTCGCCGAAAGCACCATGCGAGCAGGAGGACGTCGGCGCCGAAGAAGCCGAACACCGGCCACGCGCCGATCGCGACGGCCGCGGCGCCCGCGGCGAAGCTGACGCCGGCCACGATGCCCATCACGATCCAGAATCCCGTCGGCGACAGGCTTCTGTGCGGGTAGAGCACCGCGTCGAAGATCAGCGAATCGCCTTCTCCGACAGGACGTATGTCGCGCTTCACGGTCATTGTCCCAGATCATATTCGCGATGCGGCCCGCCGCAACCTTCGGCGCGCACCGCGCTCACGTTCCTGTGCATATTCGGGCCGGCGCCGCCATTGCGGGGCGGTGCCGGCGCGCCCTAAGATCCGGTCCCATGAACCCGGAAGCCGTCGCCCTTTTCTTCGACCGCCTGGCGGCGGCGCTGCCCGACCCCAAGGGCGAGCTGGAATACTCCAATCCGTTCACACTGCTGGTCGCCGTGGTGCTCTCCGCCCAGGCGACCGACGTGGGGGTGAACAAGGCGACGCGGGGCCTCTTCGCCGCCGCGGCCGATCCCGCGGCCATGCTCGCCCTCGGCGAAGAGGGCGTGCGGCAGCACATCCGCACCATCGGTCTGTTCAACGCCAAGGCGAAGAACGTGATCGCCCTCAGCAGGCTGTTGGTGGAGGAGCACGGCGGCCAGGTGCCCGAGGATCGCGACGCGCTCGAGCGCCTGCCGGGCGTCGGCCGCAAGACCGCGAACGTGGTGATGAACATCGCCTTCGGCGCGCCGACCATCGCCGTCGACACGCACATCTTCCGCATCGGCAACCGGACGGGCCTCGCCCGCGGTGCCACGCCACGCGCCGTGGAGGATGCGCTGATGCGCGTGGTGCCGCAGGACCGGCTGCTGCACGCGCATCACTGGCTGATCCTGCACGGCCGCTATGTCTGCAAGGCGCGCAAGCCGGACTGCGAGCGTTGCGTGGTCAACGATCTCTGCGAGTGGCCGGCGAAGACGGCGGGGCCGCCCGTCGCGGTCTCTCCCGCGCCGAAGGTCAGAAAGGCGGCGAAGCGGTCGAAGCCGGCGCCACGGACGCGGTCGGCCCGGAACGCGACCGCGCGCGCTCGATGAAGGTGGTGTAGCAGCCGGGGGTGGGCGGTTCCTGTTCCCGGCGTCCGCGCAGGGTGTGGTGGATGACTTCGAAGTCGTCGCCGGCCTCGTAGAGATAGAGGTCGAGGACGCAGGTCCCGGTCGTGTATTGCCAGACCCGTGCCGGTCCCTCCCGCCTGACCAAGTCGGGCGATCCCAGCCGGCTCCAGATCTCTATCTGTCCCTGGCCGTCGAGTTCCTGCGGTGAGTTCGTCAGGCGCATCGGCCGTGGCTTGACGGATCCGAAGGGATCTTGGTCGCGGTTCTCGAAGGTCTGCACCGATGCGCCGATGATCAGGCCGCCGAGCAGGACGCTGGCGATGCCGGCGCGCATCCCCCGCGTGCCGTCGCCGAGCCGTATGGCGCCGGCCTCTCCCGTGTCGGCGCCCTCGTCGCCGAGGCGCCCGCGCAGCCGCTGGAACATGTGGAGCATCATCGCGGTGCCGAGCGTCGGAGCAGCGAGATTGAGGAAGGGGATGCTGAACATGAAGGCGATGACGGCACCGCCGAGCCAGACGTGCCCTCGTATCCGCAGGCGCGCCCGCTTCGCGGCGGCCGGCGGCATCCGCCGCAGGGCGACGGCTTCGAAATACTCCCGGCCCAGCAGGAAGCCGTTCACGACGTAGAACAGGACGAGATTGAGCGGCGGAACGAAGATCAGCGCCAGGTAGACCGGCAGCAGCACGAGGTTGACCGCGAGCACCAGGGCCGCGAGTTCCAGGTTCGACAGCAGGATTTCGCGCCAGGGCTGCTTGCGCGGTTCGCCCAGGTCCGGATACCAGCGTGTCTCCACGGCCTCCGCAACGTCGTCGAGGAAGATGCCCTGGATGCCCGTCGCGAAGGCCGGGAAGAGCAGAATCGCGACGACGCCGAACGCCAGGACGCCGAACACGTCGACGATGGAGTCGATCCAGCCCGTCCCGAACACCGCGAACGAACCGAGTGTCCAGCCGGCCGCGACGATGAGGCCGACGAAGACGACCGCCGCCAATGCCAGGCTCAGCATCAGCACCCGCGCGAAACGGCGGTCGGTCACCTGGCGAAGCGTCCGAATGACGTCCCGGTACAAAGCGGCTCGGTCCCTGCTCCCGAAGGTCCTGTGACCGCCCGGAATCTGCTGGCAGTCCGCGCGGCGTGCGATCGAAGGCGATAAGCACTATACTCCCGTGATCGACAACGCGTTTCGGCAAAAAGGGTTTTGAGTATGGCTAAGGGCGAATTGGACGTGCTGGGTGTGGGAAATGCCATCGTCGACGTATTCGCGCATACGGACGAGGCGTTCCTGGAACAGCACGACCTGCCCAAAGGGGTTATGACGCTGATTGACGCGGATCGCGCGGTGAAGCTTTACGAGGCGATGGGTCCGGGCGTCGAGATGTCCGGCGGATCCTGCGGCAACACCGTCGCCGGCCTGGCGTCGCTCGGTGCGCGCTGCGCCTATATCGGCCGCGTCCGCGACGATCAGCTCGGCGAGATCTTCCGCCACGACGTGCGCTCGCTCGGGGTCGAGTTCGAGACGCCCTCCGCGACGGCCGGCAAGCCGACGGCGCGCTGCCTCGTCTACGTGACGCCGGATGCCCAGCGCACCATGGCGACCTTCCTCGGCGTCTGCACCGAGTTGAACGAGGCGGACATCGACGAGGCGCAGGTCGCGCGGGCCAAGGTGACGTATCTCGAAGGCTATCTCTGGGACGACCCGCGCGCCAAGGCGGCGCTGCTGAAGGCGGCGAACGCGGCGCACGCCGCCGGGCGCAAGGTGGCCTTCACCCTGTCCGACCCGTTCTGCGTCGACCGCCATCGTGCGGAATTCCGCAGCCTGATCGCGGACCATGTGGACATCCTCTTCGCCAACGAGGCCGAGATCTGCTCGCTCTACGAGGTCGAGGCGTTCGACGATGCGCTTGCCCGCGTCCGCGGCGATTGCGAGACGGCGGTGCTGACGCGCAGCGAGAAGGGCTCGGTCGTCGTTGCCGGCGGCGCGGTCCACGCGGTGCCGGCGGAGCCCGTCGCCAAGGTCGTCGACACGACCGGGGCCGGCGACCTGTTCGCCGCCGGCTTCCTCTACGGCTACACCCACGGCAAGGGCCCGGAGGTCAGTGCGCGGATCGGCGGGATCTGCGCCGCGGAGGTGATCAGCCATGTCGGTGCGCGTCCCGAGACGACGCTCGCCGATCTCGTGCGCACGCGCCTCGGCTGACCTCTAGCCGGTCCGCGAACCCCGCATGGCCGCGTCCCGTGTCACGGCGCAGCGGCTGCGGCTCGCGACCGGCCTCGTGCTGTTCGCCTTCGCGGCGACGCACCTTCTGAACCATGCGCTCGGCCTCGTGTCGCTTCAGGCGATGGAGGCCGGGCGCTTCTGGTTTCTGGGGTTCTGGCGCAGCCTGCCGGGCACCGTCCTGCTTGCCGGCGCCGCCGGCGTCCACGTCGTCCTCGCGCTCTGGAAGCTCTTCCGCGGCCGGGGGCTCTCGATGCCCGCCTGGGAGTGGGCGCAGGTGCTGCTCGGCCTCGCCATCCCGGTGCTGCTGACCGTGCACGTGCTCGGCACCCGCGGCGCGCACGAGGTCTTCGGCGTCGAGGACACCTATCACTGGGTGCTGGCCGTCCTCTGGCCGGACGGCGCGCTGCGGCAGACCGTGCTGACCCTCGTCGTCTGGGCGCACGGATGCATCGGCGTTCATTTCTGGCTGAGGCTGCGCCGCTGGTATGCGCGCGCCTTTCCCGCCCTGTATGCGCTCGCGCTGCTGCTGCCCGCCTTCGCGCTGCTCGGCTTCGTATCGGCGGGCCGGGAGGTGGCGGAGATCGCCGCGGCACCGGGCGGTTTCGAACGCCTCGCCCAGGCGGCGCGCTGGCCGGGAGACGCCGCGGCCGGCTTCATCTACGGCACGGAGCCCTACATCGTCGGCGGCTTCCTGGCGCTGGTCTTCGCCCTGGCGGCGGTGCGCGTCGGCCGGATCGGCCTCGCCCGGCGCCGCGGCACCGTCCGGCTCACCTATCCAGACGGGCGCACCGTCACCATCGTCCCGGGCACCTCGGTCCTGGAGGCCAGCCGCATGGCGGGCGTGCCGCACGCCTCGGTCTGCGGGGGGCGCGGCCGCTGCTCGACCTGCCGGATCCGTGTCGGCAGCGGCGCCGATCTGCTGCCGGCGGCCGACGAGGGTGAACTGAAGGTGCTCGAACGGATCGGCGCGCCGGAGAATGTCCGTCTCGCCTGCCAGCTTCGCCCCGTCTCGTCGCTGGAGGTGGCGCCGCTCTTCCCGCCGACGGCGGGACCGCGCGACGCTCGTCCCAGGCCCGGCTACCGTCACGGCGCCGAACTGGACATCGCCATCCTGTTCGCCGACCTTCGCGCCTTCACCCGCCTCGCTGAGCGCAAGCTGCCCTATGACGTGGTCTTTCTGCTCAACCAGTATTTCCGAGAGATGGGGCATGCGGTGGAACGCGCCGGCGGCCGCGTCGACAAGTTCATCGGGGACGGCGTGATGGCGCTCTTCGGCATCGAGGGCGGCCGCGAGGCGGGCGCCCGGTCGGCGCTCGACGCCGCCCGCCGCATGGCCGAGGCCCTCGAAGGCCTGAACCGGGCGCTGGATCACGACCTGCCGGAGCCGCTGCGCATCGGCATCGGCGTCCATGCGGGTCCGGTCATCGTCGGAGAGATGGGCTACGGCACTGCCGTTTCGATGACCGCGATCGGCGACGCCGTGAACGTCGCCAGCAGGCTGGAGACCATGACCAAGGAACTGGCCTGCCAGGCCGTCGTCTCGGAGAGCGTGGCGCGTCGCGCCGGAATCGATCTCGCGCGGTTTCCCGCGCACGAGATCCAGGTGCGGGGCAGGGACAGGATGCTGACGGTCTATGCGGTCGCGGATGCCCGCGACCTGCCCGAACCGCCGCCCCGCCCCGTCGCCGGCCGTGCCCGCCCCGGAGCCGCCGCATGAGCCGCCGCACGAGCCGCCCGGGCTGGGCCGAGGCCTCGATGATCTACCTCGAGCCGCGGGTGGTCGCCGTCCTCTTCCTCGGCTTCGCCAGCGGCCTGCCGCTGCTCCTCACGGCCTCGACGCTCGCCATCCGCCTGACCGAGAGCGGCGTCGACCTCACGACCATCGGCCTGTTCGCGATGGTCGGCGTGCCCTACAGCCTGAAGTTCCTGTGGGCGCCGCTGATCGACCGGCTGCCGCTGCCGGTCCTGTCGCGCGTGTTCGGCCGCCGCCGCGGCTGGCTGCTGGCGACCCAGGCGGCGCTGGTGGCGGCGCTGCTCGGCCTCGGCGCCGTCGACCCGCGCGTCGACCCCGGCCAGACGGCGCTGCTCGCCGTGATCGTCGCCTTCTGTTCCGCCAGCCAGGACATCGTCATCGACGCCTACCGCGTCGAACTGCTGGAGGAGCGCCAGCAGGGCGCGGGGGCGGCGATGATCGTCTTCGGCTACCGGATGGCAATGCTCGTGGCGGGCGCCGGCGCCCTCTATCTCGCGACCTTCTACGACTGGTTCTGGACCTATGCCGCGATGGCGGGGCTGGTCCTGGTCGGCAGCGTCGCCGTGCTGCTGAACCGCGAGCCGGAGGTGGCGGTCGACGCCGCCACGGTGGATCGCGAGCGGCGCATCGCCGGCACGTTGCGGGCCGACCGCGTCGGCATCGCCGCATGGCTGTCGAGCGCCGTGGTGGCACCCTTCGCCGACTTCCTCACCCGGCGCGGCTGGCTGACGATCCTCGCCTTCGTCGTGCTCTACAAGTTCGGCGACGCGCTGGCCGGCGTGATGGCCAACCCGTTCTACATCGAGATCGGCTTCACCAAGGTCGAGATCGCCAACATCAGCAAGCTCTACGGCTTCGTCGCGACGCTGGCCGGCGGGTTCATCGGCGGCATCATCGTCCACCGGCTCGGCATCGGCGCCAGCCTGCTGATCTGCGGCGTCCTGCAGATGGTCTCCAACGCGGTGTTCGCCCTCCAGGCGGTGGCCGGCCACGACACGAGCATGCTGATGGTGACCATCGGCTTCGAGAATCTCGCCGGCGGCATGGGGACGGCGGCCTTCGTCGCCTACCTGTCGAGCCTCTGCAACGTCGCCTACACGGCGACGCAATACGCACTGCTCTCGTCCCTCATGGCGGTCGCCCGCACGGTCCTGGCGTCGCCGGGCGGCGCCATCGCGGCCGAGACGGGCTGGGTGACCTTCTTCCTGATCACGACCGTCGCCGCCGTGCCCGGGCTGATCCTGGCCTGGGTGCTGCTGCGCCGAGAGCCGCCGCCGCGGCCGGTTCTTGCCGAGACCGGATAGAGTGGCCGGCCCCGATGGTCCGCTTCTTGCGCTGAACGCGGCGATTGACGCCGCCCCCCGGGGCGGCGCCTACTTTTTCGGCATATGTCGAAGCTGTGCGGGAGGCGGAGATGCTCGTCGGGGTGCCCAGGGAGATCAAGACGCACGAATACCGGGTCGGCATGGTGCCGGCCAGCGTGCGCGAACTCGTCCATCACGGCCATCAGGTGATGGTCGAGACCCATGCCGGCCACGGCATCGGCTTCGACGACCCCGACTATGCGGCGGCAGGGGCCGAGATCGTCGACACCGCGGCGGAGATCTTCGCGCGCGCCGACATGATCGTGAAGGTCAAGGAGCCGCTGGCGCCCGAGATCGCCATGCTGCGCGAGGGCCAGGTGCTGTTCACCTACCTGCATCTCGCCGCCGACCGCGTGCAGACCCAGGGTCTGGTCGATTCGGGCTGCGTCGCCATCGCCTACGAGACGGTCACCGACGACCGCGGCGGCCTGCCGCTGCTCTCGCCGATGAGCGAGGTCGCCGGCCGCATGTCGATCCAGGTGGGCGCGCACTGCCTGGAAAAGGAATCGGGCGGCCGCGGCGTGCTGCTCGGCGGCGTGCCGGGGGTCCCTGCGGCGGACGTGGTGATCCTCGGTGGCGGCGTCGTCGGCACCAACGCCGCCCGCATGGCGATGGGCCTGGAGGCGAAGGTCACGGTGGTCGACAAGTCGCTGCGCCGTCTCTACGAGCTCGACCTGCAGTTCGGCGCCAAACTGAACACCGTCTTCTCCACCGTCGACGCCATCGAGAAGGCGGTCGCCCAGGCCGATCTCGTCGTCGGCGGCGTGCTGCTGCCCGGTGCCGCGGCGCCGAAACTGGTGACGCGCGACATGGTGAAGGGCATGAAGCGGGGGGCGGTCATCGTCGACGTCGCCATCGACCAGGGCGGCTGCTGCGAGACCAGCCGGCCGACCACCCACGCCGATCCGACCTATGTCGACGAGGAGGTCGTGCATTACTGCGTGACCAACATGCCGGGTGCGGTGGCCCGCACCTCAACCGTCGCCCTGAACAACGCCACGCTGCCCTTCGTGCTGGCGCTCGCGGACAAGGGCTACCGCAAGGCCTTGGCCGACGACCGCCACCTGCTCGCCGGCCTCAACGTCCATCGCGGCCGGATCACCTACGCGGCCGTCGCCGCCGACCTCGGATTCGACTTCCATCCGGCGGCCTCCGCCCTCGTCTGACGGGCCGGGCGGGCTGCGGCCGGCCCGATACGTCTGGACAACATTCCCCTTCCCACGCTCCCCGACGGCGTGCCAGCATGCTGGACCAAGGACCCGACGTCAGATCGGGCCGGGCTGAAACGTCTCAGTGGGAGGAGACAAGGATGGAGTACAGGATCCGGTCGGTGCTCGTTGCGCTGACGGGGGTGGTGGCCCTTGCCGCCGGCGCACCCGAAAGCGCCACCGCGCGCGAACTCGTCTATTCCAGCTCGGTTCCAGCGAAGCATCCGGTCCATGCGACCGGGCTGGAGCCGTTCTTCAAGCGGGTGGAGGAGGCGACCGGAGGCTCGCTGACCTTCAAGCTCTTCCCCGGCGGCACGCTGGCCAGCGGCAAGACGACGCTGAACGCCATCAGCAACGGCACCGCCGACATGGGACTGCTCGCCGACGTCTACACGCCGGGCGACCTGTCCACCAGCGCGCTGACCAGCGACCTCGCCGTCCTCGGCAAGGACGCGCGCGTGATGACCGGTGCGGTCAACCAGACGCTGCTGATCGACTGCGAGCCCTGCAAGCAGGACTATCTGAAGCACAAGGTCCTGCCGCTCGCCAGCTACTCGCTGACGCCCTACTACCTGATGTGCACCGGCGCGCCGGTCGCCAAGCCGGAGGACATGGCCGGCAAGAAGATCCGCGGCACCGGTGCCATGGGCCAACTCGCGGCGGCGATGGGCGGCACGCCGGTGAACGTGACGAGCGCCGAGATCTACGAGGCGCTGCAGCGCGGGCAGGCCGACTGCGCCCTGGGCCCGGTGCCGTGGCTGAAGAGCTACACGCTGTGGGACCTGGTCAAGTCGGTCACCGACCGGCCCGTCGGCACCTATCACGGGACGAACTTCATCAACATCCGCACGGACACCTGGAAGAAGCTGTCCGCGAAGGAGAAGAAGGCCGTCCGCGAGAATCTGGCGCGCGCGACCCGCGAGATGGCCGAGGTCTACGAGAAGGACGACGCCGAGATCCGCAAGGAATCGCAGGCCAAGGGAGTCCAGTGGGTCGAGCCCGCCGCGGCGTTCGGCGAGGCGGTCGAAAAATTCCGGGAGAACGACACGAAGCGCGTGATCGAACTGGCCGCGTCCCGCGGCGTGAAGAACCCGGAGCCGATCGTCGACCAGTTCACCAAGAACGTCGAGAAGTGGACGGCCATCGTGGCCGAGATCGGCGACGGGACGTGGGGGCCGGAGCAGTGGGACAGGTACCAGGCCGCCCTCCAGCGCGAGGTGTTCGACAAGGTTCAGGACAAATAGCCGGCTAAGCGACCGAATGGGCGGGCTCCGGCCCGCCCGAAGTCCCACCGTCGATTTCTGGAGCAAGTCTTGGCCGGTCTCGAGCGCGCACTAGCGATCCTGAGCAACGTCCTGCTGGCGATCGCCGGCGTTGCCATCACCTTGATGATGCTGCACGTCGGTGCGGACATCGTTGCAAAGGCCGTCTTCAACCGGCCCATCGTCGCGACGCTGGAGATCGTGGCCTGGTACTACATGGTGGCGACCGTGTTCCTGCCGGTCGCCTACATCCAGGTCCACAAGAAGCACCTGCTGGTCGAACTTTTCACGCGGAACATGTCCGCCAAGCGCCTCGCCGTGCTGGAGGGCATCGTTGCGGTGCTGACCTTCGTCTACGTGACGACGCTGGCATACCTGACCCTGGAGCATGCGATCGCCACGACGATCGCCGGCGAGGTGCAGGACGCCACCTTCTTCGACCTGCCCACATGGCCGGCACGCTGGCTGCTGCCGCTCGCCTTCGGGACCATGGCCATCGTCCTCGTCCTGCAGGCGGTGCGCGACCTCACCTTCGGGCTCACCGGGCGCGGCGCACCGACGCCTCAGCCGAAATCCGACATGGTCGTCGAAGAAGCCTGACCCCCGCGCCCCGCGCCGTCCCCCGGAGCCGATACCCCATGGATTTCAATCTGTTCGTCGGCCTCGCGGCCATCGCCGTGCTGCTCGTGCTGATCGGTCTGCGCGTGCCGATCGGGCTGGCGCTGGGCGGCGTCTCGCTGATCGGCCTGATGATGGTGCGCAGCACCGAGGCGGCCCTCGGCATCTTCGGCGACCTGCCGTTCGAGTTCGGGGCGAGCTGGTCGCTCTCGGCGGTGCCGATGTTCCTGCTGATGGGGTCGATCGCCTATCACACCGGCCTGACGTCCAGCCTGTTCAAGGCGGCGCGACTCTGGCTCGGCCGTCTGCCGGGCGGGCTGGCGGTGGCGACGAACTTCGCGGCGGCCGGCTTCGCCGCGGCCTCGGGCTCCAGCCTCGCGACCGCCGCGGCCATGGGGCGCCTGGCGATCCCCGAGATGCTGAAGATGGGCTACGACAAGGCGCTCGCCACGGGTGTCGTCGCCGCGTCCGGCACGCTCGGCGCGCTCATTCCCCCCAGCATTCTGTTCGTGCTCTACGGCTGGTTCACCGAAACATCGATCGGCGCCCTGCTCATCGCCGGCGTCTTCCCCGGCCTTCTGACGGCCGGCATCTATGCCGCGATGATCGTCGGCCGCTGCGTCTACGACCCCAGCCTCGCCCCGCGCGTCACCGAGCATGTCAGCTGGGGCGACAAGTTCCGGGTGCTGCTCGAGATCTGGCCGATCCCGGTCCTCGTGCTCGGCGTGGTCGGCGGCATCTACAGCGGCACCGCCACGGCGACCGAGGCGGCGGCGCTCGGCGCCCTGTTCGCGGCGATCATCGGCCTGCTGCGCGGCCAGCTCACCTGGACCGCCTTCCGCACCAGCGTCGTCGAGGCGCTGGAGAGCACGGCGTCGATCTTCTTCGTCGCGATCGGCGCGCTGCTGCTCACGCGGCTGCTCGCCTTCGCCGGCGTGCCGACGATCATGGCCGAATCGATCGGCTCCTGGGCGATCGACCCGATCTGGCTGATCGTCGGCATCTCGATCGTCTACCTGATCCTCGGGATGTTCCTGGACCCGCTCGGCCTGATGCTGCTGACGCTGCCGGTCTTCCTGCCGATGTTCGAGGCGCTGAAGCTGGACCTGGTCTGGATCGGGGTCATCGTGGTCAAGTATATCGAGATCGGCCTGCTGACCCCGCCGATCGGGCTCAACGCCTATGTCGTGAAGGGCGTGGTCGGCGACGCGGTGCCGCTCACCACGATCTTCCGCGGCCTCGCCTGGTTCATCGCGGCCGAGGCGGTCATCATGGTCCTGCTGATTGGCTTCCCGGAGATCTCGCTCTGGCTGCCCAGGCAGATGGGAAGCTGACGCCCAGCCTTCTCGAGTTGGTCGGCGCGCGCCCGTCAGCGCCCGTCAGCGGGCGTCGCGGATCATGAAGACGCCGCCGCCGTAGCTGGCGAGCGTCTCCGCCATCGCGGGATCCTCGATCTGCCGGAAGCCCCGGCTGCGCCAGAAGCCGGCCGAGCCGTTGACCGCGACCAGCGAAATCGTCCGCAATCCGATGTCGGCCGCGTGCTTCGCGACCGCCTCGACCATCTCGACGGCGGCGCCCGTGCCGCGCAGCTGCGGCAGCAGGGCGATGTCGTGGATGTAGTAGGTATCCGGCGCCTCCGGCAGGCAGCCCAGCACGCTGTTCAGCTGCGGCGGCGAGAAGGCCCGCCACGGGTGGCTCAGGATGTAGGCGGCGATGGCGCCGTCCGCCTCCATGACCCGACAGCCCTCCGGGTGGATCTGCAGGCGGTCCGCGAAGACCGCCTCGTCCTCGGGATGCTCGGTGTGGACGCGGTCGGCGACGGCCTTGGCCGCCGCGAGATCGTCCTTGGTCATTGCCCGCCAGCGGCTCATGCCGTCCTCCGTGCCCTTGGGTGTGCGGCGGCATAGACCGCCATCATCCTGTCGGCGTCCACCGCCGTGTAGCGCTGCGTCGTGGAAAGCGAGGCGTGGCCCAGCAGTTCCTGGATGGCGCGAAGGTCGACGCCGGCACCCAGGAGGTGGGTCGCGAAGCTGTGCCGCAGGGCGTGCGGCGTCGCCGTGTTGGAGAGGCCGAGCAGCGGCCGCAGGCGGCGCATCTGCCGCTGCGCCACGGCTGGATTGAGCGGCCCGCCGCGCGCCCCGACGAACAGCGGTCCCGTCCGCTCCAGCGCGAAGGGGCAGGCGGCGAGATAGGCCGCGAGCAGGTCGCGCACCAGCGGCAGGACGGGGACGACGCGCTGCTTGCGCCCCTTGCCGGTGACGGTCAGCGCGTCGCCCGCCGGCGCCTCGCCGCGCGTCAGGGACAGGGCTTCGCCCAGGCGGAGGCCGCAGCCGTAGAGCATGGCGAACAGGGCGGAGTCGCGCCGGCCGATCCACGGCGCGTCCTCCATGTCGCCGGCGGACTCGAGCACCGCGGACGCCTCGCCGCGCGTCAGGGGCTTCGGCACGCCGTGCGGCAGGCGCGGGCCGCGCACCGCGGCGAGCGCGCTCTCGTCGATGGCGGCGCTGCGCCCGAGATGCCGGAAGAAGCTGCGGACGGCCGACAGGGCGCGCGCCCGGGTTCGTGCCTCGGCGCCCTCGCCGGCGCGCCGCGCCAGCCAGCCGCGGATGTCGGTCGGGCGCATCCGGCCGAGGGCGGCCACGTCCGGGGCGCCGCCGAGATGGTCGGCCAGGAAGCCGAGGAAGCTCAGCAGGTCGTGTTCGTAGCCCCGCAGCGTATGAACGGAGAGCCGCCGCTCGGCACCGAGCCATCGGCGCCAGTCCTCCATGGCCGCGGCGACGTCGGCGGCGAGCGGCACGTGCGCCATCGTCAGGCGGGGCGCGGCAGGTCGAGCCAGGTCCGGATGCTGTGTTCCACGGTGCGGCCGAGGAAGCTCAGCAGCTCGGTGCCATGGCTCGGCTTGAAGAAGTCCGTCCGGCGCGAGCCGATGGCGAGCATGCCCTCCGGGGTCATGCGGCTGATCTTCAGCCGGATCAGCGCCTCGGAGCGGATCAGGCCTGCGGCCGGGCCGAAGGCGGAGAGGTTGCCGGCCTCCGGACCGCTGCGCAGCGCGATCTCGCGGTCGATTCCGATGGCGGCGTCGATCTCGCCCGGCGTCAGCACGGACAGGGTGCCGCGCACAGTGCGGGGCATCGTGTTGCCGTCGCTCTCCACGCACAGGCCGACGACGTCCGCCGCCAGGGCATGGCTGAGTTCGTGGGTGATGATGTCGATCAGATGTTCGAAGCTGCGCGCCGCCAGCATCTTCAGCACGGCCGCATGCACCCGGCTCTGGCTGGAGAGGTTGCCGCGGGTGATCCCGACCAGCTTGTCGTACTGCTCCTTCTGGCGGTCGATCTCGCGGCGCTGCCGCTCGACCATGAAGTGCTGCATGTCGACGACGGTGTCGCCCGTGCGGCGCGACGGCGGCGTCAGCACGCCCAGCAGATCCGGGTGGCGCACCAGGAAGTCGGGATGGCCGCGCAGATAGGCGGCGACCTCGGCGGCGGTCGGGGCACGCGGCGGTTCGGTTCGCTTCTCCGGCTCGTTCACCATCCCGACCTGTCCGTCCGCTCTACGGTCATTCGGCGGCCACCGGCGCGCCGTCGTCCAGGATGGACTGCCCGGTTCCCTTCCAGTCGGCCAGGAAGCCGGCGAGACCCTTGTCGGTCAGCGGATGGTTGAACAGCTGCCGCAGCACGCTGGGCGGCAGCGTCGCGACGTGCGCGCCCATCTTGGCCGACTCGACCACATGCTGCGGGTGGCGCACCGACGCGACCAGGACCTCGGTCTCGAAGGCGGGGTACTGGCGATAGATCTCGACGATCTCGGCGATCAGCATCATGCCGTCCTGCCCGACGTCGTCGAGGCGGCCGACGAACGGCGAGATGAACGCCGCCCCGGCCTTCGCCGCCAGGATCGCCTGCGCAGCCGAGAAGCACAGGGTGACGTTGACCATGCGGCCCTCGTCGGCCAGCGCGCGGCAGGTGCGTAGCCCGTCGCGCGTCAGCGGCACCTTCACGGCGACGTTCGGCGCGATCTTCGCCAGCCGCCGCCCTTCGGCGAGCATGGTGGCGTGGTCCGTCGCCGCCACCTCGGCGCTGACCGGGCCGGGGACGACCTCGCAGATCTCGGCGATCACGTCGAGGATCCGCCGACCCGACTTCGCGATCAGCGACGGGTTCGTCGTGACGCCGTCCAGCAGCCCGGTTTCCGCGAGATCGCGGATCTCGGTCATGTCGGCGGTATCGACGAAGAATTTCATGATCGCGCTTCCTTGCTGTTTGGCGGCGCCGCCGCCGGCCGTAAATGTAGCCGATGGACCGCTCCCTTGCCAGTTCGCGCCCCGAGGAATTCGTCCTGCGGCCCGACGACGCCCCGGAAACCGTGCCGGTGCTGCTGCCGTACCCGCTGGCCGGCGCCTACGATTACCGCGTGCCGGAGAAGCTTTTGCTCTCGCCGGGCGATTTCGTCGAAGTGCCGCTCGGTCCGCGGTCGGTCGTCGGCGTCGTCTGGGACGAGGGCGAGCGCGCGGATGTGGAGCCGCGCCGGCTGAAATCCGTGCTGCGGCGTCTCGACGCGCCGCCGATGCGGGCGCCGATGCGCCGCCTGGTGCGCTGGGTCGGCGCCTACACGCTGACGCCGCCGGGTGCGGTGCTGCGCATGGCGATGAGCGTCGGCGCGGCGCTGGAGCCGCCGCGGCCCGTTCCCGCCTTTCGGCTTACGGGGACGGAGATCCCGGCCGACTTCCGCCAGACGCCGGCGCGCCGCCGCGTTCTCGCCCTGCTCGGCGACGGCTTCGCGCGTCCCGCCGCCGACGTCGCGCGCGAGACCGGGGCGGGCACCGCCGTCCTGCACGGCCTGGAGCGCGCCGGGCTGGTGGAGCGTGTCGGCCTCCCGTCTCCGGCGCTGTCCGTCGACCCGGACTGGCGCCGGCCGGGACCGCAGCTGTCGGGGGCGCAGGGCCGCGCCGTCGACCTGCTGCGCGAGCGGGTCGAGCAGCGCCGCTTTTCCGCCGTGCTGCTCGACGGCGTCACCGGCTCGGGCAAGACCGAGGTCTATTTCGAGGCGATGGCCGCCGCGCTGGCAGAGGGGCGGCAGGCGCTGGTCCTCCTGCCCGAGATCGCCCTGACCGCCCAATGGCTCGACCGGTTCGCCGCGCGGTTCGGCGTCCGTCCCGGCGAGTGGCATTCCGAACTGACGCCCGCACGCCGGCGCGACACTTGGCGCGGCATCGCCGAAGGCACGGTGCGCGTCGCCGTCGGCGCCCGCTCGGCGCTCTTCCTGCCGTTTCCCGACCTCGGCGTGATCGTCGTCGACGAGGAGCACGAACAGGCCTTCAAGCAGGAGGACGGCGTCGCCTACCACGCCCGCGACATGGCGGTCGTGCGGGCGCACCTCGAAGCCATCCCCATCGTGCTCGCCTCGGCGACACCGTCGCTCGAATCCCTGCACAATGTCGAGATCGGCCGCTACGAGACCCTGCGTCTGCCGGACCGCCACGCCGGCGCCCTGATGCCGGACATCGCGGCGATCGACATGCGCCGCACGCCGCCGGCCCGCGGCCGTTGGCTCTCGCCGCCGCTGCTCGAGGCCGTCGGCGAGACGCTGGCCGCCGGCGAGCAGGTGCTGCTGTTCCTGAACCGCCGCGGCTATGCGCCGCTGACCCTCTGCCGTGCCTGCGGTCACCGTTTCCAGTGCCCGAACTGCACCGCCTGGCTGGTCGAGCATCGTTTCCACCAGATCCTGCAGTGCCACCATTGCGGCTTCGCCATGCCGCCGCCGGACGCCTGCCCCGGCTGCGGCGCCGAGGGCAGCCTCGTCGCCTGCGGCCCCGGGGTCGAACGTCTCGCCGAGGAGGTGGGACTGCTCTTCCCCGACGCGCGCACGGGCGTCATGGCGAGCGACCTCCTGGCCGGGCCGCGGGCCGCAGCGGAACTCGTCCGGCGCGTCACCGACCACGAGATCGACATCCTGATCGGCACGCAGGTCGTGGCGAAGGGCCATCATTTTCCGATGCTCACCCTCGTCGGCGTGGTCGACGCCGACCTCGGCCTCGCCGGCGGCGATCTGCGCGCGGCGGAGCGGACGTGGCAGCTTCTGTCCCAGGTCGCGGGACGGGCGGGGCGCGCCGAGCGGCCCGGCCGGGTCCTGCTCCAGACTTGGCAGCCCGAGGCGCCGGTGATGGAGGCCCTGGTCCGCGGCGACCGCGACGGCTTCGTCGCGACGGAGATGGACAATCGCCGCCGCAGCGGCATGCCGCCCTTCGGCCGTCTGGCGGCCCTGATCCTATCCGGGCCGGAGGCGGCGGAGGTCGAAAGCTCGGCGAAAGCGCTGGCGCGCACCGCGCCGCACGGCCCGGACCTGCGCATGCTCGGCCCTGCGCCGGCGCCGCTCGCCCTGCTGCGCGGCCAGCATCGCTGGCGCCTGCTCCTGCAGACGGCCCGGCACGTCAACGTCCAGGAGGTGCTGCACCGCTGGCTCGGCGAGACGCGGATCGGCCGGAAGGTGCGGCTCCAGATCGACGTGGATCCGCACAGCTTCATGTGAACGTGATCACTTGCGCGTCCGCGCCGGCAGCCGGACGCTTCCTGTCGTAGTAGGCTTGGCCAGTCGGCGACGGGGGAAGCAATGGATCCGCTCATCGTGACCATCGTCATGCGCTCGATCGAGCGCCTGGTGGTCGTCGGCGGCGCCTGCATCGCGATCTGGTGCGGCTACCGGCTGTTCCTGGCGATGCCGAGCCGCGAGCGCGGCGCCGGCAAGCTCGAACTGCCCGGCGGCGTCTCCATCCACGTCTCCCGCGTCGGACCGGGCGTCTTCTTCACACTGTTCGGTGCTGCGATCCTCGGGTTGTCGCTCCACTACGGCATCGCCTATTCCGGCCCTCAGGGGCCATTCCCGGAAAGCGCCAACGGCAATGGCGAGCGGGTCGCCGCCGCCCGGGGCGTGAGCTACAGCGGGATCGGCGCAGGTTCCGTCCCGACGACGGCAGCCGGCCCGCCCATCGCCGATCCGGCTCGGGTCGCCGCCATGCAGGTGGCGGCCGAGCGGCTGGCGCGGGCGGCGGGGGCGCTGGATCCGGCCCTCGACGCCTTCACGCGCGGCGACATCGAGCGCGCGCTGCGGACGGCGCGGGTCGAACTGCTGCTCTCGGTCTGGAACGAGCGCGACTGGGGCCCCGCCGACGCCTTCCGCCTGTGGCTGGCGCAGGGCGAGCCGGAGCCGCCGCCGCCCGCCGTCGCCGCGGGCGTCGCCGTCTACCGCGCGGGACAGCCGCCGTGACCGCCCGCGCCGCGAGGCTCGGTGCCGCGGGGATCGCGCTGGTCGCGGCCCTTCTCCTCGGCCCGGCCGCCGCCGCCGCAGCGGAGCGCGGCTACGCCTCGCTCTACGACGACGCCGAACTGGCGCATTGGGCGGACCGCTACCGCCCCGGGATCCTGTCGAACCTGGACGAGGTCCTGCGGCCCGTCCTGACGCGCGAGGAACTGCGCGGGCTGCGCGACCTGCGCATCGACATTCCCCTGCGCGCCGCCTCCGGCCATCCGCTCGATTTCTACGCCCTCGCCTCCGGGACGGTCGTGCTGCCGGCGATGTCGCTGAAGTTCCTTGACGATCTCTCTGTCGCCTTCGCCTGGCTCAACCGGAACGGTTATTCGCCGGAGACGGTCCAGGAATATGTCGGGATGCTGAAATACGGCCGCGAGGCGGATTTCGGCCGGTGGCCGGCGCCGCTGCGGGCGCTGCGGATTCCGGAGGACGCGCTGAAGGATCCGGCCGTCGACGGCCTGTCGCAGAAGATCTTCAAGTCGGCCGTGATCTTCATCCTGTTGCACGAGATGGGGCACGTGCTGCACGGCCATCCCGGCTACGGTCCGCTCGTGCGGCGCGCGGATGCGCGGGCCAACGAGGCCCAGGCCGACGCCTTTGCGCTGGAGGTGATGCGCCGGCTGCCGGCCCAGCCGACCGGCATGTTCCTCTTCTTCCAGCTGATGGCCTATGCCGGCCCGAACCGCGGCGACTTCGACGGCGACGCGGCCTGGCGGCAGGCGATGGAGCGGGCCACCCACCCGGTCACGCCGGACCGGATGCGCGCCATCGCCGACATCCTGCGCCGCCATGCCGACGGCTTCGCGGTCGAATACGAGAACCGGCGCACCGGGCGCGAGAACGTCCTGTTCACGGCCGACCAGATCGCGCTGGTCGCCGAGACGCTGTCGGACCCGGACCTGCAGAAGCTGGTCGCCATGACGTCGCGTCGCGCCACCCTCGCGGGCCTCGCGCCCCGGCGGCACGGCGAGAAGCTGGGCGCCGTTTCGTCGTCCGGCAGCGCCGCCTTCAGCGGCACCTATGACGGTTCGATCGAGATCCAGGGACAGAGTTTCGACGTCCGGCTTGCGCTGGTCCGCGACGGGCTGCGCGTCGCCGGGCTGTTCAGCATCGGCGCCGGGGTCGGCGAACTGGACGGCCGGATCGAGGGCGAAAAGCTCTACTATTCCTGGCGATCCGGCGGCGATACCGGCCGGGGAACGATGGTCCGCGACGGCGACGCGCTCGCCGGCCGATGGGGCTATCGTGGCAGCGCGGACGACGGTGGCGCGTGGCGGGTCCGGCGTGCGAATTGACAGGACAAACGTGCCTGTGGCTAATTCGTGACTTCCTGTCTGCTCAATCAGAATCCGGGACCCATCCGCATGACGGACGATCTGCCCTTCTCCGGCATCAAGGTTTTCGACGCGACGCAGGGCGTCGCCGGGCCGCACGCGACGATGCTGCTGGCCCAGTACGGCGCGGACGTGACGAAGGTCGAGCCGCTCGAGGGCGACTGGGGCCGCACGCTCGGCAAGATGTACGGCGATCTCTGCGCCCACGCGATCACGTTCAACCGCGGCAAGAAGTCGGTGGCGCTCGACCTGAAGACGGCCGAGGGCAAGGCGATCGCCCAGAAGCTGGCGTCCGAGGCCGACGTCGTCGTCGAAAGCTTCCGTCCGGGCGTGATGAGCCGTTTCGGTCTCGGCTATGACGACGTGAAGAAGTCGAACCCGAAGGTCGTCTACCTGTCGGTCACCGGCTTCGGCCAGTCCGGTCCCTATTCGAAGCTCCCGGTCACGGATTCGGTCATTCAGGCCTTCTCCGGCTGGATGACGCTGCACCGCGACGCCGAGGGCGTGCCGATGCGCAGCGGCATGATCGCCGTCGACGTCATGACCGGCCTCTACGCCTTCCAGGCGCTGTCGACCGCGATCCTGAAGCAGGTCCGCTTCGGCAAGGGCCAGTATATCGACTGCTCGCTGATGCAGTCGGCCGCGGCCTTCCAGGCGGCGAAGGTGATGGAGTACCACCTGGAGCAGGGCGAGCCGCAGGTCCTCTACGTCCCGGTTGGCACGATGAAGACCAAGGACGGCTACCTGAACGTGACGGCGATGCGCGAGCATCACTATACCGGACTCTGCAAGGTGCTCGGCCGCGAGGATCTGGCCAAGGACCCGCGCTACGACAGCCGCGAGAAGCGGATCGCGCGCGAAAAGGAACTGATGCCGATCGTCCGCGCCGAGTTCCTGAAGCGGACGACCGAGGAGTGGGCGAAGGACCTGACCGAGGCGGGCGTGATGAACGCCAAGGTCAACACCTACGACGACTTCATGAAGGACGAGCACGTCGCTGCGATCGGCGCGCTGCCGTGGGTCGAGCACCAGGGCATGGGGTCGCTGCCCATGGCGAACATCCCCGGCGTCGAGCCGTTCGCGACCGGCTCGCCGATGTCCGAGTGCCCCCACGTCGGCCAGCAGACCCGCGAAATCCTCGCGCGCGCCGGCTATACCGAGGCGGAGATCGCCGATCTCGCCGCCAAGAAGGCGATCGGCTTCGAGTATCCGACGAAGCAGGCGGCCGAGTAGGCTGCCGACGGCACGCAGTCGGGCCGGTCCTGCGGGGCCTGCCCGGCCGTTGCCGCACTTCTGCCACAGAGCGTGTATTTCTTGCACCTGTTGCGGCCGCTGACCGCTTTGCCTGTCGGGCATTCGGTCCGCATGCCATACTTCTCCAGGCCGGGCGCCCGCCCGGTTGACGCCCGGCCCGCTCCGGCGTTCAACCGCATCGATACGGTCCCCTGATGTCCCGCACGCTCTGGCTGATCGGTCTGCTCGTCGTCACGGCCGCCAGCACGGCATCCGCCATCGAGTTGCGGCCGCACCGGGCCGTCTACAGCCTGCGGCTGATGAACGCCGAGGTCGGCAGCGGCGTCGTCGACGCCTCCGGTGCGATGGTGTTCGAGTGGGCCGAGAGCTGCGACAGCTGGATCGTCCGCCAGCGCGCGCGGTTCGACATGTTCGGTCCCGAGGGCAACTCGGTCCGCACCGAGGTCAGCTTCTCCAGCTGGGAGCACAAGACCGGTGACCGCTACGGCTTCAACCTGCGCACGCTCCAGGACGGCAACGTCGTCGAGGACCTGCGCGGCGAGGCCAAGCTGGACGCGGACGAGGAGGGCGGCAGCGCCACCTATACCCGCCCGGAAGCCGAGACCGTAGGCCTGCCGCCCGGGACGCTGTTTCCTGCGGGCCACACCCGGCTGCTGATCCGCGAGGCGCTCGCCGGCCGGCAGCGGATCATGCGCCCCGTGCTGCTCGGCCAGCGCGAGGACGAGCCGATGACCGTGAACGCCGAGATCTCCGAGCGCAAGGACGGTACGTTCGGCGTCTCCGGCAAGCCGGGTGGTTCCCGCGAGGCCCTCGCGAACGACCCCCTGCTCGCGCAGCCGTCCTGGAACATGGCCCTCGCTTTCTTCGGCGAGGAGGACGACATGCTGCCGGCATTCGAGATCCGCGAGACTCTCTACAAGAGCGGCGTCGTCGGCGACGCCCAGGTGATCTACGACGAGTTCTCGCTGGGCTATCGCCTGGAACAGATCGAGGCTCTGCCTGCGCCGCACTGCTGAACGGACTTACGGCGCTGCGGCTTCGGCCGCGGCGAACAGGTCCGGCTCGCCGCCGTCCTGCCGCATCGAGATGCCCGAGACGCCGACGCCGATGAGGCGATAGCGCGTGCCGTCGACCTCGGGCTCCAGCAGGCGCAGGGCGATCGCATAGATGTCGACGGCGCTCTGCAGCCGCCCGTCGACCGTGCGGCTTCTCGTCAGGATCCGGAAATCGTGCCGCTTCAGCTTCAGCGTCACGGTGCCGGCGGCCATGCCGCGGTCGGTCAGGCGCGCCGCCACCCGCTTGCACAGCCGCCACAGCGCCCGCTTGAGCGGATCGAGCAGGTCGAGGTTCACGTCGAACGTCGTCTCGGCGGAGACGCTCTTCACCTCCCGCTCCGGAACGACCCGGCGCTCGTCTCGGCCGAAGGCGAAGCGGGCCAGCCGCTCGCCGAACCGGCCGTACCGCGCCGTCAGGTCCTGGGCGGTTCGCTGCTGCAGGTCGCCGATCGTCACGATGCCGTCCTGGGCGAGCCGCAGTTGCATCGCCGGCCCGACGCCCCAGATCAGCCCGACGGGTCGCGGCGCCAGAAAGGCGCCGGCCTCCTGCCGGCCGATGACGGCGAAGCCGCGCGGTTTGTCGAGATCCGAGGCGATCTTGGCCAGGAACTTGTTGCAGCTGAGACCGATCGAGACGGTGATGCCGACCTCGGCCTCGATCCGCCGCGCCAGCCGCGCCATGGCGACGGCCGGCGGTTCCGCTGTGCCGGCGAGGTCGAGAAAGGCCTCGTCGATCGACAGGGGCTCGACGAGCGGTGCCGCCTCGCGCATCAGCCGGCGGACGACGGCGCCCGCCTGACGGTACTTTTCCATGTCCGGCCGCACGACCACGGCGTCCGGGCAGTCGGCGAGCGCCTTGAACATCGGCATGGCGGAGCGCACGCCGAAGCGGCGCGCTTCGTACGAGGCGGCGAGCACGACGCCGCGCGTGCGCCCGCCGACGATCAGCGGCTTGCCGCGCAGGCTCGGATCGTCGCGCTGCTCGACGCTGGCATAGAAGGCGTCGCAATCGAGATGGGCGATCGTCAGGACGCCGAGTTCCGGATGCCGAACCATGCGTGCCGAGCCGCAGGCGGAGCACGCCGCCCCCTCGGCGCTCGCCGTGGCGGCGACGGTATCGCAGTCGCGGCAGACGGTCGTGATCACGGTGCGCCCGTCCCGATCGGCCAGAGGCGGGCGGCGCCACGCACGCCGCTCGAATCGCCGTGCCGTGGTGGGACGAGCCGGGTGTCTACCCGGTCGGAGAAGACATGCTCGGCCCACATCCGCGGCACGGCCTCGTAGAGTGCGCCGATCTGGGACAGGCCGCCGCCCAGCACGATCACGTCGGGATCGATCACGTTGATGACGCCGGCGAGGGCGCGGGCCAGCCTGCGCGCATAGCGTCGGATGCTCTCGCCCGCCTGCACGTCGCCCGCAACCGCGGCGGCGGCGATCGCGGCGGCCGGAATCGCCGTGCCGCCTGTGCGCGACGCATGGTCGCGCCCCAGCGCGGGCCCGGAGAGAAACGTCTCGATACAGCCCGTCCGGCCGCACCAGCACGTCGGACCGGGCCACTCGTCGGCATCGGGCCGGGGCAGTGCGTTGTGGCCCCATTCCCCGGCGATCGCGTTGGCGCCTCCGACCAGGGCACCGCCGATCACGATGCCTCCGCCGACGCCGGTCCCCAGGATGACGCCGAACACCGTCGCCGCGCCGGCGCCGGCCCCATCCGACGCTTCCGACAGGGCGAAGCAGTTGGCGTCGTTGGCGATTCTCACCGGCCGGCCGAGAGCGGCGCGCAGGTCCTGCTCCAGCGGCCGGCCGTTCAGCCACGTGCTGTTGGCGTTCTTCACCAACCCAGTAGCCGGCGAGATGGTGCCGGGTATCCCGACGCCCACCCCGGCGGCGACCGGCGCCCGGCCCGCCAGCGCGGCGTGCGCCTCGGCGACCAGGGCCGCGATCGTCGCGACGGTCGCCGCATAGTCGCCCGCGGGCGTCGGCAGCCGCCGTCTGATCGGCTCGCTCCCCCCTGGCGCAAGCGCGACGATCTCGACCTTGGTGCCCCCGAGGTCGATGCCCAGCCTTACCTCGCCTGCTTCGAAAGAGTGTCCCGTCATTTATCGGATGTTTAGCCTTGCCGCCTTATATGAAGACGTTCAATTCGGTGGTTGCCTCTTAGCCGGTAGGGTAGGAGGCTGCATCGGAAGAGAACCGGACGTTTTGGGCGGCCGGCACCTCCCGGGGAATCTGAATGTCGAAGACAGTGCTCATCGTCGAAGACAACGAACTCAACATGAAGCTCTTCAACGACCTTCTGGAGGCCCACGGCTACCGGACGTTGAAGACGCGCGACGGGATTCAGGCTCTGTCCATCGCGCGCGAGCATCGCCCCGACCTCATCCTGATGGACATCCAGCTGCCCGAAGTTTCCGGGCTCGAGGTCACCAAATGGCTCAAGGAGGACGACAATCTCCGCCATATCCCGGTGATCGCCGTGACCGCCTTCGCCATGAAGGGTGACGAGGAGAAGATACGGCAGGGCGGGTGCGAGGACTACATCGCCAAGCCGATCACCGTGTCGCGCTTCCTCGAAACCGTTCAGAAGCATCTGGCCTGATCGCCGGAGGGCCTACATGAGTGCCCGAATCCTCGTCGTCGACGACGCGCCCGTCAATCTGCGGCTTCTGCACGCGAAGCTGACGGCCGAGTATTTCGACGTCGTCACCGCAGAGGACGGTCCGAAGGCCCTCGCCGCCATGGAGCGCGAGGCGCCGGACATCGTTCTGCTCGACGTGATGATGCCGGGCATGACGGGATTCGAGGTGTGCCGGCGGATCAAGGCCGATCCGCGCTGGACGCACATTCCCGTCGTCATGGTGACGGCTCTGGACCTGCCGGAAGACCGGGTCGAGGGGCTGGAATCCGGCGCCGACGAGTTCCTGACCAAGCCGGTCGACGATCTGGCGCTGTTCGCGCGTGTCCGCTCGCTGGTCCGGCTGAAGCGCCTGATGGACGAGTGGTGCATGCGCCACGAGACCAGCCTGCGCCTCGGCTCGACCCAGCAGGGACCGACGCTGGCGGAAGAGCGCGGCGACGGCGCCCGCGTCGTGATGGTGACCGAGGACGAGCGGCTGCGTCAGCGCACGCTGTCCGTCCTGCCGCGCGACGAGCACGAGATGTTCGCGCTGCCGCCCGGGCCCAAGATCATCGAGGAACTGGTCGCGCTCCGTGCCGACCTGGTCATCGTCGATCTCGACATGAAGACGGCAGACGGCCTCAGGATCGCCTCGCAGATGCGGTCGCACGACGCCACCCGGCATCTGCCGCTGCTGATCCTCGGCCGTCTGACCGACAAGGCGCGGCTGCTGAAGGGGCTCGAACTCGGCGTCAACGACTATCTGATGAAGCCGCTCGACGGTAACGAGCTTCGGGCGCGCGTCCGGACCCAGGTACGCCGCCGCCGCTTTCAGCTGCGCATGCAGGCGACCCACGAGGCCAGCCTGGCGATGGCGCTCACCGACGGCCTGACCGGTCTCTACAACCGGCACTATTTCAACTCGCATTTCGACGGGCTGTTCAAGCACGCCCGAGAGCACGGCCGGCCGCTGTCCGTGCTGATGCTCGACGTCGACCGGTTCAAATCGGTCAACGACACCTATGGTCATGCCGCCGGCGATCAGGTGCTGAAGGAATTGGCCGCCCGCATCGTCAAGGGCGTGCGCAGCTTCGATATGGTCGCCCGCATGGGCGGCGAGGAACTGGTGATCGTCATGCCGGAGACGCGGCTCGTGGATGCCCACCGCGCGGCCGAACGGCTGCGGCGCGCGGTTGCCGACCAGCCCTTCTCGATCAACACCCCGGCGATC
This sequence comes from Constrictibacter sp. MBR-5, assembly GCF_040549485.1. Taxonomy (NCBI): domain Bacteria; kingdom Pseudomonadati; phylum Pseudomonadota; class Alphaproteobacteria; order Rhodospirillales; family Allostellaceae; genus Constrictibacter; species Constrictibacter sp. MBR-5. The sequence goes on from NZ_JBEPTK010000003.1 coordinate 583,136, forward strand.
GACCTGCCCGTCACCGTCAGCATCGGCCTTGGTGGACTGGAGGTCGGCGACGATGCCGCGGACCTCATCGTCCGGCGTGCCGACGAGGCGCTCTACGAAGCCAAGCGCACCGGCCGGGACCGGGTCGTATTGCGCGAGGCCGCCGGTCGCACCCCTGCCGTCGCGGTCGGCTAGCGCCGTGCGGGGCCGGGGGGCCGGCCCTACGGGCAGTCGTCCGAACTGAAAGGGCCCGGCGTTGCCGCCGGGCCCTTTCCCGTCCGACCGGCAGGTGCGGTCAGTTCTGGTAGTAGTCGTAGGCGCCGTTCTTCCACTCGTAGAAGACATAGCCCGGCGCCGTGACGTCGCCCTTCTTGTCGAAGCCGATCGAGCCGAGCACCGTGTCGAACTGGTTGCCGCGCAGCGCCTCGATCACCTTATCGGTATCCGTGGACTTCGCCTTCTCGGCGGCCTGCGCCCACGCCTGCACGGTGCCGTAGGTGTAGAGGACATAGCCTTCCGGCTCGATGCCCTTGGCGCGGAACTTCTCGACGACCGGGGCCGCCACCGGATTCTTGCGCGGGTCCGGGCTGAAGGTCATCAGCGTGCCTTCGCCGGCCTCGCCGGTGATGCCCCAGAACTCCTGCGTGACCAGGGCGTCGCCCGAGATCAGCTGCGTCTTCATGCCCTGCTGGCGCATCTGACGAAGCAGCAGCCCCGCCTCGGTGTGGTAGCCGCCGACATAGACGACGTCGATGCCCTCGGCCTTCAGCTTGGTGACCAGCGCGGAATAGTCGCGCTCGCCGGCCGTGTAGGCCTCGTACACGGTCTCCTGCTTGCCGGCCTTGTTCATCGCCGCCTTGGTCTCGTCGGCGAGGCCCTTACCGTAGGCCGACTTGTCGTGGAGGATCGCGACCTTGCCGTCCTTGTACTTCTCGGCCAGGAACGTGCCGGCCACCTGACCCTGCTGGTCGTCGCGGCCGCAGGTCCGGAACACGTTCTCCTTGCCCATCTCCGTGAGCTTCGGATTGGTCGATGCCGGCGAGATCTGGATGATGCCCTCATCGGCGTAGACGTCCGAGGCGGGGATCGACGAGCCGGAGCAGAAATGCCCTGCGACCAGAACGACGTTCTTGTTGGCGAACTGGTTGGCGACCGCCACCGCCTGCTTCGGATCGCAGGCGTCGTCGCCGATCTCCAGGATCAGTTTCTGGCCGAGGACGCCGCCCTTGGCGTTCAGGTCCGCGACGGCCATTTCGGCGCCCGCCTTCATCTGGGCGCCGAAGCTCGCATACTGGCCGGTCATCGGGCCCGCCGTGGCGATCACGATGTCCGCACTGGCAGCCGAAGCGCCCAGTGCGGCCGCCGCCGCGGCCGCGAGCAGTGCCGTTCTCAGTGCCCTCATGTCTCGTCTCCCCGCTAACTGATGAAACCGCTGGTCCCGCAGGATAGCCGAACTCTGCCGAGAGCGGAATTTCGTCTTGCGGGGCCGGCGAGGATCAGCAGCCGAGCATCAGGCGGATGTTCTGAACCGCGGCACCCGACGCGCCCTTGCCCAGGTTGTCGAGGCGCGCGACGAGCAGCGCGTGCGGGTGTGCCGGGTGCGCATAGACCCGCAGTTCCAGCCGGTCCGTGTCGTTGAGCGCTTCCGGTTCCAGCCGCGTGGCGCTGCTGCCGCCGGCGTCGTTCAGCGGCAGGACGGAGACCAGTTCCGCACCCGCATAATGTGCCGCCAGCACCGCCTGCAGGTCGGCTCCCGACGGCGCGCCCGGCAGCGTGTCCAGGTGCAGCGGAACGGAGACCAGCATCCCCTGCCGGAAATTGCCGACCGACGGTACGAAGATCGGCCGGCGTGTCAGCTTCGCGAAGGCCTGCGTCTCCGGCACGTGCTTGTGCTCGAAGCTCAGGCCGTAGAGTTCGAAGGACGGTGCCTTGCCGCTCTCGAAGTCGGCGATCATCGCCTTGCCGCCGCCCGAATAGCCGCTCACCGCGTTGATCGTCACCGGATAGTCCGGCGGCAGCAGGCCGGCGTCGACCAGCGGCCGCAGCAGCGCGATGCCGCCGGTCGGATAGCATCCGGGATTGGCGACCTTCGCCGCCGCCGCGATGGCCTCCGACTGGCCGGGGTCCAGTTCGGCGAAGCCGTAGACCCACCCGGCGGCCACCCGGTGCGCCGTCGAGGCGTCCAGCACCTTCGGCGCGTCGGCGCCCAGGCCGTCGACCAGCGCCACGGTCTCCTTCGCCGCGTCGTCCGGCAGGCACAGGACCACGAGGTCGACGTCGCGCAGCAGCGACCGTTTCGCCTCGACGTCCTTGCGCAGCGCCGGGTCAATGCTCCTGACCTCGACCGTGCCCAGGCCGGCGAGGCGCTCGCGGATGCCGAGGCCCGTCGTGCCGGCTTCGCCGTCGATGAAGACGGTGCGACGCGCGGTGGCCGCAGCACCGGACTGGTCCGCGGTCTTCTGGGCGTTCTCCGACAGGGCGGTCATGGGCAGTCCTCTGGATGGGCCTCGCCGATGGGGCGGAGTTTCAGGACGATCGGCGACGGATGACAACAAAAAAGCCGCGCTGGGCAGCGCGGCTTGCGGCGGACGCACCGGCCGTGCGTCATCGCAATCGCGCGTGGCGATCGGTTCCGGTACGTCGGCGGCGTGCGGCGCGGCTGGTCATGCGGTGAAGATCGTCGGCGCGGCGCGCGCTGTCAACGTCCGCCGCGGCGGTCTCAGAGGATGCCCATGCCGCGCAGGCTCTTGTGGCCGGTCCGGCCGACGATGATGTGGTCGTGTACGGTGATGCCCAGCTTCTTCGCGGCGTCGGCGACCTCGCGCGTCATGTCGATGTCGGCGCGCGACGGCGTCGGGTCGCCGCTCGGATGGTTGTGAACCAATCTAGCAAAAGTGGCCATGTAACTGACCTTTAATGAGAATTTCTCGTAAGATCGAAGCGCTGGTGGCGGTGTTCGGGAGCGGTTTGAAATGCTTGATCGTGATCATCACCGCTCCTCTTGTTCCGTCATGTGCAGGCTTCGAGAGGCACGGCACATCACGAGATTCTTCTTATCCCATTCGTCGAGCTCTTGGACAGGGTACAGAACCGCCTTGCCGATCTTCACAAATGGTGGGCCTACGCGCATAGCGCGCCAATTCCGAAGAGTGCCCACACTGATCTCTCCACGATATCGTTCCGTGACTTCCTCCGCTGTCAGGTACTTTCGATTCTCCATCGTAGCCACTCCCGAGCACTTTAGGTCATTGCCCTAGCATGGCAATCCCGACGGATCATGGAAGAGACTGGTAGGGGGAGTAGGGCAAAGACAGGGAAATGGCGGCAATTGGCGGGGTAGAGCATAGCTGCCATAGGCACTCTGCGCGCCGATCTTGGACCGGCGCTCGGCTAGCTGTTGCTTCCCCGCTCGCGGCGAACGATTCGGAGCCTGCAAGTTGGTGCATTTTGTCGACTGCATTTTGGTTGCCCCGGGAAAACGCGCCTCAAACTCATAACCTGAAGGTCGCAGGTTCAAATCCTGCCCCCGCAACCACAGATTACGCTGTCAAGTCAGTGGCTTGGCGGCGTTTTTCGTGCCCTGCTCAGGTCTCCAAGAACGCGCGCCGGAATCATATCGGAATCATCCGGCGGGAAACTCTAGCGAAGTGCCGGCGGCGGAAAAACCAACGTAAAGCGCTCATGCAGGCGCACGGCCGGGCCTCAGCGCTCGATCGGCGCCGGCGAGCCGTAGCGCCCCGATGACGTAATTCGCGATCTCTCCGTCGGATGTTCGACGCTATGGCGTCGCGAGAATCTCGGTGGCGTGAAAGAATGGTCGCCGCTGTCCCAAGGACAGGTTGTCGGCGGTCTGGTGGCGAGCGTCGAGATAAGCGACCACTCGGTCCTCCGGCACTGTAAGAGGGCGTACCGCTCGGGCGTCTCTCTCATTCAGCACCAGTCGTTCATCGCGGGACGTAGCTCGTGGTGGAAGGCGCCCGAAGCGCCAGAATGCCGTGTCCGTCTGTCCGTCCTGCACTGATTGCGATTTCCGATGCTGCTTGCCGCCCTGACACCGTTGCTTGCCGTCTTCGGGCTCCTGGTGATCCTACGGCTGCCGGCGGCCACGGCCATGCCATTGAGCCTGGTGCTCACGGCCGCCGTGAGCATCATCGTGTGGAAAGTTCCGATCCGCCAGGTGATCGCGGCATCGATCGAGGGCGCAGTCATCGCGACATCGATCCTCTGGATCGTCTTCGGCGCCATCCTCCTCTTGAAGGTCCTGACCGAAAGCGGCGCGATGGCCGCGATCCGCAGCGGGTTCATGAGCATCACGCCGGATCCGCGTGCGCAGGTCATTCTGATTGCCTGGCTGTTCGGCGCCTTTCTCGAGGGTGCGGCCGGCTTCGGGACGCCGGCGGCGATCACCGCGCCTCTGTTGGTGGCGCTGGGCTTCACGCCGATGGCGGCCGTCGTCCTCGCCCTGATCGCGGACAGCAGCCCGGTGTCCTTCGGCGCCATCGGCACGCCGGTCGTGGTCGGTCTCGCCCAGGGCCTGCAGGAGGGTAGCGACCTCGCACCGGCCGTCGTTGCTGCACTCGGCGACGTGCCCGCGGCCGACTTCCTTCAGGGCGTCGCCATGCAAGCGGTCATGATCGACCTGTTTGTTGGAACGACGATACCGTTGATCATGGTCGTCGTGCTCACCCGCTTCTTCGACCCCGGGCGGAACTGGCGGGACGGCTTGCGGGCGTGGCGCTTCGCTCTGTTCGCCGGCCTCGCCTTCACCGGTCCGGCCCTCGCTGTCGCGGTTCTGCTCGGGCCCGAATTCCCCTCGCTGATCGGCGCCCTCGTCGGTTTGGCGCTGGTGACCCCGGTGGCGCGCAAGGGATGGCTGCTGCCCCGGGACGGCCTATCGCAGGGCAAGGGCGGACGGGTGAGCGGCCCGCCGGTCCCTGCGGCAATGCCGCTTTCCCGCGCCTGGACGCCCTATCTGCTGCTGGCGGCGCTGCTGGTGGCGACGCGCCTGGACGTCCTGCCGTTGAAGGGATGGCTGCAGGCGGTCACGATATCCGCCACGGGCATCCTGGGAACCGACATCGGCGTCTCGGTCGCACCGCTCTATCTTCCCGGGGCCGGCTTCGTCGCCGTCGCCTTGGCCGCGATCGTGTTCTTCCGGATGGGCTCCTGGCAAGCGGGCATCGCCCTGCGCGACGCCGGCCGCGTCCTCATCGGCAGCGCCTTGGCGCTGGGCGCGGCCGTGCCCATGGTGCGCGTCTTCATCCAGTCGGGGGTGAACGACGCGGGCCTTGCCAGCATGCCGATGGAGCTCGCGATCGTCGCCGCCGATTCCGTCGGCGGCGCCTGGCCGCTGGTGGCCCCCCTGGTCGGCGCCATGGGCGCCTTTCTGTCGGGCAGCGCCACCTTCAGCAACATGATGTTCGCGTTGCTCCAGTTCAGCGCCGCCGACAGGGCGGGACTGTCGGAGACGACAGTGCTGGCCGCACAAATGCTCGGGGCGAACGCGGGCAACATGGTGTCGGTGGTCAATGTCGTCGCCGCGGCCGCCGTCGTCGGCTTGCTCCGCCAGGAGGGCGCCATCATCCGTTTCACGCTCCTGCCGATGCTCTATTACACCACCGCGGCCGGGCTGCTGGCGCTTGCATTCGTGGCGGCCTCGTAAGCCATGGAGCATGCTCTTCATCTCTTGCTTCTGCTGGTCGTCACGCGGCTGTTCGGCGAACTGTCCGAACGGCTGGGCCAGCCTGCCTCGATGGGCGAGATCGTCGCCGGCGTGGCGATCGCGCTCGTCGCTGCCGCATCGCTGCCGATCCCCCTTCTCGCGAGCCTGGCAGAAAGCCCGTTCCTCGAGGTCGCCGCCGAGTTCGGCATCTTCTTCCTGCTGCTGCTTGCCGGCATCGAGATGCGCCCGCGGGAGATCGCCGAGCATTCGGGCGGTTCCCTCGCGGTCGCTCTCGGCGGCGTGCTCTTTCCGCTCGGCGCCGGGTTCGCACTGGCCTGGTCTGTTCTGCCTGAGACGCCGCTGAAGTTCGCGCAGGCGCTTCTGGTCGGTGTGGCGCTATCGATCTCGGCGGTCCCCGTGGCAGTGAGCATCTTCAGGGAGCTTGGATACCTCCACACCCGCGTCGGTCGGACAGTGGTGTCGGCGGCGATCTTCGACGACGTGATCGGGCTGATGCTGCTCGCCGTGGTGACCGGGGTGATCGAGACGGGCGCCAGTCCGGATCTGGCCGCAATGTTGGCGCTGCTCGGGAGGGCCGGCCTGTTTTTCCTGATTGCCATAGCGGTGGGCCTGTTCCTCTATCCACGCCTTTCGCGGGCGGTCTCCCGCATGCGCATCCCGGCGCCGCACTTCAGCACGCTCATGGCGCTGGCGCTTGGTTTCGCCGTGTTGGCGGAGGCCCTGGGCATGGACTTCATCCTGGGCCCGTTCATGGCCGGTCTGTTCTTTGATCCGGAGACCGTCGGGGCCAAAATCTACGACGGCATCAAGCGAAGCGTCGGAGATTTTACGGACGGATTGCTGGCGCCGCTCTTCTTCGCCTCGATCGGCGTTCGGGTCGAACTCGGCGCCGTAACCGCAGTTCCGGGTTTCCTGCTCGCGCTCGTAGGCGTGGCATTTCTGGGCAAGTTGCTTGGCGCAGGACTGCCGGCACGGCTCGCTGGACTGTCGTCGCGAGAGTCGCTCGCGGTCGGCGTCGGCATGAGCGGGCGCGGCGCGGTCGAGCTGATCATTGCCAGCATCGCACTCGAAGCCGGCTTGTTCGATCAGCCCGATCCCATCGTCGCCAACCTCTTCTCCGCTCTCGTGATCATGGCCGTGGTGACGACGCTGATTATGCCTTTCGGTTTGCGACGCGTCCTGCGGTGATCGACCTTGCGGTTGCAAGGGCGCCGCGTTGGTGCTCGATCTCCGGAACGAAGGTCTCAGCGTTTTCACTGTGTAATGTGCAGGCGGCGGAGCCGTCTGTGAGCGTGTGGCCGCTCGCTCGAAACGCCGGACTGCAGCAAGGCGAAAGGAACGTGATCCAGATCGGCGGCGGCAGCGCGAGGCAGGCCGAACACGGAACGGACGAAGGAAGACCGATGAGCCATGCCGATCGCCAGGAGCGCACCATCGACGCCGTTATCTTCGACCTGGACGGCGTGGTGACGCGGACGGCGCGTCTGCATGCTGCGGCCTGGAAGCGGCTGTTCGACGATTATCTTGCGCAGCGGGCAGCGCAGCGTGGCGAGCTGTTCCAGCCCTTCGACGCGGATGAGGACTATCGGCGCTTCGTCGACGGCAAGCCGCGCTACGAGGGGGTGCGGAGCTTTCTCGAATCCCGCGGCATCGCGCTGCCCTACGGCGATCCGGGCGATCCGCCGGATCGCGAGTCGGTCTGCGGGCTTGGCAATGCCAAGAACGCGCTGTTCCAGCAGTTGCTGGCAAGCAGCGGCGTCGAGGTGTTCGAGAGCTCGGTCACCTTCATCCGCGCCCTGACGGAGAGCGGCATAAAGGTGGGGCTCGTCTCCTCCAGCAAGAATACCGCGGCGGTGCTCGCCTCGGCGGGACTTGGGAACCTGTTCGAGGTCCGGGTGGACGGGGTGGAGGCGGCGCGCCTTGGCCTTGAAGGCAAGCCGCACCCGGACACGTTTCTGGAGGCGGCTCGGCGCCTGGGCATCGAGCCGGCGCGGGCGGCGGTGGTGGAGGACGCGATCGCCGGCGTCGCGGCCGGACGGGCGGGCGGGTTCGGGCTGGTGATCGGCGTCGTCCGGTCGGGCGACGGCACCGGGCTGCGAGCCGGCGGCGCCGACCTCGTGGTCAGGGATCTGACGGAACTCGGCGACGGGACGGCCCTGCGGGCAAGGCCCCGCCTGGATGCCGCCGCCCTCCCGAACGCGCTGGTCCGCGCCGCCGAGTTTCGGGCGCGTCTTACCCGCAAGCGGCCGGCTGTCTTTCTCGACTATGACGGCACGCTGACGCCGATCGTAGATCGGCCCGAGCTCGCCGTGCTCTCGGAAAACATGCGCGCCGTCGTCCAGGATCTCGCCGAGCGCTGCCCCGTCGCCATCGTCAGCGGCCGCGACCGTGCCGATGTCGAACGGCTGGTCGCGCTCGACGGTCTCGTCTATGCCGGCAGCCACGGCTTCGACATCGCGGGCCCCGGCGGCCTGCGCAAGGAGCACGAGCGCGCCGCCGCGTTTCTGCCGGCGCTCGACCGGGCCGAAGAGCGGCTGCGGCGGGAGGTCGCCGGTATCGATGGCGCGCTGGTCGAGCGCAAGAAGTTCGCCATCGCCGTCCATTACAGGCTGGTGGCCGACGATCAGGTCGCACGCGTCGAGAGTGCCGTGGCGGCGATCGCCGCCGAGATCACCGACCTCCGCCGCACCGCCGCCAAGAAGGTGTTCGCCCTGCGGCCGCGCGTTGACTGGGACAAGGGCCGGGCCGTGCTCTGGCTGCTGGCGGCGCTGGGGTTCGACCGGGAAGATGTCCTGCCCCTTTATCTCGGCGATGACGACACCGACGAGGACGCGTTCGCGGCACTGAAGGGCCGCGGTCTCGGCATCCTGGTGACTGAGGCGGAGCATCCCACCGCGGCCGACTACGTGCTGGCGAATACGGAGGAGGTCGGCCGGTTCCTGGGCGAACTCGTCGCCATTCTGGGAGACCCCACGCGATGACGGACTGGACGCTTTCCTATGAGGGGTTCGAGCCGGCCCAAGAGGGGCTGCGCGAGGCGCTGTGCACGCTCGGCAACGGCTATTTCGCCGCCCGCGGCGCCGCCGAGGAAGCCGAGGCCGACGATACGCATTATCCCGGGACCTACCTCGCCGGCGGCTATAATCGCCTCGCCACCGAGGTCGCCGGGAGGGTTATCGAGAACGAGGACCTCGTCAACCTGCCGAACTGGCTGCCGCTCACCTTCCGGCCGGAGGGCGGCGACTGGCTCAACCTGTTGGCGGTCGAGGTCCTGTCCTACCGCCAGGAGCTGGACCTGAAGCAGGGGGTACTGAAGCGCGCGATGCGCCTGCGCGACCGGACGGGGCGGGAGACGACGCTGGAGAGCCGGCGCCTCGTGCATATGGGCGCGCCGCATCTGGCGGCCATCGAATGGACGCTCACGCCCGAGAACTGGTCGGGGCGGGTCGAGGTCCTCTCCGCCCTGGACGGACGGGTGATCAACGCCGGGGTGCCGCGCTACCGCCAGCTCAACGGCAAGCACCTCGTCCCCCTGGCTTCGCGAGAGATCGGCGAGGACGGCGTCCTCCTTCTCGCCGAGACGAGCCAGTCGCATATCCGTATCGCCGAGGCCGCCCGCACCCAGGTGTTCCAGGACGGCGAGGGGCTAGCGGTAGAACGCCGTTTCGTCACGGAGGAGGGCTATGTCGCCCATGCCCTCTCTTTCCCGGTTGCCGAAGGCACTCCGGTCACGATCGAGAAGGTCGTCGCGCTGCACACCTCCACCGACCGGGCGATCTCCAGCCCGGCGTTGGCGGCAGAGGAGACGCTGCGCGAGGCGGGACGCTTCGGGACGCTCCTGGAGGATCACGCGCGCGCCTGGTCGCATCTGTGGCGGCGCTGCGACCTCACCCTGGAGGGCCGGCATCGGACGCAGATGATCCTGCGACTGCACGTCTTCCACCTGCTCCAGACCGTCTCGCCGCACAGCGTCGACCTCGATGTCGGCGTGCCGGCGCGCGGCCTGCACGGCGAGGCCTATCGCGGGCACATCTTCTGGGACGAGCTGTTCATTTTCCCGTTCCTCAACCTGCGCATCCCCGAGATCACCCGCGCGCTTCTGCGCTACCGCCACCGGAGGCTGCCGGCGGCGCGGCGGCTGGCGCGGGAGGCCGGCTACTGCGGCGCGATGTATCCCTGGCAGAGCGGCAGCGACGGGCGCGAGGAGACGCAAGTGCTCCACCTCAACCCGAAATCCGGCCGCTGGCTGCCCGACAACACGCACCTGCAGCGGCACGTCAATGCCGCCATCGCCTACAATGTCTGGCGCCATTACGAGGCGACGGGCGATGCCGAGTTCCTGTCGGTCTACGGCGCCGAGATGCTGGTCGAGATCGCCCGCTTCTGGGCCAGTATCGCCAGCTTCAACGCTGAGCGCGGCCGCTACGAGATCCGCGGCGTGATGGGACCGGACGAGTTCCATGACCGCTACCCCTGGGCAGAGAAGCCCGGCCTCGACAACAACGCCTACACCAACGTGATGGCGGTCTGGGTGCTGCTCCGCGCGCTCGATGCGCGCATGCTTCTCGACTCGGAGCGGCGGGTCGAACTCGACGAGAGGCTCGGACTTGGCGCCGATGAGGTCGCCGGCTGGGACGAGATCAGCCGCAAGATGTTCGTGCCGTTCCATGACGGCGTCATCAGTCAGTTCGAGGGCTATGAGCGGCTCGAGGAGTTCGACTGGGAGGACTATCGCGCAAAGTACGGCGACATCCATCGGCTCGACCGGCTGCTCGAGGCCGAGGGCGACACGGTCAACCGCTACAAGGCCTCCAAACAGGCCGACGCCCTGATGCTGTTCTACCTGTTTTCGGCCGAAGAACTGGGCGACCTGTTCGCCCGGCTCGGATACCCGTTCGAGGGAGAGCTGATCCCGCGCACGGTCGACTACTACCTGCGACGAACCTCGAACGGATCGACGCTGAGCGGCATCGTCCATTCCTGGGTGCTGGCGCGATCCGACCGCGCCCGGTCGTGGACGCAGCTGAAGGCGGCGTTGGAGAGCGATATCGCCGACGTGCAGGGTGGGACGACGCCAGAAGGCATCCATCTCGGCGCCATGGCCGGCACCGTCGACCTCGTCCAGCGCGGCCAGACCGGACTCGAGATCCGCGACGATATGCTCCGCCTCAATCCCTGCCTGCCGGAGGAACTGCGCGGCTTGCGCTTTCGTATCCGCCATCGCGGCCACTGGCTCGACATCGACATCGGCTGCGAGCGTCTGACCATCTCAGCCCCGGACGGTTGGGACGGGCCGGACCGCATCGTCATCCGCGACGAGTCCTATGGCTTTCATGCAGGCGAGCGCCTGGAAGTCCCCTGCCACCTCGAAGACGGCGGTTGGCGACCGGCCCCGCGCGCCGGCGACAAGAACGGAGGGGCCGAAGGCGGTTGATGTTCCAGTCCGTCCAGTGCGGCGCTGATCACGTTATCGCAAATCATGCATCATCACGAACCAAGAGGTGTTTCAATGTCAAACTACATTCGTCTTTCATTGATGGTCGGTACATCCGTTATTCTGATGTTTGGAATAACATATTTGGAGAGCTTCCAGATCATTGATCATGCATATTTTAGTGAAACACGCGTGTTCGTGGCATTGTTGATGGGCGCCACGATGGTTGTGGTCATGATGCTCTACATGCTCGGGATGTACCCCAGCAAGGCTGCTAACATTTCAATATTTTTGGGCGCAGTTCTTGTATTCGCAGGATTGCTTTATCTGCTTCGCAGCCAGATCACGGTCGATGATGTTGACTATATGGAGGGGATGATCCCGCATCATTCGATAGCCATCTTGACAAGCGAACGGGCCCAGATCACCGATCCGCGGGTTCGCAAGCTGGCTGACGAGATCATCAAGGCGCAACGGCTCGAAATCGCCGAGATGAAGGCGTTGATCGCCGATCTCGAGGGCGGTCCTCCGGCCACACCGGAAATCGACGGTAACTAAACCAGAATTGAGCGGTAGGCGGCCGGGGCTGAACGGCGATTGTGGCGCCAACCGCACGACACGAACGGCCCCTTGGCCGGGAATCGAGATGCCCGACCGCAAGCGGCGTGCTCCTCACATGCGATGCGGCCGGTATGCGATCCCATTGGCCAGTTGCAGCTCGCGTACATAGCGAACGATCGAAGCGATGTCCTCATCGCTCATCTGCGGCTGCGCCGGCATATTGCCAAAGGGCCAGTGGTGCTGCGGCACGCCTCGTCTTGCGGCGGCGAGAAATGCGGCATCCCCGTGGTGGCCGGGGTTGTAGATGTCATGGACCAGGGGCGGCCCTTTGTCGGTTCCGGCGGCGTTACGGCCGTGACACAGCGCACAGTTGGCGTCGAACGCCGTCTTGCCTGCGGTGGCGATAGGCGAAAGCTTCGGCACGGTGACCTCGATTGTCGTGTCGGGCGACGGAGGCGCGAGGACTTTCCAACCGACGAGCGCCACCCCGGCGGCGACGACGCCCATAACCAGGACCGCCGGCAGACTGGGACGACGCCAGCTTCTGGGACCGGTGCGCTTACGTTTTCCTGTCACGGCTCACTTCTTCCGGCAACAGATGGTCTGGCACAACCCCGCATCCGCACCGCCTCTTTGAGAGGAACAGCGCGGGATCATCCGCCTGCGCCCTGGACCATTTGATGGCCCTTGCCGCCGATCGGGATGTCTCCGAGAATTTCGAGATTCCGCTGGTCGATCACCCAGATCTTGGGCTGCTCGGCGCTGGAGATGTAGAGCTTGCCCGTCCCGCGCACTACGGCCAAGTGATAGGGGGCCGGAGCCAGGGAAGCGCTGCGATCGGCACCGGTACCGAGATCGACGGCGACCACCTTGTCGTCGCCGAGGGCGGCGACAAAGAGCGTTCGGCCGTCGTCGGACAGATCGATCCCGTGGAGGGTCGAGCCAATCGGAATCGTCTTCACGACCTTCCGGTCGCCGACGTCGAGGACGGAGATCGTGCCGTCCTCCACGTTGTTGACGTAGAGAGTGGCGCCGTCGTCGGCCAATACGACATGCTCGGGGCTGCTGCCGACCACGGCGTTCGACCGGACGATCCACCGCGTCGTGTCGACCTCGCTGACCGTGTCGTTGCCGGCATTGCTGACGAAGAGCCGGTCACCGTTGGGGCCAAAGGTCGCGTAATTGGGCAGCGGTCCGGTCGCGACGGTAGCGACCAGCTCATAAGATTCCAGGTCGATGGCGCTGATTGCACCGTCATTGGGGTGGGTGACGACGGCGAACCGGCCGTCGGGGCTGACCGCAACGTGATGGACGGCACCGGGCACGTCGATGCGCCGGACCACGGACCCGTCAGCGGTCTGGATCACCGAGACAGTGCTGACGCCCGCGTCGGCTTTCGCATTGGCAGGCGCGGCGCCGTGGTGCGCAGCGTGCTCGTCTTCGGAGACGCCCGCCGGCTTCGCCACCGCTTCGCTGTCCCGCGCGCGCGTCTCGAAGCTGCCGGCGATCAGGAACCGACCGTCAGGCGTTCCGGCGAGACCGTGAACGGCCGCGAGACCGCCTATCGTGCCGACGATCTCGTCCTTCGCGGCATCGATGGCGACGATTCTGTTCTCGCCACCGAGAGGTACATAGACGAGGGGCTCGGCCATGGCGGCTTGCGCTCCCAGCACCAGCGGCATCAGCAGCCCCGTCCACGCGGTCGTCCGAAGGATTGATATGGCTTTCATGGCTTTAGGTTCTCCATTTCGAGAGAGAATCGGTGACCTTCCCTAGATCTTGACCGAACGCAGGCGCAGCGCGTTGCCGACAACGGACACGGACGACAGGCTCATCGCCGCGGCCGCAAAGATCGGCGAGATCAGGATGCCGAAGAACGGGAACAGCACGCCCGCCGCCACCGGCACGCCAGCGGCGTTGTAGACCAGGGCAAAGAACAGGTTCTGCTTGATGTTGCGCATGGTCGCGCGCGCAAGCCGCCGCGCCCGGACGATGCCGCTGAGGTCGCCCTTCACCAAAGTGAATCCGGCGCTCTCGATCGCCACGTCGGCGCCGGTGCCCATGGCGATCCCGACATCGGCCTGCGCGAGCGCGGGCGCGTCGTTGACACCGTCTCCCGCCATGGCGACCTTGCGGCCCTCGGCCTGCATCTCCTCGATTATGCGTGCCTTGTCTTCGGGCAGCACGTCGGCGCGGATCTCGTCGATGCCGAGGCGCGCCGCCACCGCCTTGGCTGTGCGCGCGTTGTCGCCGGTCGCCATAACGATGCGGAAGCCTTGTTCATGCAGCGCCTTCAGCGCAGCCGGAGTCGTCTCCTTGACCGGATCGGCGACCGACACGAGGCCGGCGATCTCCGAGCCGACGATGACGAACATCACCGTCTCGCCCTCGTCGCGCCGGGCATTCGCGGACTCCGAGAGCCCGCCGCCGTCGACGCCGAGGTCGGCGAGCAGCTTCGCGTTGCCGAGCGCCACCGGCTTGCCGTCGACGACGCCCTTCACCCCCTTGCCAGTGACCGCCTCGAATTCCTCGGCCTTGGCCAGGGAGATCCCGCGCTCCTCGGCTCCCGTGACGATCGCCTCGGCGAGCGGGTGCTCCGAGCCCCGTTCCAGGCTTGCCGCCAGGCGCAGCACCTCGTCCTCGTCATGCCCGCTTTCCGGAAGGACGGCGACGAGCTTCGGCTTGCCAACCGTCAGCGTGCCGGTCTTGTCGACGATCAGCGTATCGACCTTCGCGAAGCGCTCCAGCGCTTCGGCGTTCTTGATCAGCACGCCGGCCTGCGCGCCCCGGCCGGTCGCCGTCATGATCGACATCGGCGTGGCCAGGCCCAGCGCACAGGGGCAGGCGATGATCAGGACTGCCACCGCCGATACCAGCGCGTAGGCGAGCGCCGGCGCCGGCCCCCAGGTCGCCCAGACGACGAAGGCGACGATCGCGATCGCGATCACGGCCGGCACGAACATGCCGGCCACTGAGTCGGCGAGCTTCTGGATCGGCGCGCGCGAGCGTTGCGCATTCGCCACCATCTCGACGATCTGGCTGAGCATGGTGTCGGCGCCGACGCGCTCGGCCTCGATGATCAGGCTGCCCGTACCGTTGATCGTGGCACCGGTCACCTTCTCGCCCTCGACCTTCTCGACCGGCACCGGCTCGCCGGAGATCATCGATTCGTCAACCGAGGAGCGACCCTCTATGACGACGCCGTCGACCGGGACCTTGTCGCCCGGGCGCACGCGCAGCCGGTCGCCGACCTCGACCTCCTCGAGCGGGATCTCTTCCTCCCGCCCGTCCTCCCGGATCACGCGGGCGGTCTTCGCGGCGAGGTCCAGCAGTGCCCGGATCGCCGAGCCGGTGCGCTCGCGCGCGCGCAGCTCCATCACCTGGCCGAGCAGCACCAGGACAACGATCACCGCGCCGGCCTCGAAATAGACGCCGACATGGCCTTCGGCGTCGCGAAAGCCGGCGGGAAAGATGCCTGGCGCGAGTACGGCGACCACACTGAAGAGATAGGCCGCGCCGACGCCCATGCCGATCAGCGTGAACATGTTGAGGCTGCGGTTGATCACGGACTTGACGCCGCGCACGAAGAACGGCCAGCCGGCCCACAGGATGACCGGTGTACCCAGGATGAGCTCGATCCAGAGCGTCGTGCGCTCGCCGAGGACGTCGCGGACGACGCCGAGCCCAACGAAGGGACCCATCGTCAGCACCAGAAGAGGCACGGTGAGCACGGTGCCGACCCAGAACCGCCGCGTGAAATCGACGAGCTCGGGGTTTGGTCCCTCGTCGGCGGCGGGGTTCCCCATCGGTTCCAGCGCCATCCCGCAGATCGGGCAGTCGCCCGGCCCGTCGCGCACGATCTCCGGATGCATCGGGCAGGTGTACTTCGTGCCCGGCGGGACGCTCTCGACCGGCGCGCTCGCCGGCTCCAGGTATCTCGCCGAATCGGCCGCGAACTTGTCGTGGCACCTCTGCGAGCAGAAATGGTAGGTCTCGCCCTTATACTGCCGGGTCGGCTTGCCTGCGTTCAACTTAACCGTCATTCCGCAAACCGGATCTTTTGTGGTTCCACTTGCAACAAGGTCGGGCACATCGCGGTGATGGTGGATGTGATCATGATCCTGGGGCTTATTCATCGCCTCGTCCGGTTTATCGGCTGTGTTGACTTTGAAGTGCAGCGGCTGCGGGGAGCTGAAATAGCGCTTGGTCGGCTTCCGTTTCACGGCGAAGCGGCACTCTCAATCAGACAACAGGCGCCTGCGCTTCTCGAACTCCTCCTGATCGATCTCGCCGCGGGCGAAACGTTCTTGAAGGATATCGAGCGGCCGCCTGACTGAAGGCGATCCGGCGCCGTGGGACGTCCCGCCACCCAGCCACCGGACCGCGAGCAGGATCACCAGAATCAACCCGCCCCAGAAAAGGATCATCATGAGGGAGCCGAAAAACATGTGTCCCCATCCCCAGTCCCAGCCGGAATGCCAATAGGTCGGCCGATCTGCCGCGGCCTGTGCCAGCGCCGGCAGCGGCGCCGAGGCTGCCGCCGCTGCCGGCCCAACCGCTTTGAGTCGTTTCATCCTCAAACCCTCCATCGCGCGACCGTGACGGGCACGTTCCGATCTTGGAAGCGAGTTCATCTGCTCAGACGCGCCGGACTTGGACGCATTACAGTGCTGCGCTCTCTCGAGTCTGAAGCGTCAGCCTCATGCAGCCGCGGCGGCGGCCGCAGGGCCGTCTCGCCGATCATGATGAGGCTCACGGTGACCGTCGAAGCCGGCTGAGCCCGCTGTTCACGCAGCCATGGAGAGAGGCGCTTTCGCTGGCGAGGTCATCCTCTCTCTCTTCGGCCGCTGCGCGCGGCGAAGAAGTTGTAGAGTGGGCCGAAGACCAGGGCCACGTACCAGCCGTAGGCGAAACTCTCGGCCAGCCCGAGAAGGAAGCTCGGCCAGCTGAGCCAAGTGAAGCCCGGCAGCAGCCGCAGCCAACTCTCATACATCGCCTTCCCGGGGAACAGGAGGTCGAACCCGACGCAGAGGACGAAAGTGACCGCGAGGAACAGACCCAGGCTCATACCGAGCGCGATCACCGGGATCCGGGGCGTGGCCTGGACTGGCAGGGGCGTCCCCGAGCGCAGCGCGATGCTCGGAGAAGTTTTTGCATCAGCCATGGCTATTCTCCAGCCGCAGTTGCGGCCCTTGAGCCGCCGGCCCGACGTACTGCTCGGGTGCGGCTTCGAACATCTCCCGGCAGTCGCGTGAGCAGAAGTAGTAGACGCTGCCCTCATGGACGCTCGGCTTCGCCGCAGCGGTGCTGACGGTCTTGCCGCAGACGGGATCCACGTCCTCGGCTGGAGGAATCCACCGCAAGGTACCGGCTCCCCGGCTCTGCGGGTTTCCACCGTCCCGCTCGGCCTTGCCGTGGCCGTATCCCATGACATGGGCACCGCAACCGAAGCGCAGCATCACGAAGATGACCGCCGCCCAGATCAGAAAATAGAGAAGCTCGCTCATGAAACTGCATCCGACATTCTCAGCTTCCTCGGAGGATCGAGAACGGGTGGCGACGCCGTACTCACTTTTGACCCTGCAGCCCGTATAGACGGTGCGATACGGTGATCGTTACAGTCGGCCGCGTGGGTCCGTCCGAATTGGGCAGGCTTCAAGTCCGCCGCGCTAACCGATCCGGACGGTCGTATCGGTGACGAACTCATAGGGCGGCACTTGCAGATTGAGCGGGGCCGGGCCGCGACGGACGCGCCCCGCGGTATCGTAATGGGAGCCGTGACAGGGGCAGAACCAGCCGTCCCAGTTTCCGACCGGGTCGCCTTGCCGCTGGCCGAGCGGTACACAGCCGAGATGCGTGCAGATCCCGACGACGATCAGCCACTCCTCCCGCACCACGCGGTCGCCGT
The DNA here is from genome assembly GCF_040549485.1 of Constrictibacter sp. MBR-5. NCBI lineage: Bacteria > Pseudomonadati > Pseudomonadota > Alphaproteobacteria > Rhodospirillales > Allostellaceae > Constrictibacter > Constrictibacter sp. MBR-5. Next base: position 600,701 of record NZ_JBEPTK010000003.1, read on the forward strand.
CGGTCTGGGGGTCGATCAACTCATTCAGATCGACCGCGCGGGCCTCGGCGATTCGCTCCGGCGGTCGGTGATCGATGAACACCGGCTTGCCGCGCCATTTTACGGTCACGCGCTGGCCGGGTTCGATCGGTGCCAGATCGACCTCGACGGAGGACACGGCGAGGACGTCGGCAGCGGGATTCATGCTGTCGATGAATGGCCAGAGGGCAGCGGCGCTGCCGACCGCGGCCACGGCGCCCGTGGCCAGGTACAGGAAATCACGGCGGGTGCCGGCGCCGTCCGCCGACCCGTCGTAATAGCGGCTGGAAGCGACAGTCTCGGCCATTGCTCTTCCTCCTGTCGGTGCCATGGTAGCGTCCGACGTCACGGATAAAGACGCGGCTCGAAGCACTTTCTTACGGCGGGTCCTCCCACCGCCCCGGAGCCGCGCGTCGACCTGGCGGAACCAAGGAACCGCGTCGGCCATGCGTGCGTGGGTGGGAAGGACGCACGCCCCAGCTGTAATGCGTCGTCCTCGGCGACGTCAGTTAGAGACGGTGAAGGCAATCTGGCCTGTCCGGAGAAACCGGCATGCGCTGAAGTGCATGCGGCAACGGGCTCGGCAGGCTTTCAGTGCCGGAAACCGTCGGAGGCCGTCGCCCGGCATCACTCCGGCTCTTCGGGTGGATATCCGAGGGGAAACGTCCCGGCGGATCCACGACGAAGTCATCAGAGGAGCATCGGCGATCCTCGCCTCGCCGATTTGAATGGAGGAAAGACACCATGCATACGTCTCGACTTGTCGCTTTAGCCTTCGTCGCCGCCGCCGGCGCTCCGCTGGCGGTCCGTGCGGCCGATGTGGAGAGCCTGCCGGATGGAGCCTCTCAACAGGGCAGGTGGCGCAGCAATGTCTGGCAGACCTGCGGGCGTTCGAGGATGAGCTTGCAGGTGTCGGGTTCGGCGTCTTGGCGCCAACCGGATACGGCACAGGGTACGGCAGCTACGGTATGGGCTATGGCATGTCCGGAACGCCGCGGCAGAAGATGCAGTCGCTCCGCGACGCCGCCTATGTCTATGCCTTCGACGGCGACGAGCAATCCTGCCAGACAGTGCTCGCGTCAATGCGCCAGGTCTATCAGGAGCACCAGAAGCTGGTCGGCCCCGAGAGCGACGACCCGGATGCGCGGAGGACTTGGCGTCGCGCGCACCTGGCGCAGGCGACCCCCGTCACGGAGATGGACCGCCTGATGCGCGCGGATATCGTCATCGGCGCCGACATCCGCACGCCCCAGGACCAGGAGCTGGGGGAGATCGAAGACGTCGTCTTGGATCCGGCTCGGCAGACGATCGCCTACGTCCTGGCCTCGCGTGGCGGCTTCCTCGGTTTGGGTGGAGAGCTTGTCGCCGTTCGCTGGTCCGATCTTCGCGCCTCGACAGACCATGAGATCTATGTGCTCGATGCGTCCCCTGAAGCGTTCGCAGCAGCGCCGAAGGTCGAACGGGGGAGCTTCGATCAGACGTCGGGCGACAACTGGCGCAGCACTCTGGATCAGTACTGGGCTGGTGTCGTTGGGAAGCGGTGAGGCGACGCCGCTCTGGGGCAGGCGGCGTCCACCACCTATCAGGCAGGAGCGATCTCGCGCTCCAGTTCGGGATCGCCTCCAGGATGTCGCGATTCGAATAGCGCAGGATCGCCGTCGCGCTTCCTGCCCCTTCACTACGGTGGGAGGGACCGCCCTTCTCGGCCGTCCCGGTCGCGCGGGCCGTTCCTTAGGCTGAACGGCTGCATTCTGCCGATGACGTCCGCCGTCGGGTAAGTTCCCTTCCCGTCGAGGCGGCGGCGAATCTGATCGATGCCGGCCCGGTCCGGTGTTCCCACGCCACAAATTAGCCGAACGTTCGGAGTTTCACGCTTCAGTGATCGGCGTGCGGCTTCCCGGTAGTCCAGCGTGATAGGAAGATTCGCTCATACGCGAAGACCGCGGTGATGGCCACGACAGCGATGACCACGATGAGCGGGTCGGATTGCAGTTTCGTGGCGCCGAAGACGCCGAGCACCAGCGTGTCGAGGGCGATGGCCGTGACCAGCACCCAGCCACTCGCGCCGATCTCCTGGCGCAGCCGGCGGAACACGCCCCAGTGGATCAGGATGTCCATCACCAGATAGAAGAAGGCGCCGAGCGAGGCGATGCGGCTGAGGTCGAAGAACACCGTCAGCAGCCCCGCGATCACCACCGTGTAGACCAACGTGTGCTCGCGGATCGGACCGGACATGCCGAAATGGCTGTGCGGAATCATCTCCATCTCGGTCAGCATCGCCAGCATGCGCGAGACCGCGAAGACGCTGGCGAGCAGACCCGAGGCGGTGGCGACGACCGCGAGCGCGATGGTGAAGTAGAACCCGTAAGGACCGAGCGCCGGCTCCGCCGCCTCTGCCAGCGAATAGTCCTTGGCGGCGACGATCTCGTCCAGCGAGAGACTCGAGCCGACCGCGAACGCGACGAGCAGGTAGACGACCACGCAGATCGCGATGGAGAAGACGATCGTGCGGCCTACATTGCGGTGCGGATCGACGATCTCGGCGCCGCTGTTGGTGATCGTGGTGAAGCCTTTGAACGCGAGGATCGAAAGCGCGATCGACGCCATAAAGCCGGCGATCGGGATGGTTTCCGGCGAACCGGATGCCGGCGCGAACGCAAACCCGCTGGCCGCGAGCGCCGCGATGCCGAAGACCGCGATGCCGCCGATCTTCAGGAACGCCATGACCACCGAGAACAGGCCGACGGAGCGGTTGCCCGATCTGTTGACCAGGTAGGCGAAGACGATCAGCCCGACGCCGAGCACTGGTACAAGGATACTACCGGCATCCAGATTGAATGGCCTGAGGACATAGGTGCCGAAGGTGCGGGCGACGAGGCTCTCGTTGATCACCATGGAGAGCGCCATCAGCAGCGATGCCGCCGCCGCGACCGCGCCGGGCCCATAGGCCTTCTGCAGGATCATCGCGATCCCGCCGGCTGACGGGAAAGCATTCGACATCTTGACATAGGTATAGGCGCTGAACCCGGTGACGATCCCGCCGGCGACGAAGGAGAGCGGGAACCAGGGTCCCGCCAGTTCCGCGATCTGCCCGGTGAGCGCGAAGATGCCGGCGCCGATCATGACGCCGGTTCCCATCGAGACGGCACCGGTGAGGGTGATGCTGTTCGCCTGGTAATCGGATTTCATCGTGTGCCCGTCTGTCTCGGTTCCGGCGTGGCCCGGAAAGGTGTCATGGATGTCATGGCGCATTTCCGCCGGGCTTCCTATCCGCAGCGAGGCCGCCCGGCTCGGTGCAAGGCTGCCAGGGCCAGAGATGCCCCATGGCGATATAGATGAAAGAGCCCGACCAGGCGATCAACAGGAGACCGTTCAAGGCCTCGACACCGGTGATGAATTGAAGGTGGCCGCTGGGAAAGACGTCGCCGAGTCCCAGCGAGGTATAGCTCACGATCGAAAAATAGAAATAGTCGAGCGGATCAGCGATGGTCCGACCGCCGAAGTCGCCGAGGGCAAGCGCACCACTGGCGAGCGCATAGGCACCCGCGTACACAGCCACCTCGACGAAGTGGGTCATCAGCGCCACCAGGACGATGACCAGAATACGCACGCCGGCGGTCATTGCGATGCGCGCCATCCCTCCGGAAAGCCAGCGCAGCACAGTGAAAAAGGAATGTCGCGACGACGAGCGACACCGCCATGATTACTGCAACGATCATCTCGGACTCCGGTTGATCTGAATAGGTCGGATTCTTCGCGCCGTCTTCAGCGGCTTAGCGTATGGAAGCAAGGGCAATGCAGAGCTGACGTTTTGATCGCGCCGTCTCCCTGTATCCGATGCAGCAGGCGCCCTCCGGTCGGACCTTTCAGAGCAGCCGATGAATTTCTGTGACCGGCGGGCGCCCTCGCGGCTCCCGGAGCGTCGCGGCGCCGCTGTAAGGCACGACGCCCAGTCGCGTCCTTGAAAGAGAAGCCGACCTGCCACCGTCAGGACCGAAAGCGCCCGGTTCACTCAAGGCCGAAGTGGGGCGGCACGGAGGCGGCGCAGGATCTCGGCCCGATCACGAGGAGCACAGCGATGACCGAACAACGCACAGCCTGGTTCGACACCCTGACCGTACGCGATGTCCCGCGCGTCGGCGGCAAGAACGCGTCGCTTGGCGAAATGGTCCGTACGCTGAAGGACAAGGGCGTGCGGGTTCCCGACGGCTTCGCCACCACGGCCGCCGCCTTCCGTGAATACGTCGCGGCCAACGGCCTCGAGGCGGAGCTGCGCGCGCGCATCGAGGCGCTGAAGAGCGGCAAGGCTTCGCTGCACGAGACCGGCGAGGCGATCCGCAGGCTGTTCCTCGACGCCGAATTCCCGGAGCCGATCGCCGAGGCAATTAAGGAGGCCTATCGAGAGCTGTCGCGGCGCGGCGAGCAGCGCGAGGTCAGCGTCGCCGTGCGCTCCAGCGCCACCGCCGAGGATCTGCCGCAGGCGAGCTTCGCCGGTCAGCAGGAGACCTTCCTCAACGTGCGCGGCGAGCGCGCCCTGCTCGACGCCTGCCGGCGCTGCTACGCCTCGCTGTTCACCGACCGCGCCATCAGCTACCGCGAGACCCAGGGCTTCGACCATCTGGAAGTGGCGCTGTCGATCGGCGTCCAGCGGATGGTCCGCTCCGACCTTGCCGGATCGGGCGTCATGTTCTCGATCGACACCGAGACCGGTTTTCCCGGCGTCGCGGTGATCAGCGCCGCCTGGGGTCTCGGCGAGACCGTGGTCCAGGGCGCCGTCGACCCGGACAAGTACCTGGTGTTCAAGCCCCTGCTCGGCGACGGCCGCCATACGCCGATCATTGAGAAGACGCTGGGCGCCAAGGAGACCAAGATGATCTACGCGACCGGCGGCAGCACCCGCACCGCGACGGTCGCGACCACTCAGAAGGAGCGGCAGGCCTTCGTCCTCGCCGAGGCGGAGATCCTCGAGCTCGGCCGATGGGCGGCGATCATCGAGGACCACTACGGCCGCCCGATGGACATGGAATGGGCCAAGGACGGCGAGACGGGCGAGCTCTACATGGTCCAGGCGCGGCCGGAGACGGTGCAGTCCTCCCGGCAGACCGGCCAGTTCAGGACCTATCGGCTGAAAGAGAAGGGCATGCCGATCCTTACCGGCTCGGCGATCGGCGAGGCGATCGCCGCCGGTCCCGTCTGCGCCATCCGCAGCGCCGCCGACATCGACCGCTTCCGCGACGGCGCCATCCTTGTCACCGGGATGACCGATCCGGACTGGGTTCCGATCATGAAGAGGGCGGCCGGGATCATCACCGACCATGGCGGCACGACCAGCCACGCCGCCATCGTCAGCCGCGAGCTCGGCGTCCCCGCCATCGTCGGCACCGGCCACGGCACCGAGCTGCTGCGCGACGGCCAGGAAATCACGCTCTCCTGCGCCGAGGGAGACCGGGGCGTGGTCTATGACGGCATCCTGCCGTTCGAAGCGACCGAGGTAGACCTCTCCGACCTGCCAGCGACCCGCACGGCGATGCTGGTGAACATTGCCAGCCCCGCCGCCGCCTTCCGCTGGTGGCGCCTGCCGGCCAGGGGCGTCGGGCTGGCGCGGATGGAGTTCATCATCAACAACCTGATCAAGATCCATCCGATGGCGCTGGTCCATCCGGAGCGGGTGGCCGACCCGGCGGTGCGGCGCGAGATCCGCGACCTGACCCGCGGCTGGGAAGACCCGAAAGACTATTTCGTCGAGACGCTGGCGCTCGGCATCGCCAAGCTCGCCGCCCCCTATCATCCGCACCCGGTGATCGTGCGCTTGAGCGACTTCAAGACCAACGAATATGCCCATCTCCTCGGCGGCGCCGCCTTCGAACCCGAGGAGGAGAACCCGATGCTCGGCTGGCGCGGCGCCTCGCGCTATTACGACGAGCGTTACCGGGACGGCTTCGCCCTCGAATGCCGCGCACTCAAAAAGGTGCGCGAGACGATCGGGCTGACCAATGTCATCGTCATGGTGCCGTTCTGCCGGACGCCGGAGGAGGCGGACCGCGTGCTGGCAGTCATGGCCGAGAACGGGCTGTCGCGCGGCGAGAACGGCCTCGAAATCTACATGATGTGCGAGATTCCGTCGAACGTGTTCCTGGCGGAGGAGTTCGCGGAACGCTTCGACGGCTTCTCGATTGGCTCGAACGACCTGACCCAGCTCGTGCTCGGGGTGGACCGTGACTCGGGCGAGCTCGCGCCGCTGTTCGACGAGCGCAACGAGGCGGTCAAGCGCGCGGTGCGGGAGGCGATCGCCAAGGCGCACGCAGCCGGCATCAAGATCGGCATCTGCGGCCAGGCGCCGAGCAACTATCCCGACTTCGCCGCCTTCCTGGTCGAGGAGGGGATCGATTCAATCTCGCTTAATCCCGACAGCTTCGTCGCCACCGTGCGCCGCGTGGCAGAAGAGGAGGAACGGCTCGGCGCGGCGACGGCACCCCGCGCGGGCGAGGCTGTACGATGAAGGTTGTCGTCTTCGAGACCGAGGAATGGGAGCACCAGGCCTGCCTGCGGCTGAAGCCGGCGCACGAGCTGAGCTGCACGCGCGAGCCCCTCGATGCTCGCACGGCCGCAACTCACGCGGACGCCGAGATCGTCAGCACCTTCGTTAACTCGAAGCTCAGCGCCGACGTGCTGGCGCAGTTCCCTTCGCTCAAGCTGATCGCGACCCGCTCGACCGGTTACGACCATATCGACCTCGGCTGGTGTGCCGCGCACGGTGTGGCGGTGGCGAATGTGCCCGACTACGGCGATTCAACCGTGGCGGAGCATGCCTTTGCGCTGCTCCTCGCCGTGGCGCGGAGCCTGGTCGAGGCGGTCGAGCGGACCCGCCGCGGCAACTTCTCGCAGGCCGGGCTGCGCGGCTTCGAGTTGCGCGGGAAGACGCTCGGCGTGATCGGCACGGGGCGGATCGGGCGGCGCGCGATCGAGATCGCCCGCGGCTTCGGCATGACGGTCATCGCTCACGATCTCTACCCAGACGCTGACGCGGCGAGCCGTCTCGGCTTCTGCTATGCCGACCTCGACGAGGTGCTGGCTGCGGCGGACGCGCTGACGCTCCACGTGCCGGCGACGCCGGGCTCCGCGAGCCTGATCTCCGACCGCGAGTTCGGCCTGATGAAGCCGGGCGCGATCCTGATCAACACGGCGCGCGGCAATGTCGTCGACGTGCCGGCGTTGGTCCGGGCGCTTTCCGACGGGAGGCTGCGGGCCGCCGGGCTCGACGTCCTGCCGCAGGAGCCGCTGATCCGCGAGGAGGCGCAGATCTTCCGTGAGGCGTGGACCGAAGGCCACGACCTGAAGGCGCTCGTCGCCAACCACGTGCTGCTGCGCTTCCCGAACGTGATCGTCACGCCGCACAACGCCTACAACACGGAAAGCGCGGTGCGACGCATCATCGAGACCACGCTGGAGAACATCGAGGCCTTCGTCCGTGGCGAGCCGCGCAATTTGGTCACCCATGGCTGACGACAAGGCCGCCGGAGCGCCCGTCGGTGTCCATGGGAGGCGTCAGGCGCCGCCTCCATCACACGAACCGGCACAGGCAGCTTCCACACCGGCGGAGCCGGACAGCGGCCCCGTCCGGATCGACCGCGGTGAGCCGCTGCCGCTCGGGCTGCACGATTGCCGCGACGGCTTGAACATCGCGGTGTTCAGCCGGCACGCCACGGCCATGACCCTGCTTCTATACGAGACGGCCGCCGGGACCCAGCCGAGCGCCCGGTTCCCTCTCGATGCCCGGTGTCACCGGACCGGCGACATCTGGCATGCCAGCTTGACGGGAGACCTTCGCGGGAAGCTCTATGCTCTGCAGGCCGACGGGCCTCGTTCGCGGGCTGGCGGAGACGAGTTCGATCCTCATCGAACGCTGCTCGATCCCTACGCCGCCGCCGTCACAGACCTGTCCGCCGGTTCGCGTGGCCGCTGCGTCATCGCCGACCAGCGCTTCGACTGGGCTGACGAGGCACCGCTCCGCCATCCCTGGAGCGAGACGATCCTCTACGAGACCCACGTGCGCGGGCTCACGATCGACCCGTCCTCCGGAGTCCGCCGACCGGGGGAATATCTCGGCGTCGTCGAGAAGATCCCCTATCTGCGGGAGCTCGGCGTCACGGCGATCGAGCTGATGCCGGTCCAGGCCTTCGACCCGGATGCGGTCGAAGGGCTCAACCCGCTGAGAGGCGAGCGGCTGCGCGATTATTGGGGCTACAATCCCGTCGCCCTGTTTGCACCTATGCCGGGCTATGCCGGCGATGTCGCGCCGGGCGGCGAGCTCGTCGCCTTCAAGACCATGGTCCGGGAGCTTCACCGGGCAGGCATCGAGGTCATCCTCGACGTCGTCTTCAACCACACGGGGGAAGGAGGGAAGAACGGTCCGACCTACAGCTTTCGGGGGCTCGACAATTCGATCTACTACGTCCTGACGCCCGATGGGGAATACGTGGACTATACCGGCTGCGGCAACACGCTGAACTGCAACCATCCGGTGGTGCGCAGCATGGTCGTCGACTGCCTGCGGCACTGGGTGATCCACTGCCACGTCGACGGCTTCCGCTTCGACCTCGCTTCGGTGCTCGGGCGGGATGAGCAAGGCAACCTGCTGGCGAACCCGCCTCTGCTCGAACAGATCGCCGAGGACCCGATCCTGCGCGACGTCAAGCTGATCGCCGAAGCCTGGGACGCCGGAGGCGCCTTCCAGGTCGGCCGCTTCCCCGGCCGCCGCTGGGCCGAATGGAACTGCCATTTCCGCGACGATGTTCGCCGCTTCTGGCGCGGTGACCCGGGCATGACGGGCGCCTTCGCGACCAGGCTCGCCGGCAGCAGCGATCTCTACCAGCACGGCGGCGAAACCCCCCTCAACAGTGTCAACTTCATCACCAGCCATGACGGCTTCACGCTCAACGACCTGGTCAGCTATGCGCGCAAGCACAACGAGGCAAATGGCGAGGACGATCGCGACGGCCTCGACGAGAACTACAGCGACAACAACGGCGCCGAAGGGCCGACCGACGATCCGCACATCGACGCGATGCGGCTGCGCCAGATCAGGAACCTGCTCGCCACGCTCCTGCTGTCGCGCGGCGTGCCGATGCTGCTCGGCGGCGACGAGTTCCGTCGGAGCCAGGCGGGCAACAACAACGCCTATTGCCAGGACAATGCGATCTCCTGGTACGACTGGTCGCTGGCGGAGCGGAATGGCGAGCTCGTGCAGTTCGTTCGGCGGCTGATCGCGCTGCGCAAGGCGCATCCGGTCCTGCGCTCCGAATCCTTCTACACGGACGGGGAGATCAACTGGTTCGGACCAGCAGGGCAAGAGCCCGACTGGAACGGGGCCGACAACCGGCTCGGCTGTCTCGTGCGGGGCAGCGACGTCGCACTCTGCCTGCTCTTCAACGCCTCTCCTGTCCGATGCCGGTTCGTCGTGCCGGCGCCGCCAGGGCGAGGATGGGAGGTGGTGATCGACACGTCGAAGGAGCAAACCACCGCCGACACTTCGTTCGGCGCCGGGCACCGGATGAATGCTGCGGGCGAGATCTGGCTCGATGCGTGCACGACAGTCGTCGCTGTCAGCCGCTCCAAAGAAGCGTAGCTCAGGAAACCTGAGGCGGGTTCTCGGCCTGCCGGAATCGAGGGGAGTCTAAAAGATGAGCAGAGTGCGAGACAAGGTGGCGATCGTGACAGGAGCCGCGCTGGGGCTGGGCGAGGCCTCGGCGCGGATGCTGGCGCGGGAGGGCGCGAAGGTGGTCGTCACCGACATCAAGGATGAGGAAGGCGAGCGGGTGGCGCAGGCCATTGCCGAGGCCGGCGGCGAGGCGATGTACCTTCACCACGACGTCGCCGTGGAGAGCGCCTGGGAGCAGGTGGTGCAGACCGCCCTCGACCGGTTCGGGCGGCTCGACGTGCTCGTCAACAATGCCGGTGTCGGCTGGGGCGGGCCGCCGGAGGAGGAGACGCTGGAGCGCTGGCGCCGCCTGATGAGCGTCAATCTCGACGGCGTGTTCCTCGGCACCAAGCATGCGATCCTGGCGATGAAGCGGAACAAGCCGGGCGGCTCGATCATCAACCTGTCCTCGATCGAGGGGCTGGTCGGCGATCCCAATCTCGGGGCCTATAACGCCTCGAAGGGCGGCGTGCGGCTCTACACCAAGTCGACGGCGCTTTATTGCGCCAAAGCGGGGCTGAGCATCCGGGTCAACTCGATCCACCCCGGCTATATCTGGACGCCGATGGTCGAGAACTACCTTGCCGAGAACGGGGACGTCGAGGAGGGCCGGCAGACCCTGAACGCCCTGCACCCGATCGGTCATGTCGGCGAACCGGACGACATCGCCTTCGGCGTACTCTATCTCGCCTCGGACGAGTCGAAATTCGTCACTGGCACCGAACTGGTGATCGACGGCGGCTACACCGCCCAATAAGCGGCCTCCCGCCGCGACATCCGTTCACTCGCCGGCTTCGAACTCCCCCTGCGCGCCAGCCTTCAGCGCCGAGCAATGCAATGACCGACCTTATTCAGCAGCAATCGGCCGCCATGAATCCGGCTCAGCCCTGGCACGCCGTTCCCGTCGAGGAGGCTTTGCAGGTGCTTGCAACCGGCCACGACGGTCTGGACGGGCAAGAAGCCTCCCGGCGGCTTGCCGGGCACGGCCGCAACCGCCTGCCGGTAGCCAAGCCGCGCAGCGCGCTCCGCCGCTTCCTCGCCCAGTTCGACAACCTGCTGATCTACGTACTGCTTGCCTCCGCGGCGATCACCCTGGCGCTCGGCCACGGCACCGATGCGGCGGTGATCGCGGCCGTCGTGCTCCTCAATGCCGCGATCGGCTTCGTGCAGGAGGGTCGCGCCGAGCGGGCGCTCAGTGCCATCCGCGGCATGCTGGCGCCGCACGCCTCGGTAATGCGCGGCGGGCATCGCCTCACAGTCGAGGCGGAGACTCTGGTCCCGGGCGACCTCGTGCTGCTCGATCCCGGCGACCGGGTCCCGGCCGACCTCCGTCTTCTTCGGACACGCAATCTGCGGATCGAGGAGGCGGCGCTGACCGGTGAATCGGTTCCGGTCGACAAATCACCGGCGCCGGTCGCTGCCGAAGCGCCGCTCGGCGATCGCAATTCCGTCGCCTTCTCGGGCACGCTGGTCGCAGTGGGCCGGGGCGCCGGCGTGGTCGTCGCCACCGGCGCCGACACCGAGATCGGGCGCGTCAGCGCCCTGGTCGGTGCGGTCGAGACGCTCAGAACGCCGCTGCTGCGCCAAATGGACGGCTTCGCACGGCGCCTCACGGTCGTCATCCTCGGCCTGTCGGCGGCGGTCTTCGCGTTTGCCGTACTCGCCCGCGGCTACGCCACAGAGGACGCCTTCCTGGTTGTAGTCGGCTTGGCGGTGGCGGCGATCCCCGAGGGACTGCCGGCGGTGATGACGATCGCGCTCGCGATAGGGGTGCGGCGCATGGCGGCGCGTAACGCCATCATCCGGCGCCTGCCTGCTGTCGAGACTCTGGGCTCGGTCTCGATCATCTGCACCGACAAGACGGGTACGCTGACGCGAAACGAGATGACGGTGGCGGCGGCCGCGACATCCGTCGACACCTTCGCCGTGAGCGGCGAAGGCTACGGCCCGATCGGCGCCATCCGACGGGACGGGGAGGAGGTCGATCCGGAGATCCATCCGCCGCTCGTCGAGCTGGCGCGCGCGGCCCTGCTCTGCAACGACGCGGCCCTCCGGCGGACCGAGGGCGGATGGGTGGTGGACGGCGACCCGATGGAGGGCGCTCTGGTCGCTTTTGCGATGAAGACGGAGATCGACGTCGAGACACTGCGCCGCGAACTCCCGCGGACGGACGAGATTCCCTTCGACGCCCAGCATCGCTTCATGGCGACGCTGCACCACGATCATGATGGCGCGGTTTTCCTCTGCCTCAAGGGGGCGCCGGAGCGTGTGCTCGCGATGTGCGATCGCCAGCGTGGTCCCGCGGGCGACGAGCCCCTGGACCGGGCCATCTGGCGGGAGCGGGTGGAGGCGCTGGCAGCGCTCGGACAACGGGTGCTCGCCGTCGCCACCAAGCCGATGCCGCGGCAAATGCACACTCTCGCTTTCGCCGACGCCGAGGGCGGCCTGACGCTGTTGGGCCTGCTCGGTCTGATCGACCCACCGCGCGAAGAGGCCGTCACGGCGGTGCGCGACTGCCAGGCGGCGGGCATCCGGGTCAAGATGATCACCGGTGACCACGCCGCGACCGCCGCCGCCATCGCCCGGCAGATCGGGATCGTAAATTCCGACTTCGTCGCCACCGGCGCAGAACTCGACGAACTCGACGATGCAGCCCTGCGCCGCACGGCGCACGATACCGACGTCTTTGCCCGCACCACGCCGGAGCACAAGCTGCGCCTGGTCGAGGCGCTTCAGGCCGACGGTGCGGTGCTGGCGATGACCGGCGACGGGGTTAACGACGCCCCGGCGCTGAAGCGCGCCGATGTCGGCGTCGCGATGGGGCGAAAGGGTACGGAGGCCGCCAAGGAAGCGGCCGAGATGGTGCTTGCCGACGACAATTTCGCCTCCATCGTCGCCGCCGTGCGCGAAGGCCGGACCGTCTTCGACAACGTCAAGAAGGTGATTGCCTGGACGCTGCCGACCAACGGCGGCGAGGCGCTGACTATCATCGGCGCCATCCTGATCGGGCTGACGCTGCCGATGACTGCGGTGCAGATCCTGTGGATAAACATGGTCACCGCGCTGGCGCTCGGGCTCACCCTGGCGTTCGAGCCGACCGAGCCCGGTACCATGCGCCGGCCACCTCGCGCGGCCGGCGAGCCGCTGCTGTCGCGATTCGTGGTCTGGCGGATCGTCTTCGTGTCGATCTTGTTCGTGATCGGGACGTTCGGAATGTTTTTCTGGGCCGAACGTCGAGGACTGTCGCTGGAGGAAGCGCGCACGCTGGTGGTCAACACCATCGTGGTGATGGAGATTTTCTATCTGTTCAGCGTGCGCTTCCAGCATGGTCCCTCTCTCACTTGGTCCGGCGTCCTGGGCACTCCGGCGGTGCTGATCGGTGTCGGAGTCGTCGTGCTTCTCCAACTCGCTTTCACCTATGCGCCGCCTCTCCAGGCCCTGTTCGATACAAGGCCGGTGGGACCGTCGGACGGACTGGCGGTGGTGGGCACAGGAATCGCCCTGTTGGCCATTCTCGAAATCGAGAAGCTGGTTCGGCGAATCTGCAGGCGCCTACGCCTTCGTGGTCAGACCGCATGAGGAGAACACTTCCCTCAGATCGGATGGGAGGTCGAATGGCCGAAGGACGGGCTGTGCCGGGACGTTTGACAGCTCAGGTATCCGCCGTCCGAAAACCCCTGCGCCCTTGTGCCGCTCAGGTGATCACGGACGGTTTATCCCGCCGGGCGGAGAACCCCGCGAACTCGCGCGCCATGGCCGCAAGGTCGGCCAACGCCGATTGCACATCCTGGTCGTGCCGACCCGGATTTGATTCATAGCGTTCAAGATAAATCCGCAGGATCGCGCTGCCAGTTCCCGTGCCGGACAGCCGGTAGACGATGCGAGAGCCGTCGTCGAAGAGAAGGCGGACACCCTGGTGGGGTGTCACACGGTGATCCACGGGATCCGTGTAGCTGAAGTCGTCTCCCAGACGGATCGTCAACCCGCCGAGTCGGCGTCCGCTCAATTCGCCGATTCGGGCGCGAAGCGCGCCCATGATCACGTTCGCGGCTTCGCTGTCGATATCCTCATAGTCGTGCCGGGAATAGAAGTGGCGTCCATATCTCCGCCAGTGATCCCGCACGATCTCCGCCAGCGGTTGCCGGCGTTCGGCCAGGATGCTCAGCCACAGCAGCACCGCCCATAGGCCATCCTTCTCGCGGACGTGGTCCGAACCCGTTCCGAAACTCTCCTCGCCGCATAATGTGACCTTGCCGGCGTCAAGCAGACTGCCGAAGAACTTCCAGCCGGTCGGCGTCTCGAAGCAGGGGATGCCGAGCTCCTCGGCGACCCGGTCGACCGCACGGCTGGTCGGCATCGAGCGCGCGACGCCGACCAGCCCGGCGCGGTAGCCTGGAGCGAGGTGCGCATTGGCGGCGAGAACCGCCAGGCTGTCGCTCGGGGTCACGAAGAAGCCGGGTCCAAGTATCATGTTGCGATCGCCGTCGCCGTCGGAGGCCGCCCCGAAATCCGGCGCATCCGCGCCATTCATGGCCTCGACCAGTTCCCACGCGCGGACCAGGTTCGGGTCGGGCTTGCCGCCGCCGAAGTCCGGCAGCGGCACCCCGTTTACGACGGTGCCGGCCGGGGCGCCGAGACGGTCCTCCAGGATCGCACGGGCATAGGGGCCCGTGACCGCGTGCATGGCGTCGAACCGCATCCGAAAGACGCCGGACCCGAGAAACTCTCGGAGGCGCTCGAAATCGAACAGCGTCTCCATCAGCGCCGCGTAGTCGGCGACGGGATCGACGACTTCGATCACCGTGTCGCCGAGGGCGGTCACGCCGAGCCGGTCGATGTCGACGTCCGGCGCGTCGACGGTACGATACGCCTCGATCCTCAGGCTCTGCGCATAGATCGCGTCGGTCAGAGCCTCCGGCGCCGCGCCGCCGTTCGCAGCGTTGTACTTGATCCCGAAATCCCCCTCGGGGCCGCCGGGGTTATGGCTCGCCGATAGGATCAGGCCGCCGAAGGCGCGTTGCTTGCGGATGAGATGGGAGGCGGCGGGCGTCGACAACAGGCCCTGTCGGCCGACGATGATGCGGCCGAAACCGCTCGCCGCCGCCATCCTGAGCACGGTCTGGATGGCGCGGCGATTGTAGTACCGACCATCGCCGCCGACGACGAGGCTTCGTCCACGATGGTCGCCCACGGCGTCGAAGATCGCCTGTACGAAGTTCTCTAGGTAGTGCGGCTGCCGGAACACCGAGACCTTCTTGCGCAGCCCAGACGTGCCCGGTCGCTGATCGGGAAAGGGGCGCGTGGGGACTGTGCGAATGTTCATCGTTTTCGGCAATCGGGAACTAGCGGAGGTAAGCTTCGCTCGCATAGCGGCGCATCATGCGCTGGCTGTTGAAGCGGGGACCGATCTTGCTGATCGAGTCCTTCATCATCCGGATCCAGCGACCACGGTCGGCGTGATAGAGCGGCAGGACCGTTCGTTCGAGCTTGTCGTAGAGGTCCTGGGCATCGTCCTCATGGCGCTGGTCGTCCTGGCCGATCGCCCAGCCGGTCACCCCCTCGACCCAGGCCTCGATCCACCAGCCGTCGAGGACGCTCAGGTTGAGGACGCCGTTCAGCGCCGCCTTCATCCCGCTGGTGCCCGACGCCTCGTAGGGCGGCAGCGGCGTGTTCAGCCACACGTCCGCACCGGCGACGAGTTTTTTCGCGAGTGTCATGTCGTAGTTCGGCAGGAATGCCATCGGGATGTCGCCCGCCAGGCTGCGCATGTGGGCGTGGATTTCGGCGATCAGAGCCTTGCCGCCCTCGTCGCGCGGATGCGCCTTCCCTGCCATTACCACCTGAAACGGATGCGTGCGGTTGATCGCCCGCAGCCGCTCCAGGTCCGTAAACAGCAGGTCCGGGCGCTTGTAGCCGGTCATTCGGCGGGCGAAGGCGATCACTGGCACGTCCGGCCTCATCGCCACGCCGGCCAGAGGCTGGATCTCGGCGAGCAGGTCGCCTTTGGCTTCCTGATGTGCCGTCCAGACGGCGTCGTCCGAAAGCTGGTCCGCCCCCAACAGTTCCTCCGGATCGTGCCCCCAGTCAGGGGCGATCTCCTGAAACAGCCGGACAAAGGCCGGGTGTGTCCAGGTCGGAGCGTGCACACCGTTGGTCACCGCCCGGATCCCGTAGCCAGGAAACATGCGCCGCGCCGTCTCGGCGTGGCGCATCGCGACCCCGTTCACGTATCCGCTCAGATTGAGCGCCAGGCGCGTCATGTTCAGGCGGTCGGGTCCCGCCAGCAGCTTCATCTGGTCCAGCGGTAGAAAGTCGCCGAGCAGACGCTCCGCATCTTCGTAGTCGAAGCGGTCGTGGCCGGCCTCGACGGGCGTATGGGTGGTGAAGACGCAGCGTTCGCGCACCCTGTCGGCATCGTAGCGCAGTGCACCGTCGCTCGGCCGGTCGCTCGGATGCCGATGCTCGCGCAATAGGCCAGCCGCGAGCAGCGCGGCGTGGCCCTCGTTGAGGTGATAGGTCTCGATGTCGAAGCCGAGCGCGTGCAGGATTCGCATGCCGCCGACACCGAGCAAGATCTCCTGCTTGAGACGGTAGGCTTCGTCGCCGCCGTAGAGGCGATCGCTGATCGCGCGGTCGACGGGATCGTTGTGCTCCAGTCTTGTGTCGAGCAGGAGGACCGGGATCGCATGTCCGACCGGGCAGGTCAGAACGTACAGCCACGGCCGTACCCAAACCGCACGCCCTTCGATCCGAACGGCCACCATGGCGTCGAGCGGTGTCGCCCAATCCGCCAAATCCCACGGATCGGCGTGATCGACCTGCCGGCCGTCGCCATCGATCTCTTGGCGCAGATAACCCTCCCGGCTGGCGAGGGTCAGGAAGACCATCGGCAGTTCGAGGTCGGCGCACGACCGGGCGGTGTCGCCGGCGAGCACGCCAAGCCCGCCGGAATAGGTATGCATTTCCGGACGAAGGGCGATCTCCATCGAGAAATAGGCGATCCTCCTGCGCGGGAGAAAGGGGTCAATCGGCGACATTGCTTGGCTCCCTCAGCCGGAGACCGGTTCTCTCATTCCCATCCATACGCTGGAACGCTACTGACGTTCAGCTCCACGCCCTTCACGCCGGGCACGTTCTCGGCAGCGACTCGAAGTGCTTCGCCCTGTTCCTGCGAATCCACGAATCCCCAGATCTGGACGACGCCCTGCACGACGATGACGCTTACGCCGTAGGTCGGCGCCCAGTCGGCCGCCTGTATTTCTTCGAGGATCTGCTTTCGGATCGTCTCGTCCTCGACGGACGCGATGTCGGCCGGAGCATGGCGTTGCGCCGCAAGGCCGCGCAGCAGGTCGGCGCGGCTGACGATACCGACGACCTTTCCGTTGCGCAGGACCGGCACGCGCTTGATCCGCTTGGTCTCCAGGAGATGGGCGACGTCGCCCGCCGGCATGTCCTCCGTGACGGTGACCACGTCGCGGGTCATGACGTCGGCGGCGGAGCGGCCATGCGTCTTCACGTAGTCCGCCGCGTTCTCGCCGGATCCCGCGAAAAGCCGCAGCCACCAGGAGCCGTGCCGATGGCTGCCGTCTTCCGCGCGACGCAGGAAGTCGCCTTCGCTCACCATCCCGACCAGCCTGCCGGCGCTATCGATCACCGGTACGGCGCTGACGTGCCGTTCGAGTAGAAGCCGCGCCACGTCCGACACGCCGGTCTCCGGCGCGACCGAGACGACGGGCGTCGTCATGATGTCCTTCGTCTGCATCATCATCGTCCTCCCAGCGCATCGACGACCGCGCCGATCCCCAGGGCGGCGTTCGTCTTGGCAATAGATTCGTGAGGATCGCGCACCTGCCCGACCAGAGCCCGGATCGCATCCACCGTCTCGGGAATGACGATCGCCTGGTTGTCGACCATGTAGCCGTAGAAGAGCTCGTCGTCTTGCACCTTCAGCATGTCGGCCCAGAGCGCCACCTCGTAGAGGTTGTCGTGCGGGCGGCCGAGATCGGCCATCAGCTCCTTGACCGCGTTGATCGCCGTCAGCCCGTCCGCCATGCGGATCAGCGCGATGCGCGGCGACGCGCGGAAGGCGTCCAGCACCTCCTCCTTGTCGGCTGGCCGCGTCAGCTGCACCGCCCAGTAGTGCAGGTGCGCCAGCGTCTCCGGCACCTTCACGGCCATGGTGATGACGTCGAGGTCGGGATCGACGCTCTGGGCGTCGGGCCCCTGGTGGCTCGGGATCTCGGGCTCGGGCACCAGCGTGTTCATGATGCCGCCCAGATGGCTCTCCCATGGGTCGGTGGCGCGGCGCAGCAGCGTGCCGCGCGCCCGGCGCAGCAGCCCGGCATGCTTCAGCGCCGTGAGGGTGCGCACGATCGAAGTGGTGTTGCAGGAGACGACGCGCGTGCTGTCCCGGCCCAGCGCGCTCTCATAGCTGGCCTCGGCGACGAAGGAGTGGCCAGTCACTTCGTGCTTTTCACCACCCTGGACGATGAACTTCATGCCCTTCTGGCGGTAGAGCTCGACGTTCTTCGCCGCCACGCGCTTCGGCGTGCAATCGACGACCACATCCGAAGCGCCGAGAAGGTCGTCGAGGGTGCCGGCGACATCCAGCCCGGCATCGCGCATCGCCTGTGCTTGCTCGCTCGCGGCGCCGTAGAGCCGGAAGCCCTTCTGCGTCACCATTCGCGCCCGCCAGTCGGCACTGATGTCCGACACGCCGGCCAGCTCCATGTCCTCCTGTTGGGCCACTGCATCGGCGACGCGCTTGCCGATCACGCCGTAGCCGTTGACGGCGACGCGGGTCTTGCTGCTTGTGTTCATGTCTTTCTCCTCAGGTGAGCGTGGAAACTCTTCGTTGGCTCCGGGGCATTCGGGGCGGTCCTCATGCCGGGACGTCCTCCGCCATGACGTCCCGGCGCTCCCGGTCGGCGATGTAGTCGCGCGTCAGTGGCACTGCGTCGCGTCGGCGCACGAGCTGGAGCTGGAACACCATCATCGGGCCGTTGCGGAACGCGGCCTCGCAGACCGCCAGGTAGAACTCCCACATGCGACAGAAGCGCTCGTCGTAGATGGCTTGCGCGCGGTCGCGGTTGGCCTGGAAGCGCTCGAGCCAGTGCCGCAGCGTCTCCGCATAATGCAGCCGCAGGATCTCGATGTCGGTGACCCAAAGTCCCGAGCGCTCGACGGCCGCCAGGACCTCCGACAGCGCAGGGCAATAGCCGCCCGGAAAGATGTACTTGCGCAGCCAAGGATCGGTGGAGCCGGGCGGATCGGCCCGTCCGATCGCATGCACGAGGGCGATGCCGTCCGGGTTCAGGCGGTTGCGCAGCGTGTCGAAATAGGTGCGGTAGTGCGCCACCCCGACATGCTCGAACATGCCGACGGAGACGATCCGGTCATAGCTTCCCTGCTCCTCCCGGTAATCACGCAGGGCAAAGCGCACATGGGAGGACAGGCCCGCGGCGACTGCACGCTCGTTCGCGACGGAGAGCTGCTCCTGCGACAGCGTGAGACCGGTGACGTCCACCCTAGCCGTCTGCGCCATCTCCAGTGCGAGCCCGCCCCAGCCCGAGCCGACGTCCAGCACGCGCATGCCGGGCTCGAGCAGGAGCTTCGCCATGATGTGGCGCTTCTTTTTCTCCTGCGCTTCCTCGAGCGTCTCGGCGCCGGTGTGGAAATAGGCACATGAATACTGACGGTCGCGGTCGAGGAACAGATCGTAGAGCGCGCCCGACAGATCATAGTGATGCGCGATGTTGGCGCGCGCCCGCCCGAGGCGATTGTCCTGCTGAAGCCTGCGCAGCATGCGATCGAGCTCGCCCCGAACCGCGCCGATCGGATGCCGGCCGAGGGCTTCGAGATTGCTGGTGCAAAGGTGGAGGAGGTCTCGCAGCGTCCCTTGCTCGATCGTAATCGTACCATCCATGTAGGCTTCGCCCAGGGCCAGCGACGGGCGAAGAAGGATACGCATCGGCAACAGCGGATCGTGAAGTCTGACCGAGACGTCTGGACCGCTTTCGCCAGGGCCAAAGGGGTGGACCCGGCCGGCCGCATCGATCACCGTCAACCGGCCGGTCCGGATAACCTCGGTAAGAAGTCGAGAGAGGAAGGGCAAGGGAGAGCAGGCGGCTCCCTCGGGATACGCGGCCGGAAGATCTGTCTGGGGCTGAGTGGCCATTTTTTTTCACTTCCGCGGACCTGATTGTGTCTTCCGCGCGATCACTGCGCAGGTCGAGATGGCTTCCCGGCTTCGCCATGGGGTGGGGCTCGCTCATAACGCGACGCGGCATAGCGGTCTGGCGCGGCCAGGAATGCGGCGCGGCAAGCGGCGGAGCAGAAGAAATATGCCCAGCCGCGATGCTCGACCGGCTCGGCCTCTCCGAGATCAACTGTCTTCCCGCAGGCCGGATCTGTTACCTCCATTCCGTGACCTCCTCTCTGAGGAACCATGCCTTTGCCAGCGATGCCGGTTTGCCCGGCAACGAACGCGCACCGGAGCATCAGCACCCACGAAGACGTTCTTCGCACCTGCCCGTAGTGAACAGGCGTCGTTATCCTGAAAAGACGCGGAAGCTTCGAAGTCCTTACAGCGGAACCTCGCGCAGATTCGGTGCCGTCCTTCTGGTCGCTCGTGAAGCGCTTCCGCGGCCCCGGAGTCCCCCTTCATGCTCAAGGCAGGCGGAAGCTTACCCGTGCCTCTGCAGGTTTCGCTTCCGGCTCACTCTGGACCCGGTGTCATCATCCGCGCTGGACAGCAGTGGCGGCGGCCAGGCCGACGCCCGGCGGGGCGGCAGTCCAGCCGCCCGCATCGCGGGCGACAGATCGGTCGATCGTCTCAAGGTCTTCGGACGAAAGCGTTTCCTGGTTCAACAGGTTCTGCGCCGCACGACCAAGCAGGTCGCGGTTCGTCGAAAGGATCGACACGGCGCGCAGGAACGCCGTCTCCACCAGTTCGCGCACGGCGGCATCGATCCCCGAGGCCGTTTCCTCGCCGTAGCGCCGCGGCTGCCAGCTCGCTCCGCCCGGCCCGCCGAGAAAGGGCGCGGCGTCCGTCTCGTACGCGACCTGCCCCAGTTTCGGGTCCATGCCGAACCGCGCCACCATGCTCCGCGCGATCTCGGTGGCCTTGACGAGGTCGTCGGCCGCCCCCGTCGAGACTTCGTCGTAGACGAGGCTCTCCGCTGCTCGCCCGCCGAGGAGGACGGCCATGCGGTTCATCAACTCCTTCCGGTCCATCAGAAAGCGGTCCTCGAGCGGACGCTGGATGGTGTAGCCGAGCGCCGCGACGCCGCGCGGGATAATCGACACCTTCTGCACCGGATCGACGCCCGGCAGAGCCATCGCGACCAGGGCATGCCCCATCTCGTGATGGGCGACGACGTCCCGCTCGTGCGGGTTCAGAAGGCGGTTCTTCTTCTCGAGGCCGGCGACGATGCGCTCGATCGCCAACGTGAAGTCCTCGAAGCCGATGCTCTCGGCATTGCGGCGCGTCGCCAGCAGCGCCGCCTCGTTGACCAGATTCGCAAGGTCGGCGCCGGTGAAGCCCGGCGTGAGCGCCGCCAGGTCCTCGACCGGCAGGTCCGGCGCCAGCTTCACCTTTTCCAGGTGGACCCTCAGGATCGCGACGCGGCCCTGCTTGTCCGGCCGGTCGACGAGCACCTGGCGATCGAAGCGGCCGGCGCGCAGCAAGGCCGGATCGAGCACCTCCGGGCGGTTCGTCGCCGCCAGCAGGACGGTGCCGACGCTCGGGTCGAAGCCGTCCATCTCAGTGAGGAGTTGGTTGAGCGTCTGCTCCTTCTCGTCGTGGCCGCCACCCGGCAGCATCGCGCCGCGGGCGCGCCCGAGCGCGTCGAGCTCGTCGATGAAGATGATGGCCGGAGCCTGCTTGCGCGCCTGCTCGAACAGGTCGCGGACGCGGGCGGCGCCGACGCCGACGAACATTTCGACGAACTCGGAGCCCGAGATCGAGAAGAAGCGCACGCCGGCTTCGCCCGCCACCGCCCGCGCGAGCAGGGTCTTGCCGGTCCCCGGCGGTCCCACGAGCAGCACCCCCTTCGGCATGCGCGCGCCGAGCCGGCCGTAGCCCAGGGGGTCCTTGAGGAAGGCGACGATCTCCCGCAGCTCGTCCTTCGCTTCGTCTACACCGGCCACGTCGGCGAAAGTCACCTTGGTGTCCTTCTCGACATACACCTTGGCCTTGGACTTGCCGATGGCCATCAGACCGCCCCCTTGCCCCATCGCCATCGGCCGAACCAGGAACATCCAGAGCAGGAGGAAGAGGAGCATCGGCATGAGCCAGCTCGCGACGCTCTGTAGAAGGCCGGGACCGGGCTCGCCGGAGAAGGTGATCCCCTTGCTGGCGAGGGAATCCGCCAGATCCTTAGGCACGCGCTCCACCGCGAAATGCTGCGGCTGGCCCTCCTGCGCTTCGGCCTGGCCCACCGGCGCCGTATAGGTGCCGGTGATCCGGTCCGGGCCTATGACGAGGTCGGTGACCTTGCCCTCGTCAACGAGCTGCTGGAACTCGTTGTAGGGGATCGTCTCGATGTGAGTCGGCTGGAACAGCAGTTGCTGGATCCAGATCACCGCGAGGGTGGCGGCGATGACGTACCAGAAACTGATCTGATGCTCGCGTTTCATGGACCGGTTTCACCAATGCTGTGTGCCGGCGCGCGATGCGCTGCCGGCGAGAACGGATAGTGTCGGAATAACAGCTGGAACCTCAGCCATGTAGCGGCGGTGGCCGTCACCGAACGCGGCCAGCGCCGCGCGCCCCGCCGCCGAAGCGGCGGGGAATCCTCCGAAAGCGATCATCTCCTCCAGTTCTCCCGCGCCCGGCAGGGTCGATCCCTGGCTTCGGCCGCAGTTGGCCGCGTGGCGTAGCTCGCATCCCCGGATGGTGCTCTCCTTCGCCCTCATGCGGAGCCGATCCGTTCCGCGAAGCGGTTCCAGCGCGCGAGGCTGCGCTTCGAACGCCGCATGTAAAGGGCGCCGAAAAGGCCGCCGAGAAGGCCGCCCAGCCCGTCCACGATCAGATCCCACATGGTATCATCGAGCGCCTCCATCACAGGCGATCCCTGCGAACCGGCGCCCAGGGTGGCGTCCGCCCCGAATTCGGCGATCTCCCAGAGCGCCCCCGCGCCGAGGGTCAGCAGGAAGATCGCAGTGAGGTTCAGGACGAAGCCAGTCCGTATTCGACAGGTCATTCTCAGCGCATAGATCGCCAGGAACGAGATGATCGCCAGCAGGCCAGAGTTTCCGAAGTGGATCAGCTTGTCATAAAACGGCAGCGTTCCGTAGAGATCGAGAAATCGGCCAAGCGTCATGTCGGTGACCAGCCACCAGAGGACGAACAGTTCGATCTCGACGGGGATGCTCAGCCTGCTCGAGCGCGCGAGGAAGGAAGGCGCGAGGATGAGCGCGAGCGCGCCGAAACAGAGAAGCCCATAGAGAACCGCACCCTCCAGAAGGTGGAAGGCGCCCGTCGCCAGGATGAGGGCGCGCAGCAGCCAGGCGAGCCGGATCTCCCACGGCGCGGCTACGCCCGGCTCGTCGCGTTCGGCCTCCGCCGGGCCGGAACCGTGCCGCGGCGCCGCCTCCGTCTCCCGACGAGGCCCCGATGCGTGCGCAAGGCCGCGGAGGCTCACGACGGCCTCCGCGCCGACAGTCGGCCCAGCCTCGGGATGAACCCGGGCACGTCGGCCATGTAGCGGCGGTAGTCCTCACCCAACTCGGCCAGCGCCGCCCGCTCCTCGCCCTTCGCCAGGCGCACATACATGAAGACGAGCACCGGGAACATCGCGAGCGTCAGCAGCGTCGGCCATTGCAGCAGGAAGCCGAACATAACGAGGATGAAGCCGACATATTGCGGGTGGCGCACATAGGCATAGGCGCCGGTTGTCGCGAGCGTGCGGCGGCGCTGCGCATCATAGAGCACCTTCCAGCCGGCCGAGATCAGCACGAAGCCGCCGCCGATGAAAGCAAAGCTCAGCAGGTGGAACGGACCGAAATGCGGGTTGGCCTCCCAGCCGAACAGCATCTCGAGGAGATGCCCGGCATCGTGCGATAGCCAGTCCACGCCAGGATAGTTGCTCTGCAACCAGCCCGAGAGCAGGTAGATGGTCAGCGGGAAGCCGTACATCTCCGTGAACAGCGCCACCAGGAAAGCGCTGAATGCGCCGAAGGAGCGCCAGTCGCGGCCCGTCCTCGGCTTGAAGAAGCTGAAGGCAAAGAGGATGAAGATCGCCGAGTTCAATACGACCAGGAACCAGAGGCCGTAGGCGGGGGCGCTTTCGGTCATCGCAATACGTCCGTTCCGTAGGTTCAGTGGCGATGGTCGCCGGGTTCCCGGCCGCCTCCCGGCGGAGGGCCGTTTTCGTCGCTGCCAGACCCGTGACCCCCATGACCCCCATGCATGAAGAAATGCATGCCAATGCAGAGACCGAGGAGGAGCAGCAGCGGCCCGACACCGATAAGGTGCGCCCAGTGTTCGGAGACGAGGTAGAAGCCGCCCACGGCGAGGAAGACCAGCAGGACCATGTTTGCGCGCGAGGCGAAGAATCCGCGCCGGTTCTCTCCATGATCCATGCTATCCTCCCACGCTGCCCGCAGCGTCGCTGCGCAATCTGAAGATCGTCGCCCCGTCCCGGCAGCTCATCCGACCGCCTCCGCAGGGCGGGCACTTACCGCCGCGTCGGGCCCGCCGCGATCAATGCCCTCCAATCGCGTGCGCTTGAGTAGCAGGGCGTTGACCGCGACCAGCGCCGAGCTGCCCGACATGGCGAGCGCCGCGACCTCGGGGCTGACGACGAGGGGATAGAACACACCGGCGGCCATCGGAAAGGCGACGACGTTGTAGGCGACCGCCCAAAACAGGTTCTGATGCATCTTGCGCAAGGTCGCGCGCGACAGCTCGATCGCGCCGACGATGTCGTAGGGGTCGCTCCTCATCAGCACGACGTCGGCGCTCTCCATCGCGACGTCGGTGCCGGCGCCGATGGCGAAGCCGACGTCCGCCTGGGTCAGCGCCGGCGCGTCGTTCACGCCGTCGCCGACCATGCCGACCCGCTTGCCCTGGGCCTGCAGCTCCTTGACTTTGTCGGCCTTCTGGCCCGGCAGTACGTCGGCGAGCACGATCTCGATGCCGAGCTCTGACGCGATACGCTTGGCGGTGCCCTCATTGTCGCCGGTCAGCATCGCCACTTCGACGCCGCGCTCACGCAGCTTGGTGACCGCCGCCTTGGCGCTCGGGCGTGGCGCGTCGGCGATGGCGACGAGGCCGAGGATGCGGCCGCCGCGGGCGACATGCACCACCGTGCGACCGGCGCCCTTGAGCCGCTCCGCTTCCTCCGCGAGCGCGCCGAGCTCGATCTTCTCTTCATTCATGAGCCGGCGGTTGCCGAGGAACACCGTCTCGCCTTCAATCTCGGCTCGCGCGCCCTTGCCCTCCAGATTGAGGAAGGCGCGCGTCTCCGGCACGTCGAACCCCTCGGCCCGCTCTACGATCGCCAAAGCGAGCGGGTGGTCGGAGCCGCGCTCGACCGCTGCCGCCGTCCACAGAACCTCGTCCTCCGTCCGGCCTGCGGCCGCGACGACCTCGACGACGCGCGGTTGGCCCATGGTCAGCGTGCCGGTCTTGTCGAAGACGATGACATCGAGCTTGGTCGCGTCCTCGAGTGCGCCTGCGTTCTTGAACAGGATGCCGTGCGTGGCGCCGAGCCCGGTGCCGACCATGACGGCCATCGGTGTCGCCAGCCCGAGCGCGTCCGGGCAGGCGATGACGAAGACGGTGATCGTCAGGGTGAGGGCGAACAGCAACGGCGAGCCGATCCACCAGAACCAGACCGCGAAGGTCGCGAGTCCGATCAGGATGGCGATCAGCACCAGCCATTGCGAGGCCCGGTCGGCGAGGAGCTGCGCCGGCGCCTTGGAGTTTTGTGCCTCCTGCACCAGCTTCACGATCTGAGCCAGCGCAGTGTCTGCGCCGACCTTGGTCGCGCGGTAGCGGAAGCTGCCGCTCTTGTTGATGGTGGCGCCGATGACCTGGTCGCCCGGCCCCTTGTTCACCGGCATCGACTCGCCGGTCAGCATGGATTCATCGACCAGCGATTCCCCCTCGACCACTTCCCCGTCGACCGGAATCTTGTTGCCGGGCCGGATGATCACGGTCTCGCCGGCTTCCACCTCGGCGGTCGGCACCTCGATCTCGCGCCCGTCCCGCACCACGGTCGCCATCGGCGGAGCGAGATCGAGCAGCGCCCGGATCGCCGCCGAGGCGCCGGCGCGCGCCCGCATCTCCAGCCAGTGGCCGAGCAGGATGAAGACGAGCAGCACCGCCACCGCCTCATAGAACTGCACGCCCGGGAAGAAGAATGTGGAGCCGACGCTGAAGACGTAGCCGGTGCCGACCGACAGCACGACCAGCACCGCCATGTTGAGAACCCCGTTCCTGAGCGCCCGCCAGGCGGCGGTGAAGAACGGCCAGCTCGGATAGACGATCGCAATGCTGCCGAGAAAGAACAGCCACAGATCGAGGTTCAATCCGAAGGGTGGCGCCGGCGGGGTGAACATCCCGCCCATCGGCGAATAGATGAAGATCGGGATCGTGAAGGCCAGCGCGATCCAGAAACGGTTGCGCATGTCGCGCACCATGTCGGCCATGTCCATGCCCGACCCATGGCCCATCTCGTGCGCCATCTCGTCCTGCGCCGGCGTTCCTCCGCCGTGGCCCCGGTGGCTCGTCGGCGCGGGCCTCACCTCCGCTGGCGCCGCCGGCTCGCACACATGCCGCGGCGTCACGCTCCCGCGGCAGCGAAAGCCGCAAGAGTTCACCTTGCGCCGCAGCCTCTCGACGCTCGTGATTGTCTCGTCGTAATCGACGGTGACGCTGCCGGAGGCAGGGTTCGCCGAGGCCCGACGAACACCCTTCTCGGCGCTCAACTGCTTCTCGACGCCGAGATGATCGAGCTCTTCGAAGAGGCCGCCCACCTCAAGTGTTACCGTGCTCAACACCAACCTCCCAGGACCCGCGGCTCATGATGCATCGTAGATCGACAGGCGCCGCGACGAGCGGCACCTGTCTTCTGCCTGATCCCTGGATCTCAGCTGCCGCAGCAGCAGCCCTTCGACTTGCCTTGCGCCGCCTCTCGCGTCTTCGCCCGCTGGTCCGCCGAAGACTGTTCGGGTGCGGCCGAGGGCATTGCAGTCGAGGGCTTTGCCGAGTGGGCTGGCGAGGGCTCTCCATGACCGCAGCAGGAACCCTCGGCCCGAGTCGCCGAATCGACGTTCGAAACCTTTGTATCTTTGTGCATCGCCATCATCCTTTCACATGCGTCCGCGCCTCGATCGCGGCCGGACCGCCCTTCAATCCTAAAGACGCGACGACGTACCCGGCATTACAGTTCATTGTTGTCCGTCAGCCTCTCGCGGCGCCGTCGTGCACGTTCGGCCTCTTCGCAGCGGCAGTCGAGGAAGCCGTGGATCGGGCAGGTCAGGCACATCTCCTCCAGCCGCTTCTTCAGCGCCTGGCGGCCGCGATGGAGCCTTACCGTGACGTTGTTCAAGGTGACGCCGAGGCTCGCCGCGACCCGGTCCCGCGGCTCTCCCAACAGGTCCACGCGCCAGATCACCTCGGCGTAGTCCGGCTTGAGCGTGGGCAGGAGCTTGTAGAGACAGTTGCACACCGCCTCGTCGAGTTCCTCGTCAGCCTCGATCTCCAAAGCTTCAATGTCATTCGGATGCATCACCGCCTCCCGCTGCCGCCGCCTGGTGGAGCGACGCTGATGGTCGACGATGGTCGTGGCGAGGATCCGGCTCAGCCAGCCACGGACCGACCGCACGTCACGCAACTGGGTCGATCGCTCGATTGCCCGCAGCATGAATGCCTGCAAGACGTCCTCTGCGGCTTCGGAGCTGCCCAGTCGCCGTTGCAGAAAGTTCAGGATCTGCCGACGGCTCTCCACGAGCGCCCGACGCACGGCAGCATCAGCCGCCTTATTTGCCGCGTCGCGGTCATCGTCGGCGCTTAAGCGGTCGTCCGGATCGTCGCCAGTCATCGTCCACCTCCTATCCTTCAGACGCCCAGCCTACGAACGCCTTACACCGGTGGCGTCGCTTCGAAGCGGCGAGCTTCGATGCTCGGCTTCTGTGGCCGCAACAATGTCGGAGTAGGAGGTGTAAGGCACGCCCGCACGGAGCATGCGGAACGGCTGGGAGCAAGAAGAGGAAGATGCCGCCGCTCTGGACAGGCTCGCAGGGCATGAACGGAACTGCGAGCGGATGGAGGGAGCGGCATCGCCCACGAGGAGTGAAAGGCCGTAGCTACCTCTTCGACATCAGGTACTTTGCGAAAGCGGCAATGCCGAGGACCACGAACAGCAGGATCAGTATCCAGACCAGCCCCATGGCGCCCATGCCCCACATTCCCTCGTATCCTTCCATCATCATGTCTCTCCTTTTTGCGAGCTTTCCTGTGGCCGAGTACGGCTGGCGGTCTCCCGCGCTGTAACGTCTGTCACCTGTCCGGCGCTCAACAAGCGCTTCAACGCCGATCGGCAGCGCGCCGAGATAACTTTCCATCCGACGGGCAGCAGCGTGATGAACCCGAGCACCAAGACGGTGATGCCGGCACGCCGCCAGTCGCCGGAGGCGATCTCGTCGCCGAAATGCGCCAGCAGAAAGCTCGCTGGAATAATGCCGAGGAAGGTCGCGACGGCGAAGCGCCAGGTTCTGAGCGGCGTCAGACCGGCGGCGTAGCTGATGATGTCGAAGGACAGAAACGGCATCAGTCGCGTCGCGAATACGACGGCCATCAAGGTGTTTTGCGACGCTCCGAAACGGTGCAGCGTGCTTGTGGGCAGTCGTGCGCCGAGCCATGCCCTGAGTGCGTCATACCCGATGAGGCGGGAAATGCCGAAGGCGATCAGCGCGCCCGCTTCGGAACCAACGGCGACATAGAGCGCTCCCCAGAAATGCCCGTAGGCAGCGCCGTGTGTTTCGGCGTGCAAGTTTGACCCCCTTGGCGGGGGTATCGGCGTTCAAAAATGACCCCCTGCTGGTGACGTTGATCAGACTGCCCACCGGCC